>NZ_JQJR01000005.1:0-561058 GCF_000745615.1 Rahnella sp. WP5 | reverse complement strand
CAGCGTCTGATCTGTTTTGCCATAACAGGCGGAAAGCAAAAATACTGTCGGCAGCAACAGGGCTGTTTTATTTAGAAAATTCAACTTCTTCCTCCTTGAAAATGTAAAATGAAATAATTCCTTTTCTATTTCATTGATAGTAGCTTTTCATAATCAGGTTCTGTATACAAAGCTTTTTGCTTACTACTATCAGGATAAGTCACAATTATATTTCCTGGAGATTGATTTGGTCCCTCAAGTATAACTACTCGATTAAAATGTACGACAGGGTTTATAACGATAGTTTTAATATCATTAACCCTGTAACGTTGACTCCATTTTTCGTGTCGGGTATCCCCACCAAATAACTCCAGTGTCGTTTTTTTGAATTTGTGACTAATAAATATTTCTGGGAAAAAATCTGTTCTGATATCTAGATCGCCACTGACTTTTTTTGCTCTTCCTGTTCCATAACCATCACTGAATCCATAATCATCAAAATCAAAGATATAATTAGTAGCTAAAACCTCTTTTCTTTTAACGAGAGGATTGCTATCAGCGATCTTAAAACTGACTTTAATGGAATTAAGCTGCCACTGGCATTTTCCGCCGCCATCAATGGCGATATGTGCCCACCAGATATTGCTGCTTCCTTGCTGACCGAATGGCTTCTCGAAATCGTTATAACCGGGAATATCATGAGGCTCATTACTCGAGTTATAACGCACTGTTTTACACTTATTTGAACGGTAAAGAACTTCCATTGGTAAAAGAACGGTATCTGCCGGAAGCGTGAAGACCACGTCGACCCACTTTGCATTCTGAGGTGGAGACAGAGTGCGGTCGGGAGTGTTATCACAGCCATAAAGCAGCACGATAAAGGATATAACCGCATAATTCTTATTTAGAAAATTCAACTTCTTCCTCCATGAATATGTAAAATAAAACATTCCTTTCTATTTCATCGATAGTAGCTTTTCATAATCAGGCTTTATCTTGCGTACATGCTCAATGCTTCCATTGGGATAAGTGATCATCATCCCGACTCCACGTTCTTCATCACCCTGTAGTAATACTTCTTTCTGAGAGTGTAATATCGGTTCAATGGCTATTTTCTGAGTATCTTGAAGTTTGTAACGTCGGCTCCATCTGTCATAATTTGTATCACCACCAAACATCTCAATAGATATTTGATTGAACATTTGATTTATAATAACCATAGGAAAAAAATCTGTTTTCAATTCAAGATTTCCACTGGAAATTTGTGCTTCACCGGTGGCGTAACCATCACTAAAGCCATAATCATCAAAATCAAAAATATAATTAGTAGTAATTATTTTCTTCCCTTGTACTAGAGGATTGTCATTGGAAAATTTAAAGCTGACTTTAATGGAATTAAGCTGCCACTGGCATGGCCCGCCGCCATCAATGGCAATCCGCTGCTGTCTGATATCACTGTTTTCCTGCGGGGGGAATGCCTGCATAAAACCGTTATATCCGCGAATTTCGTAGGCTTCATTACTCGAGTTATAGCTTTTAGTCTTGCACCGTTCAGAACGGTAAAGCATTTGCAATGGCAATAGTGTAATGCCTTCAGGAACCCTGACGGCTATGGTTACTCGCCGGGCATTTTCCGGCGGTGACAACGTCTGGTCTGTTTTGCCATAACAGGCGGAAAGCAAAAATACTGTCGGCATCAACAGGGCTGTTTTATTTAGAAAATTCAACTTCTTCCTCCGTAACTGCCGCAAAACGTAGCAGGGCATTTTTGCCCACATCTTCTGAGCGGGTGCGGGTTAGTGCCACCGGCAACATATCCTGAAGCGCTATAAATTCCTGGTTTCGCTGTACTTCATCCTGATTAGCACTTCCTTTGGCAGTTGCTTCAATCTCCTGCCTGAACTCAGCCCGCTTCTCCTTCCGGTCCATCTCAAGATCCGGATTTGCCAGCTCAAGTACCTGATTATGGATATAAGGCAGGTAGCGGTGTGCCATAGAATGGCTGGAAGGGTTACTCAAAAGTCCGTCCAGTTCGGGATTAGTGTTTCTGGGGAAGGTTTTTCTCAGGTTAACGGTATCCAGACACCCGATAAACTTCGCCTGATGCTCGCCGGTGGCATTAAGGCATTCTTCATTCAGTGATGGCACCAGAAAGAGTTTAACCGACTGCTTAATACAGGTGCTCACCACGCCGGGTGCCGGATTATCGCTGCCTCCGCCACCTATCCATGGCACATTTTGTTGGCGGGATTTCATTACGCACTGCTGAGCCTGGAAAAATATCACCGTATTGCCATGATGCCAGTAGGGATCTTTTTTATCGGAAATTCCTGTGGACTGAAAAGCCAGGTCACGAACAGCAACTCCCAAACCGGTGAGCGTTGTCACCGACCAGTCAAAGCCCAGTTTGTCGCCCAGTGGTCCCCATTTCTCATAGAAGATATTGTCTAAATCAGCATCGGGAGGAATTTGGGTGACTGAATCATTATCATTGACGTGGCGGTAGTGAGTTACTGCGTCCAGTCCGAGCACTGCCGCACGGGTGAAGGTGCGTGGCATACCGAAGGTATACAGAATAGGACGGCTATACTTCATCTCGGCAGCATAGGCTAACGCGAGAGCCCCACCCAAGCTGTGACCGCAGACAAATAATTTTTTCGTTCCCCCGGCTTCATTTAGAGATGAGACTACGTTCTGGAATATAGGATCAAACTTCTGCTTCGCCAAATCATAAGCCTCAAGAAAACCGCCGTGAATATTACCCACGCCACCAAGCTCTGGCAGACATTTTTTGGGCGCAAAGGAGATATCTGTCAGAGCGTTAAGCAGGCTGTCAGTACCGCACCATGCAACGATTATGTGCTTGCCGCATTCCACCGTGAATAACCGGGTATCGCCTTTTGGCTGTTCCCCTTCAGTCGTATTTAAATAAATGGCTTTGAGATAACGTTCCCGGAAGGGGACATCTACGGCCAGCGTGTGGTAATAAGACGGGAATTCGGCAAACTGCGGGATTGCAGACAGATCCTGACATTTATTCCGGAAGAAATAATCAATGGTATTGTTCTTCGCTTCAGCCGAATAGGCAAGGTCAGCCATAATGCCGAGGTTTAGGCTGTTGGCAAGATCAAACGCGGTGGTGTCATGCAGTGCCAGCACCCACGCCCGGAACGGGCAGATTTCAATGACGTGCCGCTGCTTTAGCGCCTGACACGCTATCTCTGTGCCTTTCAGCGAACGCCCTTGCTGAAAATGAAACTCCGGTGGCTCCTTCTCCTCCCAGCCTTCAATGTGAGGCAACTGATCGCAAAGTTCACCGATGGTCACGTAATGGTGGATATGTCCTGCGGCCTCGGCTTTTTCCTGTACGTCAGATCGCCAGCTTTTATCTCGCGTTTCCCGACGAAAGACATTTTTGCTCACCGGCTGGCTGTTAGGATTGCGCCGAAGTCCCAGCGGGCGCTGCTCCATTTCGTCGGCCAGCTGCTGTGCATCTGCTTTTACGTCGACCGTTATCCAGGACAAATCGTCGAACCTGACCAGTCCCTGGCTGTCTGTCACTCCGGCAGGGGGATTAGGTGGTGGTGTGGGATCGTAGTGGTGATTACTATATTTTTTCCACATCGCGACGTCTTGCGCGGATGCCAGCGGATGGTATTCCAGTGTGACCTTCAGTCCGGTAACGGGGAGATTATTCTCATCGACAAATTGCAGTTCCAGCCAGAATCTGGGGGTTTCACCACGGCAGTAAACAACCTTACCTTTGGGTGCAACACTGGTGATAACGCTGTTGTCTCCGATGATTTCCATGCCAATTCCTTTTGGTTAACAGGGATAATGGCGACATGATACTCGCCATCATCCTTAACCAAAATTTTTTGTTTAGTATGTTTTAACATTATTGTCGTGCAGACAGGAACATCACCAGAGGTATCAGCAGGTTACGTTCAATAAAAAAAAGCCCGCCGGTCTGCACCGGCGGGCTTTGTCATTGACTGCTAAATCTTACTTCTCGTCAGGCAGTGCGTAGGCGATCACGTAGTCGCCGCGTTCTGCGGACTGACGTGCGCCACCGGCGCTGATGATGATGTACTGTTTACCGGTTTTCGGTGAAACGTAGGTCATCGGGCCAGACTGGCTGCCGACTGGCAGACGGGATTTCCAGATTTCTTTACCGGTTGCGGTATCGAACGCACGCAGATAGAAATCCTGCGTACCGGCGAAGAACAGCAGGCCGGATTGCGTTGACAGGCTCGCGCCCAGCGTTGGCATACCGACTTCCATTGGCATGCGCATTTTGATGCCCAGCGGACCGGTGTCTTTCACCGTTCCGACCGGCACCTGCCAGACGATTTTGCCGGTTTTCAGGTTCACCGCAGACATGGTACCGAACGGTGGTTTCTGGCAAGGAATGCCCAGCGGAGACAGGAAACGCTCGCGGACTGCGCCATAAGGCGTGCCGTCCATCGGCACCAACCCCATCTCGATACCGCTCGCGCCGGTCGGAACCTGTGCACGCGGCACCATGTAGTTCGCCAGACCCAGACGCATATCATTCACGAACATGATGGCGTTGTTCGGGTCAACCGAGACGCTGCCCCAGTTCATGCCGCCCAGAGAACCCGGGAATTGCAGGGAACGATCCAGACCCGGAGGCGTGTAAACGCCCTGGTGACGCATACCTTTAAACTCGATGCGGCACAGCAACTGGTCCATCGGCGTTGCGCCCCACATATCAGATTCTTTCAGCGTCTGGTTGCCGATGTTTGGCATACCGACAGAGAAAGGCTGTGTTTTGGAGTAGCGTTCACCAGGGACGTTACCCTGCGGCACTTCGCGGTTTTCGACTTTCGCGACCGGCTGGCCGGTTTCGCGGTTCAGCATGAAGATCATGCCTTGTTTGGAGGTCTGCACCAGAACCGGCGTGCTGCCACCTTTACCGTCCGGCAGGTCATACAGCAGCGGCTGAGAAGGCAGGTCGAAGTCCCACAGGTCGTGATGGGTGGTCTGGAAGGTCCAGCGGACTTTACCGGTGGCCACATCTACCGCAACAACAGAAGAACTGTATTTGTCATCCAGCTCGGTACGCGTGCCGCCGAAGAAGTCTGGCGTCGCATTACCGGTTGGCATGTAAATCAGACCCAGTTTTGGATCGTAGGACATGGCCGACCAGACGTTTGGCGTACCACGGGTATAAGTCTGACCTTCCGGTGGCAGTTTGGTGATGTTCGGATTACCCGGATCCCATGCCCACACCAGGGCGCCGGTGTTCACGTCAAACGCACGCACCACGCCCGGAGGTTCGCCGGTGGAAAAGTTATCCGCTACGCGACCGCCAACGACAACCACGTTACCCGCGACCAGCGGGGTAGAGGTTTGCTGGTAGTAGCCAGGTTTCACTTCGCCCATGCCGACTTTCAGGTCAACCACGCCGTTGTCACCGAAATCAGCACAAGGCTTGCCGGTGTCAGCGTTGATGGCGATCAGACGGGCATCAATGGTTGGCAGGAACAGACGACGTTCACAGGTGGCGCTGACGGTACCGCCGGTAGCCGCAGGCGTTTGCGGTGCGTTCGTGGCAGGCGCGGCAGCTTCTGAAGCAGCGGTCGGGCTTGCCGGTTCAGCAGCAGGCACAGCGGCAGGTTGTGCCGCCGCAGCCTGAGGCGCGGCGCTGTTCTCGTAATAGCCCAGCCCGCGGCAACGCTGCCAGTTAGGTGCGGTGGAGTTGGAATCGTAAGACCACAGCTTTTTACCGTCATCCACATTCAGGGCGATCACTTTGCTGTAAGCGGTACACACAAACAGCTTGTCACCGATTTGCAGCGGCGTGTTCTGGTCTTCAGCGCCGGAGCCGTTGCTCTGCGGGATATCACCGGTATGGGCAATCCACGCAACCTGAAGTTTATCCACGTTGGTTTTGTTGATCTGATCCAGTGCAGCAAAACGGTCGCCTGCGGTGGTGTTACCCCAGTTTTCCCAGTTCTTCTGCTCTGCACCTTTATCTACCGGTTTCACCGGCACCTGATCGCTGTCGGCGCTGATGATTGGCGTCGGCACGAAGGTATTACCGAATGCGGCAATCAGCGCAACGGCCAGAACAGCCGCCAGCGAGAAGCCTGGCCCTTTACGCACCACCAGGCCCGCGCGTGCCTGAAGCAACGGATAGGCCAGTGCCACCAGGAAAGCCAGCACGCCGAAAGTGAACAGGCGGGAGAACAGCGGCCAGAACGTGAAGCCCGCGTCCCAGACAGCCCAGATAATAGAAAGCACAAAGGCCACGGCATACAGCCATGCGCCTGACGGCTTACCTTTAAAAATCAAAACGGCGGAAACGATGAGCGCCAGACCCATCAGCAGGAAGTAAACGCTTCCTCCTAATGTGGCCAGATACGCACCACCGATACCGAGTGTCAGGCCGATGACGACCATCAGCGCACTCAGTAACCAGAGGAGCCACGTCCACTTGTTATTTGTTGTTGGCATGATTTATCTCACTGCATTGGTTTGTAGAAAATAGGTTGTAGAGAACTGTTGATGAAAAGCTGGTACCACTTAATGACCACCCGTTATTAAATGAACCAAATAGAACAATTTCGCGCAAAGAGTAATACTTCTCATCGAGGTTGTGAATGTGTAACGAAGAGTTTGAAATTAGGTAAATTATTATAGATTAGATTATTATTTATGCAGGTAAATTTTATTCATTGATTTTAAAGAATAAAATAAAGTGTTTTATTCGTTATTTTGATAACTGAAGTGTTTGATATACGTTTTTCATCTAATTAAACGCACCAGCCGTCCGCGGACTTCTCACCATAAAGGGGAGAAGGAGAACACGTTGGACTCACTGGTACGATTTTGGCGAACCTGACGGGGTGTTTTACAAATAGCCTTCAATTAATGTCTTCATTTCTTTGGTGATATGTTCCACCAGACGGCTTTTCGGGATCTGCGGCGGGAAAACGGCGAGATAGGCGATGCTGATATCTGGCGTAAACGGCTTAAGCACGATATCGCTTTTGTGGCTGCGCGCCGTGATGAAATCCACCACACCGATACCCAGATTATTCCCCGCCATCACACAACAATTGTTCAGCGACGTTTCAATCGGGTTATTCATATATAAGTCGAGGCGGCTCATCACCTGGTCGAGTTGTTCACGCAGCGGCGTTTTGCGCCCGGGTATAATAGGGCGGTAACGCGTCAGATCCATCGCGGTGACGACATCCTGTTTGGCCAGCGGGTGACGTGGCGACATCACGGCAACGGCATTGGCCCGCGCCAGCATTTCCGCTTCCAGCCCTTTCACATCCGGCTTACCGAAAATGAACCCGACGTCGTACTGATTGCTGGTCACCACATCGGTGATGTGCGTCGTGCTTTCGATATCCAGAAACAGCGAGATATCGTCAATACTCTCAATCAGCGGCGGCAAAATGTGTTCGACGCACAGCGCGGAAAGCGCCGCAACCGTACCAATGCGCAAAACGCTGCCTTTTGAATGACGTATTTCGTCGGCGATACGTGAAATATGTTCAAGTCCGAGATACAAACGCTCGACTTCACGATACAACTTGATGGCATCGTCACGCGGGATCAACCCGCGTCCGTCGCGGTCAAACAGCTTCAGATCAACCGCATATTCGAAATCACGGATCAGGCGGCTGACCGCAGGCTGCGTAATGTTCATCATATTGGCGGCGGCGGTCATGCCACCGGTAAGGATCACCTTGTGAAAAGCTTCTACCTGTCTGGGATTAATTTTCATATGCATCCTCAAGATCCATAACATTTGTTTATGGATGTAACACAAAATACAATTTTCAATTCAGAAGTCCACCCCCTAGACTCCAGTTTACGATCTGATACACATTGCCTGAAAATCTAAAATAATTAAGGGTTAAATGAATGAGAAAGTCCGTTTTGGCAGGAGTGCTTTCCTCGGCACTGGCCACGCTTTTTGCTTTACAGACCGTACAGGCTGCTGATCTTAATATCGGCCTTGCCGCATCAACCACGTCTATGGATCCGCAGTTTTACGTCGGCGGTGCCAACAGTGCGATGGCACGCAACATATTCGACGGCCTGGTGAATCAGGACGAAAAACAACTCATAACGCCAGCGCTTGCAGTGTCATGGAAAGTCATCAACGACACCACCTGGGAATTTGCCCTGCGTCCCGGTGTGAAATTCCACGATGGCAGCGATTTCACTGCCAAAGATGTGATTGCCAGCGTGAAACGCGTGGCGCTGGCCTCAAAAAACAGCCCGAGCGCCTATACGCCGTATGTCAACGATATCGCTGACGTCACCGAAGTGAATCCTTTAACGGTGAGAATTGTCACCAAAGCGCCAACACCATTATTACTTAACAACTTAAGCCGTGTTGCTATTTTACCGGCCCGGCTTGAGACAGTCGGATCGCAAACCCTTAATGAAGGGAAAGATGTCATCGGTACCGGCCCGTTCAAATTTGTCAGCTGGACACCGGACGATAACGTCGTGCTGGCGCGCAACGATCAGTACTGGGGCGGAAAAGCGCAGTGGGATAACGTCACCTTGCGCGTGTTCAAAAACCCGAGTGCCCGCGTGGCGGCAATGCGTTCAGGCGACGTTGATATGATTGAAAGCGTGCCGACGGCAGACGGGCGGGATCTGGGCAAACAAGCCAGCCTGCATCTGGAATCTGTCGCCGGTAACCGTATTTTGTATTTACACCCGGATCAGGATCGCGATGTGTCGCCATTCGCCAAAGGGCCGGATGGCAGCAATCCGCTGAAAAAACGCGAAGTGCGTGAGGCGATGTCGCTGGCGATAAACCGTCAGGCGATTGTGGATCGCATTATGGACGGGCAGGGCGTTCCGGCGTCGCAACTGGTGCCGAAAGGTTACTTCGGCTATACGCCGTCGATTGCCGCACCGGTTTACGATCCGGTGAAAGCGAAACAATTGCTGGCGCAGGCCGGTTATCCGGATGGTTTTACGCTGACGTTCCATGCATCGAATGACCGTTATCCGAACGATTCTAAAATTGCGCAGGCGCTCGGCCAGATGTTCAGCCGCGTTGGCATTAAAACTGACGTCGTGACCATGCCGGGCAGCGTGTATTTCTCCCGTGCATCCAAACGCGATTTCAGCCTGATTATGGGCGGTGCGGCGATTGAAACCGGTGAAGCCTCCGGTGTGCTGGGGCCATTGCTCGAAACCTTCGGGCCGAACGGCGGGCAAGGCAATCGCGGGCGTTACTCGAACCCTGAATTTGATAAAACACTGCTGCAGGCACGGGAAACTCTCGACGACGGGCAGCGTGAAAAGTTACTGCAACACGCCACAGAGATTGCGATGAAAGACGAAGGCACCATTCCGTTGCTGTTCCTTTCTTACACCTGGGCGATGAAAACACCTTATACCTACGTTGGTCGCTCAGATGGCTATACGTTGCCGTACTTTGTCCATAAAAAACAGTAAGTAAACGCAAAGTGCATACCAAACCCAGGCGGGAATACAGCACCAACACCAGGGCTGTACTAAGGTAGTAGTTTACTAAAAGAGAGAGAAGCTATGACTTCTTTTAGCGGTGTGTATCCCTATCTGGTTTCGCCGGTCACTGATGGCGGCCAGATAGACAAACCAGTGTTAACAGCGCTGGTCGAACACCTGATAAACAGCGGGGTGCATGGTCTGACGCCGCTCGGCAGTACAGGTGAATTCGCTTATCTCAATGCAGAACAACGCACGGAGATAGTGAAAATTGTCGTTGAAGCCGCTCGGGGCCGCGTTCCGGTTATTGCCGGTGTCGCAGCCACCACCATTCAGGACGCCGTAGCGCAAACCGCTCGCTACGTCGCGCTGGGTGTCGACGGTATTCTGGCGATCCTCGAGGCCTATTTCCCGGTGCCCGAACAGGGCGTCGAGGATTATTTTTGTGCCATCGCGACCGCAGCCGGAAAGCTGCCGGTTGTGCTGTATACCAATCCGCAGTTCCAGCGTTCTGATCTCAGCCTGCCTGTCATCGAGCGGCTCAGTCACGTGGAAAATATCAACTATATTAAAGATGCTTCGACCAATACCGGCCGGTTGCTGTCGATTATCGAACGCACGCAGGGGCGGATGCAGGTATTTGCCGCATCGGCACATATTCCTGCCTGCGTGATGCTGATTGGCGGCGTGGGCTGGATGGCCGGTCCGGCCTGTATTGTGCCGAAGCAAAGTCTGGCGCTGTATGAGGCCGCGAAGCAGGGCGACTGGAAAAAGGCGATGGAGTTACAGCGTCCGCTGTGGCGCATCAATGAAATCTTCGCCAAATATTCTATCGCCGGTTGTATTAAAGCCGCGCTGCAATTGCAGGGTTTTGAGGTCGGTGATCCGTTGCCGCCACAGGTGCCATTAAACCAGGCCGCGCGTCAGGAAATCGCTGATGTTTTGCGTTCCGTGGGGGCGCTGTGAAAACCCTGCCGGTGATCATTGACTGCGATCCGGGCATTGACGACGCCATTGCACTGCTCAGCGCGTTCGTCGCGCCGCAACTGAACATTCTCGGCATTTGCACCGTGTGCGGCAATCAGCCGCTGGCGAATACCACACGTAATGCGCTGCAAATTACCGAGCTGGGTTACCGGCCGGATATCCCGGTGTTTGCCGGTTGTCATCAGCCGCTGCTGCGCGCGCCGATCCACGGCCAGTTTCACGGCGAAAACGGTCTGGGTAATACCACCTTTCCCGCGCCACAGAAACAGGCTGACGCCGTTCATGCCGTTAACTTTCTGATCAGCCGCTGTGAGCAGGCGATTGAACATAATCAGCCACTGACGCTGTGCGTGCTCGGGCCACTGACCAATCTGGCAACGGCGCTGCGCATGAAACCTGGGATCACTGAGGGTATTGGTCGCGTGGTGCTGATGGGCGGTGCGTATCGCGAAGCCGGTAACCGCACCATGACCTCTGAATTCAATATGCTCGCCGATCCCCATGCCGCGCATATTGTGTTTTCCTCGGATCTGAACATCACGGTTTTACCGCTCGATGCCACGCATCAGGTGATTCTGACGCCGGAACATGTGGCGAAATTTATCAAAGTCTCCGGGCGGATCTCCGTTCAGTTGGGCGAATTAATGGCGTTCTGGGATCGCAACGACGTGCGCCGTTACGGTTCACGCGGCGGGCCGCTACACGACCCGCTGGTGATTGCTTACCTACTGGCGCCGGAACTGTTCGGCACCGAAAAAGCGCGGGTGTTTGTCGAACACGACAGCGAGTTGTGTATGGGGCAAACCGTCGCTGACTGGTATGGCAAGTCGGGACTGACACCCAACGTTGATATCGTCACGCACGCAGAGGCCGACAAAGTCTTCGCGCTGTTTTACGAACTGCTTTCACGTTATGCCGGGAAATAAAATTATGAGCCAGCGCATCATTATCGATACCGATCCTGGCGTGGATGACGCCATCGCGTTGTGGCTGGCGCTGGCCTCGCCGGAACTGGATGTGCTTGGTGTGACCGTTGTCGCTGGCAACGTGGCGCTGCAAGACACCGTGCGCAATGCCTGCAAAATTGTCGCGTTGTCTGGCAGAACCGCTACGCCCGTTTATGCCGGCGCACCCGGTCCGCTGGTGCGTGAACAGGTTTATGGCAAATACGCACACATTGGCGCGTTCAAAAATGAACTGGTGCCAGACACGGAACTGCAACCGCAGGCCGAACACGCGGTGGATTTTCTGGTGCGGACATTACGACAGGCCGCCGGAGAGAACTCACCGATCACCTTGTGCGTCATCGGTCCGATGACCAATATTGCGCTGGCGCTGGGAATGCACCCGGACGTCGCGCGTGGCATTAAACAGATCGTCACCATGAGCTGCGCCTTTACCGCCCTCGGCCATCGCGTGCCGTGGGCTGAATTTAACGTCTATGCCGATCCGCATGCCGCCGAAAAAGTGTTTAACAGCGGCGTGCCATTGATCATCATGCCGCTTGATATGACTTTTCAGGCGCTGATCAGCGCAGATGATATTGAAGCATTAAAACAGGATGGCGGCCTGCCGGGCGAATCTACTTCTGCTTTACTTAATGCGTTTGACCGCAGTGATCTCAACCGGTTTGGCCGCGAAGGCGGGCCGGTGCATGACGCCACCACCGTTGCGTGGATGTTGCAGCCAGGCCTGTTTGAAGGCCAGCCCGCGCGCGTGGGCGTAGCGGTTTCCGGTACTACCGCCGGATACACTTACGCGGATTTCTGGAACAAACTGTCGACGCCGCCTAACGCCACGGTCATGCAGAAAGTGGATGAATACGGCTTTTTCAGTCTGCTGCGCCGTGTTTTCTCGCGATACGGCAGCCGCGATGGCGACGCAAACGCATGAGCCGTTACCTGCTCGGGCGTTTCGGGCAAACGTTGCTGACGCTGCTGGTGATGTCGTTGCTGGTTTTCGGCGGCGTGTATCTGGTCGGCAATCCGGTTGACCTGCTGCTCAGCACGACCGCGACGCCTGCTGAACGCCTGAGTGTGATCCAGTCTTTTGGCCTCGATAAACCGGTGTGGGAGCAGTATGGCCTGTTCGTGGTCAATGCCCTGCATGGCGATATGGGTAACTCCTTCATCTACAATCAGCCCGCGCTGCACCTGATTTTCCAGCGTATGCCCGCCACGCTTGAACTGGCGCTGGTGGCGTTTGTGCTGGCGCTGGTGACCGGCATTCCGCTCGGCGTATACGCCGGTCTGCGCCCTGACGGCTGGTTATCGAAGTCGATCATGACCGTCTCAATTTTAGGCTTCAGCCTGCCGACGTTCTGGATTGGCCTGATGATGATCATGCTGTTCAGCGTCAAACTCGGTGTGCTTCCGGCCTCCGGACGTGGTGCCACGGTAGACATTTTCGGCGTCCCCGTCAGCCTGTTTACTGCCGACGGTCTCGCGCATCTGATCCTGCCCGCCCTGAATCTGGCGCTGTTTAAAATCTCGCTGATTATCCGTCTGACCCGCGCCGGTGTGCTCGAATGCCTGCAACAGGACTTCATCCGTTTCGCCCGCGCCAAAGGTTTATCGGAAAGCCGCATCGTGCTGGTTCACGTATTGAAAAACACCCTGATCCCGCTGATTACCGTCATCGGCCTTGAGCTGGGTTCGCTGATTGCTTTCGCAGTAGTCACTGAAACCATTTACGCCTGGCCGGGGATGGGCAAGCTGATCATCGATTCTATCGCCGTACTCGACCGGCCGGTGATCCTGGCGTATCTGATGATCACCGTGGTGATGTTCAGCCTGATTAATCTGCTGGTGGATGTGCTGTATGTGCTGGTCGATCCGCGTGTGCGGCTGGGGGGCGAAAACTGATGGCGTCTGATTCCGTTCACTCGCGTACCGCCGTGCAGGGCAAACCGCATTCCGCGTTTTACCACACCGTGCGTGCGCTGCTGCGCAACAAATTCTCCTTATGCGGTCTGATCATTTTAGGTATCGCCATTGTGCTCTCCGTGCTGGCGCCGTGGATCTCGCCACAAAATCCTTATGATTTATCGCAGCTCGACATCATGGATGGCCGCCTGAAACCGGGCACCACCAGTATGAGTGGCATGATTTACTGGCTGGGCACTGACGATCAGGGGCGCGATTTACTCAGTGCCATTTTGTACGGTACGCGAACCAGTCTGCTGGTGGGTGTCTCCAGCGCGATGATTGCGCTGACCATTGGCGCAGCACTGGGGCTGATCAGCGCTTACGTTGGCGGCAAAACGGACGCGCTGATCATGCGTATTGTCGATATCCAGCTCAGCTTCCCGCCGATCCTGATTGCGCTGATTTTGCTGGCGGTACTCGGGCAGGGTGTCGATAAAATCATTCTGGCGCTGGTGGTCACGCAATGGGCGTATTACGCACGCACCATTCGCGGCTCGGCGCTGCTGGAACGTCGCCGCAGTTACGTGGACGCAGCGCGCAGCATGGCGCTTTCCAGTCCGCGCATTCTGTTCCGCCATATTCTGCCCAACTGCCTGCCGCCGCTGATTGTGGTGGCGACCATGCGTATTGCTTACGCCATTATGCTCGAAGCCACGCTGTCGTTTCTTGGCATCGGTTTGCCGGTTACCGAGCCTTCGCTCGGCCTGCTGATTGCCAACGGGTTTGATTACCTGATGTCCGGCGATTACTGGATAAGCTTCTTCCCCGGCGTCACGCTGCTGGTACTGATCGTCGCCATCAACTTAGTGGGTGACGCCCTGCGCGATATCCTCAACCCGCGGAATAAAGATTGATGATGCAACCCCCGGTTTTACAGGTCGATAAACTGAATACCGCGTTTTCCGTGGGCGGCGAATGGCTGAATGTGGTGCGGGACCTTTCCTTCTCGATTGGCCCGAAAGAAACGCTGGCGCTGGTGGGCGAATCCGGTTCGGGTAAAAGTGTGACGGCGATGTCCGTCATGCGTTTGCTGGATGAAAAGCAGACCCGTTATTCCGGCAACATCCGGTTTGACGGCCAGGATTTACTGAGTCTCAACCGTTCGCAGATGCAAAGCATTCGCGGCAACCGCATCGGCATGATTTTTCAGGAGCCGATGACCAGCCTGAATCCGGTGCTGAAAATCGGCGTGCAAATCACCGAAGTGCTCAAACGCCATCGCGGCATGGACGATAAAACCGCGCGCGCCGAAGCCGTCCGGTTGCTGGAGAAAGTACGTATTCCGGCGGCCACCGCACGACTCAATGAATATCCGCTGAGTTTTTCCGGCGGCATGCGTCAGCGCGTGGTGATTGCTATCGCGCTGGCCTGTAATCCGCGTTTGCTGATTGCGGATGAACCGACAACGGCACTGGATGTCACCATTCAGGCGCAAATTCTGGCGCTGATCAAATCCTTGCAGGAAGAAGAGGGCATGTCCGTGCTGTTCATCACCCATGATATGGGCGTGGTGGCGGAAGTGGCGGATCGCACGCTGGTGATGCACCGTGGCGAAGCCGTGGAACAGGCAACCACGCGGGAAATCTTCCATCATCCCACACATCCTTATACGCGCGCGCTGCTGTCGGCGGTGCCGCGACTGGGCGCGATGAACGGCGTGGCGCTGCCGAAACGCTTCCCGCTGACCGACAGCCAAACCGGCGAAGTGCTGCCGGTGGCGGAGTCTGTCGATACGCTGCGCACCGGTCAGCCGGTGCTGGAGGTTAAAAATCTGGTGACGCGTTTTGATGTCAGATCCGGCTTGCTGCGCCGGGTTTCTGCCCGGGTGCATGCGGTGGAGGATCTGTCATTCAGCCTGCAACCGGGCGAAACGCTGTCACTGGTGGGGGAATCCGGCTGCGGGAAATCCACCACCGGACGCACGATTTTACGTCTCACTGAAGCGACTTCCGGTGATGTGCTGATCCGCGGGCAGGATATCCGCCGGGCTGACAACGCACGGCTGGCGGATATCCGTACCCAGGCGCAGATGATTTTTCAGGATCCGTACGAAAGCCTGAACCCGAGAATGCGCATTGGTCAGGCGATTGCCGAACCGATGATAAGCCTCGGCTTGCATGATGCCGAAAGTGCGAAGCGCCGCGTGGCGCAATTGCTGGAACAGGTCGGCTTGCAAAGCAATATGGCGACGCGCTTTCCGCACCAGTTTTCCGGCGGTCAACGGCAGCGTATCTGTATTGCCCGCGCACTGGCGCTGGAGCCGAAAATGATCATCGCTGATGAAGCCGTGTCGGCGCTGGATGTGTCAGTCAAAGCGCAGGTGATTAATCTGATGCTCGATCTGCAACAGGAACTCGGGCTGGCGTATCTGTTTATTTCGCACGATATGGCGGTGGTCGAGCGCATCAGTCACCGTGTGGCGGTGATGTATCTGGGCGAAATTGTCGAAATCGGTTCGCGTGCCGATATCTTCGAAAACCCGCAACACGCCTATACCCGCAAACTGCTGGCCGCCGTGCCGGTGCCCGACCCGGATGTTCACCGCACACGTCCCGTGGTACCGGAAGAGCTTGCCAGCCCGCTGCGCTCAGCCACTTATCAGCCGCCGGTGCGTCATTACCGCGAAGTCAGCAACGGTCACTTTGTACAGCTATAACGGCTCCGTTTGTACGCTGTTCTTTCCGATTTTCCCTCCTGAACACTCATAACATTCCATTTTTGGGATTCAAAAATGGGAATTCCTGCCCTTTAAGCAATTGCAGGCAAAAAAGACGTTTTTTTTCTGGGATTATGGACTGCGTTTATAATAACTCTAAAATAATTCCCTGTGAGAATATATGTTGCCACTTAATGATTTATGCTGGTTGCCTGGTCGTATCTCTTTAAGGCCATTAAGTACGCTTGAATCATCTCATAATTTAAAAACAGGCGCGCGTAAGGTACTTGAACGTTATTACTCTCTGCACACAGTGGGAATGTTCTCTGGTAGCCATACAGAAATGTTACACGAAACCCTTTCAACTCTGGTGAATGAAAATCTGAATGTCGCTAAGGGGCGGGGATATTTGGTCTATGCAAAAACGCAAACGCATAATACTTTTTTTGATGACTGCTGGCTTGATGAGATAGCGGCCCGTTGTGGAATCGGGCATTGGGAAAAATTAACAATTAGTCTCAATCATTGCGCATCGGCTTTGTCGGCGATTCATTTATTAAAGAACCGGATAATAAAAAGCCAGTTGCCGATGATCCTCATCACCGGTGAAAAGGCTTTCCACTGTGATATTAATAAGCTTGATAATAGTGTTATGGCGGAAATTCCTGCTGCCATGCTCCTCAATGCGGGGCATTCACCGTGGCAAATCAAGCAAACCGCCGTGCGGCATCTGTCTTCATTTTATAATAATCACAGAGAATTTCCGGCCGCCCGACGGCGGGAACTTTTCTCCTCACTCGAACAAGATTATTATGATTTCTATCTTTACGTACTGGATAAGTTTAGCCTTACGATTGACCATATAGATGCGATTGTTCCGGGTAATATAGATTTACCCATGCTCAGGAGAATTGCCGATAAACTGAACTTCAAGGGCGAGCTTTTTACTGAGCATATATCAGGATATGGACACGCTTATTGCTCCGATATTTTATTTAACTTGTCTTCTTTATTAAAGAGCTTCGAAGGTAAAAGAATTCTCTGTGTTGCTATGGGGATGGGGATAACGATGTCCTGTATCCTGATTGAAAAAAACGAAAATAATGAGGTAAACCATGTCACAACTTCTGTCAGCCGTTAATGATGCATTAAATGATGTCATGTCTGCAAAAATCAACATCACGCCGGAAACGGATTTTAATGAAGATTTGGATCTCGATTCAGTATTATTTGTACAGTTCTTATTAACGCTGGAAGAAAAGATCCCCGGCCTGATGTTTGAACCTGATCAAATCAATCAGGATGCCTTCACCACTGTCGGGAAACTTATTCAATGGATTGAACAGCATCTGCAACTGGAGAGCTCTGATGTGTGAAGCAGAGTTTACCCGACTTTACTTTTTGTTCAGGGACCATGAGCCGGCAGAAGCCTTCCGGCAGATGCGGCAGAAATGGGCCAACCCGGCCAGCGGCGTATTTTGCGGCGGGTATCAGATTCTGGCAGCAGAAGGTGAAACCTGCGCGGAGCAGCACGCGGAGTCTGATCGTATTCTGGCGTCACTCGGGATTGCTTTGCAGCATACCGGCACAGAAACCATCACTGATGATCCGATCCCGCTGATGGCTTCTTTTGCGGCGCGCCTGGGGCTCCTGAGCCAGATCCTGGCGATGAGCTGGAAGCACTTATCCGCGCGAAAAAGTTTTGGCATAAAAACCACCCGACATCAGTTAGTGAAGGCGGATTTTGCCGATCTGAGCAACCAGACAGATTTACTTTTGCTCCAGTGGCAGATGCGCGTTACGGCGCAGGACTATGCTGACCCGGAAGCGGATCACTGGCAGATTACGGAGCTAACCAACCGGGCAGAAAAACTGATGGGCGGGCATGGTTATTTATCAGGCTCGACGCACAGCCTTTCTTACCTGTCGATGATGATTTACAGCCTGTACGGGAAGGCCGCAGACGCTGCCATGACCGTGTTGCCAGCACGTCAGGAGCGTAGGGTATGAATACTTCACCTGAGATGACGTTGCTACGGCGTAACAGCCTGAGCAAAGATATCGCGGACCTGCTGAAGTTAGCCTGGCCGATGATCGTGGTGGCCATTGCCGTCTCATTTTCGCAAAACATTCAGACCGCGATTCTGGGGCACGGGAAAGAAACCAGTTCAATTTATTTGCTTTCGATGCTCCAGCCGTTCAGTTTCTTATTCCTGGCTATTCTGGAATGCCTGGCTATCACCAATCAGGTTTTCAGTGCCCGTTCGCTGAATATGTGGTCCCGCCAAAAGGTACTGGCGGCGACCTCCCTGCTGGCGACACTGGGCATCGTGATTGTGGCGCTGCTGAGCGGCGTGACGGCGCTTTGCGCTCCTCTTTTGCAAACCCTGTTGCCGGTCGCCGGCAATGCATTTTATTCCTCGGCATTACCGCTCTATTTCCTTTCCATGCTGCCGTTTATTCAGCTTGAGATGTGTAACAGCGCATTGCGCGGGCAGGGAAAAAGCGCGCTAAGCATGCTGTTAGTCATCGCGTATATCGTGCTGAATGCGTTGATCTGCTACACCGGCTATCAGGTTTATGGATTAGGCTTCAATTCGATTATTATTTCCAACGCCCTGGCTTCTGCCCTGCTTATCCCGGTCGCACTTTGGCTGGTATGGCGTACCGGTCGCCATGCGGAAGATGACCGCCCCGGCGCATTTATTCCGCGTCTCAGCGGGCTTTTGCTTCAGGTGGGGATGCCCATTTTTGCCTCGTTAGTGGTACTGTTTTTCAGTTCTCTGCTGATATTCCCGTTAATCGGCACCCTGGGTGAGCAATATGTCGCCGGTTTTCTGATTGTGACCAAGATTCGGATGTTTATTGTCATCCCCGCCGTGGCCTGCGGATCCGCGCTGGCGATATTAATTAACCAGCGGCTGGCCATCAGCAGCGGAGAAGAATTAAAACGATTGCTGCACCGTGGGTTAGCCTTTATTTGCATTATTTACCTTCTGCTGACCTCCGGCGTCTATTTCACCGAAGTGAGTCTGATAAAAATTCTGTCCGGTGACAGAATAATTCAGGATGTCAGCAGCCAGATTTTACTGATTCTGTTACCGACGTTTTTCATGACGTCTTTCGTTGCCTCGCTTCAGGCATTGCTGGAACAATTAGAACAGGCCCGGCGGGTATTGGTATTAACCGTTATCATCGAATTGCTGACTGTCATCACCTTGCTGGTGGGATGGGATAAGTTCTCGCAACTGCAAAGTATTATGAATCTGATCATTGTCTTTAATGTGGTGTACTTTATCGCGTTCGGCAGAGAATACTGGCGGCTGGCCAATAAAATAGGAAGTGAGAATGTTTTATAGCTTCTTTTATCCGGTCTTGTTGTTTTTATCGCTGGTTCACCAAAATTATCTGCGGGTTTTGGTCATTATGCGATTGCGTCCGACGTTACTGATGAAAGCCAAAATAAGGCCTGCGACGCATTATACCCGGGCATGCAAATTAATCAGTTTATTCGACTTATATTCCCTGCATGCCATGTCTTCCTATCTTTCTGCGTTATACGCGTTGCGTCTTTTCGAAAAGACCCGGCCTTTACCCTATAAGCAGGGGGAAATCATGCTGCTCAGTCGCTGCGTGCAGGAGGAGCTTTATTGGCGCAAATCTTTTGTTAAGGTCTTCATTTATCCGCAAGCGGATCCCCAGGCAGAAAAAGTGTTGCTTCTTCACGGGTGGGATGGCCGGAGTATAATGTTACGGCAGATGGCGCAGCGGTTGCAGGAAAAAGGCTATACGGTTTTTGCGCCTGACCTGCCCGCACATGGTATTTCTCCCGGAAAAAAAGTGTCTTTCTATGATCTGTCGCGGGCCGTTATGGAGATGGAAAAGCATTACGGGCACTTCTCTGTGATCATTGGTCATTCGACCGGCGGATTAATTGGCTGCATGGCCGCGCTACAGGGACTGCTTTTTAAACGGATGATTTTAATCGGCAGTCCGTGCAGTTACGGAAAAATGATGGACAGATATGTCCGCAATAATAAACTGCCCCGGCGCATTGCCGTATCGATGAAAAAGCTTTATCAGCGCCGCTATGGTGTACATCCTGATGTTATTGGTCCCGAGCTTATCGGTTCAATAACGCAACCTGTCATGATATTGCATGATAAGAATGATCTCAGTATTGAACTGGATGAGGCCGAAATACTGAGCCATTCATTGAAGAAAAGTGAATTAATCGTTACAGAGGGAAAGGGCCACAACGGCGCATTACGTGACCCTGTTGTTTTCAATTATATTTCAAACTTTCTGAGGGATACTTTGCATGAGGATTTTTCATCTTTCCATGAACCAAAACTGATATTGCGTGTAGAGAATAATAAAAAATGGCATAAGAAATCTTATTAATAATTATAAGAAGTGCAGGTTGCTGATTAACATACTTCTTGAAAAGTTGTTTCTCTGGATGCCGAAAATGAAATCATAATCTGATGATTCTTTTTTTATTTCCGGGCGTGTTGTCCTGATGACATTCTGTTTGAATTTGAGCGGAGACTCATTATAGGTCTTGCTGAAACTTCGGGAAAAATGCGGCAGCGACGAAAATCCACAAGCATAGCTGATATCTGTCAAAGACCACTCAGGGGCTAAATGGATAAATTCCCTGGCCAGCGCCAGCCGGACCTTCCACATCCACTTTATCGGTGTGACATCATAGAAATGTTTGAATATGCGGCAAATATCAAAGCGGGTTTTACCACATATTTTTTCCAGATCTTCAAGTGTGATCTCGTCAGAAATATTCTCCAGCATATAATTAATAATCTTAACAATACATAATGCTTTGTCTGTATGAGCGTGCTTGCCATAGATAGTCAAATGACGATTATCCAGATCCTCGGTTATTTTCTGTGTGAAAAGACTTTTTTCAGCGTTCGATAGTTTGCGTTCCCACATACACACCCCTTCTGCGTAATTAATGAGTGATGAACAGATTTTTAAAATTGGAATACCGTCCCCGCTATTCTCTAAGCAATTACTATGCCATGTTTTTATTTGTTTCAACTTATTGTTTATAATGGATATTATTATTCTTTCCTGTTATGTAAATAGTAAAATCCCATTTTCGAAACACACTAATTAACTTGCCTGATTTAATATCCCAATATTGGGAATGCATGATATGCGTGGGGTTTCGCAGGCAAAAGAGGGTAATCAGGGCATGCCGTCCCGATTTTCGTTCCATTAATGAGATAGAAAATGATTAAGGGAAAAGGCGTAATTGGCGACTTTTTAAAAAACACATAAAAATCAGTGGATTAATTAAATTTTAAAGGTTGGCACGATTTGTGCTCATCGGTAAGGAGTTATCAGAAAAGGTATTATTATGGACATATCAATCCCGCAACCCGGGAATAAATTCATACTGAAGCGATACCGCAAATTTATTGTTGCGGGCGCACTCTTTTTAGCCACGCTGGCGGCAATCTATAATTACCGTTTTTCGCCTTATCAGATCTCCCGCGGGAGTATCGCGGTCGGGCAGGTTCAATATGGCAATTTCTCGGTTGAAGTGCGGGGTAACGGGGTACTTTTACCGCGTGATATCAATTGGGTTGCGGCCAATGTCGATGCCCGCGTGGAAGAGGTCATTTACAAACCTGGCATGAAGGTGAATAAAGGCCAGTTATTGGTCAGAATGAGTAACCCGACGCTGGAACAAAAATTACAGGAAAACCGGCTCGAGCTGGATGCCCGCCGGGCTGAGACTGACGCCACTAATGCAGAATTACAAAATAAAATTCTGAGTCAGGAAGCCTTGGTATTGGATGCGAAAAGCCGGTTACTCAGCTCTACGATGCGGCTTGCTGCGCAAAAGAAATATATTGCGGCAGTGCCGATGCTGGAATATGAAACGACCCGTATTAATACTGAACAATATCGTCAGCAAGTTTTGCTTGAGGAAAAACGATTAAAAACACTCAAGCTCAGCATTGATGCTGATATCAAAGCCAGTGCGATGCGCCTTAACAAACTGGAATCTTTGGTGCTGCTGAGCCAGCAGGAAGTCGATTCGCTGAATGTTACCTCACCGATTGAAGGCATTTTGCAGGATGTGAAAGTCCAGGTCGGCCAGCGGGTCACCACCGGCACCAGTATTGCCCGTCTGGCGAAAGAAAAGGAACTTTATGCTGAACTCAAAGTGCCGGAATTACAGTCCCGTGATCTTGCCGTCGGGCAGCAGGTTACCATTAACACCGGACGCAGCCAGTTCACCGGGGTATTGTCACGGGTGGATCCTGCGGTGACCAATGGCACCGTTAAAGTGGATGTGACATTCAATCAACCACTGCCGCAGGAAGCCCGTCCTGACCTGAGCGTTGATGGTTTAATCGCGGTGACAAAAATTAATGATTCCCTGTACGTTGAGCGGCCACCGTTTGCCCAGAATAATTTACCTTCGATGCTTTACCGGCTCGATGAAAAGGAACGCTCTGCCACCAAAATGAAGGTCAACTTTGGTCAGGGGTCTGCGGATTATATTCAGGTAACCAGTGGACTGCGTGCGGGAGATAAAATTATTCTCAGTGACGGCAGCGCCTGGCAAGGGGCAGATCAAATTGAGATTACTAAATAATGCCGGCTCACCTGCAAAAGACGCCAGCTTACAGGACAATGCGATGGAGATGAAAATGATGGAATCACTGGTAGAACTCACTGACGTGAATAAGATTTTTTTGACCGATGAAATTGAGACACACGCCCTGAGCAAGATCACGCTCAGCATTTCCAAAGGGGAATACGTGGCGATTTCCGGGCCTTCAGGCTGTGGTAAATCAACGCTGCTTTCGATTTTGGGTCTGCTCGATGTGGCCTCTACCGGGACCTATCAGCTGGCCGGGCACAACGTGGAAAATATTTCTAAAAAGCAGCGTGCCCTGGTGAGAAATCGTGATATCGGCTTTATCTTTCAGTCATTTAATCTCATCAGCGATTTGACCATTGAGGAAAATGTCTCCCTGCCACTGACTTACCGCAAGGATATTTCTAAAACTGAGCGGCAGCAGAGAGTGGCGGAAGCCTTAGACAAGGTCAATATGTCCCACCGCGGACGCCATTATCCCTCGCAGCTTTCCGGCGGACAGCAGCAGCGCGTGGCCGTCGCACGGGCTATCGTGGGCAATCCCTCCATCATTCTGGCGGATGAACCGACCGGTAACCTGGACTCCCACAATGCCGAGGCGGTGCTGAATATTCTCGATAAGTTACATCAGGAGGGCGCCACGATCTGCATCGTCACCCATGATCCTCGTTCAGCCGAGCGGGCGCAGCGCAGCATCGTGCTTTCTGACGGGCAGGTCGTCGGAGACGGACATGTGGCACGGGAACTGACCCTGATAAAGGAAGCATAAAATGCTTTTTGATATCCGATATGCCTTACGCCTGTTACTCAAAAGCCCGTCATTTACCTTTATCACTGTGCTTATCATGTCCTGCGGTCTGGCACTGACGCTTTATATGTTTTCAGTCATTAACACCATCATGTTTACGCCGCTTCCTTATCCGGACGGGAAAAACATGGTGTTAGTAAACCCGACGGTCAATGGCGTCAGTCTGAGTGACTCCGGGGTCAACTTCCTGGACTACCAGGAAATTAAGGCCCGCAATACCACGCTCAATGACGTGGGTTATTTTTATGCTGAACGTGCCGATATCAGTGACGGCACCAAAGCGGTTTCCTATATGGCGATCCGCAATACGCCGGAGATGTTTTCTTATACTGGCATCCAGCCTTATCGTGGCAGGGTGCTGAACAATGAAGATGTCCAGCCTGGCGCGACACCGGTTGCCGTTATCAGCTATGGCATGTGGCAAAACTACTTTGCTGCCGATGCGCAACTCATTGGCAGAGATGTCCTGATCAATGGGATACACACGCGCATTGTGGGCATCATGCCCGCCAATTTTGCCTTTCCTTTCTTCCATGATCTCTGGCTGCCTTCTAAGCTGGATCCTGCACAGTATCTGGTCCGCAAAGGTGCGCCGGAAGTATCCGTTTATGCGCGCCTGAAACCCGGTGTTCCGCTCGCCGATGCTGACGGTGACCTCGCTCAGGTGATGCAGTCGCTGGCCTCTGAGTATCCTGAAAGCAATAAAGGGCTGTCGGCGCAGGTACTGACATTCCAGGAAAATTTCATGGGTGAGGAGACCATGCCGATATTCATCGTCATGCTTTTTGCCGTGGCTTTTGTGCTGGTGCTGGCGTGTTGTAATGTCGGTAACTTATTGCTGGCAAGAACCACAGAGCGTTCAAAGGAAATCGCTATCCGCGTTGCTCTGGGCTCACCTTCCGGTCGTCTGGTCATGCAAATGATGTGGGAAAGCTTATTTATTTGCGCCTTCTCGGGCATCATCGCCGTTCTGCTCGCCGCCTGGGGACTCGAGATCACCAATACGTTACTGCCGACGTTTGTACCGAACAAAATTCCGTTCTGGTGGCATTTGTCACTCGATAACGTCATGATCCTCAATGCGTTAGTGCTGGTCATCATGACGGCTGTCGTTACCAGTGCATTGCCTGCGTGGAAAATCACCCACGGTAATTTCAACGATGTTTTGCGTGATGGAACGCGGGGCGCGCAAAGTCGCGGGGCAGGCAGGGTGTCCCGTATTCTGGTGACGTTTGAAGTCGGATTGTCCTGTTCCATTTTGTGCATAAGTGCGCTGCTGGCGCTGCTGGTTTACCAGGCGACCCGTGCCGATTACGGGGTGGCGACGCAGGGCTATCTCACCGGTCAGATTAACCTCAATGCCAACCAGTATCCTGATGATGCGAGCCGGATCCTGTTCTATCAGCGCCTGCAATCGTCCCTCAGCGGGATCCCCGGTGTTGAAAAAACGGCCATCACCACCAGCGCCGTCGGACAATTTACCGTGCCCCGTCAGGTGGATATCGATTCGTCTACCAACAACAGTAAAGACCGCTGGTCTTATCCTCTGGTCAATGATGTTCAGGTGATGCCGGGAAGCCTGACGGCAATGGGGATCACGCCGGTGGCCGGAAGGGAGTTTGCCAGCAGTGATACGCAGGACTCACAGCCCGTGGTGGTGGTCAGTCAGTCGTTTGCGGAGCAGTTCTGGCCCGGTGAGCGGGATGTCATCGGTAAACGCCTGCGTTTTCGTGATACGGATGATCAGCGCTGGTTCACGGTTATCGGTGTGGTGCCTAACGTCATTCATGGCCGGCCTTTCAGCGCGTTCCGCCAGCGGGTCACGGTTTACCGCTCGCTGGCGCAAATACCCGCGGCGTCATTAACGCTGGTGCTCAGGGCTCAGAATCCTGATACGTTAGGGCCTGCGCTCATGAATGCGGTTCGCCAGATTGACAGCACGCTCTCCGTTAATCAGGTGCAAACGTTGAATCAACGTCTGGCCAGGAATACCGCCGGGCTGCATTTCATTGCCAACCTCTTTATGTTGTTTGGTCTGGTCGCGGTCATTCTGGCGGCCACCGGCATTTATGCCGTGATGCGCAATGTGATCAATCAACGTATTCAGGAGATCGGGGTGCGTATGGCGATGGGGGCAACGGAAGGCGTTCTGTTACGGATGCTGATGCTTCAGGGCAGTAAGCAATTATTCATTGGCCTGATTATCGGGTTGCCTTTGGCCTTCTTTGTCGCACCCAAGTTGACGCGTATATTGGGCAACGGGCATACCTCCTTTGCACTGCTCTTTTGGGGTGTCGCCGTCATGATTTCTTTAATTGTGGCGTTAGCGGTCTGGTTGCCTTCCCGACGCGCCATTCGGATGTCGCCTGCGGACGCCATTCGCTATGAATAATCTGTCGCCGTGCCTGACGGGTGCGGCGGCACAAGCCGGATGCTTTAATGAACGAAAAAAAACGTATTCTTGTCATTGATGATGACGCAGGCATTCTGACCAGCCTCGACATGCTGCTCCGTATGGAAGGGTATGACGTGACGCTGGAAACGCAGGCCAACCGTTTATTGTCACATTTGTCCGCAAAGCCCTTTGATCTGGTACTGATGGACATGAACTTCCAGAAAGACACCACGTCGGGTCTGGAAGGTTTGCAACTGCTGGATGAGTTAAAAAAATTTGATGACTGTCTGCCCGCCGTGGCCATGACGGGATGGGGAAGTGTTGACATCATCGTCAGCGCCATGCGGGCCGGTGCGGCGGATTTTATTCAAAAACCCTGGGATAACGAACGCCTGTTAAGCATTGTTCAGCAACAGATTGCACTGAGCCAGGCGAGACGCTCCGGGAATTGCCTGAGAGAAGAAAACAAGCTGCTGAAAATGGCGCTTGAAGATGACATGGGCAATGAATGGGTTGTCCGCTCTCAGGCCATGAAGCAGTTAATCAACGTGGTGGAAACCGTGGCTGCCACGGATACCAGCATCCTGATTCTGGGTGAAAATGGCACCGGCAAAAGCCTGCTCGCCCGCTATATCCATCAGCTCTCATCCCGCCGTGAGCACAGCATTGTTGAAGTCAACATGGGGTGCATCAATGAGCAGTTGTTTGAAAGTGAAATGTTCGGGCACGTAAAAGGTGCGTTTACCGATGCGCGGGAAAATCGCATCGGACGCTTTGAACTGGCCGATAAAGGCACATTATTCCTCGATGAAATTGGCAATTTGCCCTTGTCCCAGCAGGTAAAATTACTGCGTGTCCTGGAAGAACGGCAGTTCGAACGCGTGGGTTCATCACGGACGCAAACCACTCAGTGCCGCATCATTGCGGCCACCAACACGGATCTTGAAAAAGCCGTGACTGAAGGGCGGTTCCGGCAGGATTTGCTCTACCGGCTGAATGTTATTCAAATTCCGTTACCGCCGCTACGTGAACGGCAGGAAGATATTGAGCCGCTGGCTGAACGTTTCCTGCAACGTTTTGCCCGCAAATACAGTAAACCTAAACCGGTATTATCGGCGATGGCGCGACAGGGGCTGCATGAATATTCATGGCCGGGGAATATCCGCGAACTGAGCCATTTGCTGGAACGCGGCGTATTGCTTTGCCGCAATAATACGATCGACCTGGCAGATCTTTGCCTGCCGCTGCCTGTGAAGGGGCAAAACAGCGGTCATGAGCCACAGCAAAAACCGGTGACGCAACTTGAGACGGGCACGCTGGCAGAAGTGGAAGAAACTGTGCTCTTACAGCGCCTGCGTCACTATGACGGGAATGCAGTGAAAGCGGCAGAATCGTTAGGGCTGAGTCGCAGCGCTTTTTACCGACGACTGGATAAATTAAAAATCTGTCATGAGTAAACTTTTTCGATCCTTTGAGTCACGTCATTTAATACTGTGCAGTTTGTCCCCGCTGGGGGGCGTTGTTGCCTATCTGCTGCTGTGGTTTTTCCCACAGCAGTCTCTCTACCTGAAATTTCTCACGCTCTTTATTCTGTGCGTCACGTTAGTGTATTTTTCCTATCACTTTTTCCAGCAACTTCTCTACAAAATCAATGTGATTTCTAACCTGTTAGAAGCCGTTGAGCAGGAAGATTTTAGCCTTCGCGGTGTGACCAGCGGGGAAGGGGTGTTTGAAGGGGTCATTGAACAGATCAACGCCATTTCGGGTCAGTTATCCCGCCACCGCCAGCAGCAAAGAGAAATGGATTTTCTGCTGCAAAAAGTGATTTCTAATATCACGGTGGCGATTTTCGCGATTGACGGCAATAACCGGCTGATGTGGTGTAATGATGCGGCCTCGCGGATGCTGGGCACATCGCTGGAAAAGCTGATTGGCGAAAAATGCAGTCACTGGCAACTTGATACGTTGTTGCAAAATGCCAACCGGGAGCATCCGGTGGAGTCCAGTCATGCAGGGCGTCCGGGGCGTTATAAAGTGTCCAGTGACACCTATATGGTGGACGGGATCCAAAACGTATTGCTGTTTGTCAGTGATGTTGACGACATGCTGCGTAAGGAAGAACAAAAAGCCTGGCAAAACCTGCTGCGGGTGATCAGCCATGAAATAAACAATTCTCTTAGCCCGATTGCCTCCATCAGCCAGATGCTCCAGCAGCATTATCGCCGCCATACAGAAAACCTGCCGGAGGGCTTTGCGGAAGGCATCGATCTGATCAACCGCCGGGCCAAAGAACTTATCGCTTTTATCAGCAGTTACCGCCAGCTCAGTAAACTCGCCCCCCCCGTCAAAGCACCGCTTGATTTTGCCGCCCTGATTGCGGAGCTGCCGCTGTTGTTTGCGCACCGTAAAATTACCCTGAAAGGCCCGGCGCCGCTGAGGGTAAATGTCGACCGGGTGCAAATCCATCAGTTGCTTATCAACCTGATTAAGAATGCCGATGAGGCGACGAGCGATACCACGGCGCCGGTGTGTATTGAATGGTCAGAAGAAAAAGGCTGTCTGTTTGTGACCATTCTTGACCAGGGTGTCGGGCTGACCAATCCCAAAAATCTGTTTGTTCCTTTCTATACCACCAAACCCAATGGCAGTGGCATCGGGCTGATTTTGTGCCGGCAAATCGCTGAAAGTCATGGCGGGTATCTGTCTCTGGAGAATCGCCATGATCGAACCGGTTGCCGCGTTACCCTCAATCTCCCACTGTGATCCCCTGCCTGAACTGAAGGCAGGAGAGGGGCTTTGCCTGCTCCGTCACTTTGAGGCATCGCTGTCAGGGCAACTGCTGCGACAGCAGGCGCAGTGCTGGCTGCGTCAGGTATTGTCGGGCTACTTATCGGTGACCGATGAACAGTTAAGTATCGCAAGAACGCCTCAGGGTAAACCCTGGCTCCCTGATTTCCCGGGATTGCGTTTCAACTTATCCCACAGCGGAACTTCGGCGGCGATTGTGCTGTGTCGCGGGGCAGAGGTCGGGGTGGATTTGGAAAAAGTCAGCGGAAACGTTGAGGCGAAAAAAGCCATCGCCCGCCGGTTTTTCAACCCTGATGAACAGCACTGGCTGGCAGAAGATGAGGCGCATTACCTGTTGCGTTTTACCCGACTGTGGAGTGTGAAGGAAGCGTGGCTCAAAGTCAGGGGAACCGGCCTTACGCAGTCGCTCGCCGGTTTTTGTGCCATCCCGCAACACAGTGGCATCGCGCACGTATTCGATGAGCGTAAAGAAGAGATCGGCCTGTTACATCACCGGCTGATTGAAAACGACGGGGTGTATTGTCTGGCGTATGGCGCCTGTGCTCCGCTGAAAGACCTGCCGGTCAGATGGCAGGTCTGTATTTTTCAGGCGGACAGTTAATCAGGCGCGTTAAGCACAGCCAGAAGTGGAAATCTCGCTGGCAAATGAGCTGGCAGAACCGGTATCCACCTGAGCAGAGGCGCTGACGGAAACACGAGCCCCGGCCGCAAGCGTGCCCTGAATTTTGGGGATATGACACAGTGAGGATTCCGCGCCCATGCTCATGCGTACGTTAGCCGATTCCGCCGTAAAATTCTGAGGCTTCTTGTTAAAACTCCCGCCCATGGCCAGATCCAGATTCAGTTCAGCCGTTTTGCCTTCAGCGCGGATATCCGTGCCCATACTGCCGGAAACGGCCAGTGTTTTCGGATCCACCGCACAGGCCGGTGCGGCTATTTTAACACCCGCTTTCCCGGCCAGACTGTTCAGCGGGCCGCTGGTATACAGGGTGATATCCAGCGTGTGCGAGATAAAGCGATCATTTTCAGCGGCATCATTGACCAGCAGTAAAGCGTGATTGTCATGGGTGACTTTCAATTTATTCAGCGTGTCTTGCGAACCGGAGACCACCATAGACGGCGTTGCGGCACACTTAATGGTGAGATTAATGCCCTGTCTGGCTTCTACTGCGCTAAAGGCTTCCAGGGGGAATGTTTTTTCTGCGGCGAGGGCAGAAGTGCTGGTGACACAGGCGAGCAGGGTAAGCGTCAGGGTGATTTTTTTCATCATAATTCCTTGATTTCATAACAATGTAGCAAGTGTCCGAAGCGTTTCTTCCACACTTGATTGAGGCATTCCAAAATCCATCAGGCACGCAACTTCATCGATTCCTTCCTGCCTGAGACGGGCAAGCTGATCTGCGCATTCTTGTGCAGAGCCAAATAAACCGCAGTGGTTGAGATATTTCTCTACTCCCCATTTCAGTGTGTAGGCTTGCTTCTTCTCATTTTGCTCCGCATCGGCGACCCGTGGTTGACTGAGATTGTCGGAAAGCGCCATAAATGCCTGCAGATAACCGGTAAGTGCCGGTTTAATCCGTGGCAACAGCGTTTTTCGTGCTGCTCCGGCCTGCGTGTGCAGCATCAATGTGACGGTGCCTTCTGCGGGATCAAAACCCGCCTGACGGCGTGCGAGGCGATACGCCGCGCAGTTTTCCACCAGTTGCTCGCGGGTCTGCGAAACCAGATGGGTGAGCACATTCAGCCCGCGTTTTCCGGCCTCAGTAAATAAATCGGGATTACTGCCGGTGGTCAGCCAGACGGGGATCTCTGTCTGAAAGGGTGCAGGCCAGGTTTTCAGGCTGACCGGTTCGGGTTGCGCAGGCAGCGAAAGCTCGTGGCGTGTGACGGATTCACCGCGCCACAGCGCCTGAACCTGCGCCAGTGAGGAAAAAAGAACCTGTTGTCTCTGGCGGTAATTCTCAGCCCTGAGCACAAAATCATTACGCTGCCAGCCGCTGGCAAACGCCACGCCAGCGCGGCCATGAGACAGGTTATCGACGATGGCCCATTCTTCGGCAACCCGCAGAGGATCATGTAACGGCAGCACCACGCTGCCAGCCCGGATACCGATACGTTGCGTGCAGGCCGCCAGCGCCGCGCTGACCACCGAAGGATTAGCAAACATGCCGCCAAAGGTATGGAAATGCCGCTCGGGCGTCCAGATAGCATGAAAATTCAGCGTATCTGCCAGCCGTGCGGTACTTAATAATTGTTCATATTTATCAGCGAAGTTGTCTCTGGCCACATCGGCGAAGCAGAACAGGCTCAGCGCCGGGATCTCACGGGATGTGGTCATGCTGTTCAGCCTTGTTTGTGGACGTGAGAATGAAAGACAGGTCACCGCGCGGGATGACATTAAGCGCAAAAAGCGGGGTGAGGGCGGCAGGTGACGTCGAAGGGGCGAGCGAAAACTGAAAATGTTCGCACAGTGTCGCAACCGCCGTGGTCAGCTGATCGAGAGCCAGAGTCATGCCCACACAGTTTCGTTTTCCGACGCTAAAGGGTAAAAAATGCTCCGGCGCAATTTTCTCTTCACCCAGAAACCGTTCCGGCCTGAAGCAAAGCGGTTCTGCCCAGCAGGCGGCATGACGGTGAATCAGCCAGGGGGAGAATAAAACCCGCGTGCCCGCCGTAATCACCACGTCATCCACCACGATATTTTCTGCCACCCGGCGCTCAAAAAACGCTGTCACCGGCGTCAGCCGGAGCGATTCCCGGACAATGGCTGAGGCCATGTTTCGTTTGCCCTGAGCCGCTTCCTCACGCACGCAGTGCTGATAGTTCAGGTGCTGCGAAAGATGTGTCAGCGTCCATAACAAGGCAATACCCGTGTTATCGACGCTGGCGGCAAGATTGCCCAGAAGAAGACTGATCACTCTCTCACGCGCTTCGGGGTGCGCGCCGGGACTGAGCGCCTGACAAAGACGTTCCAGCATCGTGGTATTGCCGCCCCTGGCGTCATCCAGCAACGGACCAAGCAGGGACTCAGCCTCCAGCCGGAAGGCGACCAGTGCCGGATGCCTGCACAGTGCCTCATAATCCGCGTCCGGTGCGGCGATAATCAGTTGCAGATAGATATCACGGAAATGGCCAATCAGCGTATTCAGTTGGGCCAGACTGATCTCCCGGCCAAAAAATCCTTCTGCCACACACATCAGCGCCCAGTGCAGGCAGATTTCACGCAATGAGGTCTGCTGCGGATCCTGCAGAATACCCAGCAGCCAGCGGGCGGAGAGGTCAGTGCTTTGTTTCAGCAACGGGGATTTAGGGTTCACCAGCGGTGTGGTGAGTTTCCTCGCCAGCCGCCATTCCTCGCCTTCTTTGGATGTCGTCAGTGACTGGCCCAGCAAGATGCGTCCGATAGTTGAGGCTGAGGAAAGATGTTCAAATTCCTTCACGAACTGGCTTTCCTGCTCAATCAGCAACCGGACATGGCGGGCGCCGGCAAGCAGCAGCACCGCATTGTCTTTTTCACCAATCCAGACTTTATCTCCGTGCTGACGACAGGCCATTTCGGCGATTTTAAGAAAACCGAGCCGGGCAAACTGTGAGGAAGGCGGGGTGAAAAAAGGGATGGCTTGCGCGTTATCGGGCATCCTGAGGCTCCGCAAATGTGTCTGAAGTGATCATGGCGCTGCCCACCCAACCGCCGAGCCCGACAGAAAGTAAAATGGCTGGCTGGCCGGTTTCGGCTGGCGGGTGGGTATCGAGCAGTAAGAGAGGATCGGTGGTGTAACAATGTCCGCATTGCCCGATGAGATCGGTGGCGATCCGCTGATGGGCGCGATCAGGATGCCGCCGCCAGGTTTGCCAGCTCAGGCGGTTAATGTTGTGAGGCAGTAACCATGCGTCCTTCCGCTGTTCAGCCGGATACTGACGCAGCGCCATGTCGATCAGAGCGTCATGAGACTGATAAAAACGCTTAATATCTTCCCGGCTGCCGTCGAGGCCCTGCCAGAATGCGGGATGATGAAAACAGTGAATGCCGGACACCCTGCGCTCACCGCCGCCCGGTCTCAGTAAGGCACACGCAAAGGCATCACCGATTAATGTGCAGCCGGGAACATAGCGCTCTGCCAGACTGAAATCTGCCAGCGTGTCGCCTGCCAGCAGAGCCACACACTGATATTTTCCCTGCTCAAGCATGCGCCCGGCCATCAGCAGACCCCAGAATAACGTGGCGCAGTTTTGCTGATTGAGGGTGATGAGATGTGCGTCAGGGGCAATAAAATCAAAACGTTGTCGCAGCAACGCTAAATCAACCCGTTGCCGTCGTGAACGGGCAGGCAATCCCTGAACCAAAATAATCGCATCGATTTTTTCAGCCTGCCTTAACTGTACGGCGGTTTGCTGCAACAGTGATTCAAACGTCGCGGTGGCACTTTCGTCTTCAGCCAGCGTTGACGCTTCCTGAAAACCGAAAAGATGCCGGAAAGTCCGGGCTTCGCTGGGGTTCGCGCCGCGATGGGCGAGGATCGCGTCAAGCGATATCCGTGTGACAGGAATACAGGTTTTCAGCGCAAAAATATTCATCTCAGGTTCTCTGCTGCCGCCAGACCGCACAGGCTTATCCGTCCGTTGTGTTCACTCATCAGCAGATAATCACGTCCGGGCTGCCAGTTTTGACGCAGGGCGACAAAAGGCGCCGCGCAAAGTAAGCAGGGATTGACCGCCAGTGACGTAAAGCCTTCCGGTAAACTGGCGAGACAATTTTGAGGGCCGATCAGCGTTAACCGTTCGCGGGTAAATCCGAAGTGCTCAACGGACTGCAAGATGGCCTCGCTAAAATCTGCGGACGTTTTCAGACGCTGATACCCCAGATAACGTAATCCGCGCTGTTGCGTATTGACCAGACAGAGGCAGGCATTGTTTTCCGGTTGCAGGCGCGCCATCAGCGGTGAAAAGTACATCAGGCTTTTTTGTTCGGCGATCAGTAACAATCCGTCTTCCGCTTTCCCTTGCAGGCAGTCGCTGAGGCCATCAAGGGCGAACAACGCCGCATCCGGCCCGCGATCGCTGATTGCCAGCGCCAGACAGTCGGTGAGGCCGAGCTGATGTATGGCTAAATTCACCACAGAACTCCCCATGTGCAGGTCAGGCGTCCAGTGCGCCATCAGCACCGTTTTCACCCGCTGCGGCTGAACGACCGGGGCAAGATGTGGCAGCAACGTAGCGACCATATCGCTGAAGGCCGCCCGTTCATTGCTGGTGATCCAGGTGTTAACCTGCTCGTTTTCCTGACTGAGCGGCTCACCGTTAGCGGCGAAAAAATGCTGAACATACGAACGCCAGTGCGGAATATCCGTTTCCCACTCCGGTTGAGGGACTTCGGTGTGATGAAACGACTGGCTGACAATATCGGCGGGATCAAGGTACAGCATGGCGTTGATCTCCCTGAATTTCAGGTGTGCGGAAGCTGTTAAGTAAGTGGATATTGCTGGTGCCTTCCATGTATTCAAAAGCAAAGCTGTCGCGGTAGCGCTTGCGCAGGAAAGTCTCTTCCAGCCAGTCTTCGGTGGCGAGCCAGTGGGGCAGATGGCTCGCCGTCTCTTCGGCCAGACGGGTAGCGCTTAATTTGAGGCGGCTGGTGCTGGCATATTGCTGCTGACCCGTACGATAGCCTTCCGCCAGTGCGAGCATCTGCTCAAAGAGAACATGATATTTACGCCACTGGCAGGCGATCCAATGTCGCGCAGTCGCAGGTAATGGTCGGGTTTCCAGCGCTTTCAGCAGACCGTAAGTGGTGCCCAGCGCCATGGCCGCCACCATGGGACGGTGGCGCTCAAAGACCTTGCTCAGCGCATTAAGCCCCTGCTGCAATCCCCGGCGTTCATGCCCTAAAATATCGTCTTCTTTGACACTCAGATTGGTCATCGTCAGACGTGTCAGTGCTGCACCCGCTAACCCGAAGGTATCGAGCAGTTCACGCTGCAAAGGTCCGGTTTTCCCTTCGGGAAACACCATCACCAGCCGGTGGGTCTGTTCATAACGGGCAAATACCAGGCCCGCGCTGGCGCGCATCGCGCCGCCGACCAGCATCTTTTGCCCGTTCAGCCACCATCCCTGACTGTTTTGCGTGAGTTCGCAGGCAATTGCCGTGGCGTCGGAGCCAAACCCCGGCTCGGTGACGGCAAAAAATGTCCAGGCAGGGCTGTGTTCAAAACAGGCGAAAAAACGTGCCTGTTGCTGTTCAGTGCCGAGCGTCAAAATAGCGCGGGTGCTGAGGGATGCGCCGGGCAACATCATCATCGCGCTGGCATCTGCCCGGCTCAGATATTCGATGATCTGTAAGTGATGTGAGTAATCAACGTCAGAAAAGGCCGCCGTTTCCCAGGGATTAAAACGGGAGGGAATGCCGATACAGGCAATGCTCATCAGTTCGGGATGATCAAAACAGGCCAGCGCCTGATCCGGTTTATATTCCGAAATTTTGCCAGCCGTGGTGAGCAGTGCCTGGAGTTCATTCAGCTGCGGGTAGTATCGGGTAATATCAGCCATGAGGAGTTAACACATCACATAAAGAACAAGTGCGTATTAACTTAATCCTGCTTAATATCTGGAAATTGCTCCAAATTGCAAAATACCGGAATTTCATTACCGGCTGATAATACCAGCAACAATGAAGAGAAGGTCGCGCCCATGCCTACGCTTACCAGCATCACATGATTGCCGGGCGATAATCTTTTCTGACGGATCAATGTCGCCAAATTCAGATAAGGATCTGCGCCGAAACAATGACCATAACGTGGTACGTTTTCGAGAAATAGTGTTTGCCGTGGAATATTCAGTTCGTCAGCAAGTTTCTGCCACGACGATAAATTCACATTATGCGGTGCAATCCAGTCAAGCGAACCGGCAGTATGCCCGAAATGTTCCAGAGCATTGCGCATCGCGGTGGCGATAAAAGAAAAATAAACGCTGGCGAAGCGTGATTCCTTACCTGATTCATTTCCGCGATGCTGACTGAATTCACCCGCCTGCATGCTGTATCTGGCGGTCACTTTGCAGCGTTCCCCGGCGCGACTGAGCAGAACGGCGCAGGCCGCTTCGCCCATAATGGTGGTATCGTCGATCAGTTCGACTTTGGGGTGAAAGGCCTTTTCGCCGACCAGCAACAAGGCATATTCCCCCGTTTTAATCCGGCTGCAAACATATTCCACGGCTGACAATGACGTCGAACAATGCCCCATCGTCAGCGAGGTGTAATGGGTGTCGTCAGCAAATCCGGCCTCGTCGAGCAGGGCTTTGCCCGACAGGTCGAAAGGGCGAATGCCGGGCAGCGTATGGGCATGCACCACATGTTTAATGCGGGGGAGCCAATCAGCGTGATTGTCGGTGAACTGCTTTAACAACGGGCGCAACAGATCATCAAGTGAACCCGGCTGGCGCGGGAAACTTGCCAGCCCGTAAAAGCGGGAAAACATTCTGATATCCAGCGGACTCAGTTGCAGCGCGGGCGCGACTTCCGCCAGTGATTTCCGTTGTTCAGGAATGTAGACCGTCAGGGATTCAATGTGACCCAACATAGTGGCTCCTTTTTTCAGGATCAGCGTTTGCCGTACGGAGAAAGGCGTTTAATTCGTAGTGTGTCCGTTGATGAGTCAGCACACCCAGATGGCCGGTATGCTCTATCAATGCCAGTTGGCTGCCGGGTAACTGACGGTGTATTTTCCACGCATCGGCCGGATTGATTCTGGTGTCCTGCTGACCCTGAAGTATCAGTGCAGGGATGTCGCCCAGCGCAAAAAGCGAGTCCGTTGCGGGCATCTCCGGTGCCGGGAAGCGGGCCTGATACCACGCGCACAGCGGGGCAAGATAAGATTCAGGCAGATGATTTTGCCGCAGATAGTGTTGCAGCAGGCTGGTAAACGAGGCCGGAACTGACATCAGCACCAGCCGGCTGAAGCGAAAGCCGAGAGATGCCGACAACGCGGTGATCAGCCCGCCAGCAGAATGGGCAACGACGGTGTCGAAAGCACCCAAGGTATTTTGCAGGGTGAGCAGTAACTGGCACTGTGCGGGAAAATCACAGGGGGCTGGCGTTTGCGGATCATGTCCGAGTAAAAACGGCAGATACACTTCATATCCCTGCGCCAGCAGAATATCTTTAGCCTGCGCCAGCATCAGGGGATGACCGCCCCAGCCATGTAACACAAGCGCTTTTTTTGCCGCCTGCATCGGACCTTGACTGATCAGCACCCGGCTGCGATATGGCCCGCAATGCAGTGTTTCCGTTCTCATCAGCGCGAGCTGCTGCACCTCTGAGGGACGCATCGGAAAAACAGCCGGGGTTGACAGCTTATCTGTCAGCGAAACCAGCAAATTATCCATTACTTTCTCAACATCCGTGCCGAGAAAATCAGATAGTGCAATTCTGACTCCTGAGGCGTGGGATCCTGACTCAGCCTTTGTATCGGGTCGTAGAGATAAAGTAAGCGGCATTCCTCCTGCATCAGGGTCTGAGCCAGCCTGTACGCCTCACCGGGATCAAAACGGCCACTGCAAATCCCCCAGGCTTCGGAAAATTCCGGGCAGTGGCACAGCAAACTTTGCAGTAAAGGGGTGGCGCCGCGTGCGGCCGGATACCGTGAATCGTAGACCAGCAGACTCTCCGAAGAGGAGAGAACATGGTGCTGGCAAAGCGTGATCAGGGCTTTAGCATGCAGACGGTTTCCGCAATCCTCTTCAGGCCAGTGATGATACCAGTTGCCCGCCGCCCTGTGTTCTGTCGCCAAAAGTTCTGAAGCAATGAAATGCCGGCTGTCCGGTGTGACGGCCTGGCTGCGGGTAAGAACCGTTATCGTGCCCTGACCGAGCAAGGTGACGGTTACAGGCATGTGTTCACCTCTTGCGGCCGGGAAAACCCCTGATTTAAACGGTGGATCTGCCGCGTTCCCTCAGTGTATTCAAAGGCTTTCACATCCCGGAAGGCCTGCCATAGCGTGTTTAGCAGCCGCATATCTCTGGCCGGTGTACGGTGAATCAGTCCGCAGATCAGCTCTTCCGCCAGGATCACGCAACTGGTTTTTACCATTCCGGGATGATTTTCCGGCGGAAGCTTATCTTCGGTTTGCTGGCAGACCCGCAGCCCGTGGTGATAGACCACCAGCCAGCGGCGTTCCATCTGCGACAGCCAGGCAGACTGCGAAGGTGTCATTCGCCGCTCATGTTGCCATTCGTGCAGTGCGCGTCGCGCGACACCCAGCGCCAGCGCGCCGACGCAAGGACGCAGGGCATCGAATGTGGCGATGGCGGATTTTGCAAACCGCTCCGTCGGCTTCAGATGCCTGCCCAACATGTCTGCTTCAGGGATAAACAGATCATCAAACTGCATGTGCGCAAGGTTAGTGCCTTTCAACCCGTTTAATTCCAGTGCGTAGCGGGAAATTTCTGCTGACTGCGGATTAAAAATAAAAGCATTAATACCCAGAGGTCCGGGTGCTGTGCGGGCAAATATCACACCGGTATCGGCAATCATGCCGTTGCCGATGAACATTTTTCTCCCGCGGAGCAGATACCCGCCGTCAACCGGCGACGCCGTGGTTTCCATGGCGCTTGCATCGCTTCCCTGCTCCGGTTCAGTCATCGCAAAACATGACCAGCATAAGGTCTGCTGAAAGCGGCTAAAAAAAGCATCCTGTTGTTGTTCTGTCCCCAGCCCGGAGACGGCAAAAGCCGCCATGCCGGGGCCGGGAGCCGAAAACATGAGTATCGGGGAGATAAAGGCCACTTTTTCATAGAGCCGGTAGCGCTCAGTCAAACGGATGTGCTGATAATCCTGAAGATGTGGCTTGTGTGACGGGTATTCAGCAGGCACGCCGAGGAGATTAAACGCCGCAGCCTGCGTCCACTGGCTGATGACCGCCCGCGTGTCGTCCGGCGAGGTTATCTGGCGGAGCTTATCGGCAATCGCCTGCGCCTGGGCATCCGGCGTGAAAAAATCCGCGTCTGATGGGTGATCGTAAAATGATTTCATAGCGACCCCGACATGATTTCGATGATTCCGGCATCAGGATGATAAAGGTGGCTGGCGCGGTGATGATTATTAAAGGCATGAAACGGGCGCGTTAATACCATCCAGCCTGCGGATTTCATGGTTTGATATTGCTGGTCAAAATCATCGACAACAAAACAAATATGATAAGGCAGGGATGACTTGCCTGATTTATCCAGCATACTTTGCAGATGAATATTATCTGGCAATGGCTCAACCAGTTCGACCTGGTTATTTCCCTCTGCCGTGGACAGCAACGTGATTAACACCCGCTGAGCATGAATCTGTTCTTTATACCTGACGGTCACGGGGAAAAAGAGTTTAATAGCCGCGACGGTTGCATCGGTATCTGATACGACATAACCGGTATGATCGAAACGCATTATAACCCCGTTAACCCGTCATAAAATTATATGGCCTTCATCATCATGAAGATAAATTGATGCCGGGTATTTTCTCAGCAATTACGTTGGATTTTTTATATGTGATTGCAGGATGTCGATTAAAAACGGTCAGAAACCGCGTATTGCCGGACGAGTTCCTGCCGGTCTATTTTGCCATGCAATGTCAGGGGGAAGTGTTGGCAAAAGACCAGTTGTTTAGGGATCATGTATCCCGGTAGTTGCCCGGACAAGAAATGGCGTAAGGCTTGCCGCTGCAGCGCATTGTCATCATGCAGTTGTACAAACAGTTGCAGGTCGGTCACTTTTCCCTGTTCTTCGAGCGGTACCAGACAGCACTGGATCACATTGGCATTTCGGCACACGGCGGATTCTACTTCTGCCAGCTCAATGCGATTGCCATGCAACTTAAACTGTCCGTCATCTCTGCCGCAAATAAACAGTGACTGATTTTCGTCGACAAAACCGCGATCGCCCGTGGCGTAATAGCGACCCCATTCATCCTCAGCAAAAGCCTGATTGCGGGGGTGATCCTCCGGCAGATAGCCCTGTGAAACCTGAGGGCCGTAAAGCCTGACTTCACCTACCGTTGTGGCAGAAACCGGATGACCGGCCGCATCGACGATGCGAATGCGGTTCAGCCCTTGCGGCCTGCCCAGCGGCAATAACCCCGCCTGATGGTGTAGCGGCTGGGACAAAAGATGCGTATGCGTCACGCAGGTTGTCTCGGTCGGGCCATAAGCGTGCATCACTTCAAGCGCCGGAAAACGCGTCTGTAACTGTGTGATCAAACCTGGTGCAACCCGTTCACCGCCGATATAAAAACGCTTCAGGGCGGGGAACTTAACGTGGCTGAATAGCGCGTCTTTAAGCATGAGTTCAGCAAAACTGGGTGTTGAAAACCAACTGGTGACGGCCACATCTGGCTCTCTTGTCATCAGCCTGATGTTTTGCCGGGGCAAAACATTATTGCAATGATCCAGCATCAGCACGGTCTGCCCGCGGCTGAGAACCGGAATGAGATCGAGGATCGCCATATCAAAAGAAAAACAGGCGTGATTAATATGACAGCCCTTGTCCGTTCCGCCGGTGACTTGTGGTGCGAACCACGCGCTGAAAGCGGCAAAATTGTCATAACTGACCATAACGCCTTTAGGCTCACCGGTGCTGCCCGAGGTGGAAAGGATATAGAAAAGAGATTGGGTTAATGACGGTTCAGCGGGCAGCGTTGCAGGAGAAATGTCTGCCAGTGAAGCACTGACACACTGCGGCCATTGCTCCAGCCCGGCGAGGGGTTGCGGCAGCGTGGTGATGATCACTTCCGTGCGCGTCATCCGGGCTATTTTTTCAATTCTGGACGGCGGATTTGCCTGATCCACAAAGGTGAAGCAACAGCCTTTACTGATGCAGGCCAGAATAGCGGCGACCGCATCGAGTTGTTTATGACCGTAGATCAGCACATTGCGACCCGCCAGAGGGGTAAGAAAATGGGCGATGGCGGCCGTCCGTGCGCCCAGTTCAGCAAAACTGTAGGTGCCTTGCTGATTAATCAGCGCGATGGCGTCATCACAGTTGCGAAGCCGGTCAAACAGCGGTCTGATTTGCGATAAAAACATATTTCTCCCCTTTATCCAGTGCCAGATCACGCGCCGCGCTGCGGTCGAGTTTTCCGTTATGATTCAAAATAGTATGAGGAATGGCATACCAGTAACGGGGGATCGACCACGGCGGGAAATGTGCCTGCATCGCGTGGCCCAGCGCTGAAAGAGCGCAGGAATCATTGAGGATCACGCAGGCCTGGATAGCCTCGGCATTGCCTTTGCGTAAAAAAGGCACTGCAACGACATCTGACACGAGATTCTGGCTACGCAGGAAATGCTCAATTTCATAGAGATCGATGCGGTGTCCCTGGATCTTGACTTCCCCGTCCTCGCGGCCAAGAAAATAGTAACAATCTCCCTTCGCCTGGCCGATATCACCGGTCAGATAGGCATTTTGCCCGGCATGGCGGATAAACTGTGTTTGCTGTTTCAGCGGTGCATTGAGGTAGCCTGGCCCGACGCAGGTGCCGCTGATTAACAGCTCGCCCCGGCCGCTGTCACTTTCCTGTTCGTGCAGGCTGAGTACCGCGCCCGGTCTGGCCGCGCCAATCGGCAAGGGTAGCGGGTCGCTGATCATTTCAGGTGTAATAAGCACCGAGGTCACCGCAACCGTGCATTCCGTCGGGCCATAGGTGTTTATCACGCTGGCATCGGGAAATCGTGTCCATAGCTGTGTGACGATGTCTTTTGTCAGTGTTTCACCGCAAAAAATAAACCGCCTGAGCAGGGGAAGTTGTGCGGCACTGAACGTGGGGTCCAGCAGATAAAGGCGGATAATCGAAGGCGTGGATACCCAGCAGACAACACCGGTTTCTGCATGCTGTGCAATCATTTTGCGGGCGCTGATGAGTTCGCGGTGATCGAGCACCGACAGCGGTTGCAGGAAAACCCAGGCTAACCAGATTTCAAATAAGGAAACATCAAAGCAGTAGCGAACATTGCCGGTGACGGCACCGTCCAGTGGAAAATCTTCGCGGATCCAGTGAATGAAATTCACCATATTGCGCAGGGTGATTTGGATCCCTTTCGGCTCGCCGGTGGTGCCGGAGGAAAACATGATGTAAGCCAGCGGTTCGCCGGGGACATCCTGCAAACGCTGGCGGCTTTCACTCAGCAGCGCATGCAGTGTGGCATCCGTACAGACAGACCCGTTAATTTCCGCCGTGTTGAGTACCCTGACCGCGTTCATCTGAACCGGCGTCGCCGTCGTATTCAGCAGCAGACCTGCGCCGAGGGTGAGCGCAATTTTCTCCACGCGTTCCGGGCTGTTATCCGATTCAACGGGCACCACCGGGCAGCCGCAGAGCAGGCATGCCCACCAGGCGGCAATAAAATCGAACGACTTATGCCCGTATACCAGCACCGGTTTTACATGGCGGTCAGTGTCTGTCTGATGCTGGCGGATCTGCACGGCGAGATCCATTGCGCGCTGACTCAGCGTGGCATAATCGCGACGGTGTGTACCATGGCACCAGGCAAGTTCGGGCCGGTGCCGGAAACGCATAAAAATCGCGATAACCTCTGCCCATTGTTCCATTCAGGCAGCCCGGTTCGCGAGTTGCAGTTGAATGAATCTCGATAAGCTGCCCACGGTTTCAAAATGCTCAAATTCCAGCGTGGCCGGATCCAGGATCAGCCCGTCGACTTTCTCTTCCAGATACATAATCAGTTCAATATACAGTCCGCTTTCAAAGCCTAAATCGCGTTCCAGATGTGTTTCTGCATGCAGTTCTGAGAGATGAGAACTTTCCAGCACTAAGCCGATGGCTTCAATGATTGTTGAAGTAAACATAATGATTTCCTTATGATTTTACGGATTCGCGTTGAACATCATGGGAGCGCTGTAACAGGAGTTCAGGCAGCCGGTTACGATCAATCTTTCCGTTATTATTTTTGGGTAACGCCTCACTGAAATAATAGCGGTGAGGGCGCTTGTAGCTTTCGAGATGGGTCTGACAGAAGGCTTTGAGCAGGGCAATATCGGGCGCCGTCACACATTCAATACAGGCGACGATCTCATCACCGTAAATGGCATGAGGGACGCCAATCACCGCCACCTGTCCGACCCCGGGGATGCGTTTGAGCACGCCTTCGACTTCCCGCGGCGCCACTTTTTCGCCATTGGTTTTCAGAATGTCATCTTTGCGGGCGACAAAATAAAGCAGGCCACGTTCATCCAGCCGGCAGATATCTCCGGTATACAACACGGATTCGCCGGGCAGCGGGCCGGGACGTAATTTCTTTTGCGTCTGTTCTTCATTGCGCCAGTAACCGCGCATGACCGTCGCGCCACGAATAACCAGCTCGCCCGTGGCATTGCTGCGATGCGGGACACCGTTGTCATCCACCACCCAAAGTTCGGTATTCGGGATGGCGTAACCGACGCTCTCTTTATGTGTCGACAACATCGCTGGCGGAAGCCAGGTGCAGCGATGGCATTCCGTCAGCCCGTACATAGAGAAAATTTCAGCCTGAGGGAACAGGGCAATCAGCGTATCAATATCATTGGAATGCAACGCGGCAGCCGTATTCGTGATTTTACGCACGGATGAAAAATCATAACGTTTTGCCAGAGGGGCAATGAGGGCCAGCATCGTGGGGACAATCGGCAAAACCGATGCCCGCTGTTTCACCAGTTGTTTGAGGGCAAACAACGGACGGCTGAAATCTTTTTCGATAATCAGCGTCGCGCCCACTCTGGTGGCCATGATGGCCTGATAAAGCCCGTAGTCAAAACTCATCGGGATCGTGCAGAAAATCCGATCGCTTGCCCTCAGATCCAGATAGGTGCTGACGGATGTCGCCGCGCTTAACATATTGCGCTGGGTCAGCATGACGCCTTTCGGATCTCCGGTGGAACCGGATGTGTAAATCAGGCAGGCCAGATCGATATCCAGTGCGTCTTCCGGCACAAGCGGTGTGACGTCTGCCTGCGCCGCGATCTGCTGTAATGAAAGTAACGCCGGGCGGATCAGACTTTCTGTGCCCGGCTTGTCAAACAGCACCGGATACGGGGTGCGATCTGCACTAGCCGTGACCCGCGCATCCGCCTGATCTGCACTGCTGATCAGCAAACTGGCTTCTGCGTTGTTGCATATCCAGCCCACGCGCGCGACGGGCGTGTCAGGGTTAAGAGGGATAAAAATGGCTTGCAGGTACTGAACCGCCCAGAAGCACACCACAAAGTCGATACTGTTCGGCAGCCAGACCACCACCCGATCGCCCCGTTTAATGTGATGCTGTTGCAAAGAGGTGGCTGTTTTCATGACCCGCTGGAACAGTGCTGACCAGCTTATCTCTTCATCACCGGCAACCAGGGCGGTTTTCTCGGGAAAAGCCTGTGCAGCACGGGCCAGCCACTGCGTTAAATGAGTTGTGCTCATGGAATATCCTCATTGTCTGATTCGAGAACCATTGCGCCAAAGGTGCCCGCCACGCCTGAGGCCAGAGCCAGAATGCACTGCGCTCTGACGGCATTATCCCCACAGGCAAGCAGGCTTTTGATATTGAGAAACGCATCGCTGCAAAAGCAGTGACCGAGCGTGTGGAGGTTATGGCGAAATACGATGTCCCGGCTAAATCCGCTGTGATCAGCAAGGCGGTCAAAGGTCACCGGGCTGATGTGGTAAGGGAGCACGGCGCTGAGTTCTTCCGGTTTACGTCCCGCGCACGCCAGCGCTTTTTGAATGGTTTCGGTCATCACCGGCAAAAATGCGTGGTCATAGGCATTTTCACTTTCGCGATCCGTTTCCCGCATCCGCGTGCCATAAGCCCCGAGTTGTTGTAAATGTAGTGCGCGCAGATGCAGCGAATGAGGAGAAGGGGTCATGCCAACCAGCGTGGCGCAAAAGGCTTCGCCAAAATAACCATTCTGATCGACATATTGCACCGTGCGGTGAAAACATTTTTCACCGGTGATCAGCACCCCGCAGACAGAGGCCTGGTTCTCAGAGCCACAGTTCTCAGAGCCACAGTTCTCAGAGAGAGTGTTCTGCTGTGCGGCGCGCATTTTCGCCTGCAAATATTTCAAACTCACCAGACCCGAAGCGCAGGAAGCCTGTGTCGCAGAAAAAAATTCGATCTCCTGATCGCCAAAAAACGTCTGAAATACCGTGGACAGTTCTTCCATCCGGTCAAACGGGCTTGTGGCGTGCAGAGAATGCGCCCAGGCGACATAGCGGATTTGGCGAAATAAACCGGGGTCGCATTCAGCGCGTAATTTTTGCAGAAGGTCGGAGAGCAGATCCGGCAATGTTTCATCAGCAAACAGACTGGCAGATTGCATCTTATGAAAACGGCTAAAAATTTTATGATTCCGTTCTCCCCAGCGGTATTTTTTTTCCAGCAGGGAGAGCGGGGTAAGAACCGGAGCTATCAGGCTTGTGATGGCATGGATATACACCTTCAGTTCTCCATCACAAAACTGGCGAAGATCATATTCTTCCCTTCCGGCATCATTAATAAGAACCGCGTATTTTCCTGTGCCAGCTTTTTTAATAACACCCAGGGTGCTGAAGACAATAAAGCATCGTCCCAGGTTTCTATCCTGACACCCGAGAAGTTGGCATCCCGATGCAGAACCTGTGAAAACGATTTGCTGGTCAGAATAATCAGCGGCAATGCGTTTTCAGCGGCACTGAACATCTTCAGCGTGGAAAGCAGGGGATAAATGTCCGCCGTTGAAACCGGCAGCGAGGTTTTCTGATAATTTTTAAAGGTAATATTACCGGCGACCTTATGGGGTTCGTGGGTCGCGTTGCTTTGTAAAAGGAGCAAACAGCAACTGGCCGCGGGGTGGAAATTGGCGAGATAAGGGCTGTCATACAGAATCGCATCCTGATCTGCCATCATCAGCAGGGCTTTACGCGGACGTTTGTCCCCGCCGATATCTTCCAGGTAATCTTCAATGATTTGCAACGCGACAAATCCACTGCTTAAGCCATGATCGCTGATGGCAATACCAAAAGCGTTATGAGAACCGGTTTCATAAATAATGGCATTGGTCACTGAAGCGCCAATTTCAGCATCGGGCGTCCAGTGGGTCAGCACCACCAAATCCAGGTCATTGACCAGCGCCTGCTCTTCCAACTGGGTCACCAGTTTTTTGAGCATCGTCGTGAATGTCAGGTTTTGAGAGTTAACCCAACGGGAGACGGGCTGAAGCTGGGCTTCGCTGGTGCGGGAATGTGACTGAAAAAAAGCGTTAACAAAACTTTTAACTTTATCCAGTTGTTCACTCTCCACCGTAGCAGAAGGATTGTTATTTTTTTCAAACTCATGCCAAAGAATATTGGATGCTGAAAATTCCAGAGACATACAGATTCCTCAGGCATTTTCGACAGATAAAGGCTGATATATCTGAGGTGCCAATAATGTCTCAATGCTATCTGCGGTTCGGATAAGGAAAGCCTGACCTTTCTCCACCAGAATTTCGGCGGGATGACCAAAACTTAAAAAGTTGACGGGTGAAGCACTGGCCCCGTATGCGCCTGAATGTCCGATGCCGATCAGGTCACCCGGATGCAGTTCCGCCAGCATAATGTTTTCACCTAATATATCGGTGGGGGTACAAAGCGGGCCGGTGACCTGATAACGATGTTGTGTCCCGGCACGGGTTTCACCCAGACGGGCCATCGGAAAATTACGCCGGATCAGCGAGTTGATGCCAGCGGCGCTGCCGTGACAGTTGGCTCCGCCATCACACACCGCGAACCATTCGTCCCGGGAGGGTTTAAGATAATTAACGCGGGTGACGAAAATGCCTGCGCGGGCAATCAGATATCTGCCCAGTTCGACGATGATCTTACAGCGCGGAAATTTGTCATGATAATTGCGGATAACGGGCGCTAACGCGCCACCGAGCGCAACAATATCCAGTGGCTTTTCTTTATCAAAATACCTGACGCCAAAACCCCCGCCGACATCGACAAAATCAAAATCGACCTTGTAGATCTCCTGCAAAGATCCCGCCAGTGACAGAATATTCAGGGTATTTTTAGCCAGCGCTTGCCAGTCGAGGATCCGTGTACCGAGATAAATATGGATCCCCGCCAGTCGTAAATTTTCCTGCTGCGCGACGCAGGCAAATGCCTGCGGTAAAAGTTGTTCGTCGATGCCAAATTGCCGTGGTTTGCCGCTCATCACCAGTTTGGCTTTTTCGCCCGTAAACTCAGGGTTGATGCGCAAGGCGATGGTTTGTATAACGCCCATGCTGGCAGCAATATCATTCAGAAGTTTTATTTCTTCAATGGATTCGATGACGACAGCTTTAATACCGATGCGACAACATTGGGTTAATTCAGCAATGTATTTTCCGGGACCCACAAAAATAATATCCTCCGGGGGCACACCCTGACTTATCACTGTTTCCAGTTCTGCCAGAGAACACACTTCACAGCCTGTTCCTTCCCGGTTTAACAACTGAACCAATGTTTTATTGGGATTAGCTTTGAGCGAATAAAAATAATGAATCTCATCCGGAAGTGATTTTTTTAATGCTGAAAAGTCGGCCTTTATTTGCGAGGCGCTGTAGGCATAAAACGGCGTCGGCACCCTGTCAGCCAGACGCTGATAAGGAATGTCATCGATTTTTTCTGTACTGATAAACTGGCTATCAGGAGGAAAAGCTGACATCGCTAAACCTCCGGGATAACAGTGATTCAATCTGATTGATATTTTTGAAGTTTTCGAAAAGATCGCCATCGAGGATATCAAAAAAACTCCCGGAAACCTCGGTTCTGGCTTCCATCCATTCGCCCATCTCTGCGATAAAGCCCACTAAATGGATTGAGTCCAGTAACCCTTCAGGCCCGTAGATATCAGCTCCCTGTGCAATAGCCGCCAACTTTCTATTGTCAACACCCACTTTCTCTAAGCATGAGAGTATAAATTCTTTCGTTGTCGATGAAATAGTCATTGGTTTCGCCACTTTAAAAACTTCGAACTGACATGATATCCGCCGTATCAGGAAAGATTTGCTTGAAATTGCGCCTGCAATAAAAGAAGAAAATCATAAAGCGGGAGAAGCACACCGGCGTTGTGACAGGGCACTGACATAATAATTTCCGGCCATTCGGAGTATTCGTACCCGGTTATTTTTATGACAACAGTAAAACCCGGCATGATTGCCGTTAAGACGGTTTAATGTAAGACTCTGTGGGGTAATGTTTTATTTTTATAAATCTCATATTGAGAAGGTCTTATGTTCAAAATATATCTCATCCTTGCTGTTTCTATCTGCGCTGAAACACTGGCGACGACCATGATGAAGGCGTCTGATGGATTCACCCGGTTAGTGCCGAGCGTCATTGTGGTCGTCGGTTATGCCATATCCTTTTATGGACTTTCTCAGGTCGTTAAAGTGATGAATATCGGTATCGCCTACGCTATCTGGGCAGGCATGGGGATTTTCCTTGTTTCGGCCATGTCATTCTTCATCTACAAACAGCGGCTTGATACTCCGGCGCTGATTGGCATGGGCTGCATCGCTGTTGGCATTATGATCATCCAGCTTTATTCTAAATCTGTGTCGCATTAACCCTGAAACGCCCTTTCCCCGTCACGTTATTCGCCGCCGCATCCGGCGGTCGATCTCTTTTTGTGCAATTTAGTTACAACATACTTATATGTGGAGTCATTTCCTGTCCGCGTTATCTGTATGTGCCTTTTCCGTTTGAACCTCCGCGCGCCTCTGCAGCCTGCATCGCAGGCGGAGACTGGCTTATCTGGCAGGTGCATAAGAAATACCCCGGCAGTCATTATGAAAAGGGCTTGACCCTGTGATGGTGATCACGTTTATTACGTTCAAATACTAAAACAACACCTCCGAAATAATTCACCTTGCTAAGGATCATAAAATGACTGAGTGCTCATCGCTGGACACCCGGCCAGAAACTTCTGCATTCCGCCGCTGGCTGGCGGTTTTCTCACTGGCCTGCGGCACCTTCGCGCTGGTTAATACCGAATTTCTGCCGATCGGTTTACTGTCGCCCATCGCGCAATCTCTGGGTGTCACTGAAGGGCATGCCGGTCTGGCGGTGATGTTGCCCGGTTTAGTTGCCGCGATTTCTGCGCCACTGATCATGCTGTTTGCCCGAAAAATGGATCGCCGCACCTTATTATTATTGCTCTCCGCGACGGTGATCGTGGCCAACGGTATCGCCGTGATGGCGCAGTCATTCAACATTCTGCTGATCGGACGCATAATTCTGGGCATCGGTGTCGGTGGTTTCTGGTCATTTGCTGTTCCTTCCGGGCGGCGGCTGGTGTCAGAGGAGCAGGGCGCCCGGGCCATTTCGCTGATCACTGCGGGCGTGGCGGTCGGCACGGTCGCAGGTGTCCCGGCGGGCGCCTTTATCGGGGATCTGTTCGGCTGGCGCATGGCATTTATGCTTAACGCCGTGCTGGCGCTGGCGTTTTTCGTGCTGCAATGGCTGGCGCTGCCTTCGCTGCCGGCACAACACTCTATCGGCCTGCGTGCGATGCTCAGCGTCACGAAAGTCGCGGGGATCCGCTACGCGCTGATCATCGGCGTATTTATGGCAGGCGGTCATTTCGCGGCATATACCTACCTCGAGCCGTGGCTGCGGTTTAGCCTGCATCTTTCAGCCAGCAATATTTCTTTGTTACTGATGGGCTACGGTGTAGCGGGGTTATTAGGCACGCTTACCACGGAAATTACTGTCCGTGAGCTCGGTGTAAAGAAAGCGTTTATGCTCAATATGCTGCTGCTCAGCGCCTCGGTGCTGGTGTTGTCGCTGTTCCCGGTGCCGCTGGCGCTGGCCTGTGCACTGGTGATCCTCTGGGGACTGGCGTTTGGTGCGTTGCCGGTGTGTCTGAATATCTGGACGTATCAGGCGTCGCCTGCGTTGTTTGAAACCGGCTCGGCGTTGCTGGTGTGTGTCTTCCAGACGTCGCTGGCGCTGGGCGCATTGTTTGGCGGGATCCTCGCTGACAGCGCGGGCGTCAGCAGTGCCTTCCTGCTCGGCGGTGTGCTGACATTGCTGGCGGGCATCACCATTTTCCTGTCCCGCCCGCAACCTGCGGTATTACACGCAGCGGGCAAATGATCGGTTTACGATCAGGAAATCTTTCCACATAAGAAAATCCTCCTGCCGAAACCTGCGTACAGCGGGTTCCGGCAGCATTCCCGCTCTAGGTTATTTCTTTTTCGTATTTGCGCATCCCGACAGGCTTTGAAACACTGAGATCTTCAGCGATGCTGTTTCAACCTTTTAATTATTCACGGAAAGAGTAAAACCGTTATGCGCATAACACTAAAATTTTCAGTTCTGGCATTATCTCTGGTGGGCGCACTGGCGCTGAGTGCCTGTGATCAAAAATCGCAGGAAAACCACATTAAAGTGGGTATCAGCGCGGGTATCGATCAGCAGATGTGGGAAACCATCAAAAAGACTGCTAAAGACAAATATAACCTTGATGTGGAAGTCGTGACCTTCAACGATTTCGTGTTGCCAAACTCGGCGCTGAGCAGCGGCGACATTGATGTAAACTCGTTCCAGCACCGTCCCTATCTGGATAAGCAGATCAAAGAGCGCGGCTACAAGCTGGTGGAAGTGGGGAAAACCTTCGTCTATCCGATTGCAGGATACTCCCGCAAGATAAAATCCATTGATCAGCTCAGTGATAACGCGCAGGTTGCGGTGCCTAATGACCCGACTAACCTTGGCCGTTCGCTGTTATTGCTGCAAAAAGAAGGGTTGATCAAACTGAAAGAGGGCGTAGGTTTGCTGCCGACGTCTCTGGATATCATTGAAAATCCAAAGCATCTCAAAATTGTTGAGATCGAAGCGCCGCAACTGACACGCGCCATTGATGACGACAAAATTGAACTGGCGATCATCAATACCACTTATTCAGGACAGGTCGGGCTGACGCCGGGCAAAAATGGCCTGTTTGTCGAAGATAAAGATTCACCTTACGTGAATATCATCGTGGCACGTGAAGATAACAAAGACAGCCAGGCCGTAAAGGAACTGGTTGAGGCTTATCAGACGGATGCCACAGTGAAAGCGGCGGACGCTATCTATCACGGGGATGCGGTGAAAGGCTGGTAATGCGGGCAGGATGGTAGAGTAATCATTGAATCCTGAGATTATAAAATCCCAGGATTCAATGTCTGATTCTGTTAGATATCGTTGAGCATCTGAGAACGCTGATTCATGTTATTGAACACGGCGCTTTTAACTCGGGCACAGATAAGTGTCTGCTTATCTTTTAATTCAAGCGCAAACATTTCTTTGGAGTCTTTGTTAATCAGCGAAGCATTGGTTTTATAAACTGCATATGCGTCGTTGAGCTGACTAAATTGTTGCTTATAAACATTGAAAGCTTGTTTATCCAGCGTCTGAAGTGCCCTGAACTCACTGTAGCAACGGGTATTCAGTGCTGACTGATCCTGCTCAGTGTTTTTAACTGTTGGCTGCGCGCATCCGCTTAAAAATGCGGCGGCAACAAACACAGACATCCACGCAAAAGGCTTATTCATTATGGCCGGTCCCTTGATCAGATTATTCTCAGTAATTTCCGACCACTATATTCAGAATTTTACATAATTGGAAATTATGATTGAGGATATCCATCCGCAACCAATGAATACTTCCAGTCACAAAAAATGCATGATTATTCAAAATAGAACCAGGCTGTCTTAATCAGCCCGTTTTCGACTTCAAACACGGCAATGCTGTTGACGGGGGTCTCATAAATTCCGTAGATCATTTCATGGTCAAATACTTTATTGCCCAGCACGGTTCGTGAGATCAGCTCAGCACGTAATGCGCTGTTGTTGAACCGGTGGTTTTTATAGAACGTTCTGAGTGCGTCTTTCCCCTCTAAGGAAGGCAGCATATTGGGCATGCGATAGGCGGTAAAGTCTTCGCTGTAGCAGGCGGAAAAGGCATCGAGATCGTGGTGGTTATAGGCCTGAAACTGTTTCTCTACCGGAATGCTGGCGTCCATGTATCATTGTTCTCGTGAATTATTATTTAATAATATCGAATATTAATTCATGTTTTGCTTTTTGGCAATCTGGCGAAAACAAAAAGGCCGCCGTGGCAGCCTTGAGGGATAAATTGATGGAGTGATCAGCACACGCCAAAATCGCCGTCTTCGTGATACAGATCCACGGTGTCCGCTTTTACTTCAATTTCAGTGGCAGAAAAGTCGTCCGTACGCGAGCACCACAGCGTGTCGCCTTCAACACGACGGACGATCATTTTCGGGCCGCCGGTTTTGGACTGAACAACATCTTGCGGTTTAAACATGCTTTATTCCTCGGTTATCTATTTTGTTGTGATTTATGGAAAAGTTACCCGCAGACCGCATAGCCCGGCCATCCTCGCGGATCACCGATCAGAAGCTATACTTAACGTTAATGTAATGCAAACCGGAGGAAAATATGACCATTCATAAGAAAGGACAGGCACACTGGGAAGGCGATATTAAACACGGTAAAGGTTACATCTCTTCTGAAAGCGGTGCCCTGAAGGAACAACCCTATGGATTCAACACCCGCTTTGAAGGTAAGCCAGGCACTAACCCGGAAGAACTGATTGGCGCGGCGCACTCAGCCTGCTTCTCCATGGCGCTCTCGCTGATGCTCGGCGAAGCGGGGCACACGCCGGAAAGCATCGATACTGTCGCAGATGTTTCACTCGATAAAGTGGATGGCGGCTTTGCGATCACCAAAATCGCGCTCGACAGCAAAGTGAAGTTGCCAGGCATTGATAAAGATAAATTCGATGAAATCATCCAAAAAGCAAAAGCTGGCTGCCCGGTTTCTCAGGTTCTGAAAGCCGAGATTACGCTGACGTACCAGCTGGAAAACTGATGATTTAACAGAGGATGACGCGCTGAAAAAAGCCACGCGATGTTTGCGTGGCTTTTGCGTTGTTAGCCCATGATCAGCTTTTTAAACAGCAGCGCCTGAACATTTTGTCGCTGCGAAAGCAGCACATAAACAGAGATCAAATTTGCCGGTTCATCATAGGTATATATGATGCGATAACCGCTCAACGTATTGCATTCTCGATACTTGATAATCCCCAGCGCTGCAAGATCAGGTGAAACCGGGCAGGACAAAGGAAATACTTTCACTTTTGTTTCAAACTCATCTAATACAGCGTTGATGATCTTTAAAGGGTCGTTTCCCTGTGAGGTCTGGAACGAAGCGATTTCATCAATGGATAGCTTTACAGTTTGCAGGTACTCAATCGTAATTTTACTTTTCGTGGCAGACATAAATTGATCCCAATAATGAGCCGATGAGATGAGTGACTCATCAGTAGAGATCTGCTAACAACTGTTCCCTCGTCAATGTCCGGCCTTCAGCTTTATCATTTTCTGCCAGTGTCAGCAGCTTGAGTAAAGCGATGGTTTCATCCCTTTTTTGCCTGTCTTCATAGGATTCAATCACATAAGCCGGTTCACCATTCTGAGTGACCAGTATAGGTTGTGATAAATCAAGCGCAGCGGCATGCTTCTTCACGAAGCTGATGGTCTGTATTTGCATGTTTTACTGCTCCTGTCGAGGCTTCGGTCTAAATATAGGTCTTTTACAGACTGCTGACAAGGCGGAATTTCTCCGCCTCAGGCTATGCCAGCCGGATGCTGGATACCCTTAACCCTGATAGAAAAATGCGATCCCGGCTGTGCCCGAATTCTGACAAATGGCATTACATCAGCTATAGATACTGAGCGTTATCTGAAAAATTCGAATAATTTACCGGGGTCATCATGAAGGACGAAAGCGAAAAGACAGGCCTGATCGGGCTGGCCATTGGTGCGGCTGTTATGGGGTTAATTTCCAGCGGAACGATTATTAACCGGGAGAGCATCATTGATGAACTGCGGCGGCTCGGGCGTAAAAAAGGGGACGGTGTGGAAGATGAAATTTTCGTGAAAGCCGCTCAGCTGGTCGGTAAAGGGCAATGATTCACGCAAGCTGGCGAAAAAATACCCGTCAGGGGAGACGGGTATTGGATTTGCTACAAGGGGAATGTCTGAATAATCTGTAGATTGCTACAGAAGACAAGATCATACCCTCTTTTTGTGAATAATTTGTGTAGGAGAAATCTGTTTCTCCCGGACGGTTATTTGCGGCCTAAAAGTAGCCCCAGAACCACGCCAATCGCACCGGCAGCAATCAATCCCGACAGCGGATTTTCTTTGATTTTATCCGCCACGTCAGAAACTGCTTCACTCGCCTGCGCGGAGTATTTGCGTGCAGCACCTTTAAGCTGATGTTTCGGAGAGTCAACAAAATCTCCAAATTGCTTTTGCGCTTCACCGGCAAACTGGTTAACCGTGTTTTCTACTTTATCTTCCACACGGTTAGGATCTTTATCAAAGTCTTGTGATGACATATCGTGCTCCTTTTTGGGTGGAATTTAAGTTTAGTCGAAAAGCCAGGGTATGCAGGGTTTGCCTGCGAAGGACTGATGGATATCAGATTTTTCTTGCCAGCAGCGTCGCAAACCGCAACTTGTAACGGTCTCCGTTTTCGTCGCGTTTATGCAGTTCGCCGACATCTTCGTTGTATTTCACGATTTCCCAGCCGCGATAATAATCACGCAGTTCTGACGGCTTGAAGGTGAACGGGAAGGGCAGCGGGCACGGATAATCCGGGCTGTCCATGGCGGCAACAATCAGGTTATAACCGCCCGTGTTGGTGGCCGCATGCATGTCTTCAATAATGTGCGGGATGCTGTCGCGTTGCAGAAACATCATGACCACGGTGGAAAAGATAAAATCATATTCACCGCTGAAACGGTGCGTGTTCAGATCAGCTTCGCTGATATTGATGTTATTCAGTGATTCCGCCGCGATAATATCATTCACTTTTGCGACGCTTATGGCGTTGTTATCCCAGCCCGTCACCTCAAACCCTTTCAGGTTAAGATACAGCGAGTTACGCCCGCTGCCACAGCCTAAATCCAGTGCTTTACCCGGCCGGACATGCTGTGCGGCGTTGATGATTTCTGAGTGGGTACGGGTCAGGCCGTATTTTTCGCTGTAAAAATCTTCTGCTGCGGGTTGTTGAGTCATGCCCTGTTTCCTGTAAATGAAGAGAATGTCAGCGATTATCCTCCAAAATGGCAACCGCGCCATTACTCTTAATGGTCACAGGCCTGAGCATCACGGCATTTTTTCACCACAATATGTTAGCGAAGATAATCAATTGAGATTTTTCCGTAAATAAAATTTCTGTTATCGTGGGGTTCATAACTGAAGCCTGCCCTGGAATTTCTTAATGCTTTTAACCCTCGTCTACCGCAGCCACATCAGTGACTCTGTCCTGCCTGCTTCTCTGGAAGAGATGGTGTCGCGAGCCAACATCGGGAATGAACGCAACAGTATTACCGGTATTCTGCTTTTTGACGGAATGCACTTTTTCCAGTTGCTGGAAGGGCCGGAAGAGGCCGTCGATGCTGTTTATAATACGATTTGCAGCGATCAGCGGCATAATAATGTCGTTGTTCTCATGCGTGATTACGCGCCGTCGCGCCGCTTCGGTAATGTGGGGATGGAACTTTTTGACCTCAGGCACCATCACGAAGATGTTGTCCTTCAGGCCGTGCTGGATAAGGGGACGTCCAAATACCGGCTGACCTATGAAGACCGCGCGCTTCAATTTTTGTGCACCTTTGTACAGGCTCGTGAAAAGGAAAATTATCTCGAAATTCTTCCGGCGGATTCCTGGTCTTTTATCGCCGATGAGTCACTGAAACCTGAAGCAGGATTTATCTTTCCCGAGATGAAGGATTACAGCTTTACGTATCAGCCCATTGTTGATCCACTGAGTCGCGAGATTACCTCTTACGAAGCCCGTCTGTGCGGTCCAGGTGGCGGTTCTCCGATGGAGTACTTTTCTGCGCTTTCCAGAACAACCATTTATGAAGCTGACCTGAAAACCAAAAAGCTGGCTTTTGCACTGGCACAGAAGATGGGGATCAGCGACAAAACGCTGACAATCAAACTTTTGCCTATGACGTTAGTCCGGGTACCTGATGCTATCGGATTTTTAGTTCATGAGATTACTGCTCATGGTCTGGTTCCGGAGCAGATTGTCGTGGCAATTACCGAGAACGGCGTCGTGACACGCGAAGATGATTTCGTTACAGCGCTGCAACAGCTTAAAGCCTCAGGAATGCGACTGGCGATTGATGATTTCGGCGCAGGATCAGCGGGATTGTTGTTGCTGACTCAATGCCAGCCGGAAAAGATTATGATTGACCGCAATATGATTTGTGACATTCATACCAGCGGACCCAAGCAGGCCATTGTTCAGGCCATTATCAGGTTTTGCTCTTCTTTGGAAATATCGGTTATCGCGACGGGTGTTGAAAAAGCAGAAGAATGGATGTGGCTCGATGCGGCAGGGGTGTGTAATTTCCAGGGCTCACTGTTTGCTTCACCAAGGCTAAATGGAGCACCGGTTGTCGCGTGGCCGGAAGTTAAGCAGGAATATCTGTTAACAAACCGAAATCTTTAAATATCAAAAGGCCGATAAAAGATTTCAGTAAGATTAAATGAATCCGCCGGAAAAATATAAAATATTTGTCCGGCGGATTCGCAAAGTCTTAACGCTACGCAGGTGATATATTATACGACATCATCATCAGGAGTGCGGTATACGACGTATTCAAGTGCCTCTAAGTATACATCCTGTTTACCCGAATCACTTTCCTGCTCAATTTTTTGAATCAGGTAAAGAATAATATCTTTGTGGGTTACCCGTTCTTTCCGATTTTTTAAATTATTATAAATACGGATGACAGTTTCATTTCCGACCAGAAGTTCCGGGTCTTCTGTCAGAATATAATCAGCTAATTTGACATGAGTATAAGACACATCTTGCATTTTGATACCCTCCGCACTTGCTGTTTATGAGTGAAGGCACGTTCACTTTTCAAAAATGAACGTGAAATTATTAAATATAATAAATCTAATCAGCCGGGATCAGACGCCGGAATTTTCGGGTGTCATACCCACAACCATTTCCAGTGCACTACGCAGAATATCCAACTGCACCACATCGGATGTGCATTCAAGCTGTGTAATCAGGTGCAATATAATGGCTTTATTTGTCACTTTGCCTTGTTCGGCCAGAATGACGCGAATAGCGGCACCCAACACTTCGGTTTCACTCAAAAACAGTTCGCCCGCATTGTTGAAATAGTTATAAACATCTGAGTGATAAACAGAATCTGTCATCGTCTGGGATGGGTTTGAATTCATCGCATCGCCCTGATTTAGCGAATGATTCTTTGATGAATCAATGTCTTTTCTTGTCATCGGACGGCCCTTCAGCATTGAAAAAGTGTCGTACATTATCGACATCCCGCACTTCATAGGTAATTCGCGCACGTTTATCAGCCAGATCATGGCGGATCTCATTAATAATCCGCTCGCAGGCACTTTTTCGATTTATGTTGTCAGCACTTGCAGCCATAAACTGTAATTGTGCAATGAGTCTGTCAGTTGATATCGGGTTCTTCGATTTAAGCAAGGAAATTACGGCCTCACCTATCAGCTTATCAGTCAGTCTTTCTTCATTACTTCTGTACATATTAGCAGCCTCTGAATATATGCCGGCCAAAGTTCTTGGGCAGATTAGCTTCAGGTTCAGAGTTAGTACTTTACGCCTGAGGGCATAAAATTTGGTAGGCTGTGAATTAATCAAGCCCGCATAATATGTCGAACTGAAATGCTATGAAGCCAATCTTTGCACTATGATCTTAATCAGGGTGGATCATGAATCTCGTTCAAGTACCAGACGGATAAGCTTCATATAATGCTTTTCCTCTTCTTCACTTCCAGCCGCTTCAACACGATTTAAAAGTTTTGAACATAAAGCTTTGCGATTGAGGTTCTTTCCTGCCTCAAGAATTTCAACAACAACGCGCCCCATTGTTTCCTCTTCAGAAAAGACCTGACTGTATAAGGAATGAGACGTGTCCGGGGCCATTCCGTTGTGCCTGTTCTGACGCATAATTAACCCTTATGTTAATAGATGTGTGAGTAATGATTGCCTGTGTGACTATAAAGTTATACAAGATATGGGAAGTTGTACAGGTATTTTTAGAAAAAAGAAGCCAGCAATACCTGAGACTCAGAATTTTCCGATCTCAGGCCGGGGACGATCGCCCAAGGTGGTTTTATGTCAGCTGAACGATGGGCCGCTGACCGTGCGCGGGTTGGTCTGCCGGTAAAGGTAACTGCCCGTGCCATGGAGCGGATCGCCCTCAAAACCCACTTTCTGCATGCCGATTTTTTCCAGAACGCGCTGTGAAGCCAGATGATTTTCACGTACGGTAGCCGAAATTCGCGGTATGCCCAGTTTCTCAAAACCGGTGCTGAGCGCTGTGCTGGCAAACTCCGTTGCCAGTCCTTTTCCCCACGCTGTTGTCGCAAAGCGATAGCCAATAAACACACGGTGATTTTCGTAGCCTTCACGGATACCCAGCCCGCCGAAACCGATAATCTGATCCGGTTGATGATTGTGCGCAATGGCCCAGTGCCCGTAACCATTATCCGGCCATTCCCTCAGCCAGCCGTTCAGTTTTTCCTGTGCTGCCGCGATGTCCGGCAATGGCCCGCGCGGGTTAAAAAGATTGGTTTGCGGATCGCCGTAAATAGCAAATAACGTGTGAATATCCTCAGCCGTAACAGGCCGGAGCAGCAACCGTGATGTCTCTATGATCATAATGAATGTTTCCTCCCGTGAGCTGAGTTAAATCTTAGCTTGGGCGGGGAACTCCGCCAGCCGGCTTTGCAGAAAATCAATAAAGCTTCGCACCTTTTCAGGTACGTGACGGGTGTTAGGATACAGCGCGAAAATGCCCTGTGGCGGAAAACGGTGACCGGGCAGCACATGGCATAAACGCTGTGCGTCGATTTCCGGCTGCACCAGCCAGTCCGGCAACAGGACGACGCCTGCGCCTGCCAGCGCAAAGGCTAACAACGCCGAGGCGCTGTCGGCCACAATGGCGGGCGGCGTCGTCACGCGAAACGGGTTTTGCTTTCCCTGAGCATCAGTGACCGGCCAGCTCATAGGTAACGGCAGACGGCTGTGAGCGATCCACCGGCTTGCGGCCAACTGGTCCGGCGTACTGATGTTTCCGTGTTCGCGCAAAAAGGCCGGAGATGCCACCGGCAGTATACCGAAACGCCCGAGTGCGGCGGCGTGATGACTAGAATCAGTCAACTGGCCGAGACGGATCGCCAGATCAAAACGTCCGGCGATCAGGTCGTCGTGATGTGAAGAGGCGACGTGCTGAATGCGCAGTTGCGGATGCAGTGCAGAAAACGCCGCCAGCGCCGGAACCACCACGCGCGCGCCGTATTCCGGGGTACTGGTGATCCGCAACTGACCGCTCAGGCCAGCATGATCACGACGCACGTCGTCGAGCACCGCTTCGGCTTCCTGCAATAAATCCTGACAGCGTTGATAAAAGCGTTCGCCTGATTCCGTCAGTGCCAGCCGCCGGGTACTTCGGGTCAGCAGTGCGACGCCAGTTTCACTTTCCAGTTGCTTCACATTAAAACTCACTACCGCTTTGGTGAGCCCGAGGGAGACTGCTCCGCCGGTGAAACTGCCTGCGTTAACCACCGCGACGAAAATCTCCAGCCGCTGTAAATTCAGCATCCTGTGCGTCCTTACTGTCAAAATAATTTTGACAGTGTAACTGCACCGCGTCCGTTTATCCGTAAGAACTTCTCCGTTACATTGCCCGCCTTTACCCATTGTGGATACGTAAGAATGAGTCACAGGGCGCGGGTTGCCGCAGTGTATTTGCTCGGTTTTTTCGTTGATCTGATCAACATGTTTATCGCCAATGTGGCGTATCCCGGCATCGCACGGGAATTTCAGGCACCGGTCAGCGCGCTGGCGTGGGTCAGTACCGGATATATTCTGGGGCTGACACTGGTTATTCCGCTCAGCCGCTGGCTGGCGGGGCGTTTCGGTGCGCGGCGGGTGTTTATCCTCTCGCTGACGATTTTTATGCTTGCCTCACTCGCTGCAGCGGCCGCCGCAAGCCTGACCACGCTGATTGGCTGGCGGGTTTTGCAGGGGCTTGGCGGCGGATTGCTGATCCCGCTCGGGCAGACGCTGACTTATGCACTGTACCGCAGCCATGAACGCGCCCGGCTGTCTGCGGTGATCATGCTGGTCGGGCTGCTGGCACCGGCGCTGTCTCCGGCTCTCGGCGGCATTATCGTGGACAGTTTTAGCTGGCGCTGGGTGTTTATTGCCAGCCTGCCGCTGTCGTCGCTGGCCTGGGTTCTGGCACTGTGCTGGCTGCCGCAAACGCCACGTGAACCGGCAGGGAGGTTCGATCTGAAAGGATTTGCGCTGCTGAATGGCGGGCTGGCGCTGGTGCTATGGGGGTTGACGTCTCTGGGCGAAAACAGTGAATGGCTGAGCGGCAGTGCATTATTCGTGGCCGGTGCAGGGCTGATGACGATGTTTGTACGGGCATCGCGAAAACACCCTGAGCCGCTGCTGGATCTGACGCTGATAAAAGATCCGTTATTGCGCACCGGCATGCTGATTTATCAGTGTATTCCCGGCGTGTTTACCGGCGTCAGCCTGATTGCCATGCTGTATCTGCAGAATGAACACCACTTCTCGGCGGCGCAGTCGGGCGGGCTGATGTTGCCGTGGTCGCTGGCGTCATTTGCTGCCATCAGTTTTACCGGCAAAATGTTTAACCGGCTCGGGCCGCGGGCGTTATTTATTCCGGGCTGTCTGATTCAGGGCGCGGGTATTGGTTTGCTGGCGCTGCTCAGTGTGTTTCCTGCAGCGCCGTGGCTGGCAATCGCGGCGTTTACGTTAATGGGGGCGGGCAGCAGTCTGTGCAGCAGCACGGCGCAAAGCGCTGCGTTTTTACATATCCGTACTGAACAACTGGCTGACGCCAGCGCCCTGTGGAACATCAACCGCCAGCTGAGTTTTTGTCTTGGCGTGACGCTGGTCAGCGTGATGCTGAGTGCCTGGCAGCTTTCTGTTCCGGCATTCGCCTATCCGCTGAGTTTCACCGTTGCGGCGTCCAGCGTCATTATTCCCATCATGTTGTGTCTGCGGTTACCGGGGCACGCCATTATTCAGGAACGGCTTCTACAGGAACACCAACAGGAAAAGTTATGAATCGTTTTGTGAAAGAAGTGTTTGATGCGCATGGGTTAATTCAGCGCTGGTTTTCAGACTCCGCTGCACCTGGGCAGGTTTGTGATGAACTGCTGGCGCGGTTTAGTCCGGCCTATTCGATGGTAACGATCACCGGCCACCGGCTGGATCATCCGGCATTGTGTGCTTTTTTCGGGGCGCAGCGGGGCACGAAAAGCGGGCTGAAGATTGAGGTTGAAAAGCCGGTGGTGATTGCTGAAAGTGAAAAAGGCGCGGTAGTCGCGTATCAGGAACGCCAGCAGTTGCCCGGCCAGCCGGAAACACTGCGTTATTCGACGGTGTTATTTGTGGTGGATGCAGAAGGGAAAATTCTGTGGCGTCATTTGCATGAAACGCCCGCTGCCTGATCGCCTGTAAAAAAACGGCCTTCCGTGAGGAAAGCCGTTTGAGCCTGCAAAAGTGATTACTTCGTCAGGGTTTTTCTGACTTCGCTGACGTCTTTCGCCGTCACTGCCGGTGCGTTGTTGCCCCAACCCTGACGGATAAAGGTCGACAATTGCGCCGCTTCTTCGTCCGTCAGACGGCTGGCAAAGCCCGGCATCACCAGCGTGGACGGTGCACGTGCCGTTGACGGTTGCTGCGCGCCCGCCAGAATGGTGTGGATCAGCCCGGTCGGATCTTTCGCGTTCACAATCGTTGCCTGATCCAGTTGCGGGAAAACGCCCGGTGCGCCTTTGCCGGTGACAAAGTGACAGGCGCCGCAGTTATCCAGATACAAACGCTCGCCTTCGCTGAGGTTTTTCGCCGCCGTCAGTCTGGCTTCGGTCGCGCTGGCTTTTTGCGTGTTCTCTGCCGGAACCGGCGGGTTACCGCCCAGGAACTTGATGTAGGCCGCGATGGCTTTGAGGTCGTCATCGGTCATGTGTGCGGTACTGTTTTCCACCACAGACGTCATTTCGCCGCCAACTGCTGCTTTGTCATTACGCCCTTTGCCCAGATAGTCGACAATTTCCTGCTCGTTCCAGTGCGCGACGCCGCGCAGGGAAGGCACATCCCAGTTATTCAGACTGCCGCCTGCCAGGAAATCAGAGTCGCTGCTGTCCAGTGCCTTTTCATTCATGCCGAAACCGCGTGGGGTATGGCAACTGCCACAGTGCCCGAGACTTTCCACCAGATACGCGCCACGGTTCACCTGCGCGGAAGCGCCGCCGATGGGCTGGAAAGGTTTGTCAGACGCGAACGCCCAGTTCCAGAAACGCATGCCCCAGCGCTGGCTGAACGGGAAACTCAGATCGGTTTCAGGCGGTTGTTCTGCGCTCGGTTTTACGCCCTGCATAAAGTAAACGTAGAGCGCGTGCATATCCTGATCGTTGATTTTAGCGTAATCAGGGTAAGGCATTGCCGGATACAAACGGGTGCCGTCCGGCAGAACGCCTTTGCGCACGGCATCCGAGAATTGTGCTTCGCTATAACCGCCAATACCGTGGTCTCTATCCGGTGTAATGTTGGTGGAATAAATGGTGCCCAGATTGGAGTTGATCGCCAGCCCGCCGGAAAACGCCGGTTTGCCCGCCACCGTATGACAGGCACCGCAGTCGCCCAGACGCGCCACATATTCGCCCTGTTTGATCAGCGCTGCGTTGTCGGGTTGTGTATTGGTATCCGCCTGCGCATTCGCCATAAAACCCGCACCCAGCAGCAAGGCGTTAGCGATAAATAAACTTTTGAGTTTCATCCTGTTCATCTCCGCTTATGCCTGAACCAGTGGACCAGGGTTTTTCAGGTACTGATCTTTAATCGCCTGCGCCGCCATCAGGGTGATCGCACCAATGGTATCCGTCGGGTTAGCCTGGAAGTTTTGCGGGAAAGCGTTACCGCCCGGCACAAACACGTTATGCACATCCCAGCTTTGCAGGAACTTGTTCAGCGCCGAGGTTTGCGGGTTATCGCCCATCACCGCGCCGCCCACGTTGTGGGTAGAGACGTATTTGGTCAGGTCAAAATGCGCGTCCATCGGCAGGAAGCTTTCGCTGTAACTGTCCGGGTTCAGCTCTTTGGTGATATTGCCCACGATGCCTTTCAGGTATTGCTGCAATTTGAGTTCGTTCTGTTTCCAGTCGAAAGTCATGCGCAGCAGCGGATAGCCATATTCATCTTTGTAATTCGGATCCAGATCCAGATAAATGTCGCGATAAGACTGGCAGGTGGTGGTGATACTGATTTTCATCGAGTGGCCGTACCATTCTTCCATGCCTTCTTTCCAGCCGGTGCCCCACGCAGGCGTGCCTTTTGGCAGCGAGGTGCTGATTGGCGTACCGGTGGCCTGCGAACTGTGAATTTTCGCGCCGCCGATAAAGCCAAGGGAAGGGCCGTCGAAGTTGCCCGGAGAGATATCGTTGAACATCTGGCCGGTGGCGCCTGCGGTGGCGAACGGGTTGAAGTTTTTGTCTTTGAAGAACAGCGTCGAACCGCCGTTACTCAGGAACGCATAGTTGCGGCCAATCACGCCTTCTTCGGTGATCGGATTGTAAGGCTTGCCGATCCCGGACAGCAGCATCAGCCGCACGTTGCAGAACTGGAAGCTGCTCAGTACCACGATTTTCGCTGGCTGGAAGCACTCGTTGCCGTCTGCATCCATGTAGATCACGCCTTTGGCGGTTTTCTTATCATCATGCAGTTCGACTTTCAGCACATTGGCATGCACTTCATAAGAGAAGTTATCCATGCGTTTCAGCGCGTCCATCACCGCCGTTTGCGGCGACGCTTTCGAGTAGTTCAGGCACGGGTATTTACTGCAATAACCGCAGTAGTTACACGGCGCGATCTGGTTGCCGTACGGGTTAGTCCAGGCGCGGGACACGCAGGCTGACGGGTTCGGGAACGGGTGGTAGCCCATTTTTTTGGTGACTTCAGCAAACATGCTGCTGTTGAGCGTGTCTTCCAGCGCAGGCAGCGGATACGGCTCGGAACGTGGCCCTTCGAACGGATCCCCGCCTTCCATAATCTGACCGCGCAGGTTGCCGGTTTTGCCGGACTGACCGCAGATATGCTCAAACTTAGTGTAATACGGCTCAATTTCATCCCAGGAGAAAGGGAAATCCATGATCCGCATGTCTTCCTGCAAGATGCCTGGTTTGTAGGCTTCGTCAGCGTAAGTTTTGAGTTTTAAATCGGTCGGCGTCGGGCGAATCAATACCGCCGTCCAGTGCAGACCGGAACCCCCCACGCCGGTACCCGGCGCGAATGCACCCCATTTACGGGTTGGCAGGGCGGTTTCGCTCATGTTGTAACGCACGGTGACAGCGGCTTCAGCCGGCGTCGCCATGACTTTATTGCGTACCGCGTAGGCATATTCGTCCGCCGGTTTCGGGTAAGCAAATTCTTCGTAGCCGCGATCGCCGCCACGTTCGAGCGCACGAACGGTCAGGCCCGCCATCGCCAGCTCGATACTCATCAGCGAGCCAGCCCAGCCGAGGCCGACAACAACGACGTCGACTTCTGGTTTAGTTACTTTTGCCATCTTTAATCCTGTCAGTCATCAGAAAACGGTAATAGGGCGAGGCACTCAGGCACGCGCGCCCTGCAGGCTCACAGGCCCCAGCGGATACGGGACATTGTGCTGCTTAACCCACTCGGTGAAACTGGCGCGAGCGCCGGGGAAGCCGATGGCAATCCACGCCTTCATCCCTTTGTTCCCGCCGTAGATCGGGTCTGCCAGATAGCCGTGTTTGGTGTCTGAAAGCAGTTCGCTGAAGAATTGCGAGGCGACAAGATTTTCTTCGCCCGCATCGGCAAATTTGATGCCGTTTTTCTGCAACTGCGTCAGCACATTGTCTTTGTCCTGATCGGCCAGTTCATGGAAGGCTTTCTGATGATTTTGCTGACACCAGGCGTTCGCAATACGAATGCCGGTTTTGTAGATTTGCTGCGGACGGAACGGGATCTGATACCCCATCGTCGCCGGAGCATGCACGTTGAACGGGCCCTGCATATAGATTTCTTCGCCGAAATCGCCGTGCATTTGCTGATCGATAAAAATCGGCACATTGGTTTCGAGTGCGCCCGGTGCTTTGCCTTTGCCACCCGCAGGGATCAGACGGTCAGCGGCGGCCATAATAAACTGCCACTCATCGGCGCTGAAAAATATCGGTTTATATTCGAGTAAATCCGGGGCAGCCATTTCTGCAGCTTGTGCCGCTGACAGCCCTTTCATCATGATGGTCCCGACAGGCAAAGCCATCAGCGACCCAAGTAAAAACTTGCGACGGGTTGTTTTTTTTTGAAGGAGCATAGAATTACGACTCTCACATGCCTGATGTTAAGTTTGGGTTAATTATTATTATTTTTTGGGTACAAATCGATAATATCACCGCTACATCTAAAATAAATGAATAAATTCCCCATGAACTATAAGGCGGGAAATGCATTAAGGAATTTCACAGGTTTAATTTGATTTAAAGCCTCATTAAATCAATGAGATATTGGTTTTTTTATTGTGAATGGATAAGGGGGAAATAGCATTGTTTATCAAAGTATTCTTCATGATTTTGTGGGTTGAATTTAGATCAATATAATTTCGCACGGAAAGTTTCTGTTATTTGTTGTTATGAATGTTAGCTAACATTTTTAACAAATAAGAATGAGTTTCAATTGCCGGGGTTATTTATAACCGGGAAAAATATAAAGTTGAATTAATTACGCGGACAACTCACTCCCCTGCGAAGGGGAGGGTTGGGGTGGAGTATTATGGTTAAAACAAAAGCTGAAGTGTGCAAGGCGCTAAGCTGATTCCCGAATAACCAGTTTGTAACCCATATCAACAATAGGTTCCTCAACCGCGATGCCTTCAATTTTATCCGCCAGCATATCTGCCGCGCGGATGCCTAAATCCCATTTTTCGACGCTGACGGTGGTTATCGCCGGGCGGTTATGGGCGGCAAAATTCAGGTCCGCGAAACCGATCACCGAGAAATCATCCGGCACGCGTAAACCCTGCGATTCGGCTTCCATGATTGCGCCCTGCGCCAGGGTGTCGGAGCTGCAAATGATGGCGTCAAAGCGGTGATCGCTGGCGAGCAGTTGGCGCAGTGCCTGGCGTCCGACTTCCATATTCGCCGGACGGGAAACAATCACTTCTTTAATGTCGTGCGCAGGAATGGCCCGCAACACGCTGATTGCCCCGTTTTTACGCACCATTGCGCGGCGATCAGAAGCACAGATAAAGCCAAAACGCCTGAAGCCTTTGCCGAGGAAATAGTCACCGATGGCATTGCCGACTTTTTCGTGCGAGAAGCCAATCAGCATATCAATCGGCGTGGGCGTTAAATCCCAGATTTCTACTACCGGAATATTGGCGTTAAGAATGATTCTTTTCAGTTCCGACGTGTGATGAATGCCGGTCAGCACAATCCCGTCCGGTCGGCGCGAAAGCAGGGTGGCGATAATATCGGTTTCATCTTCCGGCTCATAGCCGACAATACACAACAGCATGTGATAACCCCGTGCCGCCAGTTGGTCGCTGATGGCCTGCACGGTATCAACAAACATATTGTTGTTAATCTGCGGCACGACGACGGCAATGAGTTTCGTGCGGCTGGTCGCCAGACCACCGGCCAGCATATTGGGGATGTAACCGGTACTTCTCACGGCTTCCATCACGCGGGCAATGGTCGCCGGGCGCACGACTTTGGGATTGTTTAAGGCGCGGCTGACCGTCATGGGTGAAAGACTGGCGGCCTGAGCAACATCTTCGAGCGTAGCCGTGCGGGAACGGCCTTTCTGAGCATTTATTTTATTATTCAAAGCGTTGACCACTGAATTATGGCGTCAAAATAGTAATGTTTGCGCAATCATTGCCAGTTTCTCATATTGTCCCCTGCTTGGGTAAGTGTAAATGTTAACTTCTTGTTGCGTGACCGTGCGTCTTTATCTTATTTATCCTCGCGAGTTATTTACCCAAAACGTGAAGGGAGTCATAAGGGATGGTCAAGGAGAGACAATTTCTATAAGTTCCGAATTATCGCGCCCTGAAGTGATGCCGTATACTGCTTTCAGGCAGAGACGATTCGTTATCTTCAATTTATTTGCTCTGAATACATTCTCGCAGGTGAAGGAAAAACCGTTGCCTGAGCTGCAATTTATCGGGATATGAGGGTTTTATCATGGAAAAGAAAGTCATTTATTTGTTTTGCTCCGCCGGAATGTCAACCTCGTTACTGGTTTCTAAAATGAAGGTTCAGGCTGAGAAGTATGAGGTCCCGGTCATTATCGAAGCATTTCCTGAAACACTGGCTGCAGAGAAAGGTGCGGCAGCCGATGTCGTTCTGCTTGGGCCGCAAATTGCCTATATGCTGGATGAAATTAAAAAAGTCTTGCCGGGTAAACCGGTTGAAGTGATCGATTCTGGCCTGTACGGCAAAATTGACGGGTTAGGTGTTCTGAAAGCAGCCGTTGCTGCGATCAAAAAAGCAGCAGCGCAGTGATCTTACGTTTTTCCTTATTTTAAAATTGAACGTCTTTATATTGAAATTTTTAAGTCAAAGAGAACTCCAGTCAAAGAGCGAATTTCTTCCCCTGGCCGCCAGATGGCGGCATTAAAGGAAAATACCAATGAGCAAAGCCATTGATTCACTTGAAAAGATACTTCTTCCTTTTGCCGTTAAAATAGGTAAACAACCGCATATTAATGCCATTAAAAATGGCTTCATAAAACTCATGCCGCTGACCCTCGCGGGTGCCATGTTCGTTTTAATTAATAACGTATTCCTGAACTTCGGTGCCGGTTCTTTCTTTTATTCTTTAGGCGTGCGCTTAGACCCGTCAACTATCGATACGCTGGCCGGTCTGAAAACCATCGGTATTAATGTTTATAACGGTACGCTCGGTATTATGTCGCTGATGGCGCCGTTCTTTATTGGCATGGCATTAGCGGAAGAACGTAAAGTTGATTCCCTCTCCGCCGGTTTATTAGCCGTTGCAGCCTTTATGACCGTGACGCCATACAGCGTCGGTGAAGCTTATGCGGTGGGCGCAAACTGGTTAGGTGGCGCGAATATTATTTCCGGTATGGTAATAGGTCTGGTTGTCGCAGAAATGTTCACCTTTGTGATTCGCCGCAACTGGGTCATTACCTTGCCGGCGAGTGTGCCGTCTTCGGTTTCCCGATCCTTCTCCGCGTTAATTCCGGGCTTTATTATTCTGTTTATCTTCGGGGTTATTTCCTGGTTACTCGGATTATATGGCCACAACTTCCACCAGATTATTATGGATTCAATTTCCAAACCTCTGGCGGCAATGGGCAGCGTGGTTGGCTGGGCGTACGTGATTTTCAACTCACTGCTGTGGTTCTTTGGTGTGCACGGATCTCTGGCGCTGACCGCGCTCGACAACGGCATCATGACCCCGTGGGCGCTTGAAAATATCGCGCTGTACACCGAATACGGTTCCGTGAGTGCCGCGATTGATGCAGGGAAAACCTTCCACTTCTGGGCTAAACCGATGCTGGATTCCTACATCATGCTGGGCGGTTCCGGTGCAACCCTCGGGCTTATCATCGCCATCTTTATCGCCTCACGCCGTGCCGATCATCGTCAGGTGGCAAAGCTGGCACTGCCGTCAGGTATCTTCCAGATTAACGAGCCTATCCTGTTTGGTCTGCCGATTATCATGAACCCAGTGATGTTTATCCCCTTCGTGCTGGTTCAGCCGATTCTGGCCGCCATCACGATCGCCGCGTACAGCATGGGTATCATTCCTCCGGTCACTAACCTGGCGCCGTGGACCATGCCGACCGGGCTTGGCGCTTTCTTTAACAGTAACGGCAGCATCGCGGCACTGCTCGTCGCGTTGTTCAATCTCGGTATTGCCACGCTGGTGTACATGCCATTCGTGATCTTGTCTAACAAGGCGCAGGCGATTATTGAAGAAGAAGAAAGCGAAGAAGACATTGCAGCTTCACTGAAATTTTAATCTGAACGGAGGGCGGGCAGAGGCCATCTTCCCGCCGTTATCCGGGCAATCATGGAGAGACAGAGATGATGGATTTAGACAGCATTGTTGAAACTGAAAGCGAAATGCAGGATCTCGAAGAAGTGGTGATGGGGTTGATCATCAACTCCGGACAAGCACGCAGCCTGGCTTACGCGGCGCTCAAAAAAGCCAAAGAAGGTGATTTTGAGCAGGCGCGTTCGGTGATGGCGCAGTCAAAAATGGCGCTGAATGAAGCGCATCTGGTGCAGACTAAACTGATTGAAGGCGATCAGGGCGAAGGAAAAACCAAAGTTAGCCTGGTGCTGGTGCATGCACAAGATCACCTGATGACATCAATGCTGGCCCGCGAACTGATTGCGGAACTCATTGAGCTTCATGAAAAAATAAAATAACGTAGGGAGCCATAATGCAGCCACCGGTACTGAGCATGGAAATCAAGACAGCGCGCGAAAATCAACTCTTCGACGGTCAGAATTTCCACATGTTCATCTACAACAAAGTAGAAAGCATTTCCGGGCTGCATGAACATGATTACTACGAATTTACAGTGGTGCTGACCGGCCGGTATTACCAGAACGTCAATGGTAAACGGGTATTGTTAGAACGCGGCGATTTTGTCTTTATCCCTCTGGGATCCCATCACCAAAGTTTCTATGAATTCGGTGCGACGCGGATATTAAATGTCGGGATCAGCAAAGCGTTCTTCGAGCAACACTATTTATCTTTACTGCCATCCCGTTTTGTGGCGTCACAGGTTTATCAGATCAAGACTGAATTTCTGGCTTATATAGAATCTGTGATCGCTTCTCTTAATTTCAGGAACGGGGAATTTAATGAGTTTCTGGAAATGGTGACGTTTTATATTGTGAACCGTTTACGCCATCACAGAGAATCAGAAATCACGACAGATGCGCCAGGCTGGCTTAAAAATACCATCGAAAAGATGCACGACAAAACACAGTTTAGTGACAAAGCATTAACGAATATGGTGGCCCTTTCCGGCAAATCACAGGAATATCTCAGCCGTGCCACGCAGCGACATTATGGCAAAACACCGATGCAGATTATTAATGAAATTCGTATTGATTTTGCCAAGAAACAGCTGGAGATCACCAATTATTCGGTCACGGATATCGCGTTTGAATCCGGTTACAGCAGCCCGAGTATGTTTATTAAAAACTTTAAAAAGCTAACTTCTTTTACCCCCAATCATTACCGAAAGAAGTTATGCAGTATTAATTAAACCGAATCATTTATTTCTCTGTTTAAATTTGCAGTGCATTATTATTGCACGGGAGTTCCTATGCGTAAAAAACTGAAAGTCGTCACAATTGGTGGCGGAAGTAGTTATACCCCGGAATTACTGGAAGGCTTTATTAAACGCTACGATGAATTGCCTATTACCGAGTTATGGCTGGTCGATGTGGAAGCCGGAAAAGAGAAACAGGATATTATTTTCAATCTTTGCCAGCGTATGGTGGAACGTGCAGGTGTGCCGATTGTAATGCATAAAACGCTGGACCGCCGCGAAGCCTTGGTGGATGCCGATTTTGTCACCACGCAACTGCGTGTTGGCCAGCTCAAAGCACGCGAACTGGACGAACGTATTCCACTCAGCCACGGTTATCTCGGGCAGGAAACCAACGGCGCTGGTGGCCTGTTCAAAGGCTTGCGTACCATTCCGGTGATTTTTGACATCATTAAAGATGTCGAAGAAATCTGCCCGGACGCCTGGGTGATTAACTTCACCAACCCGGCCGGAATGGTAACGGAAGCGGTATTCCGGCACACCAGATTCAAGAAATTCATCGGCGTGTGTAACATCCCGGTTGGCATGAAAATGTTCATTCAGGATGTGCTGCAACTGACCCCGATGGACGATTTGTCCATCGACCTGTTTGGCCTGAACCACATGGTGTTCATTAAAGATGTTCTGGTCAACGGCGAATCACGTTTCGCCGAACTGCTCGACGGCGTCGCATCCGGCACGCTGACCGCCGGTTCGGTGAAAAACATCTTTGATTTACCGTTCAGCGAAGGCCTGATCCGCTCCCTGAATTTGCTGCCGTGTTCTTATCTGCTGTATTACTTTAAGCAGAAAGAGATGCTGGCGATTGAGATGGGGGAATTCTACAAAGGCGGTGCACGCGCCACGGTGGTACAGAAGGTTGAAAAACAGCTGTTCGATCTGTACAAAAACCCTGATCTGAACGTCAAACCGAAAGAACTGGAATTGCGCGGCGGGGCCTATTATTCCGATGCCGCCTGCGAAGTGATCAGCGCAATTTACAACGACAAACAAACCGAGCAGTACGTCAATTTCCCGCATAACGGCCATATTGATAACATCCCGTCTGACTGGGCGGTGGAAATGACGTGCACCATCGGGCGTGACGGCGCAAAACCACACCCGCGTATCACGCATTTCGACGAAAAAGTGCTTGGCCTGATATACACCATCAAAGGCTTTGAGATTGCCGCCAGCAATGCCGCACTGAGCGGTGAATTCAATGATGTTCTGCTGGCGATGAACCTCAGCCCGCTGATCCATTCCGATAAAGATGCTGAGATACTGGCGCGCGAAATGTTGCTGGCACATGAAAAACTACTGCCAAATTTTGCTAACACCATTGCTGCGCTGAAATAAACCCACGGCCTTCCCTGAAAAGGGGAGGCGTTCAACCGGGACATTTATGGATAAATTACTGATAGTGAACGCCGATGATTTCGGGCTTTGTAAAGCGCAAAACTACGGGATCATCGACGCATTCAACAACGGTGTGGTGCGGTCGACGACGGCGATGGTGAATATGGCCGGTGCAGAACATGCCGCGGTGCTCAGCAAAGAAAATCCTGATCTTGCCGTTGGCATGCATTTCGTGCTGACGCTCGGACGTCCCTTGTCATCCATGCCGGGGCTGGCCCGCGACGGTGAACTGGGAAAATGGATTTGGGAAATGGCAGAGCAGGGCACGTTACCGCTTGATGAAATCGCGCAGGAACTGCAATGCCAGTTCGGGCGTTTTGTGTCTCTGTTTGGCCGTTTGCCGACACATCTCGACAGTCATCATCATGTGCATATGTTCCCGCAGATTTTCCCGATCGTGGAAGCGTTCGCGAAAGATCAGGGCATTCCTGTACGCATCGATCGTGACGAGATCCGCCGGGGCGACATTGCGCTGTGTGGCGCGAAGAGTACCGACGGTTTCGACAGCAGTTTCTACGGAGAGACGGTTTCAGAAGCCCTGTTTGTGCAAACGCTGGACAACGCCACGCAGCGCGGTGACCGCTCGGTGGAAATCATGACCCATCCGGCGTTTATCGATAACACCCTTCTGGCGAGCAAATATTGCTATCCGCGCCTGGCGGAGCTGGATGTACTGACGTCGGCCTCGCTCAAAACTGCGATAACTGAACGCGGATTCCGGCTGGGATCGTTTAAGGATTTATAAGCTGTAATACGTAAAGCCCGCCGCTGGCATGACGCCCGCGGCGGGCTTTTTATTGGCGTCAGCCCGGCCCCTCACTTCCTGCCGCCAGCAGCGGTACCAGAATGTCGCTAACGGGCGTAGGAATACCCCGCGCGAGACCGTAACGCTGTATGACACCGTTGCGTATATCCCATTCCAGCGGGCGGTTAGCCTGGCGGTCGGCGAGAATAGAAGTGCCCAGGTCCGCAGGTGCACGATGAAAACCGTCAACGATCTCTTGCGGAACGTTATCGCTGAGTACCGCACCTTCCGCACGCGCGACAGTCAGACACTCACGCAGATAAGCCAGTGCCAGTTGCGTGATATCCCCGCGTGAGAACATCCCGGCACGGCGGTTCGAGAGAACCATCAGACCCGCGACCGCATTTTGCAGCAATTTGCGCCATGCGATCGTGAGAAAGTCGGATGACAATTCAACCGTACAGCGTGTGCCGCTGAGCGCATCAGCGATCCGTTTTGCCTGCGGCACATCCGGCAACGTCAGACGCGGTTTTGCGCGCAGCCGGACGGAGGCATCCGGCTCACGTTGTGCTGGAAACCAAACAACGGAAGGCAGCACTGTTGCTCCGTTGACGTAGGGTTCCAGCGAGGTTTTCTGTTCGACGCCGTTTTGCAGTGCACAGACAACGGTATTTTTATCGCACAATGCGGTAAGCCAGCCGGCGCTGTCAGCCACCTGTGTGGTTTTCACCGCAACAAAAACCAGATCACACGGAGAGTGGACCTTCGACGGATTGATTAATACCGGGCCTGGCACCACCACCTCGCCGTCATCATGACGCAGAATTAATTGCGGATGCGCAGTGCGCCCGCAAAGCAGCGGCGTGCGGTTAACTTCATGCAGTACCGCAGCGATGGTCGTACCAATCGCACCGGGACCTATCAGAGCAATAGCAGGGCGGTCAGACATCTCGAGTTCTCCTGATTTGATTAACCTATCAACAATCGCAAGCATCAGAATACCGCCAGAAAAATAATATGAGCGGGCATGTACTGATGCTAAACAGCCTGTGCCCGGATTAACAGTGAAGTGTTGTCATCGTGGTATGAGCAATAACTCATACTTCAACGATAACTGCGCTGCGCTTGCTGTGATTCGGCCAGCAGCCAGTTACGGAATTTCAGGATGTGCGGCTGTGTCTCGATGCCTTCCGGACAGACAAAGTAATAGGCGGACGGAGAGGGGAAAACGACGTCAAAGAGCCTGACCAGACTGCCATCATGGATTTCTTTTTCAACGTGGCCGCTGCGCGCTAACGCAATGCCCTGACCCAGTAACGCGGCTTCGATCGTCATATTTGTGTCGGCGAAGCGCACGCTTTCGTGCAGTACATCAGTATTCACGCCGACCTGCTTAAACCAGGCATCCCATTTCGGTACCAGATCAGCCCCGTCACGTGTCAGCAGCGGAAAACGCAGCAGCTCCGCAGGTTCAGCGGGTATACCAAAACCGGCTAAGAATGCGGGGCTGGCAACGGGAAATAATTGTTCGCGAAACATAAACTCTGTATGCAGCGCCGCATAATTACCGTGTCCGAAACGGATCGCTACATCGGAATCTGCGCTGGCGAAGTTAATGGCTTTATCCGTACTTTCCAGCGAGACCAGAATTTCCGGATGCAAACGTGCTAATTCCGGCAGGCGCGGTAACAGCCACTTTAACGCGAAAGAATAGGTGGTGCTGACACGCAGCCGCACCCGTCCTTTTTGTTCACGCAGATCGGCAAGTGTCGTTTCAAGCTTACTAAAGAATTCCCGTACCAGAGGGGCAAGCGCTGCACCGGCAGGCGTCAGGCTCAGGGTTTTACCACGCTGAAAAAGCTGCAGGCCCCAGCTATCTTCCAGTTTTTTCAACTGATGGCTGACGGCACTTTGTGTAATAAACAGCTCCTCTGCGGCTGAGGTAAACGTCGTGTGGCGGGTGGCGACTTCAAAGGCGCGAAGTGTGGCTGTAGGGGGAAGGTCACGCATCATTCAGTTCCTGTTAATGAGCTAATGCTCATAACAGGGTATGCCGGGGCGTGTGCAAAAGATACGGTGGCAGAAAAAAATGGCCTGCAATGCAGGCCATTTTCATGTCGTTCTCAACGGGTCAGAACGAGAAGCACGAACATCCTAACGCACCCCAGAAAGCGTTGTCATCGGACACCGGGACATCAGAACCACGGGCAATATCATGGCTGTGTTTATGCACGCCACACGGGCCGACGCACTGATGCCCCTGACGAACCAGCCCGACGCGCGCTGCACCTTGTGGCGGCGCAGAGCGGTAATGCCCAGGCACTGTGGTGACCGGCGACCAGTCCGGCAGCACCGGGATGGCTGGCGGCGCGAGCGGCGAGAAACTGCCTGCGGCGTAAACCACTTTGCCATCGACCACGGTCATCACCGATTCGATGCCCTTGATACGTTCTTCCTGCACGCTGAAGAAATCTTCGGAAAGAACGGCCAGATCGGCCAGTTGCCCGACTTTGATCTGACCTTTCTTGCCCTGTTCGCTGGAGAACCAGGAACTGCCCTGCGTCCACAGCATCAGCGCGGTTTCGCGGTCAATACGGGCGGCGTCGTCATACATCGCCATGCCGCCGACGGTGCGACCGGAAACCAGCCAGTACAGTGCCGTCCATGGGTTATAGCTGGCAACACGGGTCGCGTCGGTGCCCAACCCGACCGGCACGCCTGCGGACAACATTTTCGCCACCGGCGGCGTATGTTTAGTGGCCTCGATACCGTAGCGTTCAGCGAAGTATTCTCCCTGGAATGCCATACGGTGCTGTACCGCAATGCCGCCGCCCAGCGCTTTGACGCGCTCAATGTTGCGTTCGGTGATGGTTTCCGCATGGTCAAAGAACCAGTGCAGCCCGTTGAACGGGATATCGCTGTTCACTTTCTCAAAGACATCCAGCATCCGGCTGATCGACTCGTCATACGTGGCATGCAGGCGGAACGGCCAGCGGTGCTCCACCAGATGACGCACCACGCGTTCAAGTTCGACCTCCGTTCCCGGCGGTAAATCCGGACGCGGTTGCAGGAAATCTTCAAAGTCTGCGGCTGAAAATACCAGCATTTCGCCTGCGCCGTTATGACGGTAGAAATCAGTGCCCTGGCCGGGTTTGAGCATGTCGGTCCACAGCTCGAAATCTTCCAGTTCATGTTGCGGACGCTGGGTAAACAGGTTGTAAGCAATACGTACCGTCAGTTGATTTTTCTGATGAAGCTCATCGATGATCTGATAATCCTCAGGGTAATTCTGGAAGCCGCCGCCTGCATCAATCGCGCTGGTGAGGCCGAGACGGTTCAGTTCACGCATAAACTGGCGGGTGGAGTTCACCTGCTGTTCCAGCGGCAGTTTCGGTCCTTTCGCCAGCGTAGAATATAAGATCATGGCGTTTGGCTTGGCGATCAGCATACCGGTCGGATTACCATTGCTGTCACGCTGAATTTCACCGCCTGGCGGATTGGGGGTGTCTTTGGTGTAGCCGACCACTTTGAGCGCGGCGCGGTTGAGCAGGGCGCGGTCATATAAATGCAGGATAAACACCGGCGTATCGGGTGCGGCCTGATTAATTTCATCCAGCGTCGGCATGCGGCGTTCAGCAAACTGAAATTCAGTCCAGCCTCCTACCACGCGCACCCACTGCGGGCTTGGTGTCCGCAGCGCCTGTTCTTTCAGCATACGCAGGGCATCGGCCAGCGAAGGCACGCCTTCCCAGCGCAATTCCAGATTGTAATTCAGACCGCCACGGATCAGATGCAGGTGCGAGTCGTTCAGGCCCGGAATGGCGGTGTGTCCGTGCAAATCCACCACCTGCGTCTGCGCATCAGCAAACTGCATCACTTCATTTTCGGTACCGACAGCCAGGAATTTACCGTCTTTGATTGCGACAGCATTTGCCAGCGGTTTTTCTCTGTCAACGGTGTGGAATTTGCCGTTAAGCAGGATCAGTGAAGCAACATTATTTATTGAATTCATTGGAAAATCTCCTGTTATTGCGCGGAAGCGCGCGTCAGCCATGAATGGAACACTCGTGTAACGATTGGCATCCAGAGGAAAACCACCAGCCCTACGACCGTGGCGTCATTGAGTAAATGACCGCCTTCGGTGCCTTTAAGCTGTGGCAAAAACTGCCCCCAAAACCAGGGCACAATATGGGTCGATGGATAAATTACCCCCAATGTCAGCAGATACTGTTTCCAGCGGGCGGGCGGGCGGACATTCGCACTTGGCGGGGTGAACCAGAATTCGGCACCGGGACGCACCTCGGTGCTGTCGTTTTGCAACAACAGCGGGCTGACTTCCGCCACCAGTTGTTTACGCAGATCCGAGTTGTGCCATGCATTAAGATTTTCCAGCGTGTCGAAACGCACCAGAATGGTATAAGCATCGCCGCTGCGGCTCGGGCGGATGACGTTGACGCCAAGATGCCCCGGGAAGGTACTGGCCTGTGGCATAATTTTATTCAGCCAGGCTTCATATTGCGCTTCGCTGGCTGGCGCAATCTTATGGGTAATGACGAGCGTGACATGTTGCTTGTGGGTCTGGGACGGGGACATACATCACCTCAGCTGATTAAAATAAAAGGTTTTATCGAATCAATGAAATGATGTTAGTCGGTGGATAGAGTCAATGATAGGTGAGAATTTTTGGGGACTTGTTAAGTTTTTTTGTTAATTACTCTGCACCTACGAGACGCAGGCTACGCTGTTTCATAACGCGATGCAGATTCGACTCCAGCCAGTCTGCGAGCCCGGCAACCTGATCTTTTACTTCGATGCCGAGGGGGGTCAGAGAATATTCCACATGCGGCGGCACCACCGGATAAGAACGGCGGTCGATGAAACCGTCTTCTTCGAGGGACTGTAAAGTCTGCGCCAGCATTTTTTCGCTGACACCGCCGACTTTGCGGCGCAGTTCGCTAAAGCGCAATGTGTTATCGCTGAGCGCGATCAGGATCAGTAATCCCCAGCGGCTGGTGATGTGACGCAGGATTTCGCGCGACGGGCAGTTAGGATTCAGGACTTCGCCCCGGCGGATTTGTTCTGACAGTGGCAAACGTTCAGCGGGTTGCTCAGAGGAAATTATTTTCATACTAACCTTAGGGTGCGTACTTACGAAAAGTTAGTGTATCGCATAGGATGTGTTGACGGCGACATTTTTAGCGCCTTGAAAGCATAAATCATCTGTCGAATACTTTTTGGAGAAACCATTATGATCGCAATTACCGGTGCTACCGGCCAGTTAGGCCGCCTTGTTATTGCTGCACTTCTGAAAAAAGTGCCTGCTGATCAGATTATTGCCGCGGTGCGTAATCCGCAAAAAGCTCAGGATCTGGCAGATCTGGGTATTGACGTGCGTCAGGCCGATTACAGCCAGCCCGCCACACTGGATTCTGCGTTTAAAGGCGTCGAAAAACTGCTGCTGATTTCTTCCAGTGAAGTCGGTCAGCGCGAAGCACAACATAACGCGGTCATCGACGCAGCAAAACGTGCAGGCGTGAAACTGCTGGCCTACACCAGTCTGCTTCATGCAGATAAAAGTCCGCTGGGACTGGGTGTTGAACACCGTGCGACCGAAAAAGCATTAAGCGAATCCGCCATTCCATTCGTGCTGTTGCGTAACGGCTGGTACACCGAAAACTATGCGGCGAGTATCGCCCCGGCGCTGGCGCATAACGCGTTTATTGGTTCAGTCGGTGAAGGAAAAATCTCTTCCGCTGCGCGCCAGGATTATGCTGAGGCCGCGGCGGCAGTACTGACGCAGGAAAATCAGGCCGGTAAAATCTACGAACTGGCCGGGGATGAAGCCTACACGCTGGCGGAATTCACTGCCGAAATTGCCCGTCAGTCCGGTAAAAAAGTTGATTATATCAACCTGCCGGAGGCGGAATTTGCCAAAGCGCTGCTTGGTGCCGGTTTACCGGAAGGTCTGGCGAATATGCTGGCAGATTCTGATGCAGGTGCAGAGAAAGGGGGCTTGTTTGATGATTCTCATACATTGAGCAAACTGATTGGTCGTCCGACCACGCCGGCTAAAGATGTGATCGCCGCGACACTGAAATCGCTTTAACAAAACAGTTATTGCGCTCCGGCCTGTTAACATCATCTTTAACAGGCCGGTAATATTTTTTAAATCACATCGTCCTGCGTGGAAAGTAACACCAGTTCCAGTAAGTTACGGCAACCTTGCTGATTACTGATGTTGGTCTCCTGTTCCAGATGGCGCACCAGACCTTCAATTATGGCCTTATTACTCACCGGATAGTGGCTGGAGAGAAGTCCTGAAACAACAGTCCCGAGGATCTCAACTTCGCTTAATGTCGGCGTTTCCCGCACATTTAAATAATCACTGATTTCTGTAACTGTTTGTTCTGCTTCGATTTGCATGTAGACCTCCTTAAACTTTTCAGCGGATTCGTCTCACGTGAAAAGTGCCTATTGCCAGTCAGAAAAGAGAGTATTGTGAAGTTTTTCTTCACAATTTCCGGCCCTGACTCATCTGATCGTTGTGTTATGCATCACGAAAACCCCAGCCATGAAAAAAACCTTTGGAAGAAGGGAAATCCAATTTTTCTTCCAAAGGTCAGGCTGAATACGCCCGTAAAAGACGGACTAATGATGAAGCAGGGGTAACAGAAAGTTATACAAAGATTGCCAGTCTGTACAGGTATGGCTGCAAGATATTTTAGATTTTGTTGCTAGCAATCGAAAAAAAGCACAAATAGTTCATCCATTCGCAGCGGTAATACATTCACACGACAACTTAGTTCTGTGCGTAATGGTTGCGGGCGTTAATTCATGTGCTTGTACAAGTGAAATATGTTGCGGCATAATATGCGCCCTTTTTTTTCAGGCCAGATGCAACATCCGGCAGCGGATAAGGATCATGTGGTGAAAATCAATGTTATTGGTACCAGCGGAAGCGGGAAATCAACGCTTGCCCGCAACATTTCTCAGAAACTGAATATTCCTTATATTGAACTGGATGCGCTGTTCTGGAAGCCGGACTGGCAGGGCACACCGGATGAAGAATTTTTTGCCCGTCTGACAGAAAAACTGGCGGCCAGTGACGGCTGGGTGATTGACGGAAATTACAAACGTACTCAGGCCGTAAAATGGCGCGAAATCGATATGATCGTGTGGGTGGATTATTCGTTCGGGCGTACGTTATATCAGGCGGTGAAACGCGCCGCCACGCGGGCATGGGCACAAAAGGAAATCTGGGCGGGAACGGGGAATCGCGAATCGTTTCGTAAAAGCTTCTTCAGCCGGGATTCAATTATTCTGTGGACGCTGAAAACTTACGCGAAAAATCGTCGCCAGTATCAGGCTTTGTTTAACGATCCTGACTGGCAGCATGTCCGCTTTGTGCGCCTCACATCACCCCAGCAGACTGAGGTTTTCCTGCGTGATCTGACCCAGTTGTAACACCATCCACGGGCTGAATGCCCAGGGTGTTGCCCGAACGCTGTTCAGCAAATCTTCCGGCTTAACCCACTGATAATCCATGACTTCAGAAGCACGCGGCACTGGGGGCTGGCAGGTGAAAGCGGCAAATATCGGGCAAAACTCGTTTTCGACAATCCCGGATGCATCGGTGGCACGATACTGAAATTCGTCAACCAGCGACGTGATTTGCTCCACGGATAAACCCAGTTCGTACTGACAGCGACGGCAAACTGCCGCCCGCAGGGATTCGCCCGGCAGCGGGTGTCCGCAGACAGAATTGGTCCAGACGCCGGGCCAGGCCACTTTGCTCAGGGCACGTCGTGTCAGCAGGATTTCGCCGCGATCGTTGTGAATATAGCAGGAAAAAGCAAGATGTAAGGGTGTCTGGCCGGTATGCACCAGCGCTTTGTCCATGGTGCCCGCCGGTTGATTTTTACCATCAAGTAATACGACTTCTTCAATCATAAAAACTCCCGTTAGTCCTCCATCATAGACCCTGTATAACCTCCTTCCAACCGTTCACTCTCCGTTGACATCCATCCCCTGATGCGGCCTGAGTCAGACATCCTGATCGATGGCGGTGGTTTCGAGGGACGACAATAATTTTCGGTGTTGTTACGCATAGCTTCAACGGCCACTACGGATGAGTTTGATGATCTTCCGTGCATGTAAAAAACCCGGCATTTACCCGTCTTATTCCATCCTGAGTTATACCAATCTATACATCCTGGTTATTCACCATAAGCGGTCCTTCCATGCATCACTGTATTGAATACCAGCCCGGCTTGCCGCCGGGCTTTGATTACTCTTTCTTTCTCAGTAAAAAGGCGACAAGCCAGATCAGTGAAATGTTCAACAGGAATGAAGTCAGATGGATAAAGGTCATAAAGATATTTGCCCATGATTCTTCTGTTATAAAACCTGTTTTTTCTGTCAAAAGTGAGTACGCGATATTTTCGGGTATTAAGGCGAAAATGGTGACGAGTATTACGACAAAAGACGCCGAGCCAGCCATCCAGATCAGAATATATTGGTATGGTTTCATTAGTACACCTGCACTGTGCCAAACGCTTTCATTGTTGGGCTAACCATCGTGGTTGGTGTCTTGAGTAATGCTTCTCGAAGGATATCGAAGTGTGACTTACTGGTAAATGTTATGCAGCCGTTACTTGTCCCCTGATATCCAGCCGGATGTAATCTGAAATTTCCACGTTCGACATCCTCAATGAAAGTCGTGTCATCAATCAAGCTATCATCGCGAAATAATGCAAACCACGCTGCATGATCTGAACCGCTGACAATTGACTTAAGCCAATCACGCTGCTTGTACATTAACCCCCCCACAGGGCGGGATACGATGTAGTACCTGCCTGGTGGTAGTGGTCCTATGTTTTTGACCGCTGTCTGTTCAGGATCGTTGCGCTGTGCGGGATTGCCTGAGTATGCAGGGAAAAAACCAATTCCCGGGCAACTTAGCGTTGATATACCCGCTCCGTTTAACCGAAACGTGCATTTGATCATCTGTCATTCCACGCATCTGAAAAAATGATATTCCCATCGCAATGTTTCCACGTGATCCGCTCGTAACGCAGTGAAATTGACTCAAGATGGTTATGTTTATCAGTGGCAGGGTTTTTGCAATCATGCATTAGCGGGCAAACAGAAACGACCTTTACATTTTCCATCAGCATATTGAAATATTCAGCTTCCTGACCAGCATCGTTGATCCTGTACCACCTTATCTCCGCAGATTTTAAGGTTTGGCCTTTTGCGACGGCCTTGTAAAGGTAGGGCGATGAGCTGTCGAATTCTTTTTCAAAAGTCAGCGCGGAATGTACACGAGTACCGGTGATCTTGCCTGTGTTGTTGTCAGTAGGTAAAAACAAGCCGTGCCCAAATCCTTGAACCTCGATACTCCCCTCACGCCCATTCACATCGACAGATCCTTTGATGTCAGCGCCGCCGTCATCTTTAAGCCATAGGTAAGCGGGTATTGCCATTTTGATAATTCCCTTTTGAAATTGAAGGTATAAGTTATGCCCATCAATCGCCGAAAACAATTAGCGAATATCGTAATAAGTTGATTTTCAGAGGTTTATTATCAGTGAGCGTTCACCTGGGGCAAGGCGCTGAATACCGATTAATGAATGGAATTATGGACCGAAGTGGGCCTTCACCTCATCAAGCCGCAAGGCTTTACGGCAAAGTTATACTGAATCCTCCGTCATAGACTTCAGCAGGCGGACTAAATGCTGTTGATCGTCTGGAGAAAGTCTTGCCAGAAATTCAGTATCTACCTCCTGACCGACGGGCTGGGTTTTCGCGAGAACCGTTTTCCCCTCCGCCGTCAGCGTAATAAAACGCCGGCGTTTATCTGCCGGATCGGCTTCACGGACCAGCAACCCGCGCGTTTCAAGGCGCGCCAGCATTTCCGCCAGTGTCGCTTTGCTGCTGACGGCGACATCCGTGAGCTGCACCTGCTCAATGCCGGGATTTTCAGCGACAGAGCGCAACACCGCATATTGCGGTTTGGTCAGTTCCGGGATGCACTGCTGCCATCTCGCGGTGTGTTGCTGGAACACCTTGCGCATTAAGTGAAAGGCTTCCTGTCTCAGTTCTGTGCTCATCGTCCGATCCCAAATTTCTTATTGGTCTGCCTCTATCTTAGCAATCTCTGAATATCAAATGCGACTGACCATTGCGGGGCTCCCCCTTTCCTCCCTCATGTTACCGGTATCACACAAATCAAAAATCATAAGAAATTTATAACATCTCGTAATTGTGACTCGCTTTTAACCATTCTATAACAAGTCCTCGGGCCACGGACGGACTGACTTTTTTGTGTTTAACCTACAAAAGGCAGGACGAAAAATGACTGCGAAGTTATCCGTAAAAGAAAAAGTGAGTTACGGTCTGGGGGATATGGCGAGCCATATTGGTCTGGATAATGTGATTATATTTTTGACGTTTTATTACACCGATGTTGTGGGATTACCGGCAGTCTTTGTCGGGACAATGTTTCTTGTTGCACGCGTCGCTGATGCGATTGTGGATCCGGCGATGGGGCTGATCGCTGACCGGACACAAACCCGGTTTGGTAAATTCCGGCCTTATATTCTCTGGCTGGCGTTACCTTTCGGGGCAAGCTGTTTACTGGTGTATGCGGTGCCGGAATCTCTGACGCTGGGCGGTAAAATGGTGTACGCCAGCGTCACCTATTGCGTGATGATGCTGATGTACACCGCCATTAACATTCCCTATTGCTCGATGGGCGCGATCATTACGCCGGATAATACCCAGCGTATTTCCCTGCAATCCTATCGGTTCTTCCTCGCTACGCTGGGCGGCGCGATGTCCACATTCCTGATGATGCCGCTGGCGGAAATGATGGGCGGTGGCAATAAACTCGACGGCTATTTTGGCGCGATGGCGATCATGGCGTCGATTGCCGTGGTGATGTTCCTGCTGTGTTTTCTCAATACGAAAGAACGTATCAGCGCGCCGCCGACACATGAGAATTTTCTCTCCGATTTACGTGACTTAGTGCGTAACGATCAGTGGCGCGTGGTGGCGGCGCTGATCTTCTTCAACATCTCCTTCGGCGTGGTGCGTCTCGGCGCAATGATGTATTACGTCACTTATTATCTCGGCAATGCCAGCTACTTTATGTGGCTGCTGGCGGCACACATTGTCGGCAAAAGTCTCGGCAGTCTGCTGGTTAAACCGCTGACCCGCAACCGCAGCAAACTCGCGGCCTTCACACTGTGCGCCATTCTGACCGGTGCGCTGAGCGCGGCGATTTTCTTCGTTCCGGCGTGGATTTCCCTGCTGGTGGGCATGACCTTGCTGGTCTCCACCTTCTATCAGGTCACCACCACGCTGATGTGGGTGATGATGTCTGATGTGGTGGATTACGGCGAATACAAACAGGGCAAACGCATGGATGGCACCGTGTTTTCCACCTTGCTGGCGATCCTCAAAATGGGGATGGCGGTGAGCGGGGCGGTGGTCGGCTGGACACTGGGCATGAGCGGTTACGTGCCGCATGCCGCACAGCAGAATACTGTCGCGATGCTGTCGATTATCGCGCTGTTCTCGCTGGTGCCGGGCGTGCTGTCAATGTTCAGCGCGCTGTCGATGCGCTGGTACAAGCTTAATGACGCCACCATGAAACAGATCAATCAGTCAAAAATTTCCCGGGAACATGAGCCTGAACCTCAGGCCACCTTGCATACACAGGAGTCCGCATGAGCGAATTAATCGCCGAAAAGAACCGTATCCTCTGGCATTTTGATCAGCAAACGCTGGTGATTGAACCCTGGGGCGAGAACAGCCTGCGCGTGCGCGCTACCTGCCGTCCTGAACTCAATGATTCGTTGTGGGCGCTGCTGCCCGCGGACACTCAGCCACAAGCAGACATCAGTCACAGCACAGAAACCCTGACGCTGCGCAACGGCAACATCACCGCGACGGTGAATATCAAAGGGCAACTGGCGTTTTATAACCTGCGTGGTGAACTGATCCTCGAAGAGTACTGGCGTCAGCGTTCGACTGTGGGCATTGGCGCAACGGAAAAGAGTCAGGATAAATACATCAGTGCACTGAAGATGGATGCCCGCGAATTTAAAGCCATTCCCGGTGGCAAGCATCAATTAACCGTGCGTTTTGAATCGCGTCCGGACGAGAAAATTTATGGTATGGGGCAGTACCAGCAGAGCTGTCTGGACCTGAAAGGCTGCACGCTGGAACTGGCGCAGCGTAACTCGCAGGCCAGCGTGCCGTTTATGCTTTCAAGCCTGGGTTACGGCATGTTGTGGAACAATCCGGCGATTGGCGAAGCGACATTCGGCAAAAACATTACCCGCTGGGAAGCGCAGGTCACGGAGCAGATGGATTACTGGATCACCGCCGGAGACACGCCCGCTGACATCCTGCATCAGTATGGCCGCGCGACCGGCACTGCGCCGCAAATGCCGGAATACGCGACCGGTTTCTGGCAGTGCAAACTGCGCTACCGTACGCAGCAGGAAGTGCTGGAGGTGGCGCGTGAATACAAGCGGCGCAATTTGCCGGTTTCGGTGATTGTCATCGACTTCTTCCACTGGCCGAATCAGGGCACCTGGTGTTTTGACCCCGTGGACTGGCCGGATCCGAAAGCCATGGTCGCGGAGCTTAAATCGCTGGGCATCGAAACTATGGTGTCGGTCTGGCCGACGGTAGACAGCCGCACCGACAATTATAAGGAAATGAAATCCAAAGGTTATCTGGTCAATACCGATCGCGGTGTGTCGGTGAATCTGGATTTTCTCGGCAACTGTACCTTCTTTGATGCCACACATCCCGGCGCGCGTCAGTTTGTCTGGGATAAGGTGAAGCAGAACTATTACGATCTGGGCATCCGCACCTTCTGGCTGGACGAAGCCGAGCCGGAATACCGCGCTTATGATTTTGATAACTATCGTTATCACCTCGGGCCGGTGCTGGAAGTGGGCAACATCTATCCGCAAAAATTCGCGCAAGGTTTTTACGACGGTTTACAGCAGGAAGGTGAGCACGAGATCGTGAATCTGGTGCGTTGCGCCTGGGCAGGCAGCCAGCGTTACGGCGTGCTGGCGTGGTCGGGCGACATCCATTCTTCCTTCCACGCACTGCGTAATCAGATTGCCGCCGGTCTGAATATGGGGCTGGCGGGCATTCCCTGGTGGACGACGGATATCGGCGGTTTCCAGGGGGGGAATGTGAATGATCCGGCGTTTCAGGAGTTGCTGATCCGCTGGTTCCAGTGGGGCGTATTCTGTCCGGTGATGCGTTTACATGGCTACCGCGAACCGCAAATCCAGCCGTCAGAACCGTGGCGTGACGGCATTGCGCAATGCAACAGCGGCGCACCCAATGAAGTCTGGAGTTACGGCGAAGAGAATTACCCGCTGATGAAAAGCGGGTTATTCCTGCGCGAAAAACTGCGCCCTTACATCAGCCGCGTGATGCAGGAAGCGCATGAAAATGGCGATCCGGCGATGCGCACCCTGTTCTATCAGTATCCGGGTCAGGCTGAAAGCTGGCAGGTGGAAGATCAGTACATGCTTGGCGCAGATATTCTGGTCGCGCCGGTGTTGTATGCCGGTCAGCGAGAGCGGGAAGTGTGGTTACCGGCGGGAGAAACGTGGGTGGCATTGAATGGCGAACGCTATGAAGGGGGGAGGGCGATCACGGTTGCTGCACCAATGAGTGAAATTCCTGTGTTTGTGCGGGAAGGGGCAGACCCGGCTGCACGGGCGATTTTGTAATCGGGTTGCAGATGGCCGCTGCAACATGGCGGCTGCTTAGAACAGAAGGGTGGCAGTTTCGGTTTCTCAATAGCTGTGATCGCTCAGCGGTTTCGGCGCAGCGCGTTAAGCGATCACCGCACGTGAGAAACCGAAACTTCCTCATTCCAGCCTTTACTCCAGCTCCTCAGTGCAACCGCAAATCCAGTTATCACAAAACCGTTAACTCTCCGCGAGGATTCCGTAATCCCTCCCCTTGTAATCTGATGCTATCGACAGCAACCGGATCGGTGGCAAAAATGATTAACAGACGTAATTTCCTGCTGGGCAGTGGCGCGGTATCTGCCGCGGCCATGATGGGGCTGGTCCCGTCACTGTTTTCCCGCAATGCCGGCGCGCAGGTAAAACCTGCGAAATTCGAAATCATGCTGACGGATGCTCAGTGGCATCAGCGCCTCAGCGATGACCAGTACCGTATTTTGCGCGAGGCAGGCACCGAACGTCCTTATTCCAGTCCGTTAAACAACGAACATCGTGCAGGCGAATTTGCCTGCGCAGGCTGCAACCTTGCTCTTTTCTCCTCAGCGACCAAATTCGACAGCCATACCGGCTGGCCGAGTTTCTGGCAACCTCTTGCCGATGCGGCGCAAACCAGCCGGGACACCTCGCTGGGTATGGTGCGCGATGAAGTGCATTGCCGCCGGTGTGGCGGCCATCTGGGACATGTGTTTGATGACGGTCCGCAGCCGACCGGTCTGCGTTATTGCATGAACGGGCTGGCGATGACGTTCACCCCTAAAGCTTAATCTGGCAGGAAATTGACTATGAAAATTGCATCGAAAAACCGGCGTAACTTTCGCCACTACAGCCTGATCGCCGGGCTGATGCTGGCGTCTGCGTTCGTGTTCGAAAATAATGCCTGGTCATGGGGCGGGGGCGCTGAACCGGCGGTCGTGATCCCGGCACCGGCAAAAGATGAGCCAGCAGGCACTGCACACAGCGAAACCGCGCTGTTTGCCGGTGGTTGTTTCTGGGGGATTCAGGGGGTGTTTCAGCATGTAAAAGGCGTGACCAGCGCGGTGTCCGGTTATGCTGGCGGTGTGGCGCAAACGGCCAGTTACGAGCAGGTCAGTACCGGCGAGACCGGTCATGCGGAATCGGTGAAAGTGACCTTCGACCCGACACAAGTAACGTATGGCGAACTGTTGCACATCTTCTTCTCGGTGGGGCATAACCCGACCGAGTTAAACCGTCAGGGGCCGGATACCGGCAGTCAGTACCGGTCGGCGGTCTTTCCTCTGAACGCTGCGCAGGCGGAAGTGGCGAACGCGTACATCGCCCAGCTTAATGCCAGCCACAGTTACAGCGAACCGCTGGTCACCAAAGTTGAAAGCAATGCGCACTTTTATCCGGCTGAGGTTTATCACCAAAACTTTTTAAACGATAACCCGGACTATCCGTATATTGTGGTGAACGATCTGCCGAAGATTAAAGATTTGAAGCAGTATTTCCCGGCGGAGTATCGTGAACAGCCGGTACTGGTGAAACAATAACGGATTTATTTTTTCAGCCCTGAAAAAATAACAGGAGAGTGCACATGCCGGGTCAATGCAATGTGCACTCTTTGCAGCACATTAAACGTTAAATCAGAAATCCATCTCTGCGCCTAAATACGCACCATCAATAATGCGTTCATTAGGATTTCCCGCAGTGCCGTCAAGGCCAACATAGCGGTAACCGGCTTTCACTTTTAATGGCGCGACCGGGATCCAGCTAAATCCGGCATCGGCTTCGGAATAAGATTTTACACGATTGCTTAATGCATCAGGTGCTGCATAACCCTCTGCATAAAATGCCAGACTGTCGGTGAAGGGGACGGTAATACCGCCGCCGACGGGAAATGCCACGCCTTCATTATCAGAAGTAGAACCCTGCATATAAAGCGCTTTCGCGCCCAGATTAATCATTGCCGGGCCCGCCGGAATATTAAAACCGGTGCTCACGCCACCAATCTGGCGGCCATTTTGAGTATTCTTCGCCCAGTTACCCTCGACATAAAGACCGGATGTCTGACGGCCCATACCGGCGTTCAGTTCAGTGAAATTTGTGCCCGCTTTTGCACCCAGTTCAACAGCCTGAGTCTGGCCAGAGAAAGCCATAAATACCGCAATTGCACTGCCAGCGACAGTCAGTTTGATTGTGTTAGTACGCATTTGTTTACCTATTTTTTAAGTGATCGGCTCTGAGCGGTCTTTGCCACTCTGCCGCCAGACGGATACCCCGTCAGTGAGTGGCTATAAAACACCCTTCCGGCCATTGCCATCAATTTATATGTCAGATTGCAACATAAATAGGTTTTTATTCTTCATTTTACTTTTATTGAAGACAAGTAACCTGAAAAATACGGGTGTGTTCAGTACGCGACACAAACAAATTGCGGGGAATAGGTACTGCTTACCACATACGCCTGGTCCCGTATCTTCTTAACACCAATGTTGAGTGAGGCATTATCGCCCGTGTTTTCCAGCCACATCTGGTCGAAATCAGTATCTGGCGTGTTATCCAAAGGTGACGGCGTCACTTTGTCAATGGTGAAATGATAGGTTTTATTATCCACTTTGACACCATGACTGAGATAGACGGTACGCTCAAGATAGGTACTGGCTTTGGCCGACTTTACATAGCCTTCGTACTGAATAATACCTTTGTCTTTATCGTAAAATTGCAGGCTTTCAACAATAGAAAAAACCAGTTGCCCCTGCTCAATATCCATATTCACTTTGCCGAAGGCTTTACATTTTAAGGTAGGAATATCTTTGGATGGCCATAAATAAAGAACGGTTGCTGCGATGACGCAAACAGTTGCGACGGTGGCATAGAACCACTTCTTTTTAATCATGATCATGGTTTGATCCACTTATAGTGATAGAAGTTATCACACGAAATAATCTCATTATTATTACCAAGAGTGCATAAGGACAGCAGTGTTCGGGCGTTGTTTTGAGATGAATAGGATAATTCACTGTTATAAATGAGCACGTTGGTTTTATTGCACGTCAGATTATTGGTTTTTAGTGTGTGACTGACCCGTTCCAGTACCGCAGTTTTGGCATCGTCCGAAATATCTTTAAGGAAAATAATATCGCAGCCGGTGTCGGGCTGTTTTATTTCGGTCATTCCGTTGGTGGCGTCGTCGTATTTCCACGCTCCGAAAGACAGGCTAACCAGAACCAGCAGGCAGAGCAGAATAAAAAGAGCACGCCGTGCAGGTTTAACCGGAGCAGAAACTGAATCGGGTGTTTGCATTCTGAGCGGAGGCGGGGAAGCCGGTGCCTGCCCGGCAGGCGGTGGCGCGTCAAGGCGTTGCACACTGACCGCCGGATTCAGTTTAAAACCGACTTTGGGGAGGGTAATAATGAGTTCGTGGCATTCAAACAGCGCCAGATTGCGGCGGACAATACTGACGTACTGGTTAAGATTATTGCCGGATGCATGCAGACCGTGCTTGTCCCAGACTGTTTCCAGCAGATATTCCCGCGTCAGATCACGCCCTTCAGATGAAAGAAATTCTTCCAGCAACCGTGCGGCCGGGAGTGTCAGTTTGATCACGTCCTGGCTGGCAGGATAGTGCAATGTACCATCGTCTGAGTTGAATTCTATTTCTTTATCAATGAGATACTTCATCTGATCCTGACAGTAATAAGTAAAGCCACATCAAACCCGTTCGGATTTACACACCGCTAAGATTAATATTATACAGTCTACATTCCGCGATCAGAATCTGTGAAAGGTATAGGTAAAAACTTCAGCCAGCATAGGGAAAAAAGCCAATTATTATATCTGTTAAAGATACCATTAAGGAATAAAAACCTATATATACACACTTTGGGCAATTAAATTGTCTGTCATCCTGAAATCCGGTTTCCTGCTCGCATTGTTGAATGAGTGGGAGTGGTTACGTGGACGTTACCTTTACGGATTTTCTTATCGGATTTTCTTCTGCGCTGGACTTGTTAAGCCCTGAAAACGGACATCGTGGTGTGCGGCGTGCTTATATCGTGATGAATATTGCCCGTCAGCGCCAGTTCAGTCTGTTGGCACAACAGCGGTTGTTCATTGCTGCACTTTTACGTGATATCAGCAGGGGGGCACATGCTCCGCACGATTGCGCCAGCCAACTTGCGGATATCCCGTTACTGGCCGACAGCGCGGGTCTGATCGTCGCAAGAGGCCGGCAGCATTCAGAAAACCGCCTGCTGGATCTGGCCGATAATCTGGATTTACTGGCATTGCATGAATTTCCACGCGGTCATTATCCGGTGCGCGCGGTCGAAACCCTGTGTGATTCCATCGGATCCCGTTATCTGCTCGACGACATGCTGGCGTTACGCGAGCTTGGACTGGAAAAGGAATTCTGGGCGGAATTCGCCTCCGCCACGCTTATCAGTACAGCCGCGTCCTTTTCACCCTTTGCTGACCGTGTGTTAAGTGACAAGGAAATGACGCAACTGTCTGCCCTGCTGGCTGTCGTCATTGACCTGCATTGCCGTTCAGCCGCACAACATTCTGTTGTGGTGGCAGGTATCGCCGCCAGGCTTGCGCAAATGTACGGGTTCTCTAAAAAAGGTGTCGCGCGGATCCGCGTCGCCGGTTTGCTGCATGATTTAGGTAAACTGGTTGTCCCCGCCGCCTTGCTCACCAAAGCGCAACCTCTGACGGATTTCGAACGCCGCCAGATCCATATACACCCGCAGTTCACCTGGAAAATTCTTTCGCGGATTGCCGGCATGCAGGACATCGCCCGGATGGCCAGCTTTCATCATGAACGGCCGGACGGCAAGGGATATCCCTTCCATCTGCGCGGTGCACAGCTCGATCTCGGGCCACGCATTATTTCGGTCGCCGACTGCTATGCCGCGCTGCGTGAAACCCGTTGTTACAAACCGGCATATTCGCCGGAAAAAAGCCTCATCATAATGCAGGAGACCGCAGCGCGCGGCGGGCTCGACCCTGAAGTGGTGGAAGCGCTCCGTTCGGATTTGATGGGGGCGGGGCAGGATATGCTCAGTGCATCACTGCTTTTGCCTTAATACTGATTTCAACCGAATAGAAACAACAGCTGAAACGTTTACTCAGAGTCAACCTCTGGAGAACCCCTCATGCTGCGAGCATTTTTATTTATTTTATCAATGAGTTATGCATCTTTGTCTTTCTCCGGCATCCCGGAGCATTATGTTATCAACGCAGATCGCACAACCATTACGTTGTCGTGGGTCATGCTCAGCACACATCCCTCGCAGGCGAATTTATCGCAGGTATCCGGCGATGCTTTTTTAGATCATCAGCAAAACATGCAGAATCATATAGATGTCAGAATTCCGGTTTCCTCGCTGGAGGCTTCGAATCTGCTGCTGACGCATCAGTTAAAGAGCAGTATGTTCTTTGATGAAAGCCGTTATCCCTGGGTTAAGTTCACCAGTCAAAAAGTCACGCAGTCGGGAAATGGGCAATTTAAGATTTTTGGCATGCTGACTATCAAAAATATCCAAAGACCGGTTGTGCTGGATGCTGTTATGAATGACGCCAGCGCGAAGTCCCTGATTCTGCACGCACACACGGCGATTTCCCGCTCTGCTTTCGCGATGGACAGTCTGCTGTCGTTGGTCGGTGACACGATTAACATCGATATTGATATTGCCGCGCAGCCTTATAAGGCATAACGCGGCGAAAGGGGAATTTACGCGCTTTATCGCAACAGTTTCGTCCGTGACAGGGGTAAAAAAGCGCACGGGCAAAACAACAAACAGGCGTAAAACGGGGCTGCTTACACCTCAGGCGGGTTTCCGGATAGTTGGCGATCGAAATGATCGCGCAACCCAGACAAAATTCTTTTTAAGTGATCGGCTATTTGGCGACGTTATTTAGCCAGCAGTTCTTTGCGGACAATTTCTGCGCCTGCACTTAATGCATCCAGCTTGCCTCTGGCGACGCTACGAGGTAAAGGAATCATGCCGCAGTTGGTGCAAGGATAGAGTTTATCGGCGTCTACAAACTGCAGCGCTTTACGCAGCGTCGCGGCGACTTCTTCCGGGGTTTCAATGGTATTGGTCGCCACGTCTATGGCACCCACCATCACCTTTTTACCGCGGATAAGCTCCATCAGTTCCATCGGAACATGCGAGTGATGACATTCCAGTGAAATGATATCGATATTAGATTTTTGCAGTTTGGGGAAAATCTCTTCGTATTGTCTCCACTCTGTGCCCAGCGTTTTTTTCCAGTCGGTATTGGCTTTGATGCCATAGCCGTAGCAAATGTGCACAGCCGTTTCACATTTCAGCCCTTCGATGGCTCTTTCTAACGTGGCAATGCCCCAGTCATTCACTTCATCAAAGAACACGTTAAAGGCCGGTTCGTCAAACTGGATGATATCGACGCCAGCAGCCTCTAATTCTTTGGCTTCTTCATTGAGAATTTTGGCAAATTCCCAGGCGAGTTTCTCGCGACTTTTATAGTGGTTGTCATAAAGCGTATCGATCATCGTCATCGGCCCCGGAAGAGCCCATTTGATCGGTTGTGTAGTTTGCTGGCGCAAAAACTTCGCATCTTCAACAAAAACGGCCTTTTTGCGACTCACCGGGCCAACAACTGTCGGCACACTCGCTTCATAGCGATTACGGATCTTAACCGTCTCACGTTTCTCGAAATCAACGCCCTCGAGATGCTCAATAAAGGTTGTGACAAAATGCTGACGCGTTTGCTCGCCGTCACTGACAATATCGATACCTGCCTGCTGTTGATCTTCCAGACACAAACGCAGGGCATCTTTTTTGCCGTCAATTAATTCCTGATCTTGCAATTTCCACGGGGACCAGAGCACCTCAGGTTGTGCCAGCCACGAAGGTTTAGGCAAACTGCCCGCAGTCGATGTCGGTAATAATTTTTTCATACACAGGTGACCTTATATTTTTTATGGTTAATCAGAGAGCGGAATGGGCAGACCATTGTTCAAGAACAGTTTGGTAAGGTTTGATGAAGCATTCTTCAGTAAACTTCCCCTGCTCAATAGCCAGATGGCTACGTTCTTCCCGGTCATAAACAATACGGGTTAAAGAATAATCCTGGTAATTCAGGCTGGGTTGATACTGTAATCCTGCCGCAGAATTAGCATTGTAAATCTCAGGGCGATAAATCTTCTGAAAAGTCTCCATCGTGCTGATGGTGCTGATAAGCTCAAGATTAGTGTAATCACTGAGCAAATCGCCAGAAAAATAAAATGCCAGAGGCGCAACGCTGTTTTCAGGCATAAAATACCGCGCCCGTAATCCCATTTTTGCGAAATATTCATCAGTCAGGGAGAGTTCATCCTGCTGATATTCAACGCCTAATACAGGGTGTTTATTTCCCGTGCGATAGTAAGTGTTTTTACTTGAAACACTCAGGCAGATAACCGGTGTTTTAGTAAAGTTATCTTTGTAAGTCTCTGATTTTAAAAATTGTTTGAATATATTCCCATGTAATTCGCCAAAATTATCCGGCAGGCTAAATTCAGGTTGATCCTTATTATGCTCTGGCAGTAAAACGCTAAAGTCATAATCACGCACATAGGAGGAAAAGTTATTTCCTAAAATGCCTGCAATGCGTTGGTGGGTTTTTTTATCAACGATAGTTGTTTTCAGTATTTCAATCACCGGGAAGCTGTCGGCCTTGCCTTCAGCATCAATATTCAACTGAGCAGTAATAATATCGAGTTCGACAGAATACCGGTCTTTATTAGGATTATCCCAGTTCGCCAGAGAATTGAAGCGATTATCGATCATCACTAAGGTGTTGCGCAGGTTTTCCTGGCGTTTTTCACCCCTTGCCAGATTGGCAAAATTGGTGGTAATACGCGTATTTTCCGAGGGGTTATAATTCTCGTCGAAACGGATGCTTTTAAGGGTAAATGTCAGTTTTTTATTCATTATAATCAGGTGTCCCGGCTGCTGAAAAATCTACGTTATTTCAGTCGTTTTCATATTTTTAAGAGTGAATCGCGATGACTCTTTTATGCCTGAGTCATTGAGTGAAAAAAAGTGATTTAAATTCACTGAACATGAGACAAATTCATGATCATGCCTCCCCGGATGCCGTTCCTGCCCGCAGGTAACAGACACACTTCGGTGTTGACCGAAGCATCTGATTTTTGCCGGTAATAAGCTGAACGAAATTCATGAGGGAGCAGAACGATGATCGCAGTACTTTTTGAGGCAGATGCAGTACCCGAAGCGCGTGAGCGGTACCTTGAACTGGCGGCAGAACTGAAACCATTGTTATCGGACACGCCGGGATTTATTTCCATTGAGAGATTCCAGAGCCTGACCACGCCCGGAAAAATCCTTTCATTATCATGGTGGGAAGACGAAGAGTCGGTGGCAGGGTGGAAACAGAATCTGATGCATCTGGCCGCGCAGAAAGAGGGTAAACAGTCGATTTTTTCATTCTACAGAATACGCGTTGCCCGTGTATTTCGTGACTATTCTTCCGACAAGTCTTCCGGTAAAGGAGCGCATCAGCATGTATGACATTCACGTGATCCTCGACCATTCACCCGGTTCGCTGGCCTCCCTTGGCCGTATTCTGGGCATGAACGGTGTGGGGCTGGAGGGCGGCGGCGTATTTTCCACGGCAGAAGCGGGGCATGCGCATTTCCTGATAGAAGACGGTGAAAAAGCCCGTCAGGTTCTGACTGATGCTGGCTTTGACGTGAGAAAGCTGTCACGCCCGCTGATAAGAAAACTACCTCAGAAACAGCCGGGCGAGCTGGGCGAAATCGCCCAGACGCTCGCCCGGAATGGCATTAACATTCTGGTACAGTACAGCGACCACGATAACCGGCTTATTCTGCTGACGGATGACGATATCCGCGCGGCTGAAGTCACTCAACAATGGGCGATACCTTCTGCATGAATTTTCTTCAAACCGAATACGACAGTGAGCCGGATGAGTCTCTTGAAAAATCCATGTCACTGGTGGCTTCAGCAATATCTGACCCATCAAGGGTCAGTATTTTGTGTGCCCTGATGGACGGACGCGCGTGGACCGCGACTGAACTCAGTGCGGTGGCGGGCATCGCCGCCTCCACAACCAGCGGTCATCTTACCCGGCTGCTCAGCAACGGGCTGGTGATTTGCCTGACGCAGGGGCGCCACCGGTATTACAGCCTGGCGGGCCACCATATCGCCGGATTGCTGGAAAACCTGATGGGGGTTTCCATGCATAACCACAAAACTTTTGCGTCGCGGACGCCGGTCGTTCTGCGTTATGCACGAACTTGTTATGACCATCTGGCCGGAGAGCTGGCGGTAAAAATCTACGATTTTCTGCTGCAGGAAAACTGGCTTGAAGCGGACGGTAACGCGCTGACTCCGGCCGGGAAAGCCCATTTTCAACGACTGGGCGCGGTGCTCAATCCGCGCCCGCGCCGCAAGGCTTGCTGCCCTTGCCTTGACTGGAGCGAAAGACGCTTCCATCTGGGAGGCGATGCAGGGCAGGCATTAATGACGCTTTTTCTGCAAAAAGCGTGGATATCCCGCACGCAGGGTTATCGTGAAGTGAGCGTCACCGACAGCGGCAGAATTGCCCTGAGCCGCCTGTTCGGTTTGAGTCTGGCCTGATCCCGCAGGCTATGTTTACGCTTGCTTCGCCCCGCGTGACCGACGACTTAGCTTGTCTCCATACAAGACTGTGTTGAAAGTAACGGGGCATAACGCCACCAGATCAGCAGCCCCGTCAGGGCGATAACGCTCAGAACACTGAACGCCGTAGCGAACGAGTAATGACCTGCAATCATACCCGTCAGGGCCGGGCTCATGGCCGCGCCGACGCCCTGCATCAGCATCACCACGCTTTGGCCCGCGTTGACATGACCGTTTCCGCGCAGCAGCACCACAATAAAGCTCGGCACTACCACGCCCAGTACGCCAGCCGCGAAACCATCAAGTATTTGCACCGGCACCATCATTAAAGGGGCGGCAGAACTCGCCGCCAGCGCTGCCCGGACGGGCATGATCAGCAGCGCCAGCATAATCAGCCGCCAGTAGCCGACTCTGTCGATGCGCGCGGCGGTCCAGATTGCTACCGGGATCATCACCATCTGAGAAATAATCACGGTTGCGGCAGCGTACAGTCCGGGATTGACGGAGCCGGGCGCTGCCGCGATTCTCATGCTGAGCATCGGCAACAGCGCCGCATTGGCCAGATGAAACAGCAACAGTGTCAGACCGGTGATCAGCAGCGGTTTATTTTGGGCCAGCACCGAGAAATCGGGGACCTGAGCGGATGCGCCGGACTCCAGCCCACGCGCGGCATCATCGTCTATATCGCTGCGGCGGATGCCCGTCAGTGCGATGAGCGTTAATAACATCGTGCAGGTCATGAGAATGAAAATACCGCCGATGCCCCAGTACCAGGCGATCCCTCCGGCAATCAGCGCGGTGATAAAATTCCCGGCATGGTTAAACGCCTCATTTTTACCCATCTGCGCGCTAAAGCCTTTTTGCCCGGTCAGACCCAGCGTGATCCCGGTGATCAGCGGACCGACAAAAGCAGCACATATTCCGCTCACGATCTGCGAAAACGCCACCACGGCATTTGCCTGACTGAGCCAGAGCAGCAGCGTCGTGCCGGTGATCAGCACGCACAGCAGCGCCAGAATCAGCCGCTTGTTTTTCGATGCATCAGTCATGAAGCCCGCAGGGAGCGTTGCCAGCAACCCTGCCACGCCGCCAGCGGTCATCAGCAAGCCGATATCATCGGGCTGCCAGTGGCGTTGTGTCAGAAAGATCCCCAGAAAGGGCCCAAGCCCGTCACGAACATCCGCAATAAAAAAACTGGTTAAACACAGTGCCTGCAATGAACGAATCGACATTTTTTTACCCTTCAGCGTTATTAACCAGCTTTATACGCGATGAAGTATAAACAGGATTTTTCTATCAGGGATGACAGGAATGTTAAAACTCATGACGCGGTTTGCAGGGTTGCAACCCCTCCCCGACACCTGAAGGGTATTAAGGAGGGGCTGTGATGAGGGGGAGCAGTCAGATTGTTTTGTATGACAACGTGCTCAGATCGCCGCTTTCGCCCGCTGTTTCACGGCATAAATCAGCACCACGGCGAAACATACCATCGGCAGGGCGTAAGAAACGGCGGTGTTGTAGTGGTCGGCAATCGCGCCCATCAGATACGGCATCACCGCGCCACCGACAATCGCCATGATCATCACCGAGCTGGCGCGTTTGGTTTGTTTGCCCATGTTCTTGACGCCCATCGCGAAAATGGTCGGGAACATGATCGACATAAAGAAGAAAATCGCCACCAGTGCAATCACCGAGACGTTATCAATACCGGCCACCACCACGCCGCACAGCACAATATTGATGATGGCGTAGACCACCAGCAGCGTGGCCGGGCGGACAAAGCCCATCAGCCAGGTGCTGAAGAAACGCCCGACCATAAAGCTGATCATGCCGACAGACAGCAGATACGACGCGTTCTGGTTCGACAGCGTGTGCCAGTGTTCGGTGGTGTAGTTAATGAAGAAGGCACCGACGCCAACCTGTGCCGCGACGTAGAAGAATTGTGCGATGACGCCGCCGGTGAAATGGCCGTGCTGCCACAATCCTTTCTCGATACCGTGATCTTCCGGAGCGCTTTGCTCGCGGATGTCCGGCAATTTTGTGCGTCCGAACAGGAAGGCAATCAGCAGCACTAACACGGCGATGGCGACGTAAGTGGTTTTCACCGAGGACAATCCGTCCGTCGTGGTGCCTTGTGTGGCGGAGAAGAACAGTGAACCACCGATAATCGGGCCGATGAACTGACCTAAACCGTTGAAGGACTGAGAAAGGTTCAGGCGGCGTTCGGCTCCGGCCGGATCGCCGAGAACGGTAGCGAACGGGTTAGCGGCGGTTTCGAGACAGCCCAGACCGAGGGCAATCACGAACAATGCGAACAGGAACATGCCGAAGCTGCCTGCGGAGGCAGCGGGCACGAACAACAGTGCGCCCAGGGCATACAGACACAGACCCACCAGGATCCCGGCTTTATAACCGAACCTGTCCATGAAGAAACCGGCGGGCAGGGCGATGATAAAATACGCCCCGAAATAGGCGGCCTGTAGCAGACCGGACTGGGCTTTATTGACGTGCAACACGTCCTGGAAATGCTTATTCAGGACATCCAGCAGCCCGTAGGATAAACCCCACAGGAAAAACAGCGTGGTGACCAGTATGAACGCCAGTCGGAAACCGGACGTCGTTTTGCGCTGCGCATAAGCGGGCGCGGCAGTTTTATCGGCGAGCATGTTGTATTCCTCAGTATCTGGTGACGCATGTAGGGGTTCAGCTCAGGTGGCTGATTTTTTATGTCAGATAACGTGAAAAACGGTTTCTCCCTCATAGCAGGGAGATGTATAGCTATTTCTGATCAGCCAGCGAAAAAATCCTCTCCATTTCCACCCACTTTTCACCGGCGGGCGTCCACGGCGTTGGGCGCTGATACTTCCACATCAGGGCTTCCCATTCGCAGACTTTCGGATCCTCCAGACTGCGGCGTTCGAACAGTCCGCTGTCAAAATCTTCCGTGGTTTCCATCACCATCATCAGGCGGTTGCCCAGCCGGTAAATTTCCATGTCTGCGATGCCATAGCGGCGCAGGTGCGCGGTAATTTCCGGCCAGATTTCGCGGTGATAACGCTGATATTCTTCGATAAGCACCGGATCGTCCGCCAGATCCAGCGCCTGACAATAGCGGCGTTTCATGTTAAGGCCCGGTCGAGATGCATATAACCGCCGTCCACGGTCAGCCACTGGCCGGTGGTGTGCGAGGCGCGGGAAGACAGCAGGAACACCACGGTGTTGGCGATTTCCTGCGGCGTGGTCATACGCTGTCCCAGCGGAATATGCGAAGTGATTTGTTGCAGCTTTTCTTCGGGATGGTCGAAGCTTTTGATCCAGCGTTCGTACAGCGGCGTCATGACTTCCGCCGGGATCACCGCGTTCACGCGGATACCGTCGCCGAGCAGCGCCGCTGCCCATTCGCGGGTCAGCGCCAGAATGCCGCCTTTGGCCGAAGCGTAACCGCTGGTGTTGCCTTGTCCGGTGAGTGCGGTTTTCGAGCTGATATTGACGATAGCTCCCCGGCTGGCGCGCAGGGCGTTCAGGCTCAGGTGCGCCATCAGGTAATAGTGGATCAGATTCTGCTCGAGCGACTGCACAAAGGCTTCGCGACCGGCATCCAGCCCGACGCTGTCGTTGGCACCGGCGTTATTCACCAGCCCGTCGATACTGCCGTAGCGGGTATGCACCTCATTCACCGCCGCCTTGCAACTGGCTTCGTCGCGCAGTTCAGTCAGTACAAAACTGGCCTGTGGCGAAAGCTGTTGCAGTTTATGCATCAGTTCATTGGCCGGTTCGGTATTGCTGATGATCACCGGAACCGCGCCTTCTTCCGCCAGCGTCAGCGAAATCGCCGCGCCGATACCGGAACCGCCGCCGGTGACCATCACCACTTTATTTTGCAGATGCAGATTCATCAGTCATTTCCTGTAATCGGTAAAGGCTGTAATCGGTAAATCGTGCAGGCATTGCCGCCATAAATGGCTGCCTGCTCGTCAGAACTGAGTGCGGCCGTGGCCTGTTCACATAAATCCCACGGATTTTCATCCCCGTCTGCCAGTAAACATACCGGCCAGTCGGAACCAAACATCAGGCGTCCGGCACCGAAAACGTCCAGTGCGGCCTCAAAATACGGCAACAGATCGCGGGCTGACATGCCTGCCGGACGCGGCTCGGTCAGCAACCCGGAGAGCTTGCAACTGACGTGTTTTAGCGCCGCCAGCGGTGCAATCTGCTGCTTCCAGTACGCTGCACCCCGGCTGAGATCCGGCTTGCCGAAGTGATCGAGCACCAGAAAATAGTCATCATGACGTTCGGCAAATTTTATGGCGTCAGTCAGATGGCGATGCGTCACCAGAATTTCATAGACATAGTCCTGCCGCTGAATCTGGCGAATACCGGCATTGATCGCCGGATCTTCCAGCCACTGCGCAGGTGAAGACTCGTCCTGAACCTGATGACGAAAGCCGCGCAGCAGCGGGTGCGAAATAGCCTCCAGATCCCGTTGCAGCGCGGGTGACGACAGATCCACCCAGCCGGTCACGGCATGCACAAAGTCGGTGTGCTCTGCGATCTCCAGCAGCCAGCGGGTTTCCTGCACAGAGGAACAGGCCTGAACCAGAACCGTGCCCTGAATATCGTGACGTTGTAACGCAGGCCGCAATATCTCCGGCAATAAATCCTGTTTCAGCACCGCCATGTCATCGCCTATCCAGCGGTAATCCTGCGGGATGTAGCGCCAGAAATGCTGGTGGCTGTCGATTCGCATCATCGGCGTTCTCCTTGCTGCTTTTCGATCATTAAGGTCAGGCGTGATGGCGGTATCTTTCGATCGACGCCTGATGCATCTCAATGGAGAATCCCGGTGCCTGCGGCGGCATATAGGCCGCGCCCCGGACGTCGCACGGATGCACAAAATGCTCGTGAAGATGGTCAACGTATTCGATGACGCGACCTTCGTGCGTACCTGCGATGCACAGATAATCAATCATCGACAGATGCTGCACGTATTCGCACAGGCCGACGCCGCCCGCGTGCGGACACACCGGCAGATTGTATTTGGCCGCCATCAGCATCACCGCCAGCACTTCGTTGACGCCGCCCATGCGGCAGGCATCAATCTGCACCACGTCGATGGCTTCGCGCATAATGAACTGCTTGAACATGATGCGGTTCTGGCACATTTCGCCGGTGGCGACTTTAACCGGTGCAACGCCCTGACGGATTTTGCGGTGGCCTTCGATGTCGTCCGGGCTGGTCGGTTCTTCGATAAACCAGGGGTTGGCAAAGGCGAGGGCGTTCACCCAGGGGATGGCGTCGTTGGTTTCCCATACCTGATTGGCGTCGATCATCAGTTTGCGGTCCGGGCCGATCACTTCGCGGGCGATGCGCACACGGCGGATGTCGTCTTCCAGGTCGCGCCCGACTTTTAGTTTCAGATAATCGAAACCGGCGTCGACCGCTTCCTGACATAAACGGCGAAGTTTATCGTCGGGATAGCCGAGCCAGCCCGCTGACGTGGTGTAGCACGGGTAGCCTTCCGCCAGCAGTTTCTCCGTGCGCCGGGGTTTGTTGTCGGCACGTTGCTGCAATAAGGCCAGCGCTTCCTGCGGCGTGATGCAGTCCGTGATGTAACGAAAATCGATGCAGCGCACCAGCTCTTCCGGCGACATATCGGCGACCAGTTTCCACAGCGGTTTACCGGCGGCTTTGCTCCATAAATCCCACACCGCGTTAACCACCGCGCCGGTCGCCAGGTGGATTGCGCCTTTGTCAGGACCAATCCAGCGCAACTGGCTGTCGCTGGTGAAATCGCGCCAGAACTGGCCCATATCGGCGGTAATGCCCGCCAGTTCGCGGCCCACGATCAGATGTTCCAGCGCTTTAATCGCCGCACAGCAGATTTCATTGCCGCGCCCGATGGTGAAGGTCAGGCCGTGGCCTTTCAGCGCCGGAGTGTCAGTGTCTAAAATCACATACGCAGCGGAATAATCCGGATCCGGGTTCATGGCATCCGAACCGTCCAGCGCCAGCGAGGTCGGGAAACGCACATCTTCAACACGTAAAGCGGTAATCGTTGTCATCGCAAAATTCCTTTAGCTGTAAAGGGTTATGCCTGCACTGTCTTCTGGCGCTGCTCACCCAAACCTTCAATCCCAAGCCGCATCACCTGACCGGCTTTCAGGTACACCGGCGGTTTTTGCCCCAGTCCGACGCCCGGCGGTGTGCCGGTAGAAATGATGTCACCGGGTTGCAGGCTCATGAAGCGGCTGAGATAACTGATGATTTCTGGGATCTGGAAAATCATGGTGCGCGTATTGCCGTTCTGCCAGCGCTTGCCGTCAACTTCCAGCCACAGATTCAACTGGTGCGGGTCAGGGATTTCATCCGCTGTCACCAGCCACGGACCGGTCGGGCCGAATGTGTCGCAGCCTTTACCTTTGTCCCAGGTGCCGCCGCGTTCAATCTGGAATTCGCGCTCAGAGACATCGTTGATCACGCAGTAACCGGCGACGTGCGACATCGCATCGGCTTCGCTGATATAGCGCCCGCCAGTGCCGATCACCACACCGAGTTCCACTTCCCAGTCGGTTTTGACAGAATCACGCGGGATCTCCACGTCGTCATTTGGCCCGACCATCGCGCTGGTCCATTTGCTGAAAACCACCGGTTCTTTCGGGATCTCCGCGCCAGTTTCGGCGGCGTGGTCGGCGTAATTGAGGCCGATACAGATAAATTTCCCCACTTTGCCGACACAGGCACCCAGACGTGGTTCACCGCCGACCAGTGGCAGCGTGTGCGGATCGAGCTGGCGCAGTTTATCCAGCGTTTCAGGTTGCAGAAATTCGCCGCTGATGTCGGCAATATGTGCGCTGAGATCCCGCAACGTGCCGTTGTCATCCAGCAGGCCGGGGCGCTCAGAACCTGCGTTGCCGTAACGTAATAATTTCATGGGTCAGTGTCCTTCTGTGAAAGTCAGATCGGTGAAAATCAAATGTTTAAAGCCGCTGGCGTGTCAGTTGCTCCAGCCGCCGTCAATAATTTGAACCGTGCCGGTGGTGTATGAACTGGCGTCGGAAGCCAGATACAGCGCAAGCTGGGCGATTTCTTCGGTTTTACCGATGCGCCCGATCGGCTGGCGGGAAACAAACGCCGCGTACACCTCGGCTTCGCTGCGGCCTTCGGCCTTTGCCTGTGCCGCGATGCGCTGGCGCAGGGACGGCGATTCCACCGTGCCCGGACAAATCGCGTTACAGCGAATGCCGCGGGTGACGTAATCCGCGGCAACAGAACGGGTCAGGCCAATCACGGCCGCTTTTGAAGCGCTGTAAGCAAAGCGGTTCGGCACACCTTTGATGCTGGAGGCGACGGAAGACATGTTGATCACTGAACCGTGGTTGCGCTCAAGCATGGCGGGCAGAAAAGCGCGGATCATGCGGAACATCGCGGTGACGTTAAGATCGAGCGCAAACTGCCATTCGCGTTCGGTGCAGGTCAGGATATCGCCGCTGTGCACCACGCCAGCGCAGTTGAACAGCACATCGAGCGCGCCGGTTTCTTCTGCCAGCGCAACAATCGCCTGCGGGTCGGTCACATCAAGCAGGCGCGGGGTGATGCCGGGAATATTGTGTAATGCGTCGATGTTGATGTCGGTGGCAATCACCTCTGCGCCTTCACGGGCAAACAGCGTGGCGGTGTTGAAACCGATGCCTTGTCCGGCGGCGGTGATCAGAACTTTTTTCCCGGCCAGGTTCATAACTATTCTCCCTAAAAGGTGCTTTAAAGGCCTAATGGTCAGGCCATTGGAGGTGAAAAAAACGCGTTAAACGCAGTGCTTTTTGTTAAGATGTTCGGCAAGCTTCTGCTTAAAACGCCATTTCGGTTAACCAATTTTTTACATGCATAAAACAAATCAGCAAGATTTTTGTCCGGAAAATGCTAGCTGAATCACTTAATGAGAATTGACCTCAGGTGTCCGATGCCGATAAAAAAATTAGAAAATCCCAGAATATACAGGCAGATAGCTGACCAGCTTAAAACGTTAATTGATAACAAAGAATTTCCGCCCGGCAGCCGTCTTCCGGCCGAGCGTGAACTGGCGAGTCAGCTACAGGTCAGCCGCGCGTCGGTGCGTGAGGCGCTGATTGCGCTGGAAGTGATCGGGCTGGTGGATGTGCGGGTGGGAAACGGCGTGATTGTCCGTCAGCAACCTGCCGTTCCGGCCACGCCTTCGCAGGAGCCGGTGATGTCGCAGGCAGGGCGTAATCAGTGGGCGGATGTGGATGATGAGCTGAATATTGCGCTGGATTTTACGGCTGAACTGCCGCCGTTTTCGCTGTTGCAAACCCGTCGTCTGATAGAGCCGGAAACCGCCGCACTGGCGGCAAGAAATGCCACTGACGCCGAACTTGCGGCGATCAGGCAGGCATATGAACAAAACTGTCGCGATAACCGCAATGGCTCGGCAACGCATCCCGGCGACCGGTTGTTCCATATCCGTATTGCGCAGGCCAGCGGAAATCCGGCTTATGCCTTCATCATCGCCCATCTGCTCGGCCACCGTTATGGCACCATGTTCCGCAGCCTGCAATTACACTACACGCCGCAGGACATGCCGCACCGTTCTGAGATTGAGCACCTCGAGATCCTCACAGCGCTGGAGGCCCGTGACAGTCGTGCAGCGAAGAAGGCAATGAAGGAACATCTGGATGCGGTGATTAAGATTTTCGGGCAAGGGTGACAACGTTCGCTGCATCTGACATCGCATTTTTAATGCGACTTCATTCCGGCTGCCGTCATCATCATTCTGAATAAGAATGCCACCACGGCCAGTGATAAAACACTCAATGAATAAATGACGATCAGCCAGACGACGCGTTTCCAGAAGGGCTTCTTACGATTAACGGTCATATCCTGCATCAGGAACCTCCGGTGATAACCGGGCGAAATGCGGTCATTTCGCCCGATACTGTTGCGATCAATGGTAGCCTTCGTTTTCCCTGATTTTCCCCCGGAAGACGTAATAGCTCCAGAAGGTATAAATCAGGATCACGGGGATGATGAACACCGCGCCAACCAGCATAAATGCCAGGCTTTCCTCTGACGATGCCGCATCCCAAATCGAGATGGCCGGCGGAATAATATTCGGCCAGATGCTGATCCCAAGCCCCGAAAATCCAAGGAAAATCAGCGCGAGAGTCAGCAGAAACGGCATATAGTGCGCGTGATTTTTTATCGCCCGCAAAATTCCCCAGGTACAGGCTAAGACCAGTACCGGCACCGGCAGAAAGGCGATCAGATTTGGCATGCTGAACCAGCGATGCGCAATATCGGCATGGGTCAGCGGCGTCCAGATGCTGATCACACCGGTGATCGCCAGCAGCGTTATCACCAGGGGTTTAGCCAGACGGCACATCTTCTGATGCAGGGCATTTTCCGTTTTCATGATTAACCATGTACAGCCCAGCAGCGCGTAGGCGACCACCAGCCCGATACCACAAAAAATAGGGAAGGGGGCCAGCCAGCTTAGTGCGGAGCCGGTAAACGTTCTGCCTGTCACCTCAAAGCCATTAAGCACTGCGCCGACCGCAACGCCCTGACTGAAGGTGGCCACGATGGAACCGGTAATGAACGATTTGTCCCAAAACGGACGGTGCTTTTCGGTCGCCTTGAAGCGAAATTCAAACGCCACGCCGCGAAAAATCAGACCGAAAAGCATCAGGGTTAACGGAATGGTGAGTGCATCGGTGATCACCGAATAAGCCAGCGGGAAAGCGCCGTATAAGGCCGCGCCGCCCAGTACCAGCCAGGTTTCATTACCGTCCCACACCGGTGCAACGGTGTTGACCATCATGTCGCGTTCGGTTTTGTCTTTATTGAACGGGAATAAAATACCGATACCCAGATCAAAGCCATCCATTACGATGTACATCAGGTTCGCAAATACGATAATTCCAAACCATATAATAGTGTAATCAATCATATTTTTTACTTCCCTCAGGATTGCTCAGCCCTTCCTGCGCCGCAGACAGCGGACGCGCCGGTGTGTTTGGCTTACCTGGCCCGCCGTGAGAAACCTCATCACCTTCACCGGTCACCGGCCCTTTTTTGATAAGACGCATCATGTAAACGTAGCCAATACCAAAAACGGATGAGTACACCAGCAGGAAGGCTAACAGGCTGAGGCTCATGTGCATTTCACCGTGCGCGGAGACGGCATCGCGGGTGCGCTGAACGCCATAAACCACCCACGGCTGACGGCCAATTTCAGTGGTAAACCAGCCCGCAAGCAGGGCAATCAGACCGGAAGGTCCCATCAGCAGCGTGAACCAAAGGAACGGGCGGGACTGATAAAGCCGTTTTTTATAACGCAGCCACACACCCAGCACGCCTGCCGTGATCATCAGCAGACCGAGCGCGACCATGATGCGGAAAGACCAGAAAACTACCGGCGAATAGGGACGATCTTCTTTCGGGAAACTCTTCAGCGCGGGCACCTGTTTTTGCAGGCTATGTGTCAGGATCAGACTGCCCAGATAAGGGATCTCCAGCGCATATTTCGTGCGTTCCTGCTCCATATCCGGGATGCCAAAAAGAATTAACGGTGTGGCTTCTCCGGGCGGATTTTCCCAGTGCCCTTCAATGGCCGCAATTTTGGCGGGCTGATATTCCAGCGTATTCAGGCCGTGGGCGTCACCGACCATTGCCTGAATGGGGGCGACGATCAGCGCCATCCACAATGCCATGGAAAACATTTTCCGAACCGCTGGCGTATCGTTGCCGCGAAGCAGGTGCCAGGCACCGGAAGCCCCCACAAAGAACGCACTGGCGAGGAAAGCCGCGATGGACATATGTAACAGACGATAAGGAAATGACGGGTTAAAAATGACTTTAAACCAGTCCGTCGGCACCACGACGCCATTGACAATTTCATAGCCCTGCGGAGTATGCATCCAGCTGTTCGATGCCAGGATCCAAAAGGTGGAGATAAGCGTGCCCAGCGCCACCATACAGGTCGCAAAGAAATGCAGGCCAGGCCCCACCCGGTTCCAGCCAAACAACATCACGCCCAGAAAACCGGCTTCGAGGAAAAATGCGGTCAGCACTTCATAGGTCAGTAAAGGGCCGGTAATGCTACCGGCAAATTGCGAGAATCCGCTCCAGTTGGTGCCGAACTGATAGGCCATCACCAGACCTGACACGACCCCCATGCCAAAGTTAACAGCAAAAATTTTGGACCAGAAATGATACAGATCCCGGTAACTGCGGTTGCCGGTTTTCAGCCACATCCCTTCAAGCACCGCAAGAAAACTGGCCAGCCCGATCGTAATGGCAGGAAATATGATGTGAAAAGACACGGTGAATGCGAATTGTATTCTTGCCAGGTGAAAAGCATCTAATCCAAACATTGCTGACATCCCCTATGGAGAAAGTGGGACACGTTAATTAAAATTAACATACATAGTACACTTGTGATTTATACGTGATTAAGATGAAAGGATTGTGCACTGATATTATTTTGCGGGGTAGATACAGTTTGGTGAAAATACACTATAACAGTTCAGGTTGTTTTAATTTTTATCATTAAAATTCAATGGCTTATTTGTTGTTTTTTTCGTCCAGCGGAATTTATGTTATTTCCCGCCTGCGCATGATAAAAATTAAAAACATTGTCACTAGCATGGTGTAATTTATTGATTTTTAAGGTTTTATATTTCGTTTGTATTTTTTACTCTGCCGGGAGTAAATTTTATCCCTAAAACGTATATTCAATTTTAATAAAACTGTTATAGCTCAATCCGGTTCAGGGAAATGAACCGGAAATAGTTTTAACATGATGATAAATTGAGTATTCGGATATGATGGTAACAATGTTTGTGTGGAATTAATTTTTGCTGTTTTTAGGAATTTACTGAATGATCATCAGCCTGTTTCCCTGACGCTATTCGTGCTGGAGGGACGGGGTTTCTGCGCCGTCACCGGACAGGCCAACCCTGACGCACAAGGCAATGATCAGCGCAGCACTTAACATCACAATACCTGCCGTGATAAATACCCCGGAGATCCCCCCCAGTCCGAACATGACGCCTCCCAGTGCCGCACCGGCCGCGATAGAAGATTGCACGGCAGCCACCACCATGCCTCCTGCGCTCTCAGCCTGATCGGGCACCGAGCGGGTTACCCAGTTTGACCAGGCGACAGGTACACCGCCGAATGCCAGCCCCCACAGCAAAACCAGCAGCGTGAGTCCGGTGATCTGAACGGGCAGTAATATCATCCCCAGCGCCGCGATACCGACTAAACAAGGCATTACAATCAGCGTCAGGCGAAGGCTGTAGGTCATTATCCATCCGGCCAGCAATGTGCCCGCAAAATTTGCCACACCGAATCCGAGCAATAGCAGGGCCAGTCCGCCCACATCTACATGACTCACGCTTTCCAGAGAAGGGCGAATATACGTAAACAGGGCATACTGACCCGTATGTGCCAGCACGCAGCCGGACATCCCCGTGGCAATGCCGGGACGGCGCAGCAATGTTAAGACTGATGCTATATGTGTAACCTGACGGGGCGCCATGCGCGGTAATGTGAACCACTGAAAAGCAAGAGTGACTCCTCCCACCAGAGCCGCGGCAATGAACGCGCTGCGCCAGCCATAGAGTTCACCGAGAAAGCTTCCCAGCGGCACGGAAACGACGGTTCCCACCGCAATACCACTGAAGATAACCGACAGTGCCCGCGGCACGAGTTTCTCCGGAACCAGCCGCATCGCAACCGCTGCGGCCATACTCCAGAATCCGCCCAGCGCGACGCCAAGCAGGATCCGCATCACCAGCAACACGGCAAGGCTGGAGGAAAGGGCGACCAGCAGGTTTGAGGCGATCATCAGCACAGTAAAACTTAACAGAACGGTTCTGCGGTCAAGCTTACGGGTCAGGCCCGGTACCAGCAGTCCGGCGAACAGCGCGATCACCGCGGTGACCGTCACCGCCTGACCGGCTAATGCTTCTGTCACCTGCAGGTCTGAGGCCATGGGCGTTAACAGGCTGGCTGGCAGGTATTCTGCTGTTAACAAACCGAACACGCCCATGGTGAGGGAGAAGACTGCCATCCATGCTGGCGGAGCCTGTTGCACATCTTGTTGGGTCGCGGGCGCTGAGCCCTCTGTTTTATGATTCATTTCAAATGTTCCTGAAGATTAACGTAGCGCAGAGTCTAGGCAGGATGGTTGAGATGATCTATGATTCGAAATCCTTGTTTTTTGACTATTACTCCTGAAATGACCCAGCACGATCCCTTTGCCCTTTCTTCTGACCTGATCAGTGAACTCCTGACAGGAATGCGTCTGCGTGGTGTGCAATATCGCCGCATCCAGACCGGCTCTGAATTTGGCATGGCGTTCAAACCGAGGCCCGGACATGCGTATTTTCACTATCTTGCCGTCGGTTCCGCTGTTCTTAAAACCGGGGATGGCGCGCTCCATCCATTGTCTGCCGGTGATGTCGTTTTTATGCCGCATGGAATGGCACATCAGCTTCTTTCTGAACCCGGCCATACCGCTCAGGACATTGACGACTTCGATGTCGCGCCATTAGGGGAAGCCGTGAGTGGTGTGGATACCTGCCCGAGCAGGGATACGATACCGGGCGCGATTCTTTTTTATGGCTGCATGGCGTTTGATCTGGGCGGAATGCAAAGTCTGGGTAAACTGATGCCGGAAACCATGGTGGCGGATGCCAAAGGCGAACGCTATCCCGGACTGTTGCCGGTGATGGATTCGATGAAACGTGAAATATGCTCCGGCCGCATCGGCTTTGCAGGCATTCTGGCCCGGCTTGCGGAAGTTGCCGCGGCAATGATTGTTCGCGGGTGGGTGGAATGTGGATGTGAAAATGCCTCAGGCATTGCCGCTGCATTGCGGGAACCCCGGCTGGCTAGGGCAATTCTGGCGCTGCACCGGCATCCGGGCAGGAACTGGACCGTCGCGGAGCTGGCGGCAGAGTCGCACATCTCGCGCTCGGTTTTCGCCGCGCGTTTTCAATCGATGATTGGTGTATCGCCGTTGCGTTACGTGACGGAACTGCGCATGCAACTCGCCACGCAGTGGCTCTCAGACAGCAAGATTTCTATCGAGAACGTGGCATTTCGTCTGGGTTATACCTCACAGGCCGCGTTTAGCCGGGCTTATAAGCGCATTACCGGGCAATCGCCCGGTGTCAGCCGTTAATGCTGTGAGTCATCGGGGCATAAAGAATATTCCCTCAGGCTGCTTCGGGATAAGCCAGAAGCAGCCTGTATACGTCATCAGCGGGAGCTGTTGCTCTCCAGAAACTCCACGACGCATTTCATACAGGCTTCCCGTTCCTCGACGTGTGGCATGTGGCTCGAATTCTCGAAAATCACCCATTCAGCGCCTTTGATTAAATCCGCGAACGGCTGCACCACGTCGGGAGCGGCTTCATCGTAGCGGCCGGAAATCAGCAATACCGGCACGTTAATGGCGGGCAGGCGGTCGATCACCGTCCAGTCTTTCATGCTGCCAATGACATGGAATTCAGTCGGGCCGTTCATGGCGAGGTACACCGTCGGATCCTCGTCCATCGCCGCAAAGGTACGTTTTACCTCCTCCGGCCACGGATCGAGACGGCAGACATGGCGGGCATAGAATACCTGCGACGCCGCTTTGTATTCTGCGCTGTTAAGGGTTCCGGCGGCTTCATGTGCCAGTAAGGTTTCCTGAACCTCCGGCGGCAGTTCGCTGCGCAGGCGGGCGGCGGCCTGCAACCAGAGTTCCATCGAGGCCGGTGAGTTGGCGATGACCAGCGCTTTCAGGCCAGGCGGTTGCATGACGGCGTGCTCGGCACCGAGCATGCCGCCCCAGGACTGGCCGAGCAGCGCGTAATCTTTTTCAATGCCCAGATGGCGCAGCAAATTATCCAGTTCCGCCAGAAAGAACGAGGGCTGCCAGAAGCCAGCGGGTTTGTCGGGAAGGTGGGTCGAGCGGCCATTACCAATCTGATCGTAGTGGATCACCGCGCGGCCGGTTCCGGCGATATCGCGGAAGGCATCAACGTAATCATGGGTGCAGCCGGGGCCGCCGTGAGCAATAACCAGCGGTGTTTTGCCGTTGTGTAAATCGCCACAGATGCGGTACCAGGTCTGGTATTCCTGAAACGGCGCATAGCCTTCAGTGATGTTGTACATTTTGTTTCCCCTGTCGGTGAATAATAACCACAGGGTAAACATCGGGGCGGCGTTGAACAGCTAGTAAAAAAGATAGAAAACAGGGCAGATTAACTGTCGAGTAAACGGTAATGCATCGCGCGAACCACGGCCTGCACACGGTTACTGGCCCCCAGCTTGCGGGCGGCGGTATTGAGATGGAGCGTGACGGTGGCAATCGACCGGTTGAGTTTGCGGGCGATTTCTTTGGCGGTTAAGCCTTCTGCCGCCCACGTCAGACATTCGCGTTCGCGTTTGCTTAAGCGCACGTGGCGACAGGTGAGAATGCTGCTGTCGAACAGCGGAAACACGCACTCCTGAAAGGTCAGCGCCAGCAGGCTCAGTTCGGCCAATACATCATGAATATCCAGCTCATGTCCCGCACCGGTGTGAATGCCGGTGACCGTCACAAATCCACCATTCGGCAAATGCAACGGCACCGTCGCGCCGCTCGGCATGTTGTTATCGCACATGTAATGGGTGACCGGTTTGTTGAGGTCACTGAGGCGGTTTTGCAGCGAGGTATTGTCCGGGCGCTGATAAGACCAGACAAACGGTGCGCAGCTTTCGAGAGCGTAATGCTGCACCGGATCGACCTGATAATACCCGTTCTCCAGCCATAACCGCTGCATGTCGCCGGGCACATTACCCATCCGCAACAGCGACGGTGTGATCAGCTCGCCCTCAAGCGAACGCGGTACCGGCGTGTAATCGTAAATCAGGGCGTCAAACCCCAGGCGCGAGGTCTGAGCGAAAAGCTGATCAAACGCACCATCAACGGTCGTTTCCCGCAAAGACACTGCACTCTCTTGCACCGCGAGCTTCATGAATTTATCTCCGCATCACTGTTTGCCAGTCTGAATGGGCTGATCGGGCACCGGTTTTGCTCAATCTCACCTGGTAAAGAAAATTTATGCAATCGCGGTGCCACATCGCTGGCGGTGCAAACCTAGTATTTTTGCTAACTACCGGCGGGGCCTGACTGCGGATAACGTAAAGCCACAGGGGAAAAGACTCTCGCTCTGCACCAGAAACTGTCATTAAGAGGATTGTCATGCACCGTTACCGATTTTTGCTCTGGCGACCGCTGCAATTGCTGCCGGTGTTGCTGGGGATAAGTATTCTGACTTTCGTGATGGTGCGCGCCATACCCGGCGATCCGGCGCGGATCCTGCTTGGGGTACGCAGCACACCGGAAGCCATCGCCCGAATCCGGGTGCAGTACGGACTGGATCTGCCGGTCTGGCAGCAATATCTCTATTTTCTGCGCAACCTGTTTCATGGCGAGATGGGCAAGTCACTGATTTACCGTGTGGATACGTTAACGCTGATCATGTCGCGTATTGAGCCAACCCTGTATCTGGTGCTCGGCAGCGTGCTGCTGGCGATGCTGTTTACGGTGCCGCTGGCGGCCGGCGCGGCACGACATCGCGGGCAACTGGCGGATCAGGTGATCCGTTTACTTTCTACTATCGGCCTCGGATTACCGGCGTTCTGGCTGGCGATCATGATGATTTTACTGTTCAGCCTGTCCCTCGGCTGGTTCCCGGTGTCGGGCTATGGCAGCGATGTCGGCGAGCGGATTCATCACCTGTTTCTGCCGTGCCTGACCGTTGCGCTGGCGCTGTCAGCGGTTCTGACCCGTAACCTGCGCGCCAGTCTGCTGATGGAATTACAGAATGATTACGTCACCGCCGCCCGTGCGCGGGGGCAAAACGAAAACCGTATTTTCTGGCGACATGTGATGCCCAATTCACTGGTGCCGACAGTCAATCTGCTGGCAGTAAATATCGGCTGGTTGATTGGCAGCACGGTGGTAATTGAGAGCGTATTTGCCATTCCCGGTATGGGGCAGTTGCTGGTGAAAGCCATTATCAGCCGCGATTACATGGTGGTGCAGGGTGTGGTGCTGGTGTTCGCCCTGGCGACAGTCATCGTGAACCTGATTGCAGACTTACTGACTGTGGCGCTGGATCCGAGGGTGAAGCTATGAGCATGACCGAAAAGATAGCGACACAACGCATGGGGCATTTTCACCTGCGCGGGTTGCCACGCCAGCAGGCGTTACGGCTCGGCATGCTGATGCTGAGTGTCTGGGTTCTGATTGCGCTGCTCAGTCCGTGGATCGCGCCGTTCGATCCGATTGCGCAGGATGCATCTGTGACACTGTCACCGCCAACGTTCGCCCATCCGTTTGGCACCGATAACTTTGGCCGCGACATTCTTTCCCGCGTGATGTGGGGGGCACGGATTGATCTGCAAATCTGTCTGATTGGTGTGATTTTTCCGTTTACCTTCGGCACGCTGATCGGCGCGTTTGCCGGATATCTCGGCGGCGCAGTCGATACCTTTTTCATGCGGGTGATAGACGTGGTGCTGGCGTTTCCTTTTCTGGTGCTGATGCTGTCGATCATCGCCATTCTCGGACCGGGACTGGGCAGTTTTTATATCGCGATGGCGGTGGTGGGCTGGGTGTCGTATGCCCGTCTGGTGCGCTCGCAGGTGCTGACGCTTAAACACCGCGATTTCATTCTGGCCGCGCGCAGCCTGGGCTATAGCCATCCGCGTATCTTACTTTTGCATCTTCTGCCCAACGCGCTGACCAGTTCGCTGGTGTTCTCGATGTCCGACTGCGTGCTGGTGTTACTCAGTGGCGCGTCGGTGAGTTATCTCGGCCTGGGCGTCCAGCCGCCGGTAGCGGAATGGGGCGTGATGGTCGCCGAAGGCCAGAGTTTTATTACTACGGCGTGGTGGATAACCACCTTCCCCGGTTTGGCGATTGTGGTGCTGGCGATGAGTTTCAGCCTGCTGGCGGACGGACTGGGTGACAAATTGGGGGAACGGCCATGACGTTAATGCAGGTTTCCGGCTTAACCATTGAAGACCGGCAAGGCGTGGCGCTGGTGGACAGACTCTCGCTGACATTGAATGCGGGCGATATTCTCGGGCTGGTCGGCGAAAGTGGCTCCGGCAAAACCCTGAGCTGTCGCGCCATGATGCGCCTGCTGCCCGGTGAAGGGCTGCATATTCGCGCCGGGGAAATCCGCCTCAATGGCACCGATTTACTGACGCTGAACGATAAACGCATGACGGCCATTCGCGGGCGGGAGATCGGCATGATTTTCCAGAATCCGGCCAGCCATCTGAATCCGGTGATGACCATCGGTCAGCAGATTGCTGAAAGCCGCCGTCTGCATTTTGGGGCCAGCCGCCGTGAAGCGCAAAGTCAGGCGGTGGAACTGCTGCGTCAGGTCGGTATTCCGGATCCGCAGCGACGGGCAGATAACTATCCGCACGAGTTTTCCGGCGGCATGCGTCAGCGGGCAATGATCGCCGTGGCGCTGGCCTGCGAACCCAAAATGCTGATTGCTGATGAACCGACCACGGCGCTGGATGTCACCGTGCAGATGCAGATTTTGCGTCTGCTCCGCGATCTGCGCGACCGGCTGGGTATCGCCATTATTCTCATTACTCACGACCTTGGCGTGGTGGCGCAAACCTGTGACCGCATTGCGGTGATGTACGGCGGGCGTTTATGTGAAACCGGTGAAAAACGGCCGGTTCTGGCCCAGGCGCAGCATCCTTATACGCGCGGCCTGATTGACTGTCAGCCGGTCAGTGAAGGCGGCAGCGGACGGCTGATCACGCTGCCCGGTCAGCCACCGGTCGCAGCACATTTTCCCAGTGGTTGCCGTTTTCATCCGCGCTGTGCGCAGGCGTCCGCGCTCTGCCGTGAAAATCAACCCGCGATGTCAGCGGGCGGCCACGCAACGGCCTGTCATCATCCGCTGAACCACGGGAGGCACAATGAGTCATTCGTCTGATCTCACGCCGCAGCCGTACCCGCTGCTGGAAGTGGAAGCACTCTCCGTGACATTTCCGGTCTCCGGCTTTGGCCTCAAAAAGCGTCACGTTCAGGCGGTAAACGGTGTGTCCCTGCATATTCACGCAGGCGAAACGCTGGGGCTGGTCGGTGAATCGGGCAGCGGAAAAAGTACCCTCGGGCGGGCGATGTTGCAGCTGGAAAATGCCAGCGCCGGACGGGTTCGTTTTAACGGGCAACTGATTACCGACGGCATGAAACCTGACATTGCCCGTCTGCGACAGCAAACCGCGATGATTTTTCAGGATCCGTTTTCCTCACTCAACCCGCGCCAGACGATTGGCGAAAGTATCGGCGAGGTGTTGCGGGTACACAACAAAGTGGCGAAAGCGGAGATCCCGGCGCGGGTCAGCACGCTGCTGACGCTGGTCGGCCTCAGCCCGGAACATGCCACGCGCCGTCCGCAGGCGCTGAGCGGTGGACAATGTCAGCGCGCCGGCATTGCCCGGGCGCTGGCTATCGAGCCACGCCTGATTGTCGCTGATGAATGTGTTGCGGCGCTGGATGTGTCGATTCAGGCGCAGATAATCAATCTGCTGATGGATCTGCGCGAAAGCATGGGGCTGGCGATCTTATTTATTGCCCATGATCTGGCGATTGTGCGCCGCCTGTGTGACCGCGTGGCGGTGATGTATCTCGGACGTATTGTCGAAAGCGGGCCGACGCAAACGGTGTTTAACGCGCCGCGCCATCCGTATACCGCCGCGCTGGTGGCGGCAATCCCTGAAATCGACCCCGACCGGCCGCTGCCGGAGCATCCGTTACAGGGAGAACCACCCAGCCCGGTTTCGTTGCCTGCGGGCTGCGCTTTCCATCCACGCTGTGCCTTTGCGCTGCCTGAGTGCAGGCAGGGTGCGGCACCTGAAACCCGGCATATTGCCGACCATGCCTTCGCCTGTGTTCTTGATAACCACAAAAGCGACGGGATCAATCCGATGACTGAAGGAATGTTACATGAAGCAAAAGCATTTTAACGTTGTGGCCGCCGGGGTGCTGCTGGCGTTGAGTCTGGTCAGCGAAATGGCGCAGGCTGCGGGGGTACTGACCATCGGCCGTCGTGAAGACAGCACCACATTTGACCCGATCAAGTCGGCGCAAAACGCCGATAACTGGGTGTTCTCCAACGTGTTCGATCCGCTGGTGCGCGTTGACAACACCGGCACCAAACTGCTGCCGGGCCTGGCTGAAAGCTGGACGATTTCGCCGGACGGTAAAACTTATACGCTGAAAATGCGCGACGCGAAATTCTCTGATGGCACACCGGTGACCGCCTCTGATGCCGTGTTCAGCCTGACGCGTATCCGTGATGACGCCGGATCGCTGTGGAAGGATTCATACAGCATTATCGATACGCTGAAAGCCCCCGATGCCCATACGCTGGTGATCACCCTGAAAACGCCGTCGGCAGCATTCCTTTCTCAACTGGCGCTGCCGAATGCCTCGGTGATTTCGCAACAGGCGCTGACCAAACAGGGCGCGGATGATTTTGCCGAACACCCGGTGGGTTCCGGCGCGTTCAGCGTGAAAGAGTGGACGCGCGGTGAGAAAGTCGAACTGGTGAAAAACCCGTACTACTGGGACGCCGCAAAAGTGAAACTCGATGGCGTCGAGTGGCTGACGCTGCCGGACGACAATACCCGCATGCTGAAAGTGCAGGCCGGAGAAATTGACGCGGCACTGTCGATCCCGTTCTCGCGCATTTCATCGCTGCAAAAAGACCCGAAACTCGCCGTCGAACTGGATACGTCAACCCGTGAAGATCACCTGCTGATCAACCATTCTCACGGTGACCTGGGCAAAGTGGAAGTGCGTCAGGCACTGGACTTCGCCATCGATAAAAAAGCCATTATTGATACCGTGACGTTTGGTTATGGCAAAATCGCCAACTCCTACATCCCTGATGGCGCGCTGTATCATTACGCTGACAACCTGCAACGCCCGTACGACCCGGAAAAAGCCAAACAACTGCTGGCCGCCGCCGGAGTGAAAAATCTGACCCTGAAATATCTGGTGAATGCCGGTGATGAAGTGGATGAACAGATTGCGGTATTGCTGCAACAGCAACTGGCAAAAGCCGGGATCACTGCCAACTTGCAGAAAGTGGATCCGAGCCAGAGCTGGGACATGTTAGTGGCGGGGGACTATGACATTTCGGTGATGTATTGGACGAACGACATTCTCGACCCTGATCAGAAAACCACCTTTACGCTGGGCCATGACTCGAACATGAATTACATGACGCGTTATCACAATGACAAAGTGAAAGCGCTGGTGGCCGCCGCACGGGTGGAGATGGATCCGAAGAAGCGTGAACAGATGTACATCGATTTGCAGAAAATGGCGAAAGCCGATGTGAACTGGATTGATCTGTATTACAGCCCGTACCGCAACGTGACCCGAAAAAATATCAAAGATTTCCACCAGAACCCGTTAGGGCGCTTCACACTCGAGGAGACGGTGAAAGAATAAGAAATCCTGCACCAGGGAGATAATAAGAAAGTTGAGACAAAAGTCTGTTTTGCCCTTTTTAGCCCGCTTCCGAGCGGGCTTTTTTATTGCCTGTAAATCTGACGTTTTCCCCCGTTACATCTTCAACGCTTCATCAACTGCCAGGCAGATGCTGCTTGATTTTGAGCGGTTGCTCAAGTACCTTGCTGGCCTTGAGCGTTTGCTCAAAATCTATCTGAGGCACTTTTTATGTTCGTCAATAACCGCTGGCTGATACTTGCGATTGTCACCAGTACACTCTTTTTGATCATCATTGATATGACCGTGTTGTACACCGCGTTACCGCGTCTGACGCAGGCGCTGGGCGCTACGGCATCGGAAAAATTATGGATAGTGAATGCCTATCCGCTGGTGGTCGCCGGTCTGTTACCGGGCGCGGGAATGCTCAGTGACCGCATCGGACACAAAAATCTTTTTATGAGCGGGCTGCCGGTATTTGCGCTCGCCTCCCTGTGCGCGGCGTTTTCTGCCAGCGCTGAAATGCTGATCGCTTCTCGTGTTTTCCTGGCGATTGGCGCGGCCATGATGATGCCTGCGACCTTGGCGATTGTGCGTCATGTCTTCACCAACGAACGTGAACGTGCGCTGGCGATCGGTATCTGGTCGGCGGTAGCGTCAGGTGCGGCGGCGCTCGGGCCGGTCATTGGCGGCGTGCTGCTGGAATATTTCTGGTGGGGCTCGGTGTTCCTGATCAACGTGCCGATTGTGCTGGCCGTTTTCCCGTTTGCACAGGCACTGATCCCGCGCGGTGAAGGTAATAAACAACGTCCGTGTGATTTTGCCGGTTCTGCGCTGGTGATGGCGGGGCTGGTGGGCGTGATTTACGCGCTGAAAGAGCTGAGCCAGATTAATTCGTCGTGGCTGGTGATCATGGGTTCTGCGGCCGCAGGCGTCCTGTTCCTCGGTTTATTCGTCAGAAGACAAAAACGCGCGGTACAGCCGATGATCGACTTTTCACTGTTCCGCAACCGTGCGTTTGCCTGTGGCGTGGGCGTGGCGATCACCTCAATGATTGCACTGATCGGCATCGAACTGGTACTGAGTCAGCGGTTGCAACTGGTGCTCGGACTGACGCCGTTTATGGCAGCGATGTTTATCCTGCCGATCCCGGTGGCGTCTGCGCTGGCCTCGCCGCTGGCGGGTATGCTGATCCCGCGTGTCGGTGTGCGCAAAATGATGCTCGGCGGCTTCGCGATATCTGCACTCGGCATCGTCACTCACGCCCTGGTCTACGATGGCAGCGCGGTGATACAGCTGATCAGTCTGTTTATTTTAGGTTTTGGCCTTGGTGGCGCAGTGACCGCAGCCTCGACGTCGATCATGCTCAACGCCCCGGAAGACAAGGCCGGAATGGTGGCCGCGATAGAGGATGTGTCGTGGGAAATGGGCGGCGTACTCGGCGTGACCTTGCTTGGCGGCCTGATGACGGCGGTTTACAGCCGCAGCCTGACACTTCCGCAAGGACTGGTCAGTGGTGAAACGGCGTATGACAGTCTTGATGAAGCCTTGACGCTCGCCGGGCATCTCAGTCCTGAGCATGCTTCGTTACTGACCAGTCTGGCGCGAACAGCGTTTGATCAGGCGTTTCTGGCGGTGTTGATTTCTGCGGCTGTGCTGGTGATTACCAGCGTCGTGGTGCTGAAAATCGTGCTGCGTAAGTCCGTGGGCACACGCCAGGCTTCCTGATAAAATGCCGTTCTGAGCAACTGCTCAATGCCAGTACAGGATAAATTATGAAAGAAAACCGGGAAGCGTTAAGGGCTAAAATTCTTGACGGAGCCATCAGTCTCTTTATCGAAAAGGGGATTGAAAAAGTCACGACGCGCGAACTGACGGAGTACGTCGGGATTTCCCGCAGCCACATTTATCATTATTTTCCTGACTGGCAAACGCTGTGCATCGAGGCGCTGTCGGTAGTGATGATGGCGGAGCTGAAAGAGTTTGCCGCTGAAATCGCTCCGCTGGAACCCAAAGCAAAATTGCACACGCTGGTGTGCAATTATCTGCCCGATACGCAGGGCGATATCTGGCAGTTGTATGGTTCGCTGTGGCAACTGGCGGCGCATAATGAGGCTTACGCCGAACTGGCGCGGCTGATGGTGCATAAGTGGCTGGCGCTGCTGGCCGACATTATCCGTGCGGGGATCGACAGCGGCGTATTCCGCCCGACCGATGCCGGACGCGTTACCCGTCAGTTGTCCGCCATCATGAATGGCTATTCCGATCAGCTGATCGTCATGCCTTCCGCCGCCGCACGTCAGGAAGCGATGGACGATATTCTCGATTTTATCGGGCGGGTGCTGGAGAAATAAAAAACAGACGGCCGCCATGACGGCGGCCTTTTTCACTTAATGACTTCTCATTCCCGCCGCAAACATCAGCAGATGAAACACCGATGCCACAACAAATAACGCCAGCACGCTGCCGCCCCAGATGACGGCCATCCAGCCGACACGTTTTAAGAACGGGGCTTTAGTGATGTTGCTGTCATCCATTTTTCTGATGAGATTCATAACGCGATTCCTCAGTGATAACCCTGATCCGGTGTGACTTTCCCACGGAACACGTAGTAGCTCCAGAAGGTGTACACCAGAATGATCGGGATGATGAACAGGGCGCCGACCAGAATAAAGCCCTGACTTTGCGGCGGTGAAGCCGCTTCCCAGATAGAAATGGACGGCGGAATGATGTTCGGCCAGATGCTGATCCCCAGACCGGTATAGCCGAGGAACACCAGCGCCAGCGTCAGCAGGAACGGCGCGTGATGCGCATTTTTGCTGATGGCGCGATACATCCACGCGGAGACCAGCACCACCAGCACCGGTACCGGCAGGAACCAGTAAAGATTAGGGCGCGAGAACCAGCGGGTGGCGATATCGCTGTGGGTCAGTGGCGTCCACAGGCTGACTGCAAGCGTCACCAGCAGGAATACCAGCAACAGGGGTTTAGCGATTTTGTGCATCGCTTCCTGCAATTCGCCTTCGGTTTTCATAATCAGCCAGGTGCAGCCGAGCAGGGCATAAGCCACCACCAGCGCAAAACCACAGAACAGCGTGAACGGCGTCAGCCAGTCCAGTGCGCCACCGGCATAAGTCCGGTTCACCACCGGAATTCCGTTGATCACCGCGCCCAGCACCACGCCCTGACAGAAGGTGGCGATCACCGAACCCCAGATGAAAGATTTGTCCCACACGTGACGTTTGGCCGGACTGGCTTTGAAACGAAATTCAAAGGCTACGCCACGGAAAATCAGACCGAACAGCATCAGGGTCAGCGGGATAGTCAGTGCATCCAGAATCACCGAGTACGCCAGCGGGAATGCGCCATACAATGCCGCGCCGCCGAGCACCAGCCAGGTTTCGTTGCCGTCCCAGACCGGCGCAACGGTGTTCATCATCACATCACGGTCGTGTTCTTTTTTCACCAGCGGGAATAGCAGGCCGATACCCAGGTCGAATCCGTCCATCACCACATACATCATCACGCCGAAGATGATGATCAAAAACCAGATCAGCGGTAAGTCGATACCCATTATCAAGCTCCCTTATTTTCGTCAGTCAGTGATTCTGAAATCGCAGACAGCGGACGCGCTGGCGTGCGGTGCTGGCCCGGACCACCGTGATCAACACTTTCACCTTCGTGCGCCTGCGGACCCTTGCGGATCAGACGCATCATGTAGCCGTAACCGACACCAAACACCGAACAGTAAATGACGATGAACAGGATCAGGCTGACGCTCATCTGGATGACGTTATGGTTAGATACCGCATCTTTGGTACGCAGCAGGCCATGAACTACCCACGGCTGACGCCCCATTTCCGTGGTGATCCAACCCGCCAGCAATGCCAGCAGACCGGAAGGCCCCATCAGGAAAGCAAAGCGCAGGAACGCTTTAGAGGTATACATTTTGCCGCCACGGCGCAGGATAAGGCTCAGTACCCCCAGCAAAATCATCAGCATGCCCAGACCGGCCATGATGCGGAAGGTATAGAAGATGACGGAAGAGTTCGGGCGGTCTTCTTTCGGGAAGGATTTCAGTGCCGGGATCTGATGCGTCAGGCTGTGCGTCAGGATCAGGCTGCCCAGATACGGGATTTCAATCGCGTAACGGGTTTCTTCACGGTTCATATCGGGATAGCCAATCAGCACCAGCGGGGAGGGTTTGTTGTCTTTATTTTCCCAGTGGCCTTCGATGGCCGCGATTTTAGCGGGCTGATATTTCAGGGTGTTCAGGCCGTGCGCATCGCCCAGGAATGCCTGAATTGGCGAGACGATCAGCGCCATCCACATGGCCATCGACAACATGGTACGGATGGCTGGCGTATCGCGACCGCGCAGCAAATGCCATGCCGCAGCAGAGCCAACGAAGAAGGCAGAAGCCAGGAACGCGGCGGTGGTCATGTGCATTAAGCGGAACGGGAAGGACGGGTTGAAGATAACCTTCATCCAGCTGACCGGCACCACCAGGTTGTTAACAATCTCGTAGCCCTGCGGGGTTTGCATCCAGCTGTTGGAAGCGAGGATCCAGAACGTCGACATCAGTGTGCCGAGCGCCACCATGCAGGTAGAGAAGAAGTGCAGGCCCGGTCCGACGCGGTTCCAGCCGAACAGCATCACGCCGAGGAAGCCAGCTTCAAGGAAAAATGCAGTTAACACTTCGTACGTCAGCAGCGGACCGGTAATGCTGCCCGCGAATGACGAGAACATACTCCAGTTGGTGCCGAACTGGTAAGCCATCACCAGACCGGAGACCACGCCCATACCGAAGTTAACGGCAAAGATTTTCGACCAGAAATGATACAGGTCGCGATATGCCTCTTTCTTTGTTTTCAGCCACATGCCTTCCAGAACAGCCAGAAAACTGGCAAGCCCGATAGTAATAGCGGGAAAAATGATGTGAAAAGAGACGGTGAAGGCAAACTGGATCCGGGCCAGTTCTAGCGCATCAAGACCAAACATAACAACCTCTTTTGTGTGTCAGGTTACCCTTCCAAACAGCAATACCGGTACGGGAACCGGCGATGTATGACATTCGCAGGTGAAGTCATGAATGAAAGGGTGGGACTGCCGGGGTTTTGCGAGAAGCCGATTTAAGCACATCGCGCGAAGGGATTAACAGGGACCGTTCCGTGGGGAAATTAGTCGCTGAAATACTTTCAGTACGGGTAAAAAGCAGGGGCGGGAAAACTAAATTCGGAGAAAAGCGGGGGAAGGGAATTAACCACAAAAAGTGAGAGGTCATGTTGTTGCATTGATCTGGATCAAAAAGTTGTGATGTTTTTCAAATGTAATTTCCCTGCATTCGGTAATGGCTTGTTGTGTGCAAAATTGGTAACAAGAAAGTTAAATTTGCAGGAGCGGCAGCGCATTCTTATTTTTAATGCAATGTAAATTTATGTCATCGGTTTTGGTGAAAAATGCAGCCGGAAGGTAATTTTTGTAGCATTTTTTTACATTTTAACGGAGGTCTGCCCGGGTGACAGAGGAAAAAAGACGCCCGAAGGCGTCAGGGTAATAAGCCTTCTATCAGCGCAAAAAAGGCATCTTCACTAAACGCCCGCTCTGGCCCGGTGAAGGGATTTGCAGGGCGCCATGTCCAGTCCCTGTTTTCGCCAGCACGCATAAACAACCGGCACAGGACAGTGACGCGATCCTGAATGCAAAGACTGGCTTCCACACAGCCTGTGACGCCCTGGCCATATAAATAGACCGGCGTGAATTTCACCTGCCTGTCTTCATAAAACAGCCGTATACCCGGAACGCTGAATGATTTCCCGCCCATCAGACATTCAACCAGTGAGATAGGGGTGCCTTCGATCCGTATACCGGTGCCTTCCAGCCATTCTTCCATGTTTTCCTGCAGCAGGCTGATCCGCTGCCGGAACTCGGCGATATCCGCCTGACCTTTATTTTCAAAAGAGCCAGTGCGAGGCTGGCTGTCTTGTAATTTTTTTAGAAACCGTTCTTTTGCTGACATACTTCCTCTGTAATTTAAGATGGCTGACGTCCGCCGCCACAAACATCAGTCAGTGATCTGCCTGACCATTTTTTTCGGTTGTCGCCGGTAAGTTCTGGAGGAGCAACACATACCTGTTCAGCAACTGCGTGAACTGGTTATCCAGTTGCATAATCCGCTGCGGGGATATGCCTTTTTGCTGTTGTTTATCCTGCGCCAGTTTGCGCAGCGATTCTTCGACTGGCGGCGAACTGTTCAGCGCCTGCTGGATGGCAAACACCGAGGATTTTAGCTGCGACACGGTCATGTATTTACCGCGTTGTTCATCCAGCCCGTTGAGTTTGTCCGCCAGTTGCTGTAACTGCGTATTCGCCTGTTGCCAGCCATCGAGGTTTTCCTGCGGTATCGCACTGGCGTTAAGCTGCTGTGTCCAGTTTTTTGCCAGTTGTTGAGATGCGGGGTTATCCGGCCAGAGGATTTGCGCCTGTTTTACCAGTTGTGCTCCGGTGTCCTGTGCCCAGCGCGGTGACAATGCTGCCAGCTGGCGTGTTTGCTGTTGGGTGGCGGCCAGAAATGCCGGTGCCTCGCGGTGGAGCATCTCAGCCTGCTGGTTCTTAAGTGTTTCCAGCGCCTGTGCGTTCAGCGATTTTGGTAATACCGGCAGCGTCGCCATCAGTTGCTCTGCCGTTTGCGGATGATAAAAAGCATCTATCCCGGCTTTAAAACCGGTACTGGCCAATGCCGTCACCACGATACCTGCGATAAACCCTTTCCACTGCACCGGACGTTTCACTGGCGAAGGCGGTGCAATCACGTGCGGTTCGGCAGGTCCGCTCTGCGCAACATACACCCATTGTTCACCGGGTTGCGCGGTCCACTCTTTTTCCGCTTTTTCTGCCGCTGCCGCCGGTAAAACGATTGCTGCATCGCTGGTCGCGTGCATATTCTCCAGCCTGACGGCAGTACCATGCATGAAACTAGTCAGTGCTTCCAGCTGGCTGACGTGTTTCAGTTCAAGGCGTTGCAACACATTGCAAAGCGAAGCGATCAGTTTTTCTGCCTGATAAATCTGCGATAAATCATGATATTCCAGTGACATACCGCGCAATATTTGCTGAAGACGCTGACTCAGACCCGAAAGAATTTCCATCCGCGCGTGCACCGGCTGCGGCCACAGTCCCGGCCACTGACGTGAAATTAATGCCTCGAGGATCGCCAGCCCTTCATTTAATCCCGGCATGCCCGCTAGCCGCGCTCTGGCCTGTGTGTACCAGGAGGCCGTTTGCAGCTCGATACCGTTTTGCTGGAACAGGTTCAGACACAGGTGTTCCACCTTTTTCCAGTCCACATCCGGACGCGCCGGATGGGTTAATTTGCTCAGTTCTTCGCGTAAAACCGCGTAATCAGCCAGCGCACGCGGGTCATCCCCGGTGCGCAACTGGCGTTCAATAGACATGGTTGTTTTCCTTAACTGACGTAATTCTGCTGTTTCATATGGCGCATCAGTACGCGGCCTTCCGGCATAAACTCGGTACCGAATCGCACTAAGCCAAGCTCTTTCAGTTCGGCGTCAATGGCGTATTCGAGATGTCCGGGGCTGGACTGGGGCAATAAAATAACGTGCAGTTTTTTGATGCGTGGCTCGTATTTCAGCAAGGTCTCTGACAAGACATCCAGGAGTGAATGCGCCGTACCGGGCATTCCTTGCAGGATTTTGCTCATGTCCGGCAGACCGTAATCCGGCAGATGGGTAAGCGTTCCGGCTCGGCAATTGAGGATGCGCTGCATGTTGTCGAGTACGGAGAGGATCACCTGATTTTCTTCGCTGACGTTGTGCAGATCGAGGCCGCCAGCAAAGTTGCCGAGCAGCATTTCGTAAAGTGAGGGTTGCGACATATCACTTATCCTTCAGTGGCAGCAGTTTCATTCCCTGATTATTCAGTTCGATCTGGCGCGCCTTTTCCGGATCCAGATCGTTACGGCTTAGCACGATACGCCAGGTATTGTTGGTAATATCCGGTGAAAGGAACATACCCGCGACCGCCACAAACTGTGCTTTTTCATTCATCGGCACGTCGATAGTCACTGCTGCCCCCGGAAGAACCCGGATATCTTTTTGCTCCAGCAGATCGGCTTTTATCGCCTGACTGTCTTCAGTAAACAGCGACGGATAATCGGTATCGTCAAAGACTTTTCTGTCTTTCAGCTGATAGATACGCACCACCGTTGAAAGCGGAGCGCCGCTGGCATTGTTGTTGATAGCGTCGCGTGCTGTGATATCCAGATGCAGCGTTTTCACCTGCTTGTAAAAAATGGATTTGGTCACAGCAACCGTACCGTCGCTGACTTTCTGGGTCAGCCCGCATCCGCTCAGGGTCGTTACCATTGCCAGCATCAGTAATGTAAAACGGGTTTTACCAGCGGTAGTCGCCATATTCATCAGTTTCCCTTCTGTGAAGATTTTCCTGAACGCGCTGATAGCGGCCCAGATTAATAGTGATCATTTCAGTTTTATTTTGGGGTGCAGACGTAATCCTTAACCTGCGCATCACTGCGGTTCTTCCCAGCAGCACACCGGATTTTTCCGGGCGGCAGGAAAGCTTTGCATCGGGCAGCAGCGCGCGTGACACCGACAGTTGTAAACGGACGTGCAACCGGGAGCCGAGATACACCTGCAACAACGCCAGCAAATCGGTGTAAAGCTGGCCACCCGGAAGCCATTCACGGGCTTCATCCGGATTTTCAGTTTTCAGTTTCAGCAAAACCTGACAGTTCACATCGACGGTCTGGCGCCCCATCACCGGGCTGCTGCTCATACTGACCGGCGCGCTGGCGCTCATGGTCAATTGCTTGCGCAGGGGAATATTGCAGCGGTCATGCGCCAGTACCTGCGCCTGTGTATCCGGTGCCAGCAACTGAACCAGTGCGATAATGCCTTCGCTGGTGCGTGTCGGTAGCCGCATCATGCTGGTGAGTGCCAGAAAACGGGAAACCGGCGTGGCAATATCTTGCGTACATCCCTCTATGCCCAGCCCGCACAGGCTCAGCAGATATTTCGAGGTTTTATCCGTCCCGCCGGGGGCAAACGTGGCGGGATATGAGTATTTACGCCAGATCCGGTAATACTGCGTGGTCAGCCGGTGGTTAAAGATATCCAGAAAATCGGCGACAGCCTCGTAACCATCGCGACGCTGGGTAATGTCATCGATATAGGATGTAGGAAGCGGCGATTCGACACCGTACAGCCCCATAAACGTCGTGCGGATGGTCGGTGGAAGATGCGGATGCTCCGGCATTTCCACCCGTTTAAACTCGCTGGCGGGAAATCCCATCCCCGGATGTGGACGAAAACGTACGGGATCGTGTCTGACCTGCCAGTGACTGCCGAGCGCAGGAGCCTCTGGCTGGCTTTGCTCCAGCAACTGACAAAGACGATAAAACTGTGTATAGGGCAGTTTATCGTGTAGTTGCTCGATCAGCCGGGCAGACGCTGATTGTGATTCTCTTTCCATCGGATGCATTTCCCGGCAGGCTGAACGATAAGAGTTAACTGATTGAATAAATGGATATCAGCGTAAAGCGCAAAGAAGCGGTTGAGCATTTCCCCGAACAGGTGAATATCACCTTCACCGGTAAAACCATTGCCATCGAGCGTCACTTCAATATCAATTCCGCGCAGCAAAAAACCTTTCTCAAAACGTTGGATTTGATGATGTTGCACCTGCTGAATGGCATCCAGGCGTCGGTTGTTCAGTTCATCGCTCTGCCAGTTATAGAGCTCAAGCGTCCCGCGTAACACGTCTGCATTGCTCATCAGATTAAGATAACTGGAGCCAAGATGACTGAGCACGCGCCACTGGAAGTGATCTTCTGCCGGAGGATAAGAAGGCAGCGTCGGCTTGCTGAGATTTCGGACTTTCAGCGACGTCTGTAATACGGCCTCACAGCGATCAAGTAAGGTGCTTTGTAACGCTTTGCGTGGTAACTGACCGTTGGTGCCGGTAATTTTCAGGGAGACGGGCTCGCGGGTGAATTCGCGATCCACTTCCCATTGCTGACCGCCGAGAATCAACCACGTATCATGCAGCCCGGTCACACCGCGTTTAACACGGGTGTGAAAATAACGCTCCGGCGCATGGCGTCTCTGCATCCCGCCGCGGTGACGGAAGCTGGTGAAGGGCACGTAAGTCGCATCCGACGTGCGTTGTGAGCCTGTAACAGAATCGACCGAATAAATTTCGGTATGACCGTCCTGTAAACGGCGCGGACGCAGCAGGTACTCATTCTCCAGTCCGTTAATAAGCAGCGGATCTGCTTCCAGCGTGAAAAGGTTGATCACCGGCACACAATGCAGCGCCATGGCTTCATCGGTAACAGGCAGATCACTTTGCCACTGGCTGTTGAATACGACTTCCAGGTCAAAGAATGCGATGCCTGCGGGCAAGGTCACTGATTCCAGCCCGTTAAGATGCACGAACATGAATTTTTCGCGGAAAGTGAAATACTCCAGCAGCAACTGATAGCCACTGAACGCACTTTCGCCTTTTGGCCACAGCAGATCTTCATCCGCGAATCCGCCCGGCGAGAACCAGCCATCCAGTTTGATGCGGTCAGCCTGATTGGGAAGGCGGATATACAGCGCCGCCTGACGGCGGGTAAGGGCCAGATGCAGCGCACTGCTAACCGGTGCCTCACCTGCCAGATAAAAACACAGACGGCGTAGATCAACCTGTGACCAGTCAGTCTGCGTGCTGCATGAGAGACGCAGGCGCAATACTGAACGTCCGTCCGGCTCAGTGGCCATTACCACTTTCGAAACGGCCAGCGGATTAAGCGTCATATCACGCGTGGTACGGTACTGGCAGACAGTATTTTTAGGGCCGACAGGGCGGGAATAGATTTCCATTCCCGCGGGCACAGTTTCTGCCATTTTCATCGACGGCACGTCGGGGCTCAGCGACACAATGGAAAGTGAAGGAATGGTGCGCAGATAGTGTGGCCATAACATGCTCACCAGCCCTTCGGTGAATTCCGGCAGGTCGTCGTCAATTTTCTCGCGCAGTCTTCCCATTGAGAAGGCAAAGCCCTCAAACAGACGTTCAACGTAAGGATCAGGTGTGCCGGGTTTATCGAGATCGAGCATCGCGGCGCGATCGGGATGAGTTTGTGCAAACTCTTTCGCCGCATCACGCAGATAGCGCAGCTCGGCATCGTAATAACGCAGGGTTTGGTCTTTCATTTAAATAAAAATCCTTGAGTAATTTATTTTTCACATCAGAAGGTTGTTTTATTTTTACTCATGCCCATCAGGTTTTTAATTAACCAATGTCATTAAATTAGATTTTTAAATGCACTGTTAAAACTCAGGCTGTGTAATTATATGATGTGTCAACCGCTGAATTAGTAACTCTGAGGTTTACTTCATGCTAATCAACAAGATATTGAGGGTAAATACTTACTCCCTAATGCACAGGGCTTGCGAGGGTTTATTTCGTAATCACACATAAAACATGTGTTGCTTAAGACAATTCAAACGGCATTCAGGGCCTTTAATTGTCAGATTCATTACTCCATTTAATAACACCCTCTATGTCTGACATGTCATTATAGAAAGGTTCATTTTTATTACTTTTAAAAATTTGAATAATGTCATTAGTGAGAGTGTCAGAGGTTTTCTTCATGCAGTAGAATTTAGAATTGTCAGTATTGCCGCTTAAAATGTAATGGCAGTTGTATTTTTTGGTGTCTGTAGTGAAGCGCAGGGTGACATTCTCAAAAATTATGCTGCACTGAGGGTTTTCTCTCACCAGCGGCTGCAATAATTGCTGGAAAGATGCAGAATAGAGTAGTCCATAGTATCCATTATTCGTATTGCTGATTTTATTAAGATATAACGTGATGGCGCTATCATCTTGAATGCCGTGACTGGATTTTACACGTTGATATTCCCCTTGCATTTTACTGCATGGAGTGGGTTCATTTGCTAAGGCAAAAAATGAAATTGAACTCAGTAGAAAAATGATTTTTTTCAGCACGTGATTTCCTTATTTTAAAAAACTTCGCATTAACCCTACCCACCTCTAATAATATTCTTTGGGGTGAGGGATTATGACATATAAAATCTCTGACTGACATAAGGATGGGTAAAGTGTGATTATTTTGGTGCAATGCGCCGGCGGGAAGTGGATGTCAGACATTTATTAATGCCATATTTATTTTATTTAAACTCATCACCAACTGCCATAGGGGTATTTTTTATCTTTAATGAAGGTTTTCATACCTTCGCTGTATTCGTAACCATCCGGGAAGTTCGTTTCGTTTTTGCACATTGCTAACTCTTTACCTGAAACAGTGGTTATTTTTGTGCTGGTCAATAAGATATCTGAATGGCCATATTGTCTTAGCCAGGCGTGCACAATACCTTTTGGAGCCAAACCTATTAGCATTGTTTGCCGGTAAAGTTTTTTTGAGGGAGCAAGTGGGTTAGGGTAAGAAGTAATCATTTTTTCCCACGTATCAGGATAAAAAAATAAGGTGGTTTCGTAGGTTTTTTTATCGATAACCGAATCCCAACAAAATGTCATCAACTGAGGCGGCGTTTTTGCTTTGTTAAACTGTGTTCCACCAGCGGAATTTTGCTCATCCCATTTTCCAACGCTGATACCTTGTGGCTGATCAATTGTTTCAAAAACATAACCATAACCCTTAGTATCCAGCAGCTTCACCAGGGTGACCTGAGCGGGCAGAGCTTTAGGTGTTGTAAATGCGAAATACCATTCATCCCAGGGTGGTGCTTGATTACCCACAAGTTGTTCTTGTGCATTTCCACTGGTGCAACCTGTTAACAGAAGAAGGGATAGCAGACCTGTTATTGTTTTCATGCCTTTGTTCCTTGCATATATTTATCTCCTTGAAATTCATCACCAACTGCCGTAGGGGTATTTTTTATCTTTAATGAATTCTTTAATATCGTCATCGTACCCATAGTTAAAATCACTGTTAGTTACCCCTGCGCACATATCTAAATCCTTCCCTGAAACAGTGGTTATTTGGGTGCTGGTCAGTAATAAATTAGGATTGCCATTATTTTGTAGCCAAACTCTGACCTTTCCTTTTGGTGCGAGACCAATCACCATATATCGGAAGTAATAAGTTTCCTTCGGGTTTGCCCAGTCAGGCTCTGAACTCATCATTTTATGTTGTGTATCCCGAGAGAAAAATAAAGTGGTTTCGTACACTTTTTTGTCAATAATAGAGTCCCAGCAAAACTTAATCATTTGGGGCGGGGATTTTGCCTTATTAAAAGGAGAGTATCCTTTTCCAATATATTGACTCCATGTGCCGACACTTTTCCCTTGTGGCTGATCGATAGTCCGGAAAACGTAACCGTAACCGTCGGTATCCAGTAACTTCACCAGGGTGACCTGAGCAGGCAGAGCCTTAGGGGTTGAGAACGTGAAATACCATTCATCCCAGGGCGCTTTAATAGTTCCGTGTTGTTCTTGCGCATTGCCACTGGTGCAACCTGTTAACAGAAGAAGGGATAGGAGACTTGTTATTGTTTTCATGCCTTAGTTCCTTGCATATATTTATGTCCTTGAAACTCATCACCAACTGCCGTAGGGATATTTCTTATCTTTTATGAATTCTTTAATGTCGTCATCGTACCCATAGCTAAAGTCACTGTTAGTTACCCCAGCGCACATATCCAAATCCTTGCCTGAAACAGTGGTTATTTTTGTGCTAGTTAATAAAATATCAGGATGGCCATACTGTCTTAACCAGGTATGCACGATACCTTCCGGAGCCAGGCCTATTAACATCGTTTGCCGGTAGGCACTTTTTGAAGGAGTGAGGGGGGTTGGATAAGGGGTAATCATTTTCTCCCAGGTATCAGAATAAAAGAATAAAGTGGTTTCATAAGTTTTCTTGTCAATAATAGAGTCCCAACAAAAAACAATCATTTGAGGTGGGGACTTTGCTTTATTGAACTGGGTTCCGCCAGCTGAGTTTTGGTCATCCCATTTTCCCACACTGATGCCCTGTGGTTGGTTTATTGTTTCGAACACATAACCATAGCCTTCGGTGTCGAGTAATTTTACCAGAGTAACCTGAGCAGGCAGGGCCTTAGGGGTAGTAAATGCAAAGTACCATTCATCCCAGGGGGCTTTAATGTTTCTTTGTTGTTCGTGCGCTTTATTGCCGGTGCACCCCGCTAACAGAAGCAGGGATAGCAGACCAGTTATTGTTTTCATGCCTTTGCTCCTTGCATATTCCATACGGCGCGCACCCAGCCGGGATTAGGACGGTTAACAAAACCGACAAGTTCTGCCGGTTTTACCGCGCCGTAAATTGCCTTGACCTTATTGCCATCGAGCCAGACGTGTTTAAATACCACTGCGTTCCAGTTTGCAGAACAGTGGATGTATTTCCCAATCAATTGTATTTCTTCATAAGTGAAGGGAGCTGAGTTACCTCCAGTTATAACTGCTTTTCCCTGGTTAATGGCTTTTTGACTCAACGGTTCTAATTCTTGTGGCAATCTTAATGCGATATTCGTATCGCGAATTGGATCAAATATACATCCAGCGCTTTGAGCGGCGGCTAGCATCACGCGTAAACTTACCTTTGACCAGTCGTTAGTGACAGTACGTTCCATTGTCACCGCCGCGCCAACACGCTTTTCCGTCACACCCATACGATTTTTATTCGGATTGACCAAATAGTCATACCATGTTCCCAGTGTAATCTCCCCGGAAAGCATGAGGGGGCCCAGATTTGGCAATACCCGCAGGTCAGGTATTTCCGCCGCTGAACTGCGATAAATATTCGTCATCTCGACGGGAATGCTATCCCTGACGGTCTCAAATCCAGGTTCAGAGAGGAACAGGTATTCTTTTTCCTGCGGATTATAGCCACCGCCAATATCCGAATGTACACCGGGCAAGGCCAGTTCTGGCCACGACTCTTTAATGCTGTTCAGGCTGAAGTTATAGCGGCATTCATGCATTGCGGTAATCTGAAAGACTTTTTGTGCAATATCTTTTGGAAGCGCCAGCTCAATGCCGGGGTTTACACCGCCGTGGACGTCAAACAAATTTGTTACCGCACCGACCGCGCAGACAGTATCAAACAGCCCCAGAAAGCGAACTTCCCCTGCAGGTTTGCCATGTTGATTCCGGCCATCCAGCCCTTTCGTGATCGCTTCCTGTATCGCCGGATCGTTGTTTCTGACACGGTTCGCAAAGTGACGGGCAGCAGCGGCACCACGACTGAAGCCGAAGATATCAAACTGGATATTCTCAATGGCGAATGATGTATCTGGGTTTAATGCTATAAAGTCGGAAATTTGTTTTGATATTAATGCAATTCCTTCGTCTGTTTTATCAATCACGCCTTCAAATAAAGCCCCTAATCCCATACCAATTAGACTGTCTTCACGATCCTTTTGCGTGCCAATTCCTTGAATATATATTGCTCTTTGATAATTATCCTGACATTCATTTATTTTGTCATTCGTCGTATAAAGCGTATTCAACCAATGCACATTCGAATAATACCCAAGATAGCTCCCCGCACCGTTGCCGCTTTTACCTAATTTTTCGACACAGGACACTGCATCTTCGGTTTTCATTCCCACATCCAGACTGGTGCAGGTTTCCAGAAGACGTTTATCAGTATTAAAAACATTATTACCGGTGCCATCAAAAAACATGCCAATAGTGATTGTGATGCCGGGGACTTCTTTACGCTTACAAATCACGATTTTTTCTGAAACGTTTACGTCAGTTGTATGTTGCCCATCACTGACTTCCCATGTATTGCGTTGCGCCATTCTGTATATTCCTTGAATTAACAATCGTTCTACCTGGTGCCCAGAATTTCTATATTCATTTTTTCGGGCGCATTGGTGTAAACCTTCATGGTCTTGCCGTTTTCATCAGAAATCCCTGTATAAATTGTGCCTTCAGCGGTGGTGATGCGGTATTCCGTTGAAGGAATGGTGTTTCCTTCTTCATCCTGTAAGGCGTAAACCGCACCGTAGCCTTTAGGGAACACCACTGGCGGGGTATTTAGGTTCGCCGGTTCCATCTTTTGCCAGTTGGCTGACTTAAACAGGATGTTTTGCGGATCGGCGATTTCGATATTGCCGTCACTGAGTTTGATGTAACCGCCACCGCAGGTCAGGATCAGCTCTTTGGCGGCGGTGATCGTGACGGTGCTTTCCGTGCTGGTCACGGTGATGTCGTTTTTGGCCAGCGCCGATAATTCGTCACCCTGCGCCTGAATGTCTACTTTCCCTTTCCCGGCGAAGAGTTTCATCCCGGATTTTTGGGCAAACAGGCTGACGCTTTCACCCGCTGCGGCAGTAAAGGACTTGCCGCTGCTGATGTCGGTATTGCTGCCGGACATTACGCCGACGCTCTGACTGCCGGAGGCAACGCGTACCGCAGACGGGCTGACGATACCAATGCCCTGCGGCGCGGACATCAGAATGCCCGCGGCTTTCAGTTTTTTCAGTGACGTATTGAGCGCTTCCTGGCTGTCGGTATCGCCCGGCGTGGCTTTGGCAATTTCCGCCACCTTCGCCAGACTGCGTGCCAGCGTCAGCGCCTGTTCAAGCTGCGCAATGGCATCGTCCATCTCCAGCTGCTTACCACTGGCTGCCGGTTGCTCGTCGGCGCTGATGAATATGCCTTTTCCGGCCCGAATGGCGCCCCATTCATCGGTGCGCAGTTCAAAACCTTCACCGCGTAACGCACGGCTGGCATCCACGTTATGCCCGAGGTTGAGCTGCGTCTTGCTGCCGTATTCCGTGCTGAGCTTGATATGTTCTTCGCCGCGTTTGTCTTCCATCCGCAGCTTATTGTTGGCCGGCGTGCGGATGACGTTACGGGTGTTGTTTTGCTCCGTGACGTGGTCCGTGTGGCGCGAATCATGCAGCGCGTGTGCGATATACGGCCTGTCCGGGTCACCGTCGTGGAAGGCAATCGCGACTTCCGTGCCCTGTATCAGCGGGAAGTGGATGCCGTACTCATCGCCTCCGTAAGGTTTGGCGAAGCGGACCGGCATGCTTTCCTGACCCTGCGCTTTATCATCCTGATCGGCGTCAAATCTGACCCGGTACAGCCCCGACACATCCTGCCAGGCGTAAATATCATTGGTTTTTGCGCTGGTGACGCGCGCCATCAGGGTGCCGCTGACCACGGGACGCGGCAGCAGAGCAGGGCGCCAGCACAAAGTTTCACTGTAAGGTGCTGCCATCAGCCGGACTTTCAGGGCATCTTTGCGGCTGCCGCTGAAGTGGGCGTGGATCAATACGACAGGAGATGTCAGCAATTCCGGCAGCGTTGAGGGGATCGCACTGTCGGTAATCGTCAGCACCTGCGCGGGTTGCAGCGTGGCATCGTTACTGAAAAAGGAAAGGGTCGTTTGTTGTGACAAAAAGCTTTCGTGGTCGAGGCGCGCCATAAAGTTGGCGGTTTCAGCCGCCGGATCGGTTTTGCCGCCGGTTTCCGGATGGCGCGGTTTATAGTGATACACCTCGCCGTAAGTGATGCCTTCGCCTGCTCCGCACGTCATGTCTGCTCTGGCAGACTGTAAAACCTGCTGCGCTTGCCGATGGTTATAATCTTTGCTGGAGACGCCTGCTTGCACCACGCTGTGCTGAATGTTCACTCCCCAGACAGAATCCGCACCGCTGTCGCTCATCCCGGACGGGCTGTTCAGCGGCAGGGTTTTACCGAACTGATAAGCGCTTTGCTTGTCGGCAAAATGGATGACTTCGGTCTGTGCATCGGGTTGCAGGGAGAAAAAATAAAAGATCCCCAGTTCTGAAAGCAGACGTTCAATAAAAGCCAGATCGCTTTCCTGATACTGGTTGATCTGCTCGCGTTTGGGGTAGGTCTGTTTCAGCGAAAACTCAAACTCCCATCCCTTCAGGCCATGTTCGGTCAGCACCTGTTCAATCACGTCAGGGACAGATTTGTTCACAAAGAATCGGTGGGTACGAAACTGCTTTGCGAGCAGTGCCAGAAAGGGCTCGAGCGTAATCTGATATTGCACCTGGTCAGCGGAGCCGGAGATGCGGCGGAAATCCGTGATCACGCCGTGAACGACTTTTTGTTCTGACAGAGTTGCCAGCGGGCCGGAGCTCATGGTGAACGTCGCTGGCTGGCGGAGAAGCTCGCCGGAATCGATATCTTTGGCCGTGCTGGTAAACGTCACGGTGTAGCGGTAAAGCTGGCTCATGGCCTCGCTGCCGGTGAAGCTTTCCACATCCAGTTCTGCCTGGCAGGACGGCACGCTCAGGCGGTAGCGGTTCAGGGTCGTTTTCGACAGCGACAGCAAGTCTTGTGCAATATCCATCATGCGGGTATTTCCTTATATTCCGTTAGCCACACAGCACCGCAGCGCGTGCAGGGTCAAGGGCGATGAGTCCGGCCAGCAGATATTCCATGTCACCGTGCAGGCGGGATTTATCGGTGTCTGCGCGGCTGGCTTTCATGCGCAGCAGTTTCAGGCGTCTGGCTTTCACTTCAAACAACAATTCTGGTTCCCACTGTGTGAGAGTGAGCGTCGAACCATTGTTGTCCAGTTCTCCCAGCAGATGCAGCGCCATGTCATTTTTGCCATATTGTTCGGCAACGCGCGCCATTAGCAGGCGTAAAAGCCATAGATGGCGCGGTGTGCGGGTGCCGGGACGGTTCTGAAGCCAGTTCAGCGCGGCTTCCACGCCGCCACTGTCAGCCTGAGCCAGCGCTTCCGGTTCCAGCTGCAGGATATCGTCATCACCCGCCGTTGTTGCTGATGCGTAAGGTTCATTGCCCCAATTGCCGGAGGACGTCATCACCTGCTGGTTAATCCAGTTGAGCGTGACCTCATCGGCGAATGGTGTGCCATCATCAAATGCCAGCCCTTCAAGACCGGGTAAACGAGTGAGTAATCCGTTCAGATCCTGCTTAATGATGTCAGCCCAGGTTTCATTGGGGGCGCCTGCTTTGACAAGCGCCTGATGGATGTACCATTGCAGATCCAGCCAGAGATGATTCACCCCCAGAGCAAACAGACTGTCGGTTTGCTCCAGCAGCTCCAGCCAGCTTTGCTGCAGATAAAGTCGCTTGAGCAGGGCGCGGTGTTCGGGTTTCGGCGGCGACAAACGGGTACGTCCGTCGGCAGCCAGCGGAGGCAATTCATGCAGAGTATCAAGCCGGATGCTTTTAATCAGATGATGACCTGAGAGCCAGCCGGATGGCTGATCACGCAGGTATTTCGCCAGCAGTTTTGCCTGGTCGAGCAGGTCGCGTCCTGAAGTCACCGGTTTAAGTGTCGGGGACTCAGCAGACGTGTTTGACGTGTGCCCGGTTGATGTTGCGCTGCTGTTCTGCGGGATTACCGCATCAAAACCACCGGACTGCGCAAGCCGGTTTTCCAGCGCACCATAAAGCACCCCAAACTGCGGACGAGTGGCGGGTTCCCAGGAATTTAATCCCTGTTCGATGAGCGACAGTGCACCGACGATGCGTGAAAAATCATTCTTGTCCACTTCCGGGAACAGCGACAGGCTGTCCAGGACACGTGAGGCTGCCAGCCACTCCAGCGCGGCTTTCCTGCTGGTGGACCGCAACGGATGCAGGGTTTCACCAAAGCGTGTAATTAGCCCGGCCAGCAAAGAAAGGCCGTCTGCCAGACCGGTTTCTCCGTCACGATGCAAACGTGCCCAGATGTAATAGGTCGCAACGCGGACATCTTTGCAGTGTGAGACAAGCAGATTTTCAGCCAGCTCGCAGGTCAGGGACGTATCCGCGCCGGACAGTTTGTTAACCTCTTCACGCATTTGCTGGAAGTTATCGTCATAGCCCGGATCTTCTCCGGCAGGCATGTCCGCCGTCACAGGCTGAAGCCAGTTATCCCAAAGCGAGGCTTGCTGTTGTGCCTGTTCCAGCAGAGACGCAGGTTCAGCAGAACACGCGTTCTGCAGTGTGATTAATGTGGCCATTACGGCTCCTCAGCGATAGCGTCGGGATCAAAAGGTTTTTCTGCAGGCGCAAGCGATGCAGCCTGAACCTGGAAAATCTGCACGGGGAGGGTGAAATCACGCAATCTCAATAAAGCCAGCGGTCCTTCACCGGCTTCGGTGCGCAGCGTGTAATTCAACAACCGGTTGTCCGGAGCTTTCCAGGTGATATTAAAGCTGCTGCTCACACCCTGATACGGCGTAACCGAGGCTTTATCGAGCAGGCGGATCAGCCCCCATGCGCCCGGCAGATCGGCAAACTGTCGTGTACCTGCTTGCGTGCTGATCCAGCTCAGGCTGGCGCCCGGCGCTTCGATATCATTCGGCCAGGTGAAACGTTTCCAGGCAGGAAGCTGGTTGTAATAGCTGAGTTTCTGGCTGTCGATCACCAGGTCTGTTTGCATCACATCTTTAGCCGTGCCCGGACGCAGCTCAAAATGCATCCCCGCTTCGCCATTGGTGAATACCACATCGGAAAGGTAACTCAGGGTATCCATCGCTTTGAGGAATGCAGGGCTGAAGGTCAGACCCTGTGCATTAATACTGTCCGGCACCCAGTGGCTGCCTTCTTTATGCAATACACCGTTCAGACGGGTTTGCAGGAAGCGTGCGATGCGACCGCTGTCACTGTTGAGGTAGCGGGCCATCAGCGGAAGTGATACTTCACTGCTGGTATTTTTTAACGGATAACGACCACCAAATGTGCTGTTCCAGTCATCGACAATCGCTGTCTGCCATTGTGCGTTCAGGCTCTCAGCAGCGGGGGTCAGCACCTGCTGCCATGCCTGCTCCATCGGCTGAACAAAAATTGTCTGCCCGAAGCCGCTCCATTCCTGACCCAGACTTGCCGCCACCAGACTGCCGTAATCGCGGGTTTCGGTTAGATCAACTGCTTTGCCCTGGAATACCGTTTGCGCCAGCGTCTGCGTCATTGCCTGCGGATCGGCGGCATTGACGACCTGCTGAAGTTTCAGGCGAACTTGTGTGACGCGGGTGAGGAAGGTTTGCAAACTGAGACTGGTGTTACTTTGACCACCTGCTTTATTGTCCATTAACGCGAGTATCGGGCTGAAAGTGGCATCCAGCGGGCCCCGTGCTCCGGCCTGCTGATCAATAGCGGGTTGTTCATCACGGTTTAAGAGATTTTTTGCTGATTTTACCAGCGAGTCAGAGAGCGCTTCTCCGCTCTGACCGGTTTTGCCTTGTATGCTCAGGGTGTTCATCAGCGCCACCAGCGGCGACTGACGTACGTCTGCCATCAGGGTCAGTTGATCGATAGCATCTGACAACGTTTGAGCCTGCTGCCAGTGCAGACTGTTCAGAAACTCAAGCCAGCTGGAGGAGAAGTCCGCGAAGTAACGTTCTTTGAGACGCGCCTGCAATGCTTCAGGTGAGCCCTGCTCTAACACAGCGGTTTTGCTATCACTGAGTACCCAGTCCATTTCTTCACGTCGGCCATTGACCACTTTCTCTATCGCCGGTTTGACAGATTCCTCCCAGGCCTTGCGGGTAAACATGCCCGGCACTACGGCATCCGTGGTAAATATTCTTTCTGCATCGGTATCACCCGCCATATCAGTCAGAGTCATATCCGCATACTGGTGGGCGACCTGTCGAAGCATTTTCTGATAAAGCGTCGATTCGCTGTTGCGTGCGCCCATCAGGCGAACCAGCAAAGTCCGGGTTTGACCGACCAGATTTTCATCAGGAGTGAGTTGCCAGTCGGAATGACGGGAAAGACTGCGTGCATAGAAATCCAGCAAGGCGGGACCTTCTCCCTGCCAGATACCATCCGGCACATTTTTACGCTGCGGCCAGTCGCTCAGCAACGTTTTGCTAAACCATTTAGCGTCCATTTTCTCAGGACGCGACAGCATAAGATAAAGTTTTAACTGGTCATAAGCAGACTTTACCAGCGCGTCACGACGCGGATCTGCCGGAGGAAGCCCGGCAAATGAATTGAGTCTATCCTCAAGGTGCCTGGCGGCGGCATCGCGCAGCATGGGAACCGCGCTGGCGGCATAATGTGGCCAAAGTGCAGCAAGCAGAGGGCTATTCTGATTCAGTCCAAATCGGCTATACCAGGGCGTATGCTGCTGGCGATACTCAAGCTGGTCGAGCGTGTTTTGCAGTTCGTGCTGAGCTTTGAGCCGCAGAGGAAGAGTCTGCTGCACGTCCGCCGCCTGTTTCACCTGTGCTTCGCTGGTATTAATCGTCTGGCGGTTAACCAGGAAGGACATGATCATTCCTGCGCCCCATAACACCATAATGCCAGCGGCAATTGTGCTGAATGTCTTACCCCACGCGAACCCTAGCTTTTTAGCCTTCAGTCCCGCCGGTAATGCGGGCAGTGAGCCGAGTAAAATGTCCCAGCGGTTATCTTTAGCCCAGTGATGTTTCACCGTGCGCTGAGCATTAACTGATGTCGGGCTGAACATGATGCCCGCAAGAGGAGCAGGGCGGTACGGGTTGAGTAATGCCGCAACGGGTTCAGTAATAACGGCCGGCGCCTGTGCCAGCTGCTCAGCAAGTTGCAACAGGAACTGATTGCGTGTGCTGGCGCTGATTTGCTGTGTGCCTTGCGCGATCAGCGTCGGTACCAGCGCGGTGAGCTGGGTATAGAGTTCATCAGGTTTACATGCAGCAGGCAGCAGGCAGCCGACGGGTTGCGTAATGCGATCTTTATTATCCCCCTCGGCCGGATGCAGCGACCATACATACAGCGGCAACCGCCATCCCAGCAAGTCAAAACGAACGGCAAAGGCTTTCGCGGCGCTGTCCATCATATCGGCAGAGAGAGACGTTTGAGTACTCTCCGCGGTGCGCTGAGCCAGCGCAGATGTCACCCAAATCACACCATCCAGCGAGCGGCGGCGAAGATTTCGCAGTGCATTCAGCCACGCGCTGTCTGGCTGGGCGGCCAGATCGCCACCCCATAATAATACTGTGCCACTGTCTTCCTGCCAGTATTGCGATGTCAGGCCTGGCGTCAGACGCTCAACGTCAGCAGCGCTGCCGGTGAGCAGCAGAATGCGGACTTTGCGGGGCCAGAAACGGCCGTAGGTCTGGCGCAGGGCTTCGCGCAGTTCAGTTACCGTGACGTGGCGTGGCGCAGTTTGTACCAGGCGCTCTTCGCTTCCCGGCAGTATGTTCTGCTGCTTTTCTTCTTCGCGATGCATGAGTTGTCGCACCAGTCGCAGCAGTGCAGGGCCAAAACGCAGCGCTGCACCGAGTACGCAGATCATAAGGAAGGCTCCGGCTTTTTTGCCCGAGGTATCGAGGCCGAAGAAATCACCGTGATGCCATATAGCCCATCCAATGAGGCTAAGCAAAGCCAATAGCAGAACCGTCAGGCCCCCAAAACGCCAGAGCCTACTTAATACGCTCATCCCCACTCCCTGATGCGATGGTGTAAACAAAATTTTCTGCTCCTGTTGTGGATAACGCTAACCAAGATTGTTGTCCGATATGAACAAAATCAGCCCCCAGCGCGAGGGTTAACCATGGGGAGAATGGCCCCTGAATGCCGCAATATGTTTCGATAGTCAGAATATTTTCGGCCTCCCATTGAGTACCCAGCGCATTTCCAATGGTGATAAGTGCGGCGGAGGACCCGGTCCATTTCTGGTGATCACCCAGGACGCGGGCAGTCCGGCAGGCCTGCGTTTGTGTCGTAAGAAGTAAAGTCAGCTCTTCGTTGAGATTACCCACATCCAGTGGCATAGGCCGCAGTACGCGGACGATGTGAGGTAAAGCATGTTCTTGCGCGACATCATCACTAGTGAACAACAATGCGGCCAGACCGTCGGAATAATGAGTATTCCCGTTCATCTGTATCACCAAAATCAACTGGACTGTAGATTCCGGTTGTCCGAGCCTTTCATCAAGTGAACGGAATGAAAGCTGATCGATGATATTCAGCGATGCAGGACGAAGGTTTTCAGGCGCACGGGTCTGCCAGCACTCATCAAACAGTGCGAATAACTTCTGCCTGCCTGATTCAGGTTCATCGGTTAATACCGTGACCTGAAGTGCTAACTCAGGGGGGAGTATCCGCAGGGCACTCTGAATACCTTCCAGCAACGTATTAATGACCGACTTGTTATCTTTCAAATAATCAATGTGGCGAACCAGCCCTTGCTGCTGTGGTAACCCTCTGAGGTTTTGCTTTAATAAGGCCGCTGAAATACTGTCCGGCAGCATGACGCAACTTGCTGAGAGCGCGATATAACGTTCGGCCCATGCGGTCCATTGTTGCTGAGCGTGTTCAGCCTCACGCTGGAAGAACTGGAAACGCTCCATTTCGCGGCCATAAAGATAACCACAGGTACTGAAAGTCAGTATCCAGAGCACTATGGGTATCAGCGCGAATAACCAGATATTTATGGCTTTCAGTGCACTGAATGTTCCTGATGCATGTAAAACAAATAACAACACACCGGCAATCACCGCCAGCACACCACTGATTAACCAGCCACCGGAAGAGGGAGGTGAGGGTTGTTCAGTCGTAAAGGGTTTTTGACGTTCCCAGCCCATGACTTATCCTATTGCGCAATCCGGTGCACCGGAGATGACCTGACAACCGCAAAGGCATTTGCAGCCATCCACTACAATGGCTTTACCGTCTGACGTCCATTCGGGTGAACCTTCGACAATGGGGTTAACACCGTGGAAGGGGACAGGGCAACTGACTTTGTCACCGATTAACGCGACAGGTTTTCCGTTTACAATCATGGTTGAAGAGGCTGAAATAACAGAGCCACCGTGTGTGGTTTTATCGCCGAGTAATACGAAGCCTTTTGGCATGAGAATTCCTTTTATTTAATGTTCAAATAACATTGATGAAACAACGTTAAAGGTACTTTAAAGTACCTTTAAATGTACGAATCTTAAATTTGGTTTAGATTTTTTTGTTGCCGGGAGAAGTTACGTAATTTCATTAATATTCTTGAGGTCTGTTTTTACGTAAAGTGTCCACGCCGGAGTTAATAAATAGAATACCCATGGATTCTACTTCTCATTTGGCTTTGCTTCACGGGAGCCATCAACTCTGTTTATGCTAATTTTCATGAATTTATGAGAAATATAAACTACTTCAAGTGGAAACGGTTTTGTAAAAGGTGATGGGTTTTGAACTTCCACATTAACCCATTGGGTGTCAGAGGGTGTTGATAATGTACGGTCGATTTCGCTAGCACAGACAGAGTTTGATAAAACTAACACGAAAAACATGAGAGTTATTGATTTTTTATCCACTATGTAATCCTTGTAGAACAGGATGTATCAATTATTTAATTTCAAAATCATTAATTTTTTCAAAGTTAGGGTTAATACTTCCATCGGAGATTACTGAACCGTCCGGGTAAACAAAACTATAAAAAACACCATGTTTATTTTCTTTTGGTGCAACCATTCTTGTTATTTTTTTTCTTTTAAAATCGGTTCATAGTGAACAATTATATTTTCAAGGATTTTTAAGTTCTTCAGAGATAAAAAATCTTTCTTTCCGAAAAGATTTAATGTTCTTTTCTTTGGGTTGATTTCTTCCTGTATTACGGGGAATTATAAGGGTGAAAAACTAATGTTCCCTGAAAAATCATCAAATTTCCCATTGCGAGCAGCAATATCATCAAAAGCGATCGTTGCTCCAACCGCTGTACCCGGTACCAAATCTTACCGAGATGTGTGGCATCGATATATTCAATGCCGAGATTAAACTCACTCAGTGTCCATTCGCATGATCCTCCACCCTTCACTGCCACTTTTGCATGCCAGTCATTAGTGTTCCCCTGTTGCAGGAGAGGGACTTTAATACCATTATAACTTGGCTTTGCTTCACGGGAGCCATCAACTCTGTTTATGCTAATTTTCATGCATTTATGAGAACTATAAACTACTTCAAGTGGAAACGGTTTTGTATAAGGTGACGGGTTTTGAACTTCCACATTAACCCATTGAGTGTCAGAGTGGGGTAATAAGGTACGGTCTGCTGTAACTGCACAGCCACTTTTTGGTAAAAAGTCAGAAGGACTAATGTTTTATTGTTCATTCTGGAGTCACTTAAGTTATCAATTATTCAACCTTCATTTTATCAACCAAGTTAAAATCAGGAAAAAGCGTTCTTTCAGGAGCAATGCTTCCATCGGGATAAACTATTTTTGCATGGGCGCCATCAATTTTTTTTTCAGGCTCGATAAATTTAACAATTTTACTTTCATCTACCTTGGGGTTAAATAAAATATTATTAGCATTGATTTCACGATAAGAAACAAAACTTTTTTTACCTAAGAGTGAAAGGGTTTTTATTTTTTCAGAAATATTTCTTTCTCTTATGTATGGGTAATATTTCTCTGAAATCCATATATCTCCCTGTACAGCGGTAAACTTCCCATTGCGAGAAGCATCATCATCAAAAGCAATGCTAGCACCCACGGCTGTGCCAGGTACCAGATCCTTTCCCAGATGAGTCGCATCAATATATTCTATCCCCAGATTTAGGGCACTCAACGTCCAGTTGCAGGATCCACCGCCGGTCATCGCAACCTTTGCCTTCCAGAGATCATTATCTCTTTGCTGCAGCGGGATTTTAATGACGTTATAGCTTGGTTCGGTAATGACAGAACCATCAACACCGCTTACTCTTTTTTTCAAACATTTATGAGAAATATATCTGACCTCAAGTGGAAACGGTTTTGTATAAGGTGACGGATTTTGAACTTCCACATTAACCCATTGAGTATCAGAGGGTGGTGATAATGTATGGTCGGTGTTGCTAACACAGCCGCAGTTTGATAAAACAAAAGTCATGAGAATTATTGATTTGTTATTCATTTTGTAATCCTTGTAAAACAGGATGTGTTAATTATTTGATTTCGGAATTATTAATTTTATCAAAGCTCGGATTAATACTACCATCGGAGATTACTGAACCGTCCGGGTATACAAAACTGTAAAAAACACCATGTTTATTTTCTTTTGGCGCAACCATTCTTGTTATTTTTTTTTTCGTTTAAAAGCGGTTTATATTGAATGTTTACATTCTCAGGGCTTTTTAAGCTTTTCAGAGATAAAAAATCTTTCTTCCCGAAGAGATTTAATGTTTTTTTATTTGGGTTGATTTCTTCCTGTATTACGGGGAAGTATAAGGGTGAAATACTAATGTTCCCTGAAAAATTATCAAATTTCCCATTGCGAGCAGCAATATCATCAAAAGCGAACGTTGCTCCAACCGCTGTACCTGGTACCAAATCTTTACCGAGATGTGTGGCATCAGTATATTCAATTCCGAGATTAAACTCACTCAATGTCCATTCACATGACCCTCCACCCTTCATTGCTACTTTTGCATGCCAGTCATTACTGTTCCCCTGTTGCAAGATAGGGACTTTAACACCATTGTAACTTGGCTTTTCTTCTCGGGAACCATCAACTCCGTTTATGCTAATTTTCATGCACTTATGAGAAATGTAAACGACCTCAAGTGGAAACGGTTTTGTATAGGGTGAAGGATTTTTGATTTCCACATTAACCCATTGTGTATCAGTCGGTGGTGATAATGTACGGTCAGCTTTGCTGGCGCAACCGCTGCTGAATAGCATTGGCAGAAGGATTATTAAAATCTTTAATCGGTCAATCATTGTTCAATCTCCTCTTCTCCGTAAAGGGAAAATCTTTGCATGATAATATTACCTTTTTCAGAACTTAGAGTTGGAGTAATTGACACTTTTAGTAATTCTTCAAGTTCCAAAAATAATCTATTTCTTTTTAACTCATTTTCAGGTATTTCAGTGAGGTTCTCATTTATTTGATTTTTAAAGGCTTCGATTCTATCTTGATGCTCGCTAAATGAATCCCCTAGACTTAATTCTTCCTGATAAATTAATTCAAGCAATTTATTGTTAATATATGGCATGTAAGAAGTCATGAAATGTTTAAATATATTAAGAGCTGTTCCCCTCGCAGGATTTGTACCTTTAGGGAAAAACTCCAGCAAGTCTTCTCTTGTCAATTTATTCTTAAACTCTTTTTGTTGTTCACCCGCAGCTAGCGCAGAGCCCTCCGCAAGACAGGGTGCCAGGTATAAGGTTACGCTGAGAGGCAATCGCTTACGAATGGTCATACAATTACGAGGATAGGGTAATGTTACTTTACACTCTTTCCATACCCTACTCTGTGTTGTATCCAGAAAGGCAACTGTATTTCCATGATGCCAGAAGCAGTCTCCCCACTCTTTAAGCTGATATGCACCTAATTCAAGAGTGGACCATACCCCTCCTAATACTACTCCCAATGGTCCCCATAAATTATAAAACCAGTTGTCCAGATTAGCTTCTGGTGGCAACGCTGGGACAGGATCAGTTTCGTTAACGTGTCGGTAATGTGTGATATCAGATAATTGACTCACAGCATCGCGAGTAAAAGTCCTTGGCATTCCGTAGGTGTATAAAATAGGCATTTGCGATTTTAAACTTGCCGCATGTATCAGGGCTAGTGCGCCTCCGAGACTATGACCACAAATATATAAGTATCTACCTTTTATAACTGTCTGCAATTTTTTAATTTCATTTTGAAACTTACGTTCAACTACGCTATATCCATCCCAAAAACCATAGTGCACCTTGCCTTTCGACACCAGCTCTGTGCACTGCAATTTGATATCACACGACTCAGATTCTACTGGGCGGAAAGAACCATCAGCAACCCCGTCCCAGAAACTGGCTGTACCACGCCACGCCACAATGACATTGTCATCATTGTATACATAAAAAAGCTGAGTATCTCCATCGGGTTCTGCTGCTTTTGTAGAATCCATATAGACAGGTGGAAAATACCTTTTGCTAAATGAAACATCTTTGACTAAGGCGTTAGTTGAATAATCGCCCTTATGTAATTGTGGTAATCTGGATAATTTTTGACACTGATTAATAAAAAAATGGCTAATAGAGGCTTCGTCAATACTACTATCATCCGCATAGGCCAGTGACGCTGCGACCCCTAAATTAATGGCATTCGCCATCGAATAGTCTTTCTGATGATGCAAAACCAGTTCCCAGGCTCTGAAGGGACAAATCTCAATGACATGCCGTTGTTCAAGCTCATTGGTTCTTATTTTAAAACCTTTAAATGATTTATCTGCAGGGAAATGGAATGGAGGTGGAAAAGGCTCACCTTCTCGCTGTTCAATATCCGGAACCGTCCGGCATAATTCACCAATAACCGCATAATGCCAGATATGCCCGTTTTCTTCAGCATCATTGCGCACGGTAGAATCATTGAGTTCGCGACTAACCCGCAGTGAGCGTTGTTCCATTTCTTTAGCCAGCGGTTGGGCATCGATAAATAATCGTAGTTCGCTGCCATAGCGAGGCTCTATTCTTATCAGGCCAGTTGCATCGCTGGTCCCTTTGAGTTCTTTCTCATAACCTCCTGGCGTTGCGCTGTTTTCTGCCTGCCATGGCATATTGGCGACGGCCTTCCCTTCTTCATCGACCAATTGTATTTCAACCCAATAGGGTTTCTGCTTACCAGTGTATGCATCCTGGTTTTGAGGAGACGCTGAAGTGTATGCTTGTTGCGTTGCCATAGATTTTTTCACTCCCTGTTTTGTTATCGTTATTTCCGTTTAATTCTTAAACGCTTTTTTGTGCAATTTTTAATGAATACACCTTTATTATTTCTGAAACAATGACTGCTAAAATCAAAACTAGCGCACTACTAATGCTGAGGCTTTTGAATAGCCAGGGAAGAAAAGACAACGATGGCGTGAGCAATAACAGGCGGAAAGGGGTTTGCAGATAAATAAAAAAATTAACCCTTTTCCATTTCTTAACTAGAAGAATAAAGGAGAATATAATAGAAATGTTAAGAAGAAGGGATGTGGAAAATATGATAACCGATGAAACGCCATGCTCAGGATAAATTTTACTAAAGGAAAGGATGTCATCTATAAGTGGAATTCTTCCTTGTAGTATATTCAGCCAGACAAATCTCACGATGTATAAAAAATCCATTGCTGCCCAGAACAAGTAGATGTTGTTAAATTTATTTTTCATTTTTATTTGCCCTTGCTTTCATAGATATCATTAGCCATTATCGGCTGCCAGTGCCAGGATTTCCCTTCAGGTGCCCAGTTATCATCACCCCCAAGGAAGGTCTGAGTGACGATCTTTTGTTTACCGTATTTGTAAACAGCCGATTTTTCGATTAACTCTTCTGCAGCATCTGTGGGCATAGGTTTCCATTCCAGGACCATGTCCCTTTTAGTATTCATATAGTCCTTCCCATCAGAACCAAACACTCTTCCTTCATCTCCCATAGACGTCAGGCGATTACCAAGCATAAGACCTGCATTTTTTAAGGCGTGGTAGTCATAGCTTACTTTAACCCAATGTCAGGGACCTTCTGTGGGGATTTCATCAGGAAAACTTACCTGGATACTTGTAGGGGCAACTGAATTTATATCAGCCGTCTTTCCTGCTGCGTCTGAAAATCCTTCAAATATTTCACCTTCACCTGTTGTAATTTTATACTTTGTGAAAGGCTTTATTTCGCCTGATTCAGGGTCCTTTAGAGTAAATCCTCCACTATAACCCTTTGGAAATACAAGCTTAGGAGAGTCGAGGCTGGCAGCGCCCATTTTCTGTACATTAGCGGCTTTCAAAAGAATATTACCCGGCGCACCCAGCTCGATATTGCCCCCGCTGATCTTGATGTAGGCACCCGCGCAGTTAAGTATCAATTCCTGGCTGGCATTCACCGTCACTTTGCCTTCTGTGCTGGTGATAGTCACATCTTTTTGAGCTGAGGCAGCGAGTGCATCCGCCTGTGCCTGAATATCGACTTTGCCATTTCCAGCAAAAAGCTGCATTCCTGCACTCTGCGCAAATAGGCTTACGGAATCCCGGGCTGAAACTGTGAAGGACTTACCGCTGCTTATATCCGTGTTTCCGCCCGACATCACGGCAACGCTTTCATTCCCTGATGCCACACCTATGGCTTTTGGACTCACCAGGCCAATACCGTCCGGCGCTGATACGACAATACCCGGAGCTTTCATCTTGCTGAGCGACTTATTTAGTGCCTGCTGGCTATCTGTATCACCAGGTGTTGCCTTTGCGGTTTGTGCCGCCTTCGACATGCTCCGGGCCAGTGTGAGGGCCTGTACAAGCTGGGCTATTGCATCGTCCATTTCCAGCATTTGGCCGCTGGCTCCAGGCTGGGTATCAGCAGTGATAAATAAACCCTTCCCGCCGCGTATCGCCCCCCATTTATCGGTTCTCAGCTCAAACCCTTCACCGCGCTGTGCTTTGTTAGCATCGACGTTATGCCCAAGGTTCAGCTGGGTTTTACCGCCGTATTCGGTGCTGAGTTTAATATGCTCTTCGCCACGTTTATCTTCCATACGCAGCTTGTTGTTCGCCGGGGTGCGGATAACGTTGCGGGTATTATTGGCTTCTGTCACATGGTCGGTGTGGCGCGAATCGTGCAGGGCATGGGCGATATAAGGGCGGTCGGGGTCACCGTCATGAAACGCGATCGCCACTTCGGTGCCCTGGATCAGCGGGAAGTGAATACCATACACATCGCCACCGTAAGGTTTGGCGAGGCGGACAGGCATGCTTTCCTGGCCCTGTGCTTTATCATCCTGATCGGCATCGAATTTAACACGGTATAAACCGGACGCATCCTGCCAGGCGTAGATATCGTTGGTTTTCGCGCTGGTGACGCGTGCCATCATCGTGCCGCTGACTTTTGGGCGCGGCTTAAGAGCAGGGCGTCAGCACAGGGTTTCGCTGTAAGGGACTGCGCTAAACCCTACATGCAGTGGCGTAGAGCGACTGGCCGAAAACCGTAATCCAGTGATGACGACCGGTGTTTGCCATACAGAAGGAAGTGAAGATGGAATATCGCTATCCATCACAGTCAGAACCTCTAACAAACGCAGTGAAGCATCTGTACTGCTCCCCTGTAATTGAGTTTGTGCAGCCAAAAATCTTTCATGTTCAAGGCGTGCCCAGAAATTACCACTTTCTGGTGCTGGCGTCGTTGCATCTCCACGTGTTAAGTGACGGGGCTGGTACTGGTACACGTCGCCATACGTTATTCCATCCCCATCTCCTCTGGTCATATCCGCTCGAGAAGAAAGCAGAGAAAGTTGAGCCTCACGGTGGTTGTAATCTTTAGCTTGCACTGAGGATTCAACTACTTGATGTCGCTGGGACAGCCCCCAAACAGACTCGACGCCGTTATCGTTCATTCCTGCCGGATTACCCAGCGGAAGTGTTTTACCAAACACATAACAGCTTTGCTTATCTCCCAGAATAAGTACTTCGGTCTGTGTGTCTTGCTGTAATGCAAAAGTATAGAAAATTCCTACTTCAGACATCAGGCGCTCGATAAAATCTCTGTCGCTTTCTCCGATTTGGTTGATTTGTTCACGTATCGGATAACTCTGCTTTAGCTTGAACTCAAATTCCCAGCCTTTAAAATTGTGCTCACATAATATTTGCTCTATGACTTCTGGAATTGATTTATTGAGAAAAAAGCGATGAGTGCGTTTTTGCTTATCTAATAATGCAAAAAAAGGTTCAACAGTTATTTGATAATGTGCTTCATCAGCGGAACCTGACACTCGAGTGAAATTTGTTACTACCCCGTGGACTACTTTTTGAACTTGGGCTGCCGACAGACCTGGCATCAGTGCACCCGCTGTTTGCATTATCAATGTAGTGCTGCGGTTAAGCATTGCTTGCTGGCTAATGTCCTGGTTGGTACTAGTAAAGTCTATTTTATAGCGATATCCTGAGCTTACGAATTCTTGACCAGAAAAAGACTCAACATCCAGGCATGCTTCGCAACCCTGAACATCAAGATGGTAACGATTGAGACTTATGGAAACGGTTTTTTTTGCATCGGATAATGTGTCGGTAATATTCATTGTGCTTCCTCCTGCACTGTATTTATCCGGAAGCAGAAAGATGAGCTCCGGTAATATGCATTCCTTTAAATAGTTAATATTTATAAATTAATCTGGCTGCGTATACTTTTCTTTCCCCAGCGTTAATTTTCACAACGGAGAAACTGACATTATATTCAATGCCACTAATGAATTTATACCCCATCAAAGGCAGGCATCTATTTTTTGCATGTTGTTGACCAGGAATGTTGGCCTTGAATTCTACTTTCTCGCCTGATTTTTGTATTTTCATCTTCTCGTAAATAAAATCACTGTTTATTCCAGGGGCAAGCAAGCAGACTTCTTGCCCGGATTGTCTAACCTCAGCAGGATCCCAGGGGATTTTGTCACCCAAACACCCAGTTAGTAAAAAAACACAGATGATAATTATTTTTTTCATAAAGCCTCCGGGGAGGGGAAAGAACCTAATATATTTTCATACATACGTAAAAGGTCACCTTCTGCATAATAACTATCTTTATTTATGAAATTGTTTCCCCAGAGATCTTGCCAGACGCTGTATCCGAATTCCCGAAGTATAAAGTAGTCTGATACGATGGATGCTTGTTGCTCCATTGAGTAGTCTGAAAGCCGGTGTTTAACCAAATTATAATGATAATCGGCAGCCCAACTGAATAATCCACATATCTTAACCATCATGCCATGTTGGTACTGCCAGACATGACATAATTCATGAAGATAAACATGTTTGCTGTCTATACTTACATTTTTGGCTGAAAAATCAGGTAAGTAATAACCTTCGCGAAAATAGATTTCACCATTTGGTGTCATCGCCACGTTTTTTGACTGTAAACCGAAAGGAAGATAGCTGTCACAATGGATCCAAACGCTTGAGTAATTTATTTGGTTGCTGTATAAGCTCTGAGCTAATGCGATTTCTCCTGGTGTCATTATCCTAAGCTTTCCCTCTCCTTCCGACATAGGTATCTCCTTAATAGAAATTAAAATCGTATGTACTTATCTAAACCTAGCGTCATGCCAATTCCCGTAACGAGTCGGGGAATAATTATGAGGAAGAAGTTTTTTATATTCACTTTCACTCGATTCAAAAGTGTTACTCATGTATTAACGGTAATCTAATTTAATGACTATTTTTATGATTGTCTTGGGATTCAATAAAACATGAGTTTTTCATGTGTGGTTAGTAGTAATTATCCCACCTTTGGTGAAGGTTGGGGAATGCATATCAGTAGATTAAATATCCAATGGTAATTAATAAAATAGAACATTCACCCCAGAAAAACTATATTCGCCATCGGAAATAAAGAAAATCATGCACAAAGAATCGCGCCGGCAATAACCATTGTTGAACCTATCGCGCCGGCAATTTTATAAATAAAAGTGACTACAATTCTTATTATGTTCATAATGCCTAAATAACAAAAGTTACGGGCAGCGAAGTAAAATCTTTTCCAACAGCACCCCAAAATCCATCGCTATCTACATTGATAGCATCAAGCATGTCGCGTGCAATCTCTTTTGCACCTTCCATAATGATTTTCCCCATTGAGATCTGGAAACTATTTTACGCCGGATTACCCGGCGCTCCATTACCGATCTTTATTCTGCGGCAGCATCGTCAAATTCCAGCGTGATCCCTTCGTCCTCATCCCAGCCCAGTGCCAGCGCCGTGGTGCGTTGTTGCGCTGCCATGCGTTGCAACAGTTGCTGGCTCAGTACCGGCAGGATTTGCTGATTGAGCAGGCTGTCGATGTTGCGCGCACCGGTATCCGGCAGCAGGCAGGCAGCGACCAGCGTGTCGTACAGACTTTCTTCGATGGAGCAGGTCAGGCCATAGTGCTTGTTCAGACGTTTGGCGACTTGTGCCAGTTTCATCTCAACGATAGTGCGCAGTGCGACGACGTTCAGCGGACGATAAATCAGTGTCTGGAAGCGGGCGAGCAGGGCGGGCTGGAAATGATCGCGCAGGATCGGGCGCAGCAGTTCCTGTAAATCGCTGTCAGTGGTTTCCGGCTGTTCATCCAGCAGTTGCATCAGGTGGTCGCTGCCGAGATTGGCGGTCATCAGGATCACGGTATTGCGGAAGTCGATTTCACGTCCTTCACCGTCGCGCATAAAGCCGCGGTCGAAAACCTGATAGAACAGGTTGATGACATCACGGTGGGCTTTTTCCACTTCATCGAGCAGGACGACGCTGTACGGACGTTTACGCACGGCTTCGGTGAGAATACCGCCCTGACCGTAACCGACATAACCCGGAGGTGAACCTTTCAGTTGGGATACGGTATGCGCTTCCTGATACTCGCTGAGGTTGATGGTAATGAGGGATTTCTCACCGCCGAACAGGCAGTCCGCGAGGGAAAGTGCAGTCTCCGTTTTACCAACGCCGCTCGGGCCGACCAGCAGGAAGACGCCCAGCGGGCCATTCTCAGACGTCAGGCCGGTTTTGGCAGCGCGCAGACGTTGTGCCATGTCGGTCAGGGCATGATCCTGTCCGACGACCCGTTTGTTCAGGTGGTTTTCCAGTTGCAGTAAATCGGTCTGCTCATCTTTCAGCAGGCTGGTGAGCGGCACGCCGGTCCAGTCAGCAATCACCGTGGCGACGGTACGGACATCCACGTCAAGAGACAGCAGCGGGGCGCTGCCCTGCAACTGGGCCAGTTCTTGCTGCAGCGCGTGAATATCTTCCTGACGGCTGATGTCCTGACGGATTTCCAGCAGCTTATGCGTCAGGGCTTTCTCTGCATGGTACTGTGTATCCAGCGTGGTGAGTTGCTCGCCTAAGCTGTCGGTCTGACGTTCAATCTGTTCCAGCCGGTCGCCATGAGTTTTGTTGCCCAGCGCGATGTCTTCCAGCAGTGCCTGCTCTTCCATTTCCAGCGCGGTGATTTGCGCCTTCAGACGGGTCAGATCTTCCGGCAGCGTATCCAGACTCATGCGTACACGGGCAGAAGCGGTATCTAACAGGTCGACGGCTTTGTCCGGCAACTGACGACCGGTGATATAACGGCGCGAAAGGCTGACGGCGGCTTTTACCGCTTCGTCGGTGATGTGTACGCCGTGGTGTTGTGCGTAACGGGATTTCAGACCGCGTAACATCAGGCACGCCATCTCGTCGTCCGGCTCATCGACCTTAACGATCTGGAAGCGGCGTTCAAGGGCGGCATCGCGCTCAAAATATTGTTTGTACTCGCTCCATGTTGTCGCAGCAATGGTGCGCAGTTCGCCACGGGCCAGGGCCGGTTTCAGCAGGTTAGCGGCGTCCGCGCCACCGGCCTGATTGCCCGCGCCAATAATAGTGTGCGCCTCGTCGATGAACAGCAGCACCGGCGTCGGCGATTGCTGTACGGCATCGATAACATTTTTCAGACGCTGCTCAAACTCACCTTTCACACCGGCACCGGCCTGCAACAGACCGAGGTCTAAGGTGCGCAGGCTGACAGTTTTCAGGCTGTCCGGCACGTTGCCTTCACTGATGCGCAGTGCAAGACCTTCCACCAGCGCGGTTTTACCGACGCCCGGTTCACCGACCAGAATCGGGTTGTTTTTACGACGACGGGAGAGAATATCCACCATCTGACGGATCTCGTTATCGCGGCCAAACACCGGATCAATCTGCCCGGCTTTAGCTTTGGCGGTGACGTCCAGTGTGAATTTATCGAGCGCGGCCTGCAACGCTTCGCTTAACGACTGGCCGGTAACACCAGACTCTGCTTTTTGTGTCGCTGAGCTTTCAGAAAGCGCGGAAGGCGTGCGGCTAAGGCTTTCCTGTTGTTGCAACTCCGGGCGCTCTTCGGACAAGGCATCCAGCACTGGCTTGAGGCGACGGATATGTTCTTCGCTCAGGCTGAACAGCGGCCATAACCCTTCGCAGCGCAGCAGACGCGGTTGCGCCATCAGCGCTTCGAGCAAATTGACACTGCGGATGCTCTGGTTGTCATCCTGCAGTGATGCCGCCAGCCAGCCCGCTTTCATCAGCGATTGTAAATCCTGAGAAAGTTGAGGACGCGAATGTACTGAACGCGGCAGGGCATCCAGATGTGCCAGCAGGCTTTGCCACAGCGCATCCATATCCCATTCGTAGCGGCGGGCCAGCACGGTGATGTCGCCTTCGCCCAGTTCCAGCAGTTTGAGCAGCCAGTGCTCAACGGTAATTTCATTGTGGGCGCGGGTCTGGCAGAGCGTCGCGGCGGCTTCCAGCGCTTTCGCGCAGTACGGATTTAAGCGGCGAAGTAAGACAGCTGACTGATGTTCCATGCTAAATTCCTTTTTTAGGTACGCTACCGCCCTTAGCCTTTTCCGTTGCAGGAAACCCAGGCCCATAAGGTCGATGTCCGGTTGTGTTTTTGTTTGCTCAACCGCCAGGCAGCGGCTCAGGAAACAAAAACAGCAGACGGCGAACCGTCTGCTGATAAGGTCTTACGCGGTAGTACGTTCGTTCCAGGAATCGGAATGAATGATGTTGCCGTCTTTGTAGGTCCAGGTGATTTTTTCGTAACGCAACTCGATAGCTTCGAGGTGGTTGTGTTTCTCTTTAGCCGGATCTTTGATGTCGTGCATTTTTGGCGCGACTTTCACCAGCTTGACGTTTTCCAGTTTGGTGTTGAAATACTCCACTTCCTGGCCTGCGTCATTGATGCGATACCATTTGAACTCAGCGGATTTCAGGGTCTGGCCAGTGGTCACCGCTTTGTACAGGTACGGGCTGGAGGAATCGATTTCTTTGGTAAACAGGAACGGGGTGTGAATACGCGTACCCGTCAGTTTGCCGGTGTTGTTATCGGTCGGGATATACAGGTTGTGATCCTGTGCAACCACTTCGATGCTGCCTTCGCGATCTTTAACGTCTACGGAGCCTTTAATGTCCGCACCGCCGTCGTCTTTCAGCCACAGATAAACAGGAATTGCCATGGGTAGTTCTCCATTTCTAAGGTAAACATTCATCAATCATTTGATGAACTTGGGGTTGCTGATGCTTTGCAGGCATCTGCCTGTGGCACCAGACTGATTTCGACACGACGGTTAGCCGCACGGCCTTCCGGGGTATCGTTTGTTGCAACAGGGCGGCTCTCACCGTAACCCTGTACGGCAAAGCAGCTTTCGGACACGTCGCCGGTATCACGCATCCAGTTGCGTACTGACTCTGCACGTCTGAGTGATAACATTTGATTGGATTTATCATCACCTGTGTCATCAGTGTGACCCGCTACCACTATCAGCCAGCCCGGTTTGGCTTTGATCCCAACCAGCGCGTTGATCAGCACTTTGGTGGAGCTTGTTTTAAGTTCGGATTTACCCACGTCAAAAAGTGACAGGGAATCTAGCCGGATCGTTTTCGGCCCCTGAACAATTTGATTGATCACCGGCGGAGGCGGAGGGGGGGGAGTCCAGCTATTGATGGCGGTCTCCAGTGGTGCGATCAACCGCATCCCCTGATATAAGCCCAATGACATACGCATTGGTGCTCCGCTGCGCAGCCAACCATCCAGTAAACCGGCGTCGGTGCGTAATTGTTGCTGAGCAATCATCTTTGGCGAGGATGGCGTGCCGGAAAGACGGTTATATAAAGCGAGGTGGTCATCCACGCTCTGTACCAGACGCTGGTTATTTACAAAAGACGCCAGCAGGGCGAAGAGCAGGAAAACACCACATAGCAGCCCTGCCAACTGACAGGCTTGCATCAGCCGGGAAACGCCATGACGTTGCGGCAGATAGGGCAGCAACACCTCCGGCAATGGCAGGCATTCTTGTGAATGGACAACGCCGGGGGTTAGCGTAGTCACGTCACCTATGTGCGCTTGCCACAGATTGTCCAGACTCCCGGCGACGGGCGTAAAACAAGCACCCCATGCGCAAGGGGTCAGCGAGGGGACATCGCTTTGCTGACGCGTCAGAATGCTGCAGACGTGAGTTTCAAGCCAGGGCAGCAGGCTTTCTATCCAGAAGACCGTGCTCAACCTTTCCTGAGTGTTTCTGATATCCAGTTGCTGGCTCCAATCCATCAGCGGTATGACGCCTGCCCCTGCTTCATGAACCTGAACGTTTTTATTTCCCGGAATGATGGTAAACCACCGCTCAGCCAGGGTGTCTGTTACCACAGGCGGAGATAGCCAGGTGCTGACCCAGACGGGGGGAATTCCAGCCAGCCAGTTTTTGCATTGCACAATGGCACGGTGCCAGACATGGAGTTTTTGTGCGAAGTCGTCCTTATCCTGATGTTGCTCGGGGACTATGGCCAGAAGAATGGAGATCTGGGCGATTAGCGCCGGGCGTTCTGCCGCGAGATGCTGTGCCAACAAAGGCAAGTGCTCTGGAAAAGTGACCGGCAGATACCAGCCCTGACCTGTTTCACGGAAAGGGACCGAGTCGGAGAACAGCGGAGCACTGTCGCCACAAACCAGCACAACAGCGCCCTGAAAATCCTCAGGCGGAAGAACAGCGTCCGAAATATGTGCATATGCAATTTCATTACGGTGATTTTTACGCCACTGAATATAGCCCGTAGCACCACTAATGATGACCACCAGCATGCTCAGTGCCATACGGCTTCCTGTGCCGAGCGGCCAGAAGCCGAGAATCAGCCATAAGGACAAACAGGTCGCCAGAAGCAGCAGTATTAGCTGTGTTAATCCGCGCATCCGTCAGTGGTTCCCTGTCAACTGAGAGACCATACGTGTCAATTGCGTATTTAGGACGAACCAGAGCGCAATCAGAATCACGATGCCTGCAACCCATGAAAACCAGTAGGTTCTGCGTCCGGAGCGCAATCGCAGCGAACGTGAAACAATGGGCATTTCCTGAGCCGAGGCGAAAGGCGGAACTAACTGATTTAGCTTGCGAACCACATCTTCTCTGCGCTCATCCCCTTGTTCGCGATAACGGCCAGAGAAACCCAACGTCAGCGCACGGTAAAAGCAGGTGAGCACCGCAATATCAGGAGCAGGTTCATGGAGCACCTTGCGAATACGTTCCCATAACTCTTCCCCGGCATTCAGAGTATTGAAGTAGCGTGCCTGAAGTGGGTCTTTAAGCCATTTGGTGTTTCCGCTATCTGGTTCCTGGCGGTTAAGTACACTTTCATCTAATAAGGCACATTGCGTATAAAGCATGTGGTCGCAACTAGATTCGCTGAATCCTGCGCGTGATAAGGATTCTCTCGCGCCATCAATCCAGTCGCAGGCGCGGCGGTAAAGAGCCTCACCATCTTCGATTTTCTGGCCGTTACGCAACTGGCTGACCATCAACCAGCAGGGATAAAAAACTTCATCAACAATTGATCCATTTATCTTGCTCATGAGCGCAACACCGCAAATAGTTCAAGTTTGATTTCACCCAGTGAACCTGGGGTATAGAAAGCGCAGTTTCCAGCATCCAGCATTGCCTGGGCGGCAGCACTGTTCAGGTCCAATGCAAAATATTGGTTTTCAAGGCGCAACGGGATAGCGGCCGGTACATGAGACAGCGCCTTCATTACGACACCATTCAATGCCACGTTGACCACGTCAGAAACATCCTCAAAACTCCCTGCTTTGCAGAGCAGCGGGAACTGAGTTTGCAGCAGGTGGTTTGGAATGGATGAGCGCACGGAAAGATAGAAATCAGCGCCGTCGCGCAGACGGGAATCATGCAGCGATCCGGTCCAGAACTGGCCTTCATGCGTCAGTTCAATCGCGACCATACGTGATGGCAGACTGGCTTCGAGCAGGGCATCCAGCAGGGTAAACAGCGGAGGGAAAACGTTTTCCGGCGCATTATGCTGATACAGAGGAATATCTTCTGCCTTATGCTCGAGGGAAAACGTCAGCAGACTGCCCGCCAGACGCACCAGTTCACGATAGAACAGTTCAGGATGGCGGGCAGGGGACTGATAAAGCTCCATCAGCACAGGTTCGGCACTGTTCAGTGCGTTCAGTAACCAGAACAACGATACGTCGGCTACTGCAAAGTCGGCCATTCGCTCATTGCTTTCGCGGCGCATCGCCATCAGGCGTCGACGGCGGGCCTGAAGGCGGTGAATTAAATCACCGAGTTCCGTCAGGACTGCCGGAGAGGACGACAACGAGAGCATTGGCGGAATGAACTCTGCATCCGGTGTCCATTGGCCTTGTGCATTACGCACAAGACGTACAACAGGGCAGGTCAGATACGCGCTGTTTTCCTGATGGGCAAAACGGAGCGTTATCGCATAACGCTGAATAGCCAGTTCTGTCCGTTCATGCCCTGATAACTCCTGCACGGTGACCCATTCCTGCTGCCAACGACGTGGACGTTCACTGTCCTGACCGTCATCCAGATTGCCGCCATTGGCTGAAAGCAGAGGTAATGCCAGCACGACATCAACGCTGTCCCGGTCAGAAATTGCAGATAAATCGCAAGCTGGAGGCAAATTATCCGCCAGCTCGGTATCAATCAGCGTCCCATCAGGAAAACGAACCTTCAGGCGTAAAGCATTCAACCTGGAAAGGGCTAATGAGCCGATGTCGAATGTTGCATCAATCACTCCCCAGGGATTTGCCAGAGCCATATGAGCAACCCTGTCAGACACAAAAGCATCCCAACGGGCTTGTTGCTGGAACTGTTGCGGGGCCAAAAAGGCCCCGTCGCTCCATAATGGGCGATAAATTTTCATCGTTTCTCCGCTTATGCCTTAGCTTTAGGCATCTGAGAAACCAGTGAAAGATTCACGTCCATACCTTCCACCTGGAAGTGCGGCACGGCGTAGAGTTTCACACGGAAGAAGCCAGGGTTGTCTTCGATGTCTTCAACGGTCACTTTGGCGTCACGCAGCGGGTGAGAGGCTTGCAGGTCATCGCCCGGATCGGTCATTTCAGTCACCAGCGTGCGGATCCAGGTGTTCAGCTCCAGTTCCAGCAGACGACGGTCTTTGGTGGTGCCGATATTTTCCCGCTGAATCAGCTTCAGGTAGTGTGCGATGCGTGAAAGCAGGAAGATGTAAGGCAGGCGCGCATTGATGCGGCTGTTTGCGGTGGCATTGGCAGTATCGTACAGCGCCGGTTTCTGCGCAGAGTTCGCGGAGAAGAAGCAGGAATAATCGCGGTTTTTGTAGTAAGACAGCGGGATAAAGCCCAGATTGGCAAATTCAAATTCGCGGGTTTCAGGGATCATCACTTCTGACGGGATTTTCACCTGATTGCCGGTGCCGAGATCGTACAGATGGATCGGCAGATCAGTCACTGCACCGCCCGCCTGCGGGCCGCGGATTTGCACACACCAGCCATTTTTGATGAAGCTTTTCACCATGTTGGCCGCAAAGGCGAACGCCGCGTTTGTCCAAAGATATTTCTCGTGATCCGGACCTTTCACTTCTTCAACGTAGTTGAAGCTGCGAACAGGAACGGTATCCGGACCATACGGCAGGCGACCGAGTACGCGCGGCATGGTCAGACCGATATAGCGGGAATCGTCAGAATCGCGGAAGGATTTCCACTTGATGTATTCCGCACGGTCAAAGTAGTTGCCGATATCTTTAATCGCCGCCACTTCTTCCATGGAATCTTTCAGGAAGAATTTAGGGCCGACCGCACCGACGAATGGCATATGCGCAGCGGCAGATACTTTAGAAATGTTACGCAGCAGGGCGACATCTTGCGCCGACGCGTCAAACTCGTAGTTGGAAATCACAGAACCGATTGGCTCGCCGCCCGGTGTGTCATATTCCTGAATGTAGGTATGACGGTACAGGCCGCTCTGGATGATCTCAGGACAATCTTCGAAGTCCTGACGCAGGTCGTCTTTAGATACATCCAGCACTTCGATTTTTACGTTCTGGCGGAAATCAGTACGATCAACCAGGAACTTCAGGCCACGCCAGCCGGATTCAATACGCTGAAATTCCGGGTGATGCATGACCACATCTAACTGACGGCTGATCTGGCTGTCGAGTTCGGCGATATGATGATCGAGCAGGGTTTTGTCCAGCCGTTCAACGGTTTGGCCTGACAACTTAAGGCGCTCAAGGAAGACCTGAACAGCCGCGGTAACACGCTGATCGGCGGTGACATCGGCCAGCGCAGACGTATCCTGAAAATCGTTCAGGTCACCCAGTGAGGACACAGGCGTCAGGTTGATTTTATCAAACAGGGAAGCGTATACCGTACCGGCTTCAGGGCGCTCCAGAACCGTTGTCTGGCTGGAAGAAGAGTTTTCAGTGTTGACTGACATGAGCATTATCTCGCATTAATCCATTAAGTGGAGGCAATTACGCCTTTGGCGCCAGGGCATTAAGTTCAGTGCGCAGTTCATTGCTCAGCGCAGGATCTTTTAGAATGGCTTCGAGCTCTTTACGGAAGGTGACGTTGTCGAGCAGATTGGATTTGAGGTCACGTAATAAGTTACGCATTGCCAGCATCGCGCGCAGTTGGGGGATCTGACGGGCAACCTGTTCTGGCTCAAAATCTTTCATTTCATTGAAATTGAGAGAGATATTTTCTTCGCTGCGATCACCTGTTAGCGTATTTTCCACAGTCAGGTTCAGTGAAGGGCTGAATTCAGCCAGTACGCTGTTAAAGTTATTCTTATTAATGTTAACTTTTTCGCGTTCAGATAACGGACGGTTCTCTTTTCCATTACTGTAATCACCCATTACCATCAATTTTAACGATAATTCGACTTTCTTCTGTGCGCCGCCAGTGTGTAGATCAAGTTTTATGTTAACGCGCGCTTTCGGAATTTCATTCTGGAAGCTATTAGACATGCTTATCCCTTACTTATAGAGTGATAAACGCTGCCAATGATTCTTAAAATATGATATTGGCAACCCTGCCAAAACTACATCCTTTTCCGAGGAAAACGTCGGAATAATTCAGGGTCACAAGCGATTCAAAATATTTATGAGAAACATTTCGCAGTGTGTTTTGAATTTTTCTGAAAATAATATTGCAGGTAAATACCTGCGGCGACATTTTAGGTAAATATTACGCAGCATTGACATTTAAATGGTGTAACAAAACATTTCTATTGATGCGGCGTGACACACTCGCTTATGTTCATTGATATATATGAGTTTTATCCAAACTTGCAGCAGGCCTTATAGAATGCGGGTGTGACTTAAGTTAAATCTTATGAGGGTCTGCAGTTTCAAGTAAAAAGTGACAAAAAATAAATTAACTATTCTTTTAAACCGCTTCATTAAAACCATTCAACTTAACTCAGAATCGTATTTAATTCATAATCATTTCTCTATAAAAACAATAATAGTATTCACGATAGTAATGTTTACAATGAATTTTTAAAAATAGCTTCATGAAAATTTTTCATTTTTAGTGGGGGTTAGTTGTATTAATAACGATAAGCAGGGGGGTAAGTATCCTGCATGAGGTCATATTTATATCTTTAATATAAGTGTTAACAACATTTTTTGGAAAACACTCAGATTACTCACAGGTGTTTTGACTGCAGTAAACGTCTTTAAAACATGTTCGGAAATTTCTCCTACGATCGATCATCGTGCCACAAATTGCAGATAGTGCGCTGGAAATATTAAACATTTGAACAGGAATGCCGATAAACAGATTCCCGCTTTATTTTGAGAATCTCCCGATGTCGCTTAAAAAGTCGTCTTTGCTTGTTCTTGTTATTCTTTTCGCACTCTTTTTCACCAGTATGCTTTCGAATGTTTGGCTGCTCACCCGGAGTAATCATTCACTGGATGATGTGAACAAGGAAATCCGCGTGGTGCTTTCTATTATCGACCCCATTAACCACAGCCGAACCTCGCGTGTTCGCGTGATGGAATATATGAAAGAAATTGAAAATGGCGACGGTCAGCAGTCAAAATCTGCTCTGGACGGAGTCACTGAGGTCATCGGTAAAGCCGATGCGGCGTTTCAGACGTATCTTGATGTGCCGAAATTGCCTGGTGAAAGTGAACTGGCCGATGAATACCGCAATACATACCAGGACTATCGCCAGAACGGTATCCAGCCCTTGATTGACGCTGCAAAGTCCGGTGATCAGGCAGCGTTCAAAGCCCGGATCCCTGCGGTGGTGAAACTCGATCGTCAGTATGAAATCGTGTTGGATAAAGTGTTGGCCCTCCATGAACAGTACGCAAAAAATCTTAATAATGTTGCACAAAGTCATTTCAAATTTGGTATCGGGTTGACGGTCGGTTTTGGTTTGTTATTTCTGATCATCATTATCAGTGTTCTGGTGTTAATGAAGCGCTTTGTTCTGATGCCGCTGCTGAGTTCTCGCGATCACTGCCGTCAGATTGCTGAAGGTTATCTCGATACGCCAGTACCGGTGAAAGCCAAATCCCGCAGTGAGATTGAAGAGTTGATGCAGTCGATAGAACATATGCGCCAGTCGCTGACCAGAATTATAAGGCAGGTACGCGACACCAGCCATACAGTGGCGCATGCATCGCAGGAAATCTCCGCAGGTAATATTGATCTGGCTTCCCGCACTGAACAACAGGCCGCAGCGCTGACACAAACCGCCGCCAGCATGGAAGAACTTGGTGCGACGGTAAAACAAAATACCGAAAATGTCTCCCGGGCAAGCAGTCTGACACGTGAAGCTGTCCAAAACGCGCGCGCAGGCGAGAAAGTCGCTCAGGACGTGATTGGTACGATGGGGCGTATTAACAGCAGTTCGAAAAAAATCGAAGATATTACAGGTGTGATCAATAGTATCGCTTTCCAGACAAACATTCTGGCGCTCAATGCCGCGGTTGAAGCGGCACGCGCGGGTGAGCAGGGCCGTGGATTTGCAGTGGTGGCCAGTGAAGTGCGCAGTCTGGCGCAGCGCAGCGCCATGGCAGCAAAAGAAATCGAAAGTCTGATTTCTGAATCGGTGGCGAATATTCGCGAAGGGTCGGATGAGGTCTCGCGCACCGGCGATTCCATTTCAGCGATCATTTCCTCTGTCACTCAGATTAATATATTAATGGAACATATCTCGATAGCCTCTGATGAACAAAGCCGCGGGATTAGCCAGATTGAACAGGCGGTGACAGAAATTGATGGCGTGACGCAACAAAACGCAGCGCTGGTTCAGGAATCGGCTGCCGCAGCGGCCTCGCTGGAAGAACAGGTTCTTCATCTGACCCGCTCAGTATCAGCGTTCAGATTGGCAACAGTGTAATCTGCTCGTTGTAACGACATAACTTATTGAAATAGATGCGGTGATTAGCCGCCTCTATTTTACTGAATAACGTTACCGGAACACCCCCACGGCTTCAACCAGACGGTCGGCCTGTTGCTTCAGACCTGAAGAAGCATTGGCACCTTCCTGAACCTGAATTGAATTTTGATGTGTGATGCGGTCCAGTTCTTCAATGGCTTTGGCAATATCCAGTAATCCCTGATTTTGTTCGCCAGTGGCGCTTCGGATTTGCCCGATGAGTGACGTCACATTTCGCACCTGAGAGACGATGTCGGCCATCGTTTTCCCTGCCTGATCAACTTGCTTCGATCCCGACACTACCGTTTCCACACTGCTGTCGATCAGGCGTTTGATTTCGCTGGCTGCGCTGGCACTTCGTTGCGCCAGGCTGCGCACTTCTCCGGCAACCACGGCGAAGCCTTTGCCTTGTTCACCCGCGCGTGCCGCTTCAACAGCGGCATTGAGCGCCAGAATGTTCGTCTGGAAAGCGATGCCATCAATAACATTGGTGATGGTGGCAATTTGTCGCGAACTGCCGGTGATTTCCTGCATAGTGCCGACAACTTCCTGCATAGCATTGCTGCCTTTTTCTGCCGCCGCACTTGCTATCAGTGAAAGTTTGTCGGCTTCGGCTGCCGTCTGTGTGTTGCTTTCAACTGTCGTGCTCATCTCATTCATTGCTGCAGCAGTTTGTCCAACGTTAGCGGCAGTTTGTTCAGTACGTTGACTCAGGGCTTCATTACCATTCGCCAGTGACTCACTGGCCGTGCGGACTTTGTGCGCCTGATCGTTGACATCATCCACCATCCAACGGCAAATCAATCCGAGCTGGCCAACAGATCGTAACGTCATACCAATTTCATCGACCCGCTCCATTGGCGTGATCGTATGACTCGCGCCGCTGGCAACGCGCAAGGTCTGACTGCAAAGCTGTTCGACCGGGCGGGTAATCTGCCATTCCATCCAGAAATTCAGCAACAGAATGAAAAATGCATTGAGTGCCAATGCGGTATTCATCTGTATCACGGGCAGGGCAGTCAGCGCAGAAATGACGAGTGAGTTAAGGACGAGTAAAACCAGCAAACCGTTGCGGATCCGCCAGCGCACAGAAAGCGTTTTTAAAATAGAAAAACTGCGGGTAATGCCGGTACGGATCAACAACCCCCGATGCAAGCGGCGGTTGTTCAGTTCGCCGCGATTCATTTTGTCATAAAGCGCCTGGGTCGCATTAATCTCTGCAGTAGTCGGTTTGGTGCGGACAGAAAGGTAACCTTTGGTTTTACCACCACGAATGATCGGTACGACGTTGGCACGAACCCAATAATGATCGCCATTGCTGCGGCGATTTTTCACCAGTGCTGTCCAGGGGAAACCCTGTTGTAATGTAGCCCACATATCTTTGAATGCCGAAGGAGGCATATCGGGATGGCGCACAACATTGTGAGGCTGCCCGATAATATCTTCACTGGCAAAACCGCTAACTTCTATAAATGCATCGTTTGCGTAGGTAATACGGCTTTCGGCATCTGTCGTTGACATCAATGTTGCGTCGTCAGGGTATTGATATTCCCGTTGTGATATTGGCTGATTATTGCGCATAGTGACATTTCCATGGCCAGACTGCGGTTTAAGTGAGATTAAGGATCCTTAACTATTAACATTTCGGCATAAGCAAAATTTTCTTTAGGGAAACATGACGTTATTTATGACGACAATCGTTATTAGGGCGAATGCATACGGGTGAAAACGTCGGTTTTTTCGCCAATCCATAACGTATAACGAAGATATGAGTAAAAAATATGCGTTATATCATTATGTCTGTTGATTTTATGAACAACATACAACGGCTGGCTCACCATAATTCCCCTTCATAATCGCTCTATTTTTCGTTATTAGTGATCTGTGTGACTCCAGACTTAATAGGTCTGGAGTCATAAACCTTTTGCCTAAGATCCTCAGGCTTGTTATAACTCCGGCCTGTGATTTTTGAGGTGAATTGGGCAGATGAGTAAGATCGGATCCGTAACAATAGTCGAAGGAGATTTTGCTGCCGGAAATGTTGGTCAGCATGTTTTGGCTTATCTGCAGAATGTGAAAATGACACCGCTTGCCAAACTGGATGATTTTGATGAGGAGGGCAATGCGACGGTCGGGCAGGTGATCAATATCTGGATCCGGCTTTCACTGATCCTGACACGACGTCGGCCAGAAATTGCTGTTTCATCCCTGATGAAACATGTGTTGCCAGTGATCGGCGAAGTGCCTCTGAATAAAATCACCCGTTTACGACTGAACCGTTTGTTTAATGTACTGCTGGCGGACGGGAAAGTTTCAGAAGCAAAACGGGTATTCGCGCTTTGTAAGCAATTTTTTGGCTGGGCAGAAACCCAGGGATATCTGGCACATTCGCCACTAAGTACCATGAAGCGCCGCGACGTCGGCGGTCGGAATACCCCGCCACGCGAACGAACGTTAACCGATGCTGAAATCTGGGTTTTCTGGCATAGCCTTGATTTATGGGATATTTCTGAACAATGTCGCTGGGCATTGCGGTTGTGCCTGCTGACTGCACGACGACCAGATGAAGTGGTGCGCGCCAGAAAAGATGAGTTCCATTTGCAGATCGGCATCTGGCGACAGGGTACGCGAAATAAATCGGCCCGTGATCACAGCCTGCCGCTGACGCCATTAATGATCACCTGCATCAATGCTCTTCTATCAGCCAGTCCGAAACACAGTCCCTGGCTGGTGCCTTCACCGCTCGATGCACAAAGACCGTTATCACGCGGTGCGGTGACACAGGTTATACGGCGCCTGCTACGTGCGGAACGGGGGCCGGGGATTGATGCTTTTACCACCCGCGATTTACGCCGTACGGCGCGTTCCAAGTTATCCTCCCTGAATGTGCCGAACGATGTTGCGCGTAAAATTATGAATCATTCGCTTGAGGGGATCGACCGTGTTTATGACACTCACGATTATCTGCCGCAGATGAAACAGGCGCTGGAAGCATTTTCTGACAATATTCAGGGCATCATTGATGCACCAGATTACTACGATTTACGTCATCATTTTGAGGGCGAATCTCTGCATGTTCGTGAAAGTTCGCTGTTGTTTATGGAGAGATAGCGAGCATAGGCCCGATTTTAAGGTTATGTTAATGTCTGACGATTGAGAATATAAAGCCGGTAAAAACCAGACCGGGAATAAGCCAAAGATGTGACCTGCTACAATTGTGTATTGATTTGGCAACGCAAGAAGACAGAGGACTAATAATGCTTTCAACACAAAACAAGGCTATCGGGTTGCCAGAACCGACGCAGACCATTTTGCTAAGCACCGGAACAGCGGAAGAAAAACGTCAGGAAATTCGCGATTATTTCATTCAAACCTGGGAGCTGTACGAGAGCCTGTTTGATTGTCTCGCTGATGAAAGAGCCTATTTCAATAAGGCAATTTCGCTTCGCCACCCGCTGATTTTTTATTTCGGTCATACCGCCACTTTTTATATTAATAAGCTGATGGCTGCGGGGCTGATTCCTCAACGTGTTGATTCACACATCGAAGCGATGCTGGCGATCGGTGTGGATGAAATGAGCTGGGATGATCTCGACGATCAGAACTATAACTGGCCATCTGTTGTTAACTTGCGTCAATACCGCGACAAAGTACGTGAAGAAGTGCTCGGTATTATTGACACCATGGCGCTGAGTTTACCCATCGGATGGGACAGCCCTGCCTGGGTGATTCTGATGGGCATTGAACATGAGCGCATTCATCTGGAAACATCCAGTGTATTGATCCGTCAGTTGCCGGTGGAATGGGTTAAGCCACAATCTCACTGGCCGGTGTGTGGAATCGCCCGTCATGACCGCAACAGCGTACCTGATAACACTATGCTGGCGGTGAAAGGTGACATTGTCACGTTGGGTAAGCAGGATGATACCTACGGCTGGGATAACGAATACGGCACATCTCAACAGAAAATTCAGGCATTTAGTGCCAGTAAGATGCTGGTCAGTAACGCTGAATTTTATACTTTTATACAGGCGGACGGCTATCACGATGCCCAGTGGTGGGATGAGGAAGGGCTTGGCTGGCGGGATTTTGCGCGGGCTGAAATGCCCACTTTCTGGGTGGGTTCGCCCCGCGAACCTGAACGGCTGAAACTTCGCCTGATGACTGAAGAAGTACCGATGCCATGGGACTGGCCTGCTGAAGTTAATCAACTGGAAGCGGCAGCATTCTGTCGCTGGAAAGCGGCGCAGACCGGTGAATCAGTACAGTTGCCGACCGAAGCTGAATGGATGATTCTGCGTAATCAGGTGCAGGGTGATCAGCCAGACTGGGAAACAGCACCGGGAAATATCAACCTCGCATGGTGGGCATCATCCTGTCCGGTTGATCATTTCGAACAAGGTGATTTTTCTGATGTTGTGGGGAATGTCTGGCAATGGGCGTCTACGCCGATCAGTGGATTTGACGGTTTTCGTGTTCATCCTTTATATGATGATTTTTCGACGCCAACATTCGATGGTAAACATTCCATGATCAAAGGCGGAAGCTGGATTTCAACGGGCAATGAAGCGCTAAAATCTTCGCGTTATGCTTTCCGTCGCCACTTTTTCCAGCATGCCGGTTTCCGCTATGTGATTTCCAGCCATCAGGAAGTGGTGAAAGTGAATCCTTATGAAACTGACGGGCTGGTGGCGCAGTATCTTGATTTCCAGTACGGTCCGCGTCATTTCGACGTAACGAATTATGCGGTTCAACTGGTTGATATTGCAGTTGAAAATACAGTTAATCGTGGCAGGGCGCTGGATATCGGGTGTGCTACGGGGCGTGCCAGTTTTGAACTTGCGCGTCATTTCGACTCTGTGGTTGGAATGGATTATTCCGCGCGATTTATTGATGTCGCTCTGGCTCTGGCACGCGGTGAAGCCTGTCGGTATGTAATCCCGGAGGAGGGCGAACTGGTGGATTATTGCCAGGCTTCGCTCGCTGATGTCAATATCTCAGCAGAGCAGACAGTGCGGGTGAATTTTGTGCAGGGTGATGCCTGTAACCTGAAGCCGCAGGCGGAATTATATGATCTGGTCCTGGCTGCTAATTTGCTGGATCGACTGCGTGAACCTGCACGTTTTCTGACAGATATTACGCCAATGATTCGTTCTGGCGGCTTACTCATGCTTTCTTCACCTTACACCTGGCTCGAAGAGTTTACACCGAAAGAGCACTGGCTGGGCGGGTTCCGGGAAAATGGTGAAGCTGTTACGACGCATCAGGCGTTGAAACGTTTGCTGGCGAATGAATTTGAAGAGGTTAGGAAACCGACAGATGTTCCGTTTGTGATCCGTGAAACGGCGAGGAAATTCCAGCATACCGTAGCGGAAGTTACACTGTGGCGTAAGCGGTAAATTCTCTATTTCTGAAAGAGGCTAATGGTCGCTTATGCGGCCATTTTTTTATCCGTGCGGATGGAGGCTGGTCAATAAATCTAAGACACGTTCGTCCTGAAGAAATACAGAAGACACTTTTGGTTAAGTTTTTGGTGTTTTTGATTTATCTGGCATATGTATGTTGTAACTAAAGTTGGGCTCGTATGATCTTATGGCTTGGTAATGAAAAAAGGGGGGGAACGGTAAAAATTATGAATTCAGGCGTTGCAGAATAGCAAATGCCGGACACAAAGGTCCGGCATGACAAAACCCGCTACTTATTTCTCTGCCGGACCACAACCCCCGATCATTTTAGAAATTGAAATCGCAGGGTGCAGCAAATAAGTATAGTCACAATTTTTCTCTTTATTAAAAACGCTACCGGTACAGCCTGAAAGTGTCGTAACTACCGAAGCGAGGAGAGCTAACTTAAATAAGTTTTTCATATAAATTCCTTTTTAAAATAGATGATTATGTATATAGGCCGTCATTTTAAATTCAGGCAAACGCGAATATACGCTTAACATCAATAACAGGCAAATAAATACCCATCACTGCGCATTTTTAATATTGGCCTGCCTTGCTTTATTTTAAGATATTCATTATTAATATGTTTATAAACTTAATGATGTCGGTAATTTTCCGAGAGATTAATATTCATCAGATATATAATTAATGCATAATGTGACCATTTTTTTAAACACTCAATAGTCAAAAGGCTTCTTTCACAGGTCATTTAATGACAAACTGCCGCTACTTAGCCGCCGGAATGAACGTTGTCTGATGAAAGCTCCCTTCTGCCTCTGCTCGCTTGTGCTGTTCACCGCTACTGTTTTAGCTGCCCCTGAAAAAGGCCTCACCGAAGCACAGTGCGTCGCCTTAAAAAATGTGCATATCAATGCAGACGCAATCGGGCTTCCGACAAGGGGGGCGCGGGTCACCACAGTGGCAATGGCGGGCCATCCGGGTAATCAACATTGCAAGATTGAAGGGCAGATCAGGCCGGTCGATCTCAATGCGCCCGATATTAATTTTCAGCTTTACCTGCCGCTTGAGTGGAATGGTAAAGCCCTGCAACTGGGTGGCAGTGGTTTTGACGGCGCGATTAAAGACGCTGATACAGCACGTCTGGCGCCGGCAGCAACACCTGGCGCAATAAAGCAAGGTTATGCCACGTTTGGCAGTGATTCAGGCCATCAGGGCGGAGTATCCGATGCTTCCTTTACCCTTAACGGGGAAGCCTGGGATAACTTTGCCGGTGCGCAAATCAAGAAAACACACGATGTGGCCGTTGCCTTGATCCAACAGGCTTATGGTCGAAAACCTGCTCACATGTATTTTCAGGGTAATTCGCAAGGTGGCCACGAAGCGCTTGCGGCGATCCAGCGCTTCCCGCTTGACTATGACGGCGCGATTGCCATTCATCCGGTGTATAACGTCGTTGAACTGCACATGGCCGGGATCAGCATCGGGAAGGCAATCTACAACACGCCGGGCGCGTGGATTTCGCCGGCCAAAGCCGCACTGATTGCCAATGCCGTTACTGGTGCCTGTGACAAACTGGATGGTCTGGCTGATGGTGTAGTCGCCAATCCGGATGCCTGCAGTTCGACATTTAAACTGGCTCATCTGCGCTGCCCGGATGGGAAAGATATGGGCGCCAACTGCCTTTCAGATACGCAAATCGCGCTGGTCCAGATGCTTAATAAACCAGTGCCTCTGGGTGTCAACCTGCTAACTGGCGATCACTTTGCCCCATGGCCAATTTTACGTGGTGCAGACGCTTCTGCGTTGGTCAGTGTTTTTGGTTCAGGTGCAAACAAGCCAAAACCAGAAGCCAGTAATATCATTATTTCATTCCCTTACATGATGGGCGATCAAGCTGTCCGCTACGAAGTGATGCGAGATGCAAATTACGACTCTCTTCAGTTTAATCCCGCAGCCCATGAGACGAGGCTGAAAGAACTGGCGGCACAAATCGATAATGATAGTGCTGATATTCACACTTTTGTGCAGCATGGAGGCAAACTTTTACTGATGCATGGCACGGCGGATATGGCTGTTCCGCCAGGAAACACCGTAGCGTATTACGAGAAGCTGAAAGCTGAATTTGGTGAGCAAGAACTTCATCAGTTTGCCCGTTTCTACCTGGCACCGGGTTTCACGCACAGCAGCGGGACATATCGGGTGAGTTGGGATTCATTAGGAGTCCTGGATAAATGGGTTGTTCATGGGATAGATCCGGGTCAGCAAGTGATGATTGATACAAACAAAGCAACTGCCGGGCGCGAAATGCCGTTGTGTGATTATCCGTTATTCCCACGATACAACGGACAGGGTGACACAAAAATGGCCTCCAGTTTTACCTGTTCCGCCAGATAATATTTCTCATATTCACTTTTCTGCCTGCCTCGGCGGGTATGCTTTTACAGGAGATTGCAAGTCATTTACCTATATAAATTCACAGGTGAATGAGCGTTCTCAAATAACTTGAACATCCGTTCAAGTCTTGGCATTATCCTCAGCTATCTACTTTTCTTCGGTTACTCCTGTGGCTTATCTGTGTAAAGCAGCATGGATGCCATGTCACGCCTGGAAACGCTCGGGCTGAGCGCAGACTGTGCAGAATACAATCTTAACCGCGCCATCGAAAATGAGCTTTACGCCTGCCGAACGGTATGTGAGGAAACCTCTGATGTCTAAAAAACGTTAGCCAGAGCGCGGATGCCATTGTAGTGCATATGATTTCAAAATCTGTCGCGTTCTAATCACGCGACTTTATTGCAGCACAGGGAGTTCATTTTGCAAAGCGAACAAAAACCTGATTTTCATGATGATTTGATCAAAGAGTTACTCTACTGGATCGAAGTCAACTTAAGTGATCGTCTGACCATGGAAAAAGCCTCAAAAAAAACCGGCTATTCACCATGGTATCTTCAGCGTTTGTTTAAAAGTAAAACGGGTTACGCACTAGGTAAATACATTCGTGACCGCCGTCTCACGATGGCCGCTATCGCGTTGCGTCTGACCAATATGCCCATACTCGATATTTCGTTGTACTATTCCTACGATTCGCAGCAAACGTTCACCCGATCGTTCAAGAAGAATTTCGCCGAAACTCCCGGTACGTATCGACGCAATGCATCATGGACCATGAACGGGATCACCGCGCCGCTTACCGTCGATGAGTTTCCGCAGCCGGAATATGAAATCGTCGAGTTACCGGTGATGGCGTTTGAAGGGGAGACGATCTCGCATTCTTACCCCATTGAAGCCTTATTCAACAGTAAGAATCACGTTCACCGCGCGGAGTTGCTGCGTTATCTGGAAACACCGGAATCTCTGCGGGCACCGGTCTGGGGATTGTCGGACTGCCGGCCTGATACGAATGATGAAGTGGCGAATGCGTTGCAGATGGATTACACCGTGGCGCATCAGGTACACACCAGCGATAGCCACAACATCCTGGTTCCGGCCAGCCGTTATCTGAAGATCAACTATCCGTACGATCTTAGCCGGTTGAACGATTTTATTCTTTATCTGTATTCTGTGTTTTTGCCTACGCTGGGTCTTGAATTTATTATGCAACCGGACCTTGAGAAGTACTCGCGTGAATCTGCGCTCAAAGGCGTGACCTGCGAATACTATATTCCGCTGGCCACACAGTGATCAGGTAGAAAAAAGCCCCTCATTATGAGAGGCCTGACGGGCGGGAAAGGGGATCAGTTGAACACCATACCGCCGTCGATCAGCAAAGCCTGACCCGTCATGTAATCAGAATCCGGCCCGGCCAGATAAGAAACGCAAGCCGCGACATCTTCCGGCTCAGAAAGGCGTTTCAGCGTAATATTCTTGGCGAATTCTTGTGTACCATAGCCCGCCGGTTTTCCGGCTGCCGCTGACACCTGACGGTCTATTTCTTCCCACATCGGCGTTTTCACAATCCCAGGACAGTAGGCATTGACAGTAATACCCAGCGAGGCCAGGTCACGCGCTGCAGTTTGTGTCAGCCCGCGCACCGCAAATTTACTCGAACTGTAGATCGCCAGTTCAGGGTTACCCACATGCCCGGCCTGTGATGACGCATTAATAATTTTGCCGCCATGCCCTTGTGACTTGAACGCTTTGACCGCCGCCTGAATGCCCCAAATGACACCTTTCACGTTGATATTATAAACTTTATCGACGATTTCCGGGGTGATGTCTTCAATCAGTGTCGTCGGCGCAATCCCGGCATTATTAACGATGACGTCAAAACCACCGAGTTGCCTGGTGGCCGCTTCTACGGCAGCAAAAACTTGCTCCCGGTCTGAAACGTCCGCCAACTGAGCAATGGCTTTACCACCGGCATGATTAATTTCTTCGGCAACTTTTTTCGCTGTTTCCCCATTAAAATCCACCACGGCCACAGCAAAACCATCCTTCGCCAGACGCAGTGCAATCGCGCGGCCGATCCCCTGACCACCACCTGTCACTAAAGCCACTTTTCCATTTTTAGACATACGACTATCCTCTATGTATTCGGTATCTTCTTCAGGTGCTGCGCGCAAGACACGGTCTACCCGACCCGGTGCCGTTGCGTGAGCTATCCACTGGTTTACGCCTGCCGCTCCCAATGTGCAATTGTTAAGCACGGTCATTAACTTTTTCTGATTTGGTCAAACGCAAATGGCTGTTCCTGCCAGCAAGTCGTTTAGAATGGCATACGTGTAAGAGAGTAAGGATGCAGAAATGACCAGCAATAATATTGTTCTTTTCCGTGAACGCCTGACTGCACTGGTGCGTTCATTACAGATTGCGCCTGACGTTGCCGAAAATCAGGTACTGGACCGGATGGCGCTCTGCTTTCGCAAGTTGCTGAATTTTTTCGCTGAAAACAATGAACTGACGCAGCAGGTGTTTTTGCTGCCACCTCTGGCGCAAGAGACACAGCGTTTGCTGATCAACCTGATGGCAGAAAACCTCGTGCAAAATCAGCAAAGCAAACTTTTCCGCAAAGAAATTTCTGCCGTCATGCTCGCGCAATGTTTTACCGGCATGCTGGTACAATTCGCGCAAGATCCCGCAGATCCGGCATTACGTCATCAGCAAAGTCTGGCCTGTGCAAAACTGTTCTGCGAAGGCGTTTGGCTGCGGGAGTTATAGTTCAAAACTTCATAAAGAAAGCAAAAATGGTTGGTTCAGTTTGTCGTTCATAAAAGGTTTACTACGTTCATTCCCGCGGCAGGCATCGTTTGCCACGATTTTGAAACCAGCGTTAAAGAAAGCTTTGATTTTGAAGCTGCGATTAACCGGAGGCCTGTATGTCAATCACTGTACACACTGCTGAACGCCGTTCGCTATGGCAACGTATCACGCACCGCAAGGTCAGTCATCCACCAGCGGAGAGGGCGCAGGATACATCCCGTCTGCTGGAAAGCTTTCTCGCCACAGGCTGTCTTTACGGTATTGATGTGGGGAACAGTGATCCGGCCTGGTTTCGCCGCTCCTGATCGTTATATCCGTTTATTGCGGTTCAGTTACTGGAACGAGCTGTGCCATGAGAGAAGCCTTCTCCTGAAATTATGTGCTGTACCCTGAATAGCCGGTGTTTCCGCTGCGGATAACGCAACCGTGATATCTGTTATGCAGGTTGTTGTGGAAAGTCTCTCTGACCTCGTCGTAGAAATTTTAGTTCTCTCTCATTTGTTGAGCCCATAACTTTCGCCGGTTATGGGTTTTTTTATGCAAAAAAAAGCCCCGCAGTCAGGCGGGGCGACATACTAACGCCGTTAACAGGGGTAAAACGGCGACTAAAAAAGAATATAAGTAAAACCAAGGAAGGGTAAATAGGATTGCAGTGATGATTCCACAACCCAGAAATAAAGTACCACAGAAAAATACATAATTATAAATACATATTTTATATGAAATTAACTATAACATTCATTCGAAATATTGATAATACCGACAGAAATAATTAGTAATAAATAATAAAATTAAAACCGATAATTTATCTACAGAACCACGGAACTCTGTAGGTAATATTAATACGAGTCTGACTCATTGAAAATACATATATAATAAATTCAAATATCCAATTAAATGATAAAGGAATACATCATGAAATTAAAAGCATTGGCACTTATTATCCCGGCATTACTGGTTGCAGGCGCAGCTCATTCCGCAGAAATATATAATAAAGACGGCAATAAACTGGACCTGTATGGCAAAGTTGATGCACGTCACCAATTTTCAGATGATGCAGGTCAGGACGGCGACGTAACGTATGTTCGTGTAGGCTTTAAAGGTGAAACCCAAATTACCGATCAACTCACCGGTTACGGCCAGTGGGAATACAACGTCCAGGCTAATAATTCTGAAAGTACAGGTACATCAGGCAACGCCACCCGTCTGGGCTTTGCGGGTCTGAAATTCGCTGACTTCGGTTCATTCGATTACGGCCGTAACTACGGCGTTGTGTATGACATTGAAGCCTGGACCGATATGCTGCCAGTGTTCGGCGGCGATACCTACACCTCCTCTGATAACTTTATGGTTGGTCGTACTAATGGCGTTGCGACTTACCGTAATACAGACTTCTTTGGTGAAGTAAAAGGCTGGAACTTTGCGCTGCAATATCAGGGTGCGAATGATGGCGATAACAACAGCGAAGACATTAACTATACACCAGCAGGTGAAGGCACGAATAATGGCCGCGACGTTCGTCATCAGAATGGTGATGGCTATGCTCTTTCTACCACTTATGACTTCGGTATGGGTATCAACTGCTAACTGACTATTATTTAAGAGTAAATGTTCATCCCTGCAAAACTCCTGCAAAATTCTTCTGCAAAACGGCATCTTAATTAAACAACAACTTCCTTCCAGTCTTTCCCCCGGTCGTCGTTATACTTCTCCGTCATTTGACTATTTTTATGTCCAAGTAAGACTTGCGTGTTTATGCCTTGCTCTCTGAACAAGCGTTCCGACAATGATCTCTGTTCATGGAATGTTGGAGGATTCTCTCCCTTCCACAGCAGACCACTTTTATCTCGGGCTTCTGCAAATCCTTTTGAGAGTGTGCTTTTAGTTATCTACCCACCACGGGTGCAGTTTCTTCGTGAACGGTGATGATGCAAGATCCACTGACTCAAAACAGAATCTCGGCATTCAGCTATCACATCCTGAAGAGACAGCCCCAACGCCTCACATTTCAAAGAAAGGGGTATAGCTACTTTAGCCCCGGTTTTTTGCTGAACTATATGAAGTTTGTCATCCCAGATATCAGTAAATTTCAACTTTGATATATCTCCTATCCGTTGGCCTGTAATTAAGGCCAATAGCATTGCCCTGGGAATATGCACCGGTAACGTTAATGCAGCCGAATAAATGGCTTTCCATTCATCAAATGAAAGTCTCTGTCGTGAAACTTTTGCCCGAGGTTGTTTTGTTGCCTTCGCAGGGTTATAACCAGCCGGAACTTCACCTGCATGCTGAGCTTCTTTGAATACATCACTTAGATTCGAACGCACCATCTGCGCCATCCTTCCCTGACCTTTTTCAATGTAAACATCGAGAATCCCAGCAATATCTCTGGCACCTACTTCCGACAATGGTTTTATCCCGCAATGAGAAATTAATGCTCGTAAAGAAGGTTCCCGTAGTTTCGCTGTATCGGGCTTTATTTCGCCAGCCTTAACCCTTTCTAGCTGAATCGCTCTATATTTATCAACCCATGCATTGGTAGTGATACCTTTATTCACTTCACGGCTAATTTCATTTCTTACTCTCAGGAGATTTGCCATTTTCCTCTGATTGAGTTGCATATTCGCATCTATTGCGATTGCTTTTGCCTCCTCTTCGTTGTCCCCCAAACCGTGGAACTTACCTGTGGCTGGATGCTTGTAACGCCAGTAAACCTTATTGGTTCTGGCGTCCAAGTAGCACGACAGCCCGGGAATATTCACGTTATATTTACGTGGACGTGCCATCTTCGAGAATCCTCATTAAACGTGGATCTATATCCTTGTTGATCACAGGCTTCTCAGCTATCCCAATGAAACGCGCTGATGCTTCAACACGCCAGCACCGCCCAGCTTTAAAGGGCAGGGGGTATATCATTCCATTTTTCGCATACCTCATCAGCGTTGGTCTGCTAGGTATTGGCGCGGAAAACTCTTCGAGAGCCCATTCATCAAGCGTTAATGTTCTCGTCATATATCACTCCACACGTTTAATTATAGCCAGCTGCACACCGGTTTACTGACTGACCCGAAATCGGCCGTAATATTTTCCAGCTCGCCACCACAGCATTTTCTCGCCTGGTGGCATTGCTGGCGAAAACTCAACTGGGATAAACCACAGATTCAGCATTCTTTTCACAAAAACACGCCGGACGAAATGCGAACGGGTTGTTTCAATCATGGCTGCATTCCTAAATAAGTAATTCCCATTACCACTCTGGGAAAAATGCGATATCCAGTTTCATGAAATAACTTTTCCCAGATTTCAGCGTGTGTGCATCCCTTGCCAGAATTGGCAATCAAATTTCAGTAATAACGATTCACTAAATGCCCCAGTGGGTCAGGGCATTTAAGGCCGCGCTATCAGGCTTTGAACTCACCGATGAATGTTTCGACCTCAACGTCGGTGAAGTTGGCTTCCAGTAGTTCGCGGAACTCGGTGGCCATCAGTTCTTCAGCTGTTTCCAACTGCACGATCCGCAGAACCAGCACCGGAGCATTGCCGCCGGTCAGCACGCTGTAGCGCAGACGGAATCGGCGTTCGCCAAGGCCTTCATATGGCACGCACTTAAATTCGAAAGCCGCAGGCATAGCTTCTTTGCTTTTTGCCTCTACACTTTCCATCACTGAGCGCTTGGCGCCGAAATCACTGTCTTCATGATCCGCAGAACTGGATGCTTCGATGGTGATTTTTCGTACGCCGCCAATTGCTTTCTTGATGTCCAGCACTTCGCCGTCAGCGGTAAACGCCATCAGGAATTCAGACCAGTCTTCCAACCACTCGGCCAGATCTTTCTGTGAGTTTTTATCGCCGTTGATGTTCAGCAAAGCCTGAAATGGCGCAGTGCGTTTCAGCTTAAGAACCGCGATGTTATCAGCGTGGCCTGGCTCGGCCAGTGTGCCGAGATTAAACACGGTCACCGCCGCCATGTTGTCAGCATTGATGAAACTGCGGACGCCTTCGCCTGCGTAATCTTTGCAGTAGCGGGAGAAATCCTGAATGCTGGCGGTTTCCATCTTCCCGCGGAACCGGAACCGGCCATCTTGCAGGTTTTCCAGCGAATGAATGCGGACTGATTCTGGCAAGGCAACAGCAGGGCAGTCAGCTGATGACAGGCGTTCTTCCAGTAAGGCGGAGAGGGACATATCCCGGACTTCTTTGATTGCTGATGCGTCTAAAACTTGAGACATAATAATTTCCTTTTATCGGATGGTTAAACGATGCTTATCGCGCGTCACGGAGTTTGCCGTCAGGATCTCCGGCGATGGTGAACAATTGGCCCTGATCTTCCTGCATGATGGTCAGCTTGCCGCCTTTGCCCACGTACATTGGGGTTTCGGTGGTGTCTTCCTCGGAGGTTTTCCCGCGAGGCGTAGGTGCTGAGAACTTCAATTTGTGAGCCAGCATCACGCGTTTTTCTTCCATCGAATTACTGATCCGGGAAACATCAATCTCGATGGTCACTTTGCCTTTACCACCGTTATTCAGAACACCCAGAGCGGCGGTATTCAGCGCGGCGGCGATTTTGTTTTCGAAAATACCGGCGTCCAGTTCGGAGAGAAACTCCGGGACGTTGGTCATACGACTTTCAGCCATTTTCATGCCCTCATTATCGCGGCGCACACCGCGGGAAATTACTCACACACATAGACAAGGGCGGCCGGTAATGCACAGGGCGTGCTGGGTGGGTGCCAGCGGCCCTTGTCTATGCCTGCGAAAAAATTGGCGGTGGTCATGATCAGAACATTATCTTCGCTCCCCCTGATGTTGGATGGTTGAAGAGTCATGCCACCGCCGAAAGACAACTACACACAGCAATTATCGAGGTTCCACGTCGATCTGATTGGGCGGCGGGAGTTGAACCCGCAATCGGGTAGGGAACCCGACCATCACCTGATGCTTGCCACAACGGAAAGAGCACTGGGACTGTGGTCATACTGGGTTGGTGGTAAGTGAGTTCATCAACCCCCAGTGTTCTTGCCGTTGTGTGCCTGGTCACTTCTCCGCCTCAGGCGGCGGTGGTATCTTGGGAGTTCTCACACAACCAAGAAGGACTGACTTTTATGCGCGGAGTCGTTGTACATCACGAGCACCGAATAGGTTTTATTGTCATCCGTGATTCAATCGGAGAATTCACGGTGGCTGAGCTGTTAGGTGAATACGATGTCGAGAAAGGCCAAATCATATCGGGTGCTCTACATGTACTCGGCAGTGAAACCTTCATAAATGAAACCGAAGGGGAGGAATTAAGTGTTTTTATTCAGGCTTATGGCATGACTGAACGGCAGTCAATTCGAATGATTCAAAACACTCGGTAATCCATTTTTTAAACAGGGCACAATCTTTGAGCGTCCAATGGCATTGTTCCGGGGAAATTAATTTTCCGGGGCAATGTTGAAAATTCGGATCCTCTGAAATTTTAATGCCTCTGTTTGCCGCAATTTCTAAGCGTTCGATCTTTTCCAGTAACTGATCAGCAATGACTTTCACTTTTTGCTTATCCATCCTGATACCTCATTAAGCTGCTGCGTTCTTGCCGTTGTCTGCCTGGTCACTTCTCCACCTCAGGCGGCGGTGTTATCTTGGTAGTTCTCACACAGCCAAGAAGGAAATGAAGGTGGAAAACGCTTCGACTAATTTAGTCACTTTAGCCCGTAGGATTGAAGCTCTTGAGAACGCATTCACGGTAGCGCTTCATTCCGTTTCAACCGCCTTACCCACAGTAAAGAGCGACGTCATTGAAAATCTAAATCGTCATGCTCAAGCTTATAAAGGTAAGGATCCTGCCGTTGCCTCGGCAACCAAGTTGCTTATTAACCGAATTGAAGCTTTCAATCCGAAGATAAGAGATTAATTTTGGTAATCTCGCCGCCTTCCAAAAAGGCGGCTACTTGGTGTCCATGCTTTTGCAAGATTTCAGAAACAGTTTCTTCAATTAACTCTTCATTCGAAGATCCCAAACCAATAATTTTCGGTTCTTGCTTATCCATCCTGATACCTCATTAAGCTGCTGTACCGACTTAAATCACTTCGAAAAGAAACCAACCCAACCCCAAGACAACCAGGAAAATAGCTGTCATTGAAAGCCAAATCTGGGCCCCTTCCTTCCACACTTCCCGCAGTGTTTTGCGGTACTCTTTTTTGGTGGACATATTCAGCGCTACACCAATAAGGAAGAAGGTTACAAAGGAAAGTCCGTACAGCTTTAATCCGAAATCCACCTTATCCATGCTGCTATCTCCAAATCACATTTCAGCGAATCATCCGATACTTCATGCGCCATCGGCAGCTACTGCGTGGGTTTCCTGTCTGTTCGCTGTTGATGGGATGATAATAGCTCAAGGTATTTTCCGTGTAAATAGCTTAAGATATATAAATATAGATATAGTTATTCGCGATTGATTTATATGGTGATTTATTTAAGGAGTGATTTTTCTGCTATCTGGTTTGAGCATTAGATATGCTAATTTAAGATAAAATCATGGGAACGTTTATGGATTACGGGGCTGAGGCTGAACGCCGGTACTAAGAGATGTGTCGTTTAGTCGGGGATGTAGTTTTTGTTGACCACTTCAGTGGCAGAAGGCCAGGAGACAAAGCGAGTTGCCACTTCTGAAGTGTTGCACTCGGAGATAGCGAAAGGAAATAGTAGAATATCGACCAGCTTCAGGTTATGGAAATAGCGGTAAAACATTGGAGGGTAGGTAGGAAAACCCGACTCAATTGCCGGGTTTTAATTTTTTAAAATTTCGGTGACCAAGGTAAAACAATGGTTTCGATAATAGAACCTTTGAGAAGGTTTTCAAATGCAATTTTTGTTACTATGTAAACAAAGTTCTCGAAAAACCATGAATTTTCATCATAGAACTTTTCGTCAATCTCGTCCTTAAGATCGCATTCAAAAGAAAGGGTTAAAGCCACTGTAGCTTCGAATAAAACCTCATCACCAACGTTAGAAAGTCCGGTGATAACAGGATTTACATCGAGAAAAAGCCAATAACCATCTTCGTCTTTTTGTGGAGTGACTTTGTGCTCGTTAAATCTGACATTAAACTTACCTCCTTCGGACTCCTGATCTTGGATTTCGAAAGAGGAGCTTTTTATATCAAATCCACGAAATCGAATTTTGTCAAGCATCAATGAGACCTTCCTTTCTCAAACGTACCCTTCCAAATTGACTTTTCGTCACGTTTTCTCATAAACCCAAAGGATGATTCGGTAATTTCAGAACGTCTATCTATATGAAAGTGATACTCTTTCCTATCGACTAAAGTATCTTCTATCGCTTTTTTTACGTAATCGTTTAGAGAAATACCAGCATTCCTTGCAGCAAGATATGCTTTTTTGTGCAATTCTTGGCCGATGCGAATGTTAAATGTACCACTCATAGGGCGGTCAGGTTCCTTGCCAATTTCCTGACAGGTTTCCAAATAATCATCAACAGCTACTTCAAATGCACTCTGCAGTTCAGAAACAGTTTGCGCTTCATAAGTGACAAGGTCATTTATGCACTCAAGTTTCCCATGGAGAGTTCCATCCTCTAAGGATACTTCGACGCTACCACAGTAACCTTTATGTTTAAGGAGGTTGTTCATTTCTTAAATCCCATCCAACAAAAGTTTAACTTCAACTAAAACATACCTCTTCATTGTGTTCTCAGGATGTGGCTCATGGAAAGCAACAAGCCTATCAAGCGTTTTGTTATAAAATTTTCTGCCAGATCCGCGCTTAGCTTTAAGTAGTTGAAACTCATAAAGCCCCATCAGAGATACCAACTCATCCCACGTAAAGTTTTTAGGTAGGGAATCAAGTTTTGCTTTTAGTTTTTCCTTTCTGGACACGCAGAGTACATCCTTAGGTAATCATAGTGCAACTGAAAGATAGTTGCAGATTATGTATGTTTTAGTCTCAAATGTAAGCATGTCAAGAAAGTACGCGGCATTATCATCCATGCCTGCGATAAGTCTGAGGAACGCTGCCTATCACTTTACCGTAAATAAAGACCCGGTTCATTTCATCACGAGTTATCGGATCCCACGTCTGGTACCGGGTGTTATCTGATAGAACCAACAGGTAATCTTTCATCTTCTGCAGGCGTTTAACGTGGGCAGTGTCGTCATAGAGAAACGCATAAATCCCATCCCCATCAAAAGACTGGATACTTATATCCACGAAGATCAGATCGCCAGGTTCAATGGTGCCAGACATGCTGTCACCTTTAACGTTAATCATCCGGATCTGCTCTTCCGAACGATTACCGAACATCATCCGGGCTTCTTCAGGGGTATAGGTGATCGTACGAACTACTTCTATGAATTCGTTGGTGTTGACCGTCCCAGGCCCGGCACTCACCGCTACATCCAACAACTCAATGCGGAAACCGTCTTCAATTCTGTACTGTTCGGATTTCTCCCTAACCAATAGGGGGGCACTGTGAGGCGCGTCACCAATACGCATCGGGCCATCTCCATCGGATAGCCATTCTGGCCTTACGCCAAGGACATTTGCGATCTGAATAGTTTTCTTCGAAGCCTTTGCACCACCTGAGACCAACTTCCAAATGCTAGGTTGAGCCATGCCAACAGCCTCAGCAAGCGAACCCTGAGTAAAGCCACCTTCGTCCATGGCTAGTTTTAGTCTTTCTGAAAAAGTCATTTTTCCCATCCTTCAATCATATAGCTGAGACTATATTTCATCAAATAGACAGGGCTATTTACTTGCCTCATAGTTTTGGCTATTATTCAGGTTGTTTAATAAAAGCTGGAGTAATTTATGGTCAACGAAGCTATTAAAGCCGCCATTGATATCGTTGGTAGTCAGCAAAAATTAGCTGAGGCCTGCAAAGTCAAACAGCCATCTGTCTGGGCATGGCTTCACGGGAAAAAGAAAGTATCCGCTGAAAATGCCATCCGCATAGAAAGGGCAACAAATGGCCGAATTTCTGCTTCTGAAATTCGCCCAGACCTCTCCATCCTTTTCCCTCAACGTGCAGAAAAGACGATCGAAGCTTAACCAAAAGCACTTAGCAACATAACTACCAAAGGAAAAACATCATGGTAGACCTGAAATCAGTAGTTAAAGCGATGTGCAAAGCCTATCCCGGCGGGCGATCAGCAATGGCTGGCGCTCTGGGCATGACTGAAACGCAGTTCAACAACAATTTGTACGAAAAGAACGGCTGCCGGTTCTTCGAAATTGCCGAGCTGGAAGCGATGGAAGACATCAGCAGCACCAATCACCTGGCGGATTACTTCTCCCAGCGGCGCGGTGGCTTTTTCGTTGAAATCCCAAATCGCGATGAGCTGGACCACGTTGATCTGTTTATTAAGGGCGTAAAGGTGGCTGCAAAGAGCGGGAAGGTGGATCAGCAAATCAACACGTCTATTGCAGATGACGGCGTGATTGATCAGAACGAGAAGGCCGAGATTATGGCGCTGCATTTCAAGCACTTATCTGCGCGCGATGAGTATGTGAAGTCAGTGGTGGCTTTGCATGAAAGGGTTGACGCCTCAGGAGTGCAGTCCCGAGGCGTCGGCGCATTAAAAACGTGTGTGGAGTAATTAACGCATGAACAGTTTAAACCGCGTTCGACCAGCAGTGCAATTCCAATGTGTCTCACTGTGCCCGTTCGTGTATGTGCAGATAGTAAGGGAGCAGGGCAAAGCCATCAACCACATCACAAAGCCTAAGGCTGTGGTTGAGCGTTATTGGAACATGTGCCGCCGGGCCGGTATTGCTGCTCGTTTGGCAGACGCTGAAACCCAAGTCATTGCAGGAGGTTCCGGTGGAAAACGAACAGATAGTGCCGTTTGAAATGGATTGCCGCGACTCGCGTGGACGCCTGGTTCATGTCGTCGGTGTTGATCAGGCAAATCATCGTGTGCTTTTCCGTCGGCCAGATTATCCGCTGGGCCTGTGCTTCTGTCCGCGTCGTGACTTCGGAATAAAATTTAAGAAGGTGTCGGAATGAGCCGGATCTTTGATGTAGTCCAGTCTCTATCTGGTCAAAAAAATGTGGTTGTCATACCCCGTCCGTACTTGCGGTTTTTCAAGGGTGAGCAGCAATGCCACGCGCTCGCGGCCGTTTTAAATCAGCTAGTTTTCTGGTCTGGATGCTCAACACTTGAAGATGGCTGGTTTTACAAAAGCCATAAGGAACTGGGCGAAGAAATTGGCGAATTGAGCGAAGACCAGACCGCGCGACTGGTCGATAAGCTGATTAAAAAACACCTTTCTGATGTCATTGAAACAACCTTGCGTAAGGTAAACGGCACACCCCAAAAACATTACCGTATCAGTGAAGAACTTCTGATTAAGCGCATTTTCCCTGAGATTTCTGATTCCGCGAAGTCACGGAATGGGAATCGCGAAGTCACGGAATCCATTCCGCAGAATCGCGAAATTCATTCCGCAGATGTGAAGATTGGAAACCGCGAAGCTGCGGAATCTTTTCTTTATACAGATCATAACAAACAGATCAGTAAACCTTCTTGTCCGCCTGCTACGCAGCCCGACGAAAGCTCTGATGAGAGTTTCTTAGCTGCGCATCCAGAAGCCGTGGTGTTCAGCGCTAAAAAACGCAAGTGGGGCGACGCCGACGACTTAAAGGCTGCCGAATACATCTGGCGAAAAATAATCCAGATGTACGAACGGGCTGCTGAATGTGACGGCGAGATTGCCCGACCGAAAGAACCGGACATGACGCTGTGGGCTAACGAAGTCCGCCTGATGTGTACAGCCGATGGCCGCACACACAAGCAAATCTGTGAGCTGTTTGTCCGCGCTAACCGAGACCCATTCTGGTGCAAGAACATCCTTAGCCCGTCGAAACTCCGCGAGAAATGGGACGATCTGACAATCAAATTGAGCGGCAATGTCATAGCAGGCGCGGCATCAGAACCGCACTGGAACAGCCCTGAAGCATGGGAGAACACCCTGTGAACAAAATGATGATGGCAGTTAAAAACCGCGATGGCGCCGCGCTGGCCAAAATGATGCCAGAAGATCAACCGCAACGCGTCGTGAACGCTGACGCTGAGAAGTTGGTCGATGTGCTGTTCACCAACCTGATGCAGATTTTTCCCGCTGCCAGGCAGACTGCACTGAGCACCCCGGCTGATGTGGCGGCGGCAAAGCGTCAGTGGATCATGGCATTTGTTGAAAGCGGCGTGACCACACTGGAACAGGTTCAGGCTGGCATGCGCGTTGCCCGCCAGCAAGAAACAGACTTCTGGCCGAGCTGCGGTAAGTTCATTGGTTGGTGTAAGTCTGGCGCTGCTCAGGCTGCTGGCCTGCCGTCGGTCGATGAGGTCATGGCAGAGTTCAACCAGTATTGCGCCCGCCGCGGCGACTACAGCACCCCAGCGGCTTACCCGTGGTCAGCTCCGATCATGTACTGGATTGTGACCGACGTCCGCCGCCTTATGCTGCAGAACAACTACACCGAAGGCGAAGTCCGCAAGTCCGTACAGCACCAGCTGACTATCTGGTCAAAACGTTTGGCAAAGGGAGAACAGATTCCGGCACCGGTTGTGATGCTGACCGCGCCAAAAGCGCCAGCAGGCCCGACACCCGCGCAGATCATGTATGACGAGTATCTCCGGAAAAAACGGGAGGGCTGGCTATGAGCACATTTCAGCAGTTAGTTATTGCAGAGCTTATGCGTGATCGGACCCCGCGCACCTGCAGCGAGATTGAAGCGGAAGTTATCGAGAGAAGCGGCGTTGTTCCTCCGCGTCATGCCGCCTCAACGGCAATCAATGCGATCGGCAAAAAATCTGGATTTGAAATCAGGGTGAACCGTGCTGGCCATAAATTCACTTACTCGTTAATCAGTTGGCCTGAAGGCGGCGTTCCGATAAAACCGGCTAAACCAGCAAAACCGACGCGTATGACTCTGGCAGAGATCAGTCAGATGTTCGATCGGTTGCTTTGGGCAGTACGTCAGGGAAGGGGACAGGCATGAGCTATCAGCTGAATGTTGGTCGTTGCGAGGATGTCCTGCGTGGCGTGGCAGATAACAGCGTCGATTCGATAGTCACCGATCCCCCGTACGGGCTGAACTTCATGGGTCACAAGTGGGATTATCAGGTTCCGACGGTTGAGCAGTGGGCCGAGTGTCTGCGCGTGCTTAAGCCCGGTGGCCACCTTCTGGCGTTCGGTGGCTCACGTACCTATCACCGCCTAGTTGTGAATATAGAAGATGCTGGGTTTGAGATCCGCGATCAGTTGATGTGGATTTACGGCAGCGGATTTCCTAAGTCAAAAAATCTGCAGGGTGAAAACGCCGGGATGGGTACCGCACTTAAGCCCGCGCATGAACCGATCGCCATGGCTCGCAAACCGCTGATCGGGAATGTAGAGACGAATGTCGAACAGTTCGGTACCGGCGCGCTGCACATCGATATCTCCCGCGTTCCGACGGAAGAGGCCCTAACTGGTGGCGCTGGCGCACTTCTGTCGCATGTTCGAGATGATAAAGCGCCAGACTGCGCCGAATGGCAACCAGGGCAGCTTGGCCGCTGGCCTGCAAACGTCATTCATGACGGTAGTGAAGAGGTGATAGCTGCATTCCCTGACGCAAAAGGTCAACAAGGCGACCTGAAAACTACGGGAAAATCACGGCCTGCACGCGTTTGTTATGGCGATATGAACGCGCCACGCGAACATGCCGCTCGAGTGGAAATCAGCAGATCAGCCGCACGATTCTTCTACTGCGCGAAGGTCACGAAGACAGAACGCGATGAAGGAATGGAAAGGTTTGTGCCAGTCACAGCATCTGAAATGACCGGCGGCCGCGTAGAGGGAAGCGCTGGTCTCAATGATCCGCGTGCTGGCGCTGGGCGAACATCTGGCGCACGTAATGCTCACCCAACCGTTAAACCCTGCGATCTGATGCGCTATCTCTGCCGCCTAATAACACCTGCGGGCGGCACGGTACTGGATCCGTTTATGGGTTCTGGTTCTACCGGGAAAGCCGCCATTCTCGACGGTTTCAGCTTTATCGGCATTGAACTCGACCCCGACCACCTGACCACCGCCGCCGCGCGTATTGCTCACTCAGTGAAGGTGATTGCTGATGAATGAACTTCAGAGAATCTGGCTTGATGCCTATCGCGGTTGGTTAAAAGCAGTCTCCTCGGAGGGGGAGCTGCATCCCACTGATTACACCGCTGCGCGGGAACATGCTGACGCTGTGCTGAACAGCCTGATCAGGGCTGGAGAGGTGACTGAATGATCCTGGGCAAATTAATCAGTTCACAGCGTTACCTTGATCGGAAAAAAGTCGTTGATAAAGCGCTTCGCTTCAAACTTTTTCGCGTTTCAGTGTATCCCGTCGTGCTTCGTGGTGTTCAGTACACGGTCCTGATGGACGGGCACCATAACTTAGCCGCAGCTAAATTAGCTGGAGTTGAACCGGTTTACATCGGGCCGCCGAAAAAGATAGTGAAGATATTCAGCAAAATGACCCAGCGGGAAATCGAGGTGCTGCTGATCAACAACGTAACCGATTGTGATTATTACTTTGTCGACACAGGCGAAGTGGTTGAACACCTTAGAATGCCGGAGTACCAGCCATGCAACTGACCCTGCCATTCCCGCCAAGCATGAACGGTTATTGGCGCTCACCCGGCAAGGGCGCAAAGATCAGCGAACGCGGGAGAATCTACCGGTCAAACGCCATCGGCGCGGTGTACGAACAATTGCGCCGCCGCCCTCAACCATTACACCAGGATGTGCAGGTCAGGGTCATCCTGTACCCGCCGAACAAGGCAAAGCGCGATCTGGATAACTTTCTAAAAGCGATGTTTGACAGCCTGACACACGCGGGCGTCTGGGTAGATGACAGCCAGATAAAACACATTGAGCTGAGGTGGGGGCCGGTGACTAAAGGCGGCAAGGCGGAGATCAATATTTCCACGTTTTCAGCGGCGGAGGTGTAATTTGCATTTTCAATTTAATTCAAATCAAAGTAGGTTTATTTGGTGCAAAGAACGCTCTCTGTGCAGTCGGTGTGCAGCCGAAAGGGAGTCATTAAAACTTAAAGTGTGGAGTGATCTATGAATCAGTTACTCGTAATTGAGGGTGTTTCTGTTCGTCTGGATAAAGATGGCCGCTACTGCCTCAATGATTTACACCGTGCCGCAGGGTACAAAGTCCAGCACCGCCCAAGTGACTGGATGAAGAACAAGCAAACTCAAGAGCTTGTTCAAGAATTAAGCAGAGAGGGAATTTCCTCTCTGGAAGAAAATCAACCACTTAGAGTAATAAATGGCGGCAACAACCAGGGCGTATACGTTTGCAAAGAACTTGTTTACGCTTACGCCATGTGGATTAGCGCTGCATTTAACCTGAAAGTTATCCGTACCTTTGACGCCGTTGCATCAAGTGCCCGCGGTTCCAGCGCCAACGACATGATGCTGGCCGGTGTTACGCTGCTTGGCTTCATGCGTAAAGAGCTTAACCTCTCCAACTCTTCAGTTCTCGGCGCGTGCCAGAAGTTGCAGGCCGCCGCCGGTCTTCCAAACCTGACGCCTGATTACGCCATCGATGCCCCAAGCGACGCCGTTGACGGATCCAGCCGCCCGACAATGTCCCTGAGTTCAATCCTGAAAAAATATTTAATCCCTGTCACCCCCGTTAAAGCCTATGAACGCCTCGCGCGCCTGGGCATTGTCGAACGCCGCACCCGACCAAGCAATTCAGCTAAAGCCAAAAACGGCGAGAAACAGTTTTGGTCAGTGACATCGAAGGGTTTGCAGTACGGGAAGAACATAACCAGCCCGAACAACCCAAGAGAAACACAGCCTCATTTCTATGAATCGAAGGTTCAGGAACTGATCAGGCTGATGGTAACGGCCACAGCGGCCTAACGGGGATTGAATGAGAGCATTGTTAAAACCGTATCCTCAGAGGGAGCTGGGGATCGTACAGTTCGCGCTGCCAGCGGACATGGTGAAGTTCTTCAGCAGTAAACGCCTGCTGATCACTAACGAACCCGCTGACCTGTATACCATGCCTGACGGTCTGGTACCGGTTGAGGCCCAGTCACTTTCGCGTGATCCGCGCCTGTCTGGTTTTCTGTCGTCTCCGGCGGTAATTGCCAAAGTCGGCGGCATGGCGGCGCTGACACTGTGGGTTAAACGCCACCGCGCCTGCGAGTGCCCGGATTACAACGGAGAATACCATCACCATGAGCTGGTGCAGGTTCCGCGCGGCCGTGGCGTGGTCTGTCTGTGCTGGGCGCATGACAATGAGTTTCGGGAAAAAGAATCTCCAAAACTGGATGCGACCGCGCTGGCGAACGCCGCCGAATTTGTGACTGAGGCAATCCGGTACCGGTATGGCCTGCCTGACGGCCGTCACCTGACCTTGCCAGAATTGTGCTGGTGGGCGGTTTCGAAAGGGGTGGTTAACCTGCTGCCGGAAGAAGTGGTCTGCGCGGCGCTGGGAATGAAATACAACCCGCCCGGTGGCCAGCGTAAAGAGGCTGATGTCAACCCGTGGGAGAAGCAACCCCGTGAAGAACTGGCGAACAACATAAAACCGGTGCTGGCGCTGGCAATCGATCCGGAGACACCGGAATCCTACTTCCGTATTCCGAAGCCCCGTCGGTACGAAAACACGAAATACACCCAATGGGTAAAGCGCCAGCCATGCTGCGGTTGTGGTAACGGATCCGATGATCCGCACCACATTACCGGTAATGGATTTGGTGGAATGGCAACAAAAGCGCATGACCTGTTCGTGATCCCGCTGTGCAGACGGTGTCACGACTCACTTCATGCGAATACCCCGGCTTGGGAAGAGGAGCACGGTGCACAGGAATTTCTGGTGCTGAAGACATTAGACCGCGCGCTGGCGATGGGTGTTATCGCAACCGGCAAAGCAAAATAAGTGTGGAGAGAATAATGCGTGATATTCAACTGGTGCTGGCTCGTTACGGCGTGTGGGCGAAAGATAATTCAGGCGTGGACTGGTCACCGATTGCGGCGGGCTTTAAAGGCCTGTTGCCGACTGAATCCAACAAGGTCGAATCCTGCTGTGATGATGATGGCATGATTGTAGATGCTGCAGTAGGTCGTCTGGCTGCCGTCCGTAAACCGGAAGAGGTAACACTCATCATGCTGCATTATCGCTTTGGTCTGTCGAAACGGAAAATAGCTAAAATGTATAAGGTGAGTGAAGGCCTGATCCGCCAGCAGTTGCAGGTAGCGGAAGGATTCGTTGATGGTTGCCTGGCAATGACCGGCGCCGTGTTGGAAATGGACGCCTATACCCAAAAAATCCGAGTGGCGAAAGTCGCTTAAAATAATTCTAGTGCGCTACGCAAAAACTCTTGTAGTCTGATAAGGTCGGTCACGTAGTCACAAAACTTAGACAATATTCGAACCTCGCTAACGCGGGGTTTATCGTTATGAGCCGGGGAATGGCAAAGCACATTACCGAGACTCTGGTTTTACGACCTATCAGTGAATTACTGGCCGCCACACCTCCGTTCGATTATTTGCATGGTGTTTTAATGATTAATTTTTTTACAAAGGTATTTATCCTTGATTACTCCATCAAAAAAGCGACCTTTGGATTTTACGGTTAAAAAAGTTTCGTAAATCCTTAAAGGGACGTCAATATACTGGTAAATACCAAGCTCGAAAAACTCTATTTCTAGAACTTTGCTTTGTTTATCGTAACCTATGGATTTGACTCTTGATGAGTTAACGGATTGGCGATTCACTTGTTTTTCCTAACAATGGATAGCTTTTTGTTATCGTATGCGAAAGGAGATGAATAAGGCAATGAGCACAAAACCCAAGTCCCATAATCCCTCCCAGAAGCACTTCGATTGGCCGCTGAACCGCTGCAAATTAGTGTTTTTGACCAGTGATTATGGGATACATGGAGCGTTCAGAAAGCGCATTTGCATGAGCGTTTGGAAACTAATTGATACGCACTATCGATCCCCAAACTTTCTGCGCTCAGTTGTGTCCCAACTAAAGACACAAAGTGCGTGTTTTATTGCTCTGGTGTGATATTTTCTGATTGTTGCGGTGAATCCTACCTATGCGGTAGGGCATATCAGCTATCAGCCTCACGTTGTGCGGAATGCGAACCATGGTTAGCTGACCAGCGGTTCACCGGGAGGCACCCGGCACCGCAGCACCTAATAGCACTGCTTTTCAGTCTACGAAGATGGGATAACCCGGAGTGGCTGGAAAGCACATTCGCATGAGTGCTGGAAATCTCACTGATATCACGTTGTGACCGCAACTTTTCAGCGCTCAGTCGAATGTTAATCGAATCCGTCCTCAAGGCTTTTTAGTTTTTCGGTCTCTGTGCTATTTTCTGCGCCGTTGCAGTGGGGCAACATGAATGCAAATTCATCACTTATGTCAAAAAGAACGGTCGTACCGGATAAATCCTTAAACGACGCCGGAGCGTAACCGGTAGAGCCCACTGCAACAACTTACTTACGAAACCTGCTGATGTGCGGGTTTTTGCGTTTCTGAGGCTGCCAATTCGGCGGCCTTTTCTTGTTTTGGCGGCCAGTCAATCAGCTACCCATTCATCCTTTCGCAAACGGACTGAGCCGCTAAATTCCTCACGACTACGCACCCAACCGGCTGACCGGAGGGGGAGACTATGAAAATGGACGAAAAATACAGTAACGCTACATATGGTGGTGCTGGAATTACGGCCTTCTTTGCAAGCTTATCCCTTCAGGATTGGGGCTTTATCGCTGGCGTGCTGATCGGGGCGCTCTTTACTGCTTTGACGTACTTCCTGAATCGTCGCGAACAGATGAAGCGCACCCGGATTCTTCAAGAAATCGCCGACAAGGTGGATGCAAAAAATCCATCTGCAACCGCCCAGGTTGTTAATGAGCTCGCGCAGAAAACCAGCGAGGTCTGAAGTGGCAAACCTTAAAACGAAACTCAGTGCCGCCATGCTGACGCTGATTGCTGCTGGAGCAAGCGCACCAGTGCTGATGGAACAGTTCCAAAAAGAGAAAGAAGGCACCAGCCTGATTGCTTATCAGGATCAGGGCGGCGTCTGGACTATCTGCGGCGGCGTGGCTTATGTGAACGGGAAGCCTGTATTTAAAGATATGAAATTGACGCGTACGCAGTGTGATGCCATCGATAGAGCAGAGCAGGCCAAAGCGCTGGCCTGGGTTGATAAAAATATTCATGTACCACTGACGCCGCCGCAGAAGGTCGGGATCGCCTCGTTCTGCCCGTGGAATATCGGTCCCGGTAAATGCTTCTCGTCGACCTTCTATCGCAAAATTAATGCTGGCGACCGACTTGGTGCATGCGCCGAAATTAAGCGCTGGATATGGGATGGCGGGAAAGATTGCCGAATTCGGGCGAACAACTGCGCTGGCCAGGTCATCAGGCGTGATCAGGAAAGCGAGCTGACTTGCTGGGGGCTGGATGAATAACAGTTTGCCGATTGCACTGGCCTTCGTGGCTGGAATTGCTCTCACGTGGTGGGCTGAAGGGCTACGCTGGGATGCTGATGTTTCCAGACTGAACGAAGCCCACACCGCAGAGCTGAAGAAACAAAGCGATCAGGCCGTGATTGACCTGACCAACCAGAAGAAGCGCACCGAAGCGGCACAAACCGCACTGGCTGCGTTGGATGCCAAACACACGAAGGAAATGGCAGATGAACAGGCCAAGAATGAGAAGTTGCGCGCTGATGTTGTTGCTGGTACTCGCCGGGTGCGAATCGCCGCGGCAAACCTTGCCACGTGCCAGATTGGCGGGAACAGCACTTCCGGCACCGGCAGCTTGGGCGATGCAGCACAAGTCGAACTCTCTGGCGCTGGTGGACGGGCTGTTCTCGATCTCCGAGCCAGCGCCATCAAAGACGACCAAGTGATCCAGTATTTGCAGGGTTACATCACCAAAGTGGCTAAGCAATGTGAAATAAAATAGGTGCAAAATAATGGCGAGTAAAAAACCAAAAAAAATAGTGGTTACTTTAATCGGTTTTGAAACTCATAAGGACGGTATCGAATCTGGGTCCTCCGTTTCATTTAAGGTAATCCAATCAGGTAAAGTTCTATTGGAAGATACGATCAACGGCAGGTGCTCTGCCCCTTATCACAAGGCATACGAAGTTGTTACAGAAGAGGGCGACCTGCTTATTGAGCACAACCGAAGCGACCTTGTGTGGATGAGCATCTTTGCAAACTTTGAATAAGTCTGTTTATTTACTACTTCTTGTTTCATAACATGCTCTCTGAATACCTAAAGGAGATACACATGTTTGTAGCAGATGGATTAAAACCAGACTTAGATAATGACGGTTGGGTAATGGGGTGGGGCGTTGTTAGGAATGCGCCTTGGCATCTTGCTGGCGTGTATGCGACTAAAGATGTTGCAGAGACAAAAGCCGAATTATTAGGTGAGGATTATCGCGCTCATTATGGCTCACACCACCTGGGAACCGACGACTTCATTTACTAATCTGGATTAAATAAGTGTGATTACCGCACAGGCATTCACTGAGTGCCTGTTATAATGTTTTCGTAACTTTTAAAAGGTGGAGATTTTTAAATGCATTGGACTTCAGTGAAATTTAAAAAGCCGGAGACCACTAAAATGATCTCATGGTTTATCGTCAATACAGCAAAGGGCGTTGGCGTGACAACTTACTCACCCTTAGATGGTTTCTCAACAACAGTGTTCATTGATAATTCTGAGTACCACGGTATTGAAGTGACACATTGGATTCCTCTACCTGCGCCCCCCGCAGAATAGTTTGATTACAAGCCGCCTCCGAGCGGTTTTTTATGTCTGCCAAAAGGTGAACGATATGCGATTAACAGTTCTGGACGATGATCCATAGATAAGAATTCATCCTTGTACACGCATCAAAGTTTATCTCGACGGCGAAGAGATCAAGCGTTGTTTCACAGCTGATGATGAAAAGGGTGTAGTAATCGCCGCTGTTTTGAATGAACAAGACCGCATGATTGCAGAGAACAGCGAAGTTAAGCGGCAAACCCATCACGGTAACGTTCGCATCGAGAAACAGTAATTAATCAGGAGCATTTATGCAGGTCACTATTGATGGTGTCCCGTATGTGCCTGTGTGTAATTCGGGGGCGCGAATTAGCATTGCCAACACTACGCCCAACAGGCCTACAATTATGGATAATTTGAAGTTTATTTACTTTTTCTGCTTAGGAATATTTCCATATCTCTTTCTGGTTGGAGCTGAATTCTAACAACCGCTGACATCTTATTCGTAGACATAATCTTTCTTTTACATATCAGAGTAATTAAAGGGATCATGATCCTAAAAATCAGCGGTGTCCGTTTGTATAAAGCAGGTAAAAGGACAATTTTTTCTTTGATTGAGAGTTTCTCAAGCATCAGCATTGCTCGCTCATCAATAAGATGAGATTCAAACGTGACGCTTTCATAACCCTTGCGTTTGAGCTCACGGATCACATCCCTCAAAGAAGACATGATGCGCGGAGAGCCAGAGGGATTTCTTGGCGTTTTACAGGGCCTTAAGTGTAGTGAAACATCCTTCTTCATTTTGTTCACATATGTAAACATCCCATATTTGTGACTGATTCGATAACTCCACAAGTACAAGGGTATCAAAATGATTATAGCTAAGACCGGAAAGTCGAGATCTACACCAAAAAAACAAAACATAATTTCTCCCCTTTGAAAGAAATACAATCGGCATGGATTTAAATTTCTTTAGAAAAAAGGTTTGACTGGAGGCCAACTCCAAATGATTGCAAATGAAATGATTAGCAAAGAAAGGTACTCCCGGCAGGGGGCCTTGCCACGGGGCGGCGGACTCGCGGAAAACGGCTAGTTTTCGCGATCTAGGGTCATCATCATCATCTGTGCAGGTTATTGATTTTATTAATACCCAAATTGCAAAGATGTCGAATCGTCTAAAAAGTGTTCACCATCATGGACCATGAAATCGCCTCACTCAAACTCAACATCAATCAACTTGCAGGGATCACCGGCGTGCACCGGCAGACCGTCGCGGCGCGCCTGAAGAATGTCGATCCCGCGCCGGGCAGTAACGCGAAACTTAAATTATTTTCCGTGACTGATGTGTTGACTGAATTGATGATCCCCACGGTGTCAGGTGACGTCGCTGAAATGACGCCATCCGACCGGCTGGCGCACTGGAAGGCCGAGAATGAGCGGCTGAGTTTTGAGCAGAGCATGGGGCAGCTAATCCCCGCGGAAGATGTGGCAAGAGAATTTTCGGTTATGGCGAAAGCCGTCGTTCAGGTGCTGGAAACGTTGCCGGACGTGCTCGAGCGAGATTGTGCTCTGCCGCCGTCTGCCGTGATGCGGGTACAAAATATTATTGATGATCTGCGTGACCAGATTGCGCAGAAGGTCATTGACGCAGAACCGGAGGAGGAGACGTCTGAGGAGGACTGATGGCAAAGCGGGCTTCAGCGCGTGGCATCCGGAGAGATGTACCAGGAATACTTCGCGCCCCGCGGCGTATGCTGGTTGCCGATGCGGTCAGCCAATATATGCGTGTACCGATGGGGGCCGGCAACTCCGTTCCCTGGGATCCGAATCTGGCTCCGTATGTCATTGAACCTATGAATTGTCTGGCATCGCGTGAATACGATGCCGTGATTTTCGTCGGACCGTCCCGGACGGGTAAAACCATCGGCCTGATTGATGGCTGGATAGTCTACAACGTTGTCTGCGATCCCTCCGATATGCTGCTTATTCAGATGACTGAAGAGAAAGCGCGCGAACACAGCAAAAAGCGTCTCGACCGTACTTTCCGCAGCAGCCCGGAAGTCGCCAAGCGCCTGAGCCCCCGGCGTAATGACAACAACGTCTACGACCGAACGTTTCGCGCCGGTAACTACCTTAAAATCGGTTGGCCCTCTATTAACATCATGTCGTCGTCCGATTATAAGTGCGTGGCGCTGACGGACTATGACCGCTTTCCCGAGGACATCGACGGAGAAGGGGACGGCTTCACACTGGCCTCAAAACGTACCACGACATTTATGTCATCCGGTATGACGTTGGTGGAGAGTTCACCGGGCCGTGATATCCGAGATACCAAGTGGCGGCGCAGTTCACTTCATGAAGCCCCGCCGACCACCGGCATTCTTTCATTATATAACCGCGGCGATCGCCGACGCTGGTACTGGCCTTGTCCGCACTGCGGCGAACACTTCCAACCGGCGAAAGATGTGGTGCAGGGCTATCAGAATATTGTCGATCCGGTGGTTGCCAGCGAGGCGGCATTCATTGAATGTCCACATTGCCGGGGAGAAATCACGGCAGACCAGAAGCGCGATCTCAATCAGAAAGGCGTCTGGCTGCGCGACGGTGAGCAGATTGACCGTCATGGTGTCATTACGGGTACCGCGAGACGTTCCCGCATTGCTTCTTTCTGGATGGAAGGCCCAGCGGCGGCATATCAGACCCTGTCCCAACTGGTCTATAAGCTGCTTTCTGCCCAGCAGGATTATGAGGCCAACGGCAGTGAAGAAACCCTGAAAGCGGTGATCAACACTGACTGGGGCCTGCCTTATATTCCACAGTCCAGCGTCGAGCAGCGGAAATCCGAAACGCTTATGGCGCGCGCCACCGTGGTAACCAAGCGTACGGTGCCCGACGGTGTGCGTTTTCTGGTGGCGACCGTTGACGTGCAGGGCGGCCGCAACCGGCGCTTTGTGGTGCAGGTGATCGGTTATGGGGCGCATGGTGAGCGGTGGATTGTCGACCGGTACAACATCAAACAGTCGATGCGCACCGGGCCGAACGGCGAAAGTCTGCCAGTTGACCCCGCAGGCTATCTGGAAGACTGGAACCTGCTGCGCACCGACGTGCTGGATAAAGAGTGGCCACTCAACAGCAATCCGGGTGTTTCCCTGCCCGTGCTGGCGATGGCCGTGGACTCCGGCGGTGAAGACGGCGTGACCGGTAATGCCTATGAGTTCTGGCGCCAATGCCGCCGCGATGGCGTACACAAACGTGTTTATCTCTTCAAAGGAGACAGCACCACGCGCAGCAAGCTGATCACCAAGTCACTGCCGGACAATACCGACCGTCCTAACCGCCGGGCGGAAGCCCGCGGCGACGTCCCGCTCTACCTGCTACAGACCAATATGCTCAAAGACCGGATCAGTAACGCGCTTCAGCGCGATACGCCGGGGGCTAACTACGTTCACTTTCCTGACTGGCTGGGGGAGTGGTTCTATGACGAACTGACCTATGAAGAAAGGGGCACTGACGGCAAATGGACGAAGCCAGGGAAGGGGGCGAACGAAGCCTTTGACCTGATGGTATACGCCCATGCGCTGGTGATTTTGCGCGGGTACGAGCGGATAAACTGGGAAAAACCGCCTGGTTGGGCGCTCCCCGTTGAACAGTCCGATCCGCCAGCACCTTCTGATTCACCCGTACCGAAACCCCGCAGTAATCATCTAAAACCGAAAACAACCCGCGCTAAGAAAGAGGAGAAACCCTCTGCCTGGGCGCCATCGACATCAGGAGGCTGGGTATGAATCAGGCCGATATTGAAGACATGATCCAGCAGTATATGACCGCTGAACGCGCCGTTCTGCAGGGGAAATCCATTACCTTTAACGGGCAGTCCATGACGATGGAGAACCTCAGTGAAATCCAGAAAGGGCGGAAAGCCTGGGAGCGCCGGTTAAGCACATTGCTGGCGGCGCAGCGCGGGCGACCGCAGTACCGGCTGGCGAGGTTCGTGCGATGAGCCTGATTGATGATGCCATTGGTCTGATTTCACCGGGCTGGAAAGCCTCACGGTTGCGGTCCCGTGTGGCAATCAATGCCTACGAGGCGGCATTGCCGACGCGCACGCACCGGGCGAAGCGGGAAAACCGCAACGCAAACCAGCTCACGCAGTTTGCTGGCCGGTCGATCAGGGAGCAGGCGCGCTGGCTGGACAATAATCACGATCTGGTGATTGGCCTGCTGGACAAGCTCGAAGAGCGCATCGTCGGCGCGCGCGGAATTGTGGTTGACCCCCAGCCCATCCTGAAAACGGGGCTGGTGGCCGATGAGCTCTCTAAACAGATCCGGTCAGCCTGGGCGGAGTGGTCTGTTTCCCCCGATGTGACAGGGCAGTTTACCCGCCCCGTTCTTGAGCGGCTGATGGCAAGAACCTGGCTGCGCGACGGTGAGGTTTTCGGCCAGATGGTACGGGGTTCCGCGCCCGGACTCACCCCGACGGCGAACATCCCTTTCTGGGTTGAGGCGCTGGAGCCGGACTACATACCGCTGGAGATGAACGATACCGGGAAGGGGATTTGTCAGGGGATCTATCTCAACAACTGGGGATGCCCGACAAAGTATGTCGTCTACAAAAATCTGGTGACATCAGGCGTTGCGCTGGGCAATACCAAGGAAATCGCTGCAGACGGCATGATGCACCTCAAATTCATGCGCCGTCTTCATCAGGTCCGGGGAAACAGCCTGCTGTCCGGCATCCTGATCCGCCTGAGTGCGCTGAAAGAGTATGAAGATTCTGAACTGACGGCCGCCCGGATTGCCGCTGCGCTGGGCATGTACGTGAAAAAAGGCGACGGGCAATCCTACGGCGATGCCGGTGGTAATGACAAAGACTCCCGCGAGCTCAACATCGAGCCCGGGATGCTCTTTGATGAACTGGAGCCCGGCGAAGAAATCGGAATGATTAAATCGGACCGGCCGAATCCTAACCTTGAGACGTTCCGCAACGGGCAGCTCAGGGCGGTGGCCGCCGGCAGCCGCAGCAGCTTTTCCAGCATCTCCCGGAACTACAACGGCACTTACAGTTCTCAGCGTCAGGAGCTGGTGGAGTCCTTTGAAGGCTACGGCATTCTTCAGGATGCATTTATTGCGGCCGTGACCCGACCGATGTACCGCAGCTGGTTGCAGATGGCGATCACCGCGGGCGTGATCGACGTACCGCCCGATGTGGACATGTCGACGTTGTTTAATGCGGTCTACAGCGGGCCGGTGATGCCGTGGATTGACCCGATGAAAGAGGCCAACTCCTGGCGCGTGCTGTTACGCGGCGGTGCGGCAACGGAAGGGGACTGGGTCAGGGCGCGCGGCGCGAATCCGGGCGATGTAAAACGCCGCCGCAAGGCGGAAGTCGACGAAAACAAAACGTTAGGTCTGGTCTTCGACACGGACCCGGCAAACGATAAAGGGGAAGCCAGTGCGAAAGAATCGAAGAAATAAACTGGGTGTGTCACCTAAGGCCTCCGCGGGGGACAAAAGCTGGTTCCGCATGAAGGCCAGTGGCGACAAGACTGCTGATATTTATATTTATGACGAGATTGGTTACTGGGGCGTGACCGCCCGTCAGTTCGCCAGCAGCATGAAAGCGCTGGGCGATCTGGACCATATCAATCTGCATATCCACTCGCCGGGCGGCGATGTCTTTGACGGCATTGCCATTTACAACCTGCTTAACAGCCATACGGCGAGCAAAACCGTGTATATCGACGGTCTTGCCGCCTCAATGGCCTCGGTGATTGCCATGGTGGGCAATCCCATCATCATGCCTGAAAATGCCATGATGATGGTACACAAGCCCTGGGGGATCACCGGCGGCGATGCCAACGACATGCGCGACTATGCTGACCTGTTGGACAAGGTCGAGGCCGTGCTGATCCCGTCCTATGCCAAAAAAACCGGCAAAACCCCTGACGAACTTGCCCTGATGCTGGGTGAGGAAACGTGGATGACCGCGCAGGAGTGCCTTGAGCACGGTTTTGCTGACCAGATTTCTACCGCGGTGCAGGCAATGGCCCGCATTAATTCAAAACGTATCGAGGAATTCGACGCTATGCCAAACGCACTGAAAAACATGATCACCAAGCCGAAAGCGACGACTCAGAATCAGCCGGAACCGCAGAATCCACCTGTTGCGCCTGTTGTTCCTGGCCCCGCAGCGCTGGATGAAAACGCCATCCGCAATCAGGTCATTGCCGCCCAGAAACAGCGCGTCACGGGGATCAAAGACCTGTTCGCGATGTTTGGCGGCCGCCATCAGGAATTACAGGCGTCATGCATTGAAGATATCGACTGCACGGTCGATCAGGCCAAGGACAAGCTGCTGGTGATGCTGGGGAAAAATGCCAGCCCGTCCAATAAAAACGGCAACAATGCACACATTCACGCCGGCAACGGGAATTTCACCGGCGACGGTATCCGTCAGGCGCTGATGGCGCGCGCGGGCTACGAAGACCGGCAGAATGACAACGTGTATAACGGCATGACCCTGCGCGAATATGCGCGCATGTCGCTGACCGAGCGCGGCGTCGGCGTTGCGGCTTATAACCCGATGCAGATGGTGGGGCTGGCGATGACGCACACCACCTCGGATTTTGGCAATATTCTGCTGGATGTGGCGAACAAATCTCTGCTGCAAGGCTGGGAAGAGTCACAGGAGACCTTTGAAGCCTGGACGAAGAAAGGGCAGCTCTCTGACTTTAAAACGGCGCACCGCGTCGGGCTGGGCGGCTTCCCGTCGCTGCGTAAGGTACGCGAAGGGGCGGAATACAAATACGTCACGACCACCGATAACAGCGAGACCATTGCGCTGGCCACCTACGGTGAAATTTTCTCCATTACCCGTCAGGCCATCATCAACGACGATCTGAACCAGCTGACCGACGTGCCGATGAAAATGGGCCGCGCCGCGAAGGCCACCATCGGCGATCTGGTGTATGCCGTGCTGACCGGTAACCCGAAATTGTCAGACGGTAAGGCGTTGTTCAGCAGCGATCATAAAAACCTGGCAACCGGTGCCATTGACGTCACGAATCTGGATGCGGGCCGCCAGCTGATGCGCGTTCAGAAAGAGCCAACCACCGGCCGTACCCTGAATATCCGCCCGGCGTTCCTGCTGGTGCCAACCGCCCTCGAAACCGTGGCAAACCAGACCATCAAATCTGCCAGCGTGAAAGGCGCCGACGTTAACGCCGGTATCATCAACCCGATCCAGAACTTTGCGACGGTGATCGGCGAACCGCGTCTGGACGATAACAGTGCCAAGTCCTGGTACCTGGCCGCTGCTCAGGGTATGGACACCATCGAGGTGGCTTATCTCAACGGTGTCGAGCTGCCTTACATCGATCAGCAGGAGGGGTTCAGTTCTGACGGTATTGCGACGAAAGTGCGCATTGATGCCGGTGTTGCGCCGCTCGATTACCGCGGTCTGGTGAAATCCTCCGGCCAGTAATCCTCCTCCCGCGTTACCCGATTGCCCGTAAGGGCTTTTTTTATACCTAAAATTCGCCCCCTTCCGGGGCGTCTGGAGTTTTTCAATGGCTAAGAATTTTGTTCAGGAAGGTCAGACGATTTCCATTACCAACATCGGCGCTGCCACGATCGAGAGCGGCGACCCCGTGGTACTGGGTTCCCTGCTGGTTGTCTCTCTGGTGGATATTGCCCCGAATGAAACCGGCACGGGGATGGCCGAAGGGGTATTCCTGCTGCCGAAAGTCTCCGCCGATGCGATCCCCGCTGGCACAAAAGTGTATATCGCGGACGGCGAAATCCAGCTGGCGTCTGCGGATGCCGTGGCCGCTGGCATTGCCTGGGACGCTGCCGCCGCGGGCAGCACCGTCGTTGAAGTGAAAATCAATGGCTAACGCCTTTGATGCGTTGGCCGCGCGGATGGATGCGGTCACGACCGCGCGGTTTGGGCGGGAGGTGGTGATTAATGGCACCGTGTTCACCGGTGTTGAAAGCCATTTTCTGCCCGAGATGGGGCCGGTGAGCGGCGATGGCCTGTCTGTTGTGGTTTTTTCTCCCGGTTACCGGCCGCACCGTAACGATCAGGTGTTTTATCAGGGAGAAAGTTACATCGTCACCCGTCATCAGATGTTTAACGGGAAGCCACAAATCTGGCTGGAGTAAGGGGGAATATGACCATCAAAGGGCTGGAGCAGGCCATTGCCAACATGAACAGTATCAGTTCGACGGCCGTTCCGCGCGCCTCGGCGCAGGCGGTTAACCGGGTGGCAGGGCGGGCCATCAGTCGCAGCAGCACGGTGTCGAAGGAAACCAAGGTGCCGAGAACGCTGGTCATGCAGCGTGCAAAACTGAAAAAGGCCACGATAAACCGGCCGGTTGCCACGTTAAAAATCAACCGGGGTAATTTACCGGCCATCAAGCTGGGCGCGGCGCAAATGCGTGTTTCACGCCGTCAGGGCAACCTGCGCGGGCAGGGCAGCGTACTCAAAATAGGCCGCTTTACCTTTCGGAATGCGTTTATTCAGCAACTGGCTAACGGCCGGTGGCATGTGCTCCAGCGTTCCGGGAAAAGCCGGTACCCGATTGAGGTCGTGAAGATACCGTTAACCACCCCACTTACGGAAGCGTATACCGCAGAAACCCACCGTCTGATGCAAAGCGATATGCCGAAGGAAATGGCTTCCGCCCTGAAAAATCAACTGAGGCTGATCATTAAACGATGATAAAGCACCCCAAAATACGCAAAGCCGTGCTGGATGCGCTGAAACTTTCGGTGACCGATCCTTCCGTCACCTGGTATGACGGCCGCCCGAGTTTTCTGACCGCTGAAGACCTGCCCGCCGTTGCCGTCTACCTGTCCGGTGCTGAACCCACGGGGGAAACCCTTGATGAAGATGAGTGGCGGGCGACGCTTCACGTGGAGGTATTTCTGAAGGCGGTGAGTCCTGACACCGATCTCGACCTGTGGATGGAACAAAACATTTACCCCGTTGTGGGTGACATTCCGGCGCTTTCAGACCTTATCGAAAACATCACGCCCGAAGGCTATGACTATCAGCGCGATGATGAAATGTCGACGTGGGGCTCCGCTGACCTGCGTTACACCCTGACTTACTTAATGTGAGGAATTTATGACCACACAACTCGAACCGACCAAAGGCGCGGGCACCACACTCTGGATTTACACCGGCAGCGGCGATCCCTACGCCAATCCGCTATCGGATCAGGACTGGACCCGGCTGGCGAAAATCAAGGAGCTGACGCCGGGAGAAATGACGGCGGAATCTTACGACGACACGTACCTCGATGATGCCGACGCCGACTGGAACGGCACGGCGCAGGGGGCCAAATCTTCCGGGGACACGTCGTTTACACTGGCCTGGAAGCCCGGCGAGAGCGGGCAGCAGGATCTGGTTAACTGGTTTTACGATGGCGCGGTGCGCGGGTACAAAATTCGTTATCCCAACACCGCTGTTGATGTCTTCCGTGGATGGATCAGCAGCCTGGGCAAAGCGGTGCCGGTAAAAGAGGTGATCACCCGGACGGTGAAAATCACCAATACGGGCAAACCGGCGCTGGCCGAGAGCAATCAGGCCGCCGCGGTACCCGTGACCGGCGTGACCGTCACGCCGTCAACCACCAGCGTGGTGGTCGGACAAAATGCGGTGATCACCGTGGCGGTGCTTCCGGACGGCGCGACAAACAGTTCGTTCAATGTTGCGGCTGCCGATCTGACCGTCGCTACGCTGACGGTATCGGGTAATACCGTCACGGCGAAGGGCCTTAAAGCGGGCACGACACAGATCATCGTGATGACCAATGACGGCCAGAAAGTGGCTATCTGCACACTGACCGTCACGGCGGCATAACGGAGCGAGCATGTTTTTAAAATCAGAACTGTTTGAGTTCAACGGGGCAAACGCCACGCTGTACGAGCTGTCGGCGCTGCAGCGCGTCGAGCTGTTGCATTATCTGGCCGCGCAGGAAAAAGCGTTGCCCAACGATGAGCCCGACGAACAAATCCTGTCAGCCGCACTGGTTGAACTGAATATCCGGGCGGGTGCGATGGTAGTCGCCATGTCCCTGTGGCACAGCGAGTCGCCGAAGCCGGATATCCGCGAACTTCAGCAACAAGTGATGAGCACATGGCCGGTCGAGGCCATCGGGAAAGCGGATACCCAGGTCAAAGTGCTGTCAGGCATGATGGCAAATTTGCAGACAACCGAACAGGAAGTTCCTGAGTCTGAAGACACCGACAGCGCAGGGGAAACAGCGGAAAAGCGCTAACCCGTGAAATGGACTTTGTCATGAAGCTGGCGCGTGAGTTCAGACGGCCTGACTGGCGCGCCATGCTTGCTGATATGTCCTCCAGCGATCTGGAGGAATGGCACCGATTTTACGAGTCCCATTACTTCGAAGATGCGCTGCTTGATGCACATTTCGCCGCGCTGAACCTCAATATTTTGTCGCTGGTATGCGGGGAAACCGATCTTAACGTGGGTCATTTCAGTCTGCTAAAACCTCACGTCGTGGAAGAGCAGCCGGATCCCGATGATGAACAGTTAATGGCTATCGCAGAAGGTCTGTCAGGAGGAGTCCGCTATGGCCCAGCCAGTGGGTGATTTGGTCGTCAGCCTCGATGTTGATGCCGCAAAATTTAATGAACAGGTCAGTTATGTCCGCAAGCAATTTACCGGCTTAGGGGCGGACTCGACGAAAGCCGGGACGCAGGTTCAGCAGGCATTCTCTAAACAGGAGCTTGCTGCACAGCGTGCGGGTATTTCCATCGGGCAATATAAAGCGGCAATGCGGATGTTGCCTGCTCAGTTCACCGATATTGCCACCCAGCTGGCCGGCGGGAAAAGCCCCTGGCTGATCCTCCTTCAGCAGGGCGGCCAGATTAAAGATTCGTTTGGCGGGGTCGGGAACGTTGCCAAAATACTGCTGACATACATTACGCCGCTCAATGCGGCTATCGGCGTCGCTGCTGTCGTTTTTGGCAGCCTGGGTCTGGCGGTTTATAAAAGCCGTCAGGAGATTGCCGAAGCCAGCAAGATTATTCAGGAGTCCTTGGGTTTAAGTGGTAGTGCAGCGGAAAAGCTGGCGCAAAATATCCGGGCTATTGCCGATTCTTCTGGCGCGTCGATTAAAAGCGTTGCCGATCTCTTCATCACCACAAAAGATGGTGCTGACGAAGCCACGCAGAAAATGATTGCCGTCGGCTTCAGCTATCTGGATGCCAAAGCCAAGGTCAGTGAATACAAAGGCTCATCTGATTTTACCAACCTCAACACCCAGATCGAAGCGCACCGGCTTAAGGTTCTCGGTATTCCTGATGCGTGGACGGATGCGGAAGAGGCGGTCAGAAATTATTATTCCGGGGTGAATTTAGGCAAGCAAAGCGTGGCATTGGGGGGTGCCATTGATCCCATCGTTGGCGTTCTTGAGCAGGCGAAGCAGTTAAGGGGGGACCTCACAAAAGCCACGACAGACGGGAACCTGGCAACACAGAAATCCGTGGAGTGGATAAATAAGGAATATCTGGCCACGGATGCTGTTGCAGGTGCTGAAGCTAAACTTAAAGAGGCGCGGGAACAGTCACGGAAAATTGCCTTTTCGGGTGATGCGACCGCTATCGCGAATGCGCAAAAGCTCATTGCCCTGCGTGAGAAAGAAGTCGAGCAGGCAAAGAAACGGCAGGAACCTAAAAAACAGCGGGTCACCACGTCTGCGGGAGACCGGGCAGAAGACAGCGCGCAGGGGGACTTACTGAGTCTGCAGGCACAGCTTAAGGTGCTGCAGCAGCATACCAGCGTTAACGATGTTATCAGCCAGCAGCGCAAAGATTTGTGGCAAACCGAAAATCAGTACGCCGTCCTTGAGCAGGCAGCCAGCAGCCGGCAGTTATCTGCACAGGAAAAATCCCTGCTGGCGCATAAGGATGAAACGCTGGAGTACAAACGGCAACTGGCTGTGCTGGGCGATAAGGTCGTTGCCCAGCAAAGGCTAAATACACTTTCCGACCAGGCGGACAAATTTGCCCAGCAGCAGTCGGCAAAACGCGCGGCTCTGGATGCCCAGGCAGAGGGCGTCTCCTCGCGTCAGGCAGATCGGGCTGCCACCCTGCAGCGTCTGCAGGAAGCCTATGCGTTTAACCCCTCTGCCCAGCAGCGCGTCCTGCAGGAACAACAGAAAACATATGATGCAGAAGACGCCCTGCGGTCAAACTGGGTCGCGGGTGCGAAACAGGGCTGGGCGGAATACGCTGAATCTGCAACGGATGTTTTCACGTCCGTGCAGCAGGTGGCTCAGTCCGGATTTAACGGGCTTACAGACCAGTTGAACAGTCTGGTCACTACCGGCAAGGCCAGTTTCAAAGACTTCACCTCATCCATTCTTAAAATGATTGTTAACGTGATCGACCGTCTGCTGGTGGCCTACGCGATTCAGTCAGCCATGGGATGGGTAACGGGAAGCGTTTCGGGTGGCGGTAATGCAGGGACGGCAATCACCGGCGGCAGCTATAGTAACCTGCCGCTTGCTTATAACGGGGGTTACATCCGCGAATATGACGCGGGGGGCTACACCGGGCACGGCGGAAAGTATGAACCCAAAGGCATTGTTCACGGCGGGGAGTTTGTATTCACCAAGGAAGCGACCAGCCGTCTGGGGGTCGGAAATCTCTATCGTTTGATGCGTGGCTATGCGGGCGGAGGCCTGGTTGATGGGGGCGGTATGGCCGCTACATTGTCCGGAGGCGTCAGCGTTTATGCGCCGGTCACCATCACTCAGCAAGGCGATGATGGCGGCGTAAACACTGCCAACGCCACTGGCACGGCAAAACAGTTGGAGGGTATTGTTCAGACGCTGCTGACGGATCGGATTAAAAAAGAGATGGCGCCGGGTGGCGTGCTCTATAAAGGAGGGCGATGATGACGGACACTTTCAACTGGAGAACCCGTAAAACGGTACAGGGATCGCAGAACGTCAGTACGTTACAGGCACAGTTCGGAGATGGCTATAAGCAGGTGTCTGGGATTGGCATCAATAACACCGCTGAAACATGGGATCTCGACTGGACCGGGAAGCGCACTGAGGCTGCGACGCTTCGGGCGTTTTTACTCAGTCACGTCGTTTCTTCTTTCTGGTGGATTAATCCCTGGGGCGAAAGGAGGCTCTATCGTGTAAAAAACGATTCTGTTGCAGTGTCATTCCCCTCAGGCGATAAGGCGACCCTGTCGTTTACCTTTGAGCAAGCTTTTGCGCCCTAAATATTCTGACTGACTGATAAGGCTGCCTTCGGGCTAATGCCGGTCACTTAAGCATTTTTATGAATACAAATTCATTTTTGTGCTTCAAAGGATAATGAAGGAATCAGGCTTATAGCGCTATTTTTCTTCATCGAAGGCCCAAATTCACGGGCCTCATTTCCTTAAGTGACCGGCATTAGCCTTCGGGCGGCCTTTTTGTTGTATTTGACACTGGTTCATAGCGCGTTTTGACCCAGTCAAAGCGCGCTATGACTATATCAAAGCGCAGTGATTCCTATCTGGAGAAATCATGAGTTTTACACAGGACATTCAGCAACTCGAGCCGGGCAGTCTGATTCAGTTGGTGGAGATTGACGGTACAGGATTCGGTCTGGATAAAATTTTGCGCTTCCATGCCTATAACATCAGCTCGCCGGGCTGGAAGAGTTTTGCGGCTGAAAATCTGCCTTCCATTATCTGGCAAGGCAATGAGTACGATCCGCACCCTTATGAAATTAAGGGTCTCGAATTATCCAGTGCAGGGTCGCAGCCCACACCATCAATGTCAGTCGGTAATGTGGGTAACTACGTCACCGCCCTCTGTCTCCAGTATCAGGATATGGTGAAAGCGAAGGTAAGAATTCATACCACGCTGCTGAAGTACCTTGATGCCGAAAACTGGCAACAGGGCAACCCGGATGCCAACCCGCGTGAAGAGCGCGTGCAGCTTTTCTATGTGAATGCCAAAACGGCGGAGACGCGCATTCAGGTTGATTTTGAACTGTGCTCACCGTTTGACGTGCAGAGCCTGCAACTGCCTTCGAGGCAAATCACCCCTCTGTGTACCTGGTGTATGCGTGGGCTCTACAGGTCGGGAACCGGCTGTGACTACAACGGCACAAATTACTTCACCAAGGACGGCACGCCGACAAACGACCCCTCAAAAGACCAGTGCGGCGGCAGGAGGCGCGACTGTGAAGACCGTTTTGGTAAAGGCAATCCTCTTTCTTTCGGGGGATTTCCGGGTGCGAACCTTCAGGGGAAATAACAATGCGCGAAAAACTGCTTAACGCCATCAGGGAACACGTGGCGGCAGAGTATCCGAATGAAGCATGCGGCGTCATTATTCAGGAGGGAAATAGTCAAATATACGTCCCGTGCCGGAATGTTGCAGAAAAACCGCAGGAAGATTTTGTGATGCACGCCGCTGATTATCTCACTGCACAGCAGCGAGGCGAGGTGCTGATGATAGTGCATTCACATCCTGATGTGGCTTACCTTGTCCCGTCTGAAACTGACCGTATTCAGTGCGATCACTCTGGGCTTGAGTGGGGGATTATATCCTGGCCGGACGGTGACTGGTGCACACTTTGCCCGCGCGGTGAACGTGATTATACCGGGCGCGTCTGGGTGCTGGGGCACGCCGACTGCTGGTCACTCGTCATGGACTGGTACCAGCGGGAATACGGCATCGTGCTTCGCAACTGGTCAGTGCCGTACGAATGGTGGGAAGGCGGCAGGGAAAAACGCTATGACGACAACTGGCAGAGTGAGGGATTTGTCGAAGTACCGGTTAGCGAAATGCAAGAGGGCGACATGCTGATGTTTCAGGCTGGCGCGCCCGTGACCAACCACGCCGGAATTTATCTCGGCGATAATCAGATGCTGCATCACAACTTCGGCAACCTATCCACGCGCGTTCCTCTCGGGAACTACTGGCGTGAACGTCTGGTGCGGGTGGTGCGGCACAGGGAGCGAATGCAACATGCTTAAAACGATGATTCTGAAGGGTGCAGCGGCGAGGAAGTTTGGCCGAATTCACCGTTTTCATGTGGAAGACCTGCGTGAAATGTTGCGTGCCATGTGCTCGCAGGTGCCGGGCTTTCGCAAGTACATGGCCACCGCGCATCACGACGGCGTAACCTTTGCTTTTTACCGCGAAGACAACAATATCGGTATTCAGGAATTCGATATGTCTTCCACGGCTGACGAGTTCACCATGCAATCAATCCCCAAAGGTTCCAAACGCGCTGGCACGCTCCAGATCGTTATCGGGGCTGTTGCTCTGGTTGCGGCATTCTTTACCGCGGGTGCGTCAATGGCGGCATGGGGTGCAGCCATGAGTGCTGGCGCTATGTCCGCTACGACAGTACTGACCGGGATCGGGCTGTCCATGACGTTAGGTGGCGTAGTGAGTATGTTGACTCCACAGCCAAAATTTAACGTCGGGTCCTCCTCGAGCACAGATAACAAACCCAACTACGCCTTTGGATCCCCGGTGAACACGGTGGCAATGGGTTATCCGGTCGCCGTGTTTTATGGTCAGCGTGAAATCGGCGGTGCCATTATCAGCGCGGGTAGTTTTACCAGCGATCAGCAATAAGCCGGAAGGCATTATAAAAAGGCTGAAAGTCAGCCTTAAGCGAGGTATTTATGAATTTTTTAACATCATTAGAAAATTTTCCTTTAAGGAAACGTAGGACTGTCTCCTTCAGAGATAGCCCTATTCAGCCTTTTGGTGGATTCAAAGATGTTGTTGAAAGTAGTGTTGAGCGTCGACCAAACTTCGTCCTCACCGTTCCCATACGCATTGAAGGTCAACCGGATTCTATGACCATTACCCTGCTCAGCCGGCAATGTGATGAAGTCTGTCGGAGCGAGTTGGATATCGATAAGGGCATTGAAGAAATCGGGCCCTTCTACCTGCAAATACAGCGATGACATTCTCATCAGCCAGGTAGTAATTTTTTTGTTGCAGTTATATTGATATTCTCTTAGAAAAAATTCTATTCGACCATCAATTTTGTGGGTGAACTTAAATAACGAATCAGTATTCGCTATGACGCTCTCTCTCAACGCGCAATCATTGGTTTCAAGAGCTGAATCTGAACCATTTATCCATTTGAGGAACGCATAGAAGGTTAAAACAGCTTCTTTATCTTCATGAGGTTTAAAATCTTCAAGAACTTCAGTTATCAGTTCCGGATGATTAATGAAGTCTGAGTAGAATCCAGCCCTTTCCTCATAAGAAGTTTTTTCCCACGGATGAGATCGCCTGTCTTTTTCCAGATCCCTCAGAGGGTCAAAATTGATCAGCATACATTTCCTTGCCCAGAGTTAATCAGCCGTCCCTCCAGTGAATGACGGCCATGCTCCAAACATGACCGGGCTGAATACTCACCATATCTCTATCAGTAATTCAGCAACATCCTGATATTCGATCAGTCATCAACTTATGGCCGCCCTGTGCGGTCTTTTTTACAGGTGAAATATGCGACTTCTCCAAGGTGAAGCAATACAGGGTAGTAAGGGCGGCTCAGCAAAAGCGCACACGCCTGTAGAACAGCCAGATGACCTGCTGTCCACGGCGAAGCTGAAAATGCTGCTGGCCATTGCCGAAGGGGAGATCCAGGGAGACCTGACCGCTCAGCAGATTTTTCTGAATGACACGCCACTGGCGAACCAGGACGGCAGCTATAACTTTACCGGCGTAGTATGGGATTTTCGCCCTGGCTCACAGGATCAGACGTACATTCAGGGCATGCCGGAAATCGATAATGAGCTCGCGGTGGGTATTGAGGTAAAGCAAAACACGCCTTGGACGCGGCAACTCAGCAACCTTCAGCTTGATGCCGTGCGAATTAAACTGAGCCTGCCTGTTCAGGTGCTTTATAAAGATAATGGTGATCGAGTGGGGACCTCCACTGAGTATGCTATCGACCTGTCCACGGACGGCGCCGCGTGGCAGACGGTGGTAAACACCTCCTTCACCGGTAAGACAACATCCGAATATCAGCGCGATCACCGTATTAACCTACCCCGAGCAAACACCGGCTGGGCAGTGCGCGTGCGGCGCATCACACCGGATTCAACTTCGCAGAACCTGATTAACGCCTTCAAGGTGTTTTCTTACGCCGAGGTCATTGACAGTAAGTTGCGCTATCCGAATACAGCACTTCTCTTTGTTGAGGTGGATGCACAACAGTTTAATGGTGCCGCTCCCAAAGTCACTTGTAAGCCAAAAGGCCGAAAAATTCGTGTGCCGTCGAATTACAACCCGGCGACCCGTGAATATAGCGGTTCGTGGAACGGTGAGTTTGTCTGGGCATGGACGAACAACCCGGCATGGATATTTTATGATCTGGTGCTGAATAAGATTTTTGGTATGGGCAACCGTGTCGATGCCACAATGATCGACCGGTGGGAGTTATACGCCATCGCGCAATACTGCGACGAAAAAGTGTCCAACGGCGCAGGCGGTACCGAACCCCGCTTTACCTGCGACGTTTATATTCAGAGTCAGCAGGACGCCTATACCGTGCTCAAGGATATTGCGGCCATTTTCCGGGGGATCACCTTCTGGGGTAATAACGAAATCTTCGTCAATGCCGACGTGCCGCAGGTGGACGCAGACGGCAATGTTGACCCGGATTACGTTTATCATGCTTCTAACGTGATTAGCGGCCTGTTTACCCGCGCTGGCGGATCCTACAAAAACCGCTATTCGTCCTGTCAGGTCAGCTATTCAGACCAGCAAAACCATTACAGTGACACCGTTGAAACAGTGTATGACTCTGATCTGGTGGCGCGCTATGACGTACAGGAAATGCAGCTCACGGCAATTGGTTGCACCTCGCAGAGCGAGGCACACCGCCGCGGGCGCTGGGCGCTGTTGTCCAATGCGAAAGATGGCTCAATTTCGTTCGGGGTGGGACTAGACGGTCATATCCCGCTTCCTGCCTCCATCATCGGTGTGGCGGATCCGTTCTTTGCCGGAAAAGAAAACGGCGGCCGTATCAGTGCCATAGATGGCCGAAACGTCAAACTTGACCGGGCTATAGATTATAAAGCCGGTGATCGCCTGGTCATAAACCTCCCAGACGGTACCGGTCAGGTGCGGACCATTGGCAGCATCAGCGCAGATAAACGCACCGTCACCGTTAACACAAACTGGACGATTAATCCGGTCGCCGGCGGCGTATGGGCCATCGACAGTGACAGCCTGGCGATTCAGTACTACCGCGTCACGTCGGTGCTGGCCAATGATGACGGCACCTTTACGGTGTCAGGCATTGAGCACGATCCGACAAAGTACCGCTATATCGATGATGGTGTGCGCATTGACTCGCCACCGGTCACCGTGACGCCGGTGAATGTAATGAATGCGCCGCAAAACGTGGTAATCAGCGAAAGCAGCTATGTGTTTCAGGGGCTGACGGTAGCGAGCCTGAATGCGGCATGGGATAAGGTTGACGGTGCTATCCGCTATCAGGCGCAGTGGCGCAAGGACAACGGCGACTGGATAAACGTCAGCCAGACCAGTGCGCAAGGTTTTAGCGTGCAGGGAATTTACTCCGGCCTGTATGACGTGCGTGTGCAGGCTGTTAACGCCGGTGAGGTTTCATCACCGTGGGGTTATGCTGAATCTACAAACCTGACGGGTAAGGTCGGTAAACCCGGCACGCCGGTGAATCTGATTGCTTCAGAAAATGTGGTCTGGAATATCAACGTTCAGTGGGCTTTCCCGGCTGGCGCAGGAGACACGGCTTACACTGAAATTCAGGTGGCCACGACCGCTGACGGCATTAACCCGCAGTTTCTTGCAAACGTTCCTTATCCGGGAGTGAGCTATCAGCACGGGCCGATGCCTGCGGGCGTGCGTCGCTGGTACCGGGCGCGCCTTGTCGACCGTATCGGAAATACCGGTGACTGGACTGATCTTGTCGGCGGGGCGAGTAATGTGGACGCCGATGATATTCTCGGGACTGTCATTGAAGACTTCATGAATTCGGAAGATGGAAAGGTGCTTTTAGCGCCCTTGCAAACCAACCCGGAAGCCGTTTTGCAAAATGTGCTGGCAACTTACGATACGGTGAATCAGCAATGGGCTCAGTACGGAGGCAATAAGGCGGGGGTCATCCAGGCGCAAAAAGTGGCCGCCGATGCCGAAAGTTCTGTGGCTCAGCTTGAGACGGATTTGGTGGCTCAGTTTGCCGAAACAGAAGCTGCGCTTCAGGAGAAGTTTACCGCATACGCGGATGCCTCAGGCGGCTCAGCTATTTACACTCTGAAAACAGGTCTTAAATATGGTGGCGTAAATTATGACGCTGGCCTGTCTGTGGCGGTCACTATCAGTGGCTCAACGGTTGATACCCGTGTCGCTATCAACGCAGATAAATTTGTGATTGCCAGCGGCAGTGGCAATAACATTTATTCTCCTTTCACGGTGCAAAACGGCCAGGTATTTATCTCTCAAGGGTTTATCGGAAATGGCTGGATCAACAACGCGATGATAGGGGATTACATTCAGTCGAATAACTATGTGGCAGGTAGTGTTGGTTGGATGATCAATAAATCAGGAACATTTGAAGTTAATGGCACTGTCTCGGGTCAGGGAAGAATGCTAATTTCAAATAATCGGATAGTTTCTTACGATGAAAATGGAAATCCTGCAGCCGTTATGGGGCAAAAACTATGAGTATGGGATTTCAGGCTTTCATAAAAGGCACATCTTTCGATGTGCTAAACGCAATGTCATATAACTTCATCGCAGATATAGGAAACATATCCGGGTCAGGGAGTAAAACATACTCCCTTCCCGGATTTAATCTTTCAGCAGCATTAATGAATACTTTTTCATCTGTTGGTGTTGATGCAAGGAGCTACAACATCTCAGTAAGTGGACAGACTGTCTCATGGAATGTATCGAACGCCTGTAAAATGATGGTAACTGCGACTCCATCAGCTGGCGCGGGTAGTAGTCTATATTTTGGATTTACACTTTATGATTACTTAACGAATCCGCCAACCTTCAAGATAGCACCTGACTTTACCCCTTATAACCTTGTTCAGGTTATTGATCTTACCCCAGCATATAATCAAGTATTACAAACTAATATCCCAGCATCGGTGCCAATGGTAGCTTTTCATCGCGCGACCAATAATAGCTTTGACCATGTTTGGTGGACTGAAGGAACTCAAAACGGCTATTGGGCATTCACATTTCGTGGCAATACAGGCTTGAATGCTATGCAGCCTTGCCGCATTTATCTCTTTGCAAAGATATTAGTTAATGCTCCTAACTGGGGGTTCTTCCTATATAGAAATGGGAGCATAGTTTGGCATAATAACTGCTTGCCTTTGAAAATGAACATACTTAACGGGGGAACTATCACAGGGGGGGGGCCTCTTGCTGTAACAAATTCTGTTACTGGATGCTTATTCCAGCAATCTGATCCCGCATTTCCTGGTATAGGTACTCAGTGGTTTGAGTGTGCGAGTGCTGGGAGAGATTCGAACGGAATTTATTCTGCAACATCAAATGATAGGTATGCACAAAATCAGGTATCTGGGAGTGTCCGCCCCCCAACATGGGTGGCGGGGACGATAGGTTACATTGACACAACTTATTATGACCAGTATTACATCCAGTCTTTGGGTTATTGAGCCAGAGCATCACATTGTCGTGTATCCATAAAAGAGCCTTTGTTGTCCCACTGATAACCAAATGAACCGCCTGACAAGTAAGCAGGGTTAGATTTTGCATTGTGTATTTCGAATATTGGAATATCGACAATCATTCCTCCAACACGGGCCTGATTAAAACATATTGGTGGAGTGTTAGAGACGCAAGCACTCAAGATTATGACGGCAAAAATTAGCGATATGGCAATTATTTTTTTCATTATCATTTTCCTTTTGGGTATTTAATTATAAGAGCACTGATTCAATTTTTATTTAAATGAAATAATTCGATCATTATGATCAATTTAACAAATAATTGTGCTTACCTACTTGGTTGGTACTTAAGATATGCATTTTTATAAATCCGGAGATATCATGTCAGCAGGCACAATCGCATTAACTAACAATTCAGCAAATGTGACAGGTACCGGAACGGCCTTCACAACCGATTTAAAAGCGGGGGACTTCATTGTCGTTATTGTCGGTGGTGTGACCTACACGCTTGGCGTTAAAACGATAACCTCGGCAACAGCATTAACTCTGATAACTGCCTATGGTGGCCCGACGGCTACCGGTAACGCATGGACAGCGGTACCGAATGCGACATTAGTCGGCATTACTGCTCAAGTGGCAGCAGATGTGGCAAAAGCCATTCGCGGTTTGAATCTGGACAAGGCCAACTGGCAGCAAGTTTTCAACGGGACGGGGACCATAACTGTTACGTTGCCGGATGGCTCCACTTATACGGGGCCAGCCTGGAATGGTATTTCTGCAACTTTGGCAAAAGCCTACAATGACGGCGGAATTCTCAATGCAACCGTCACGCCGAACTCTCTTGGAAACACTGCCGACTTCAATATTTATTATCAGACGGCCAATGCTAACGCGATAATCGCGAACGGCTATCCAATTGGAAAAGCCGGGACATTGTTTGTGACCAAATCTGCGTATGGCTGCCAGCAGATGTATATCACTTTTCAGGGTGAGGCTTTTGTTCGTGGACTTACAGGCACCTTCAATCCAACAGCCCCGAATTGGTCCGACTGGTGGCCCATTTTCACAGGCAAGAGCACCATTCCTGTGGCAAATGGCGGTACAGGCGCAATCACTGTCGCAGCAGCTCCCTTCGCGCCCAAAGTATCACCAGCATTTTCCGGGAATGGGTCCATATCAGGAAATTTCACAGTCGGAGCACAGGTTTCAGCAGGTCCTGCGGGGTTTTATACTCAAGGATTAAACAACCCCGCTATACAGGGGGCATATATGGGGTGGAACGGTACGGGCATTGTTGGTGGAGCTGACTTTGTATGTAACCGTGGTCAGGGGAGTGGTGGTTTCCGCTTCCGTGTCGTAAATAGTAACAACACCGCCGTAATCACTGACTTCACAATGTTAGACAATGGGCAAGGCACTTCGTCCGCAGGATGGACCGCAGTGTCTGATATTGATGTAAAAATGCATGTCGAGGAGATAGACCCCGAGGAAGCTTTAACCGCGTTGACCTCATGGAGAACTTGTTCATGGGATTATTGCTCAGTGCCGAGTGAATATGACGAAGCCGGAAAAGTAATTTCGGTAACAAAGGGCGCTAAAGGTTTTGGTTTCATTGCGCAGGATGTCCAGAAAGATTGTCCTGATGCAGTCACATTGACTAAAAACCCGCAGCTTTATATCGACGAGGAAGGTGAGCTCTTCGCGAAAGAGGACACGCTATCGCTCAACACACTAGGGGTATCAGCCGCATATTCTGGTGCCGCTATTAAAGCATTAAAGAAACGCAATGAAGACCAGGCAGAACTTATCTCAGCTTTGTTGAAGCGTTTGGAAGCGGTCGAAACAAAGCTCGGGATCAAGAGCGAGTCAAGTTCGTAACTTTTTTTCCTTGCCGAACAGTGGCACCAAATTGCCCTATTTCAAGTCATCCTATGCTAGGCTCACGAAAACTACTTCGAGGTGCATATGATGACAGATGAAGAAGATTCGCTAATACGGCAGGAAATTGGTGAGGCAGTTATTACCGTACTTGAGGAAGGCAAGGTAGTAAGCGTGGAAACAATCATTACTCAGCTGGAGCAGAAGCAGCAAAAGGTGGTTCATCTGCATCACAAGGATAGGTTTTTGAAAGCTATCGACCTGCTGATAGGTAAATCATAAAAAAGCCCTCAAGAAGAGGGCAAGTGAATCATCACTAAATTTAGTTACATGGGGGAGGTTTATCCCCCAAGAAAGTTTAACATGCCAAATATATAGTAACGTAAAGTGACAAAAAAAGCCCGCGTTAGTAGCGGGCCATCAGTAGGTAATGTCATGGCCTTGGCAGGCTTGCTGATCTTATGTCAGCTAAACCAAGAGTAGTCTTAGTGCAGAAAATTACCAGTTTACAGACCCAAAAAATCCCACCCCAGTGTGCTGCAAATGCAATTATTCAGGATTAAACAGTGTGGAACGGCTATGACAAATACAGCCTGAGTAATATCTCAGATTTATATATCTATTCATGACGCCGAAGAACAAAAAAGCCTACGTTAACTACTGGCTATCAGAAGATAGGTATCCAAACCCTTGGTGAGCATATTGCTCTTTTTTCGGAGGATCATTTCTCAGGCATAATTTGGCACAAATTGTTAATATTTTTAAATTAAAACCACTTTTAACAAGATTCAATAAACCTGAAGATAATATTTTTTGCAGATCACTGAGAGGCTCTCATGGATAATTCCATTACAGTATATGGGGAAGCGTGCAGGTTGATTGGGGAGTGCTGTGTAATGCTTGCGCAGAGTGGGGAAGAAATCAGCCGAAGGCGAGTCGCATTGAGGCTCGAACGTGTTCAAGAATCGGCTATAACGATAACTGGTAAGCCAGATGATGCATTATGCAAGGCTATAGAATACCTGACAGGGTCATAGTTCTTGAGAAAAAAGCCCGCTCCAGGCGGGCGAATTACATCAGAAGTGTCCGGTAATGGACAACACATCACAATCTTAACGTGGGGAACGAGACTTCAATCAGGTAGTTAGTTACATATATTGGGCTGTATTTCGGTTTTAGGCGGTTGAATCAACAAAAAAAGCCCGAAATCGGGCTAAGTGGGTCATCAAATAATTTAGCTATGGAACGATACTTACATTTTTACGATATAGGAAACTGATTATAACGGTAACGTAATATTAGTTATTTAAGTAAAATAACCATGCTTAGTTAGCGCGTGATAACAGATTACAAGCACAAAAATCCTGATCAGTGGTCGGGTTAGATTCCATGTGTAAAAATGTTGCTTTGGTGATAGGCAGACATCAGGAGTTATTGGTTGACCGAAGCATAATTTCCAGCATATTGCGATAAATATCTGCTTTTACAACATCCTTCTCTATTTCCAGTTTTTGAATCAAACCAGCAATGATTTCTTTATTACTAACCCTTTTATGCATTGAAGCGAGTTCGGCAAAGAGCTGAGTGAATGTTTCTTTTTCACTCGGCACTCCTTCATTCATGGCTCGGAAGTAGTCATCGATCTGAACGACAGTATTGTTTTTTTGTTCCATGTTGTTGTCTCGATCAGTTTGTTAAGTTTTAAGAATTCTCCCTAAAAAAAAGCCCGCAGGGGAGCGGGCAAACAAACTACATGTTCTTCAAGGAAATTCATCCGTATCAGTAATTAAACTGACAAACCATTGTACTCTTTACCACATTAAGATTATGGATGGTTTTCAGAATCCCTGAATCAGTGAGTTCAACGTATAAGATCACTAATGTCAGGTAGATTCAGCGGTATTTGATGGGGTTTTTAGCATAGATAGGATTACTGACACAAAAAAACCTGAATCGCCACGGGTTTAACAGACACCTCAGAGTCATTTAATATGGCTTAAAGAGAGGTGCCCATGAGCGGTAAGCGTTATCCCGAAGAGTTTAAAATTGAAGCAGTCAAACAGGTTGTTGATCGTGGTTATTCTGTTTCCAGCGTTGCAACACGTCTCGATATCACCACCCACAGTCTTTACGCCTGGATAAAGAAGTACGGTCCGGATTCTTCCACTCATAAAGAACAGTCAGATGCTCAGGCCGAGATCCGCCGTCTCCAGAAAGAGCTGAAGCGGGTTACCGACGAACGGGACATATTAAAAAAAGCCGCGGCGTACTTCGCAAAGCTGTCCGACTGAGGTACGCCTTTATCCGTGACAACACCCGTTGCTGGCCTGTTCGCCTGCTCTGTCGGGTGCTGAATGTTCATCCCAGTGGCTTTTACGCCTGGCTTCAGCAGCCGCATTCACAACGCCATCAGGCAGACCTGAGACTGACAGGACAGATTAAACAGTTCTGGCTAGAATCGGGATGCGTCTATGGTTATCGCAAGATCCATCTGGATCTGCGGGACAGCGGGCAACAGTGCGGAGTCAACAGAGTCTGGCGACTGATGAAACGTGTCGGGATAAAGGCTCAGGTCGGATACCGGAGCCCGCGGGCACGTAAAGGCGAGGCAAGTATCGTGTCGCCCAACAGGCTCCAGCGATAGTTCAATCCGGATGCTCCGGATGAGCGTTGGGTAACGGACATAACCTATATCAGGACCCACGAAGGCTGGCTGTATCTGGCCGTGGTTGTTGATCTGTTCTCACGCAAAATTATCGGCTGGTCCATGCAATCCCGGATGACAAAGGACATTGTCCTGAACGCACTGCTGATGGCTGTATGGCGGCGTAATCCCCAAAAACAGGTGCTGGTTCATTCGGATCAGGGTAGTCAGTACACAAGCCATGAGTGGCAGTCGTTCCTGAAATCACACGGCCTTGAGGGCAGCATGAGTCGTCGCGGTAACTGCCACGATAATGCGGTTGCAGAAAGCTTTTTTCCAGTTGTTGAAACGCGAACGGATAAAGAAAAAGATCTACGGAACGCGGGAAGAAGCCCGCAGCGATATTTTTGATTACATCGAAATGTTTTATAACAGTAAGCGTCGGCATGGTTCTAGCGATCAGATGTCACCGACAGAATATGAAAACCAGTATTATCAACGGCTCGGAGGTGTCTAGATTATCCGTGGCGATTCAACGATCACTGGCGGTATAAATTTCATTTTCATTTTTGTTGATACTCTGACTTGTGAAAATAAAGAGTCCACATCCCTGTGACACAGCTCCACTATCTGCCAGACACCCATGAACTGACAGATGCTGTTTTTTACTGAAGCTTTAGCCTCTTACCATGGGATATTTCCGTCTATCATCGATGAGAACATTACAAGTAATACGAGAACTATCATTAGTGCTGGCACCAGTAAATATTTCATCGAAACTCCATGTAATGAATCAATCAAAAGACTTTTCATGATGTTAGTAAAAGGCTCATAATAACATCTTAGACCTAATCGGAGTTACCATAAATACTGGGGGAATATCAGGGGGAGGGATGTAGCAAACCGGTCAGTGCATTCAACCACGAGGCCTCTGATCGGTTGCTGTCATGACAGTGAAAGTATAATTTTGTGTGTTTTGGGTGTCAAGATGCGCCGACATCATCATTAATCAGGCTGAAACCAGTCATCTGTACTTTCCCACGTTTCCTGAAGTATTACTTCGATGGCTTCTTTATCGACAGTGCTCCCGCCGATAACGGACAGTCCATCCATGCCAGCCAGTCTGACAGTTGCCTCAGCGCCGGGATAAACACGCTGTAGCCGTTTGTTGAACTCAATGGCTAAAGCAGATAGAGCGCCAGCAGGTAATTTTTTTGTTTTATCTACAGTAATTTCAACACGCATAATCAGCTCCTTAGTCAACCGCCAGCCAGTTACCTGCATCATCAAACATCTATTCCACTATTCCGGCCAGAATAGCTTTTTGTGCTTTGCTGGCATCAGTGTTGATGCTGCTGAGCGTCACCATTGGCTTTACCTTCACGTCAGCATCAGGGAAGGTGTTATGTACACGCTTGGTCAGTTCAGTCAGGATCAGCGCATTGGCATTCGGCACACCGGCCATATTTCTTTTGTTGTACATCAGCTTAACAAGCATAAACTACCTTGCACAAAAAAAAGCCTGGATATACATACAGCAATATTTGTTTTAGTAAAATAAAACCTTTTCTGCAAAACTAAATTTATTCCTCATGAATTCATGGGGATGCGTGGTGGGGTTTATTTACGTAATCAAACTGAAAATCAAGTTAATAATCATATTAAACATATAGTTAATGGACATTTCACTTCCTACGACTTTGGTATGGGTATCACTGCGGGTGCCGCGTATGCCTCATCTGACCGTACAAACGATCAGACGACTTCTGCAGGCGAGAATTTTGCAGGAGGGGATAAAGCTGATGTCTGGACTGTGGGTACAAAATATGACGCAAACAATGTCTATCTCGCTACGATGTATTCCGAAACGCGTAATATGACAATGTTTGGTGAGAGTGGTGTTGCAAACAAAACGCAGAACTTCGAAGTAACCGCACAATATCAGTTTGATTTTGGATTACGTCCTGAAGTGTCTTACCTGCAATCTAAAGGTAAGGATTTGACTGCAGACGGCAGTAATACTTCTGATAACAACGATAAAGATCTGGTTAAATATGTTTCTGTTGGTGCGAGTTATTACTTCAACAAAAATATGTCCACCTACGTTGATTACAAAATTAACCTGCTGGACAACGATGATAATTTCTACGAAACCAACAAAATCTCTACCGATGATATCGTGGGCGTAGGCTTACAATATCAGTTCTAATCTCCGAAACTTCTCATAAAAGAATCTGAGTACCAAAACCCATCTCCGGATGGGTTTTTTTGTGCCCTAAATCGTGGCTTTCTGTGCGTTTAAGAGGTGTCTGCCTTCAATAATGCAACAGTGTTTGTTATATTATTGACCAGATCACGTATAGGGGATTTCCTCTGTGATACGGTGCTTCACCTAAGACTTGGTTTCTCAGGACAATGACATGTTAGATTATCGCTTTCCGACAGCTATGCAGATGGTGTTTTGTATCGCTCAGTCCCAAAAGGCTGGCCAGCGCTGCACCAGTGCGATTTTAGCAACGGGTCTGGAAGCCAACTCCAGTTTTATCCGCAAACTGATGGTGCCACTGACTCAGCATGGCATTATCGTCTCCACACTTGGTCGCACCGGCTCAATTACACTTGGCCGTCCGGCGGAAGAAATCACACTTCGTGATATTTATTGCGCGGTGATTGAAGATAAACGTCTGTGGGCAGCTCGCCCGGACGTGCCCGCCCGCTGTGTGGTCAGCGCCAATGCCTGCACCTATTTCAAAAACATTGTCAGCGAAGCTGAAGAAGCGTCGTTTCAGGTGTTAGCCCGTCATACCGTTGCGGATGCCCTGGCTGAGTTTGAACGCGGTGGCAAATACAAATGTACCAAAGATTTAGCGGCGCAAAACCCAGAAGATTCGCTCTGTTTGAAATAGAGCGCTGATACGCAAGACGCTGCGCACCGCTCTTAATAAAGCATATAAAAAAAAGCCGGGAGATCATTCTCCCGGCTTTTTGCATTCTGTTGATCTTAACGGTTTACACCGTTTGCGTTTCTAAAATGACTTTCTTACGCGTCACCAGCTTGCGCAGTGCGACGTAGAAAACAGGCGTCAGGAACAACCCGAACAACGTCACACCCAGCATACCGGAGAATACGGTAATACCAGTGACACCGCGCACTTCCGCACCCGCGCCGTGCCCCAGAATCAGCGGGATAGTCCCGGCGATAAACGCAATCGAGGTCATGACGATAGGGCGCAGACGCAGACGGCATGCCTCAAGCGCAGATTCGATAATCCCTTTACCTTGCAGTTCAAGCTCGCGGGCGAACTCAACAATCAGAATCGCGTTCTTACATGCCAGTCCCATCAGCACCACCAGTCCGACCTGTACAAACACGTTGTTGTCGCCACCGGTCAGCCACACGCCAAACAGGGCCGATAGCATGGTCATTGGCACAATCAGGATTACCGCCAGCGGCAGCGTCCAGCTCTCATACAGGGCGGCCAGCACCAGAAACGCCAGTAACACGGACATCGGGAATACAATCAGTGCAGCATTGCCTTGTGTTGACTGTTGATAGCTCAGGTCGGTCCATTCGATATTCATGCCGTTCGGTAACAGGTTTTTCGACATTGCAGTCAGCTCGGTCATTGCCTGCGTCGAAGAAAGCACGCGGGGATCAGCGTCACCGATTAAATCTGCTGCCGGATAGCCGTTATAGCGGATCACCGGATCTGGCCCGTAAGTGGTGGTGATATTCAGCATACTGCCGATTGGCACCATTTCACCTTTATCGTTACGGGTACGCAGATTGGCTATGTCTTCCACGGTGTCACGGAACTGGCCATCGGCCTGTGCCATTACTTTCCAGGTACGTCCGAACCGGTTGAAATCATTGATATAGGACGAGCCGAGATACACCTGCAGCGTACTGAACAGTTCGTCCAGCGATACGCCCTGCGCCTTGGCTTTATCACGGTCAATATGCGCGTCCAACTGCGGCACGTTAGCCTGATATGAGGAAATCGGATACCCCATTCCCGGCGTCTGCATGATAGCGCCGGACATGGTGTTAATTGCGGTTTGCAATGCACCGTAACCCAGCCCTGCACGATCCTGTATATACAGAGAATAACCTGATCCCTGACCCAATCCGAGGATCGGCGGCGGCATAATGGAGAAGGCGAACCCTTCCTGGATCTGCGAAATCTTGGCGTTGATTTCCGCATTAATCTCCGCCGCTGTACGGGTACGTTCGCTCAGTGGTTTCAATGCGAAGAACACCGTACCGGTATTCGGCGTATTGGTGAACTGCAATGCGTTCAACCCGGGGAACGCCACCGCATCAATTACGCCATCAGTACTTAACCCCATTGCGCTAATTTTGCGGATCACCGCATCAGTGCGGGATAAGGACGCGCCTTCCGGCATTTTCACGCCCGCGATCAGATACAGTTTATCCTGCGTCGGGATAAAGCCCCCCGGCACGGCTTTGAACATAAAGGCCGCCGCACACAACAGCAGAATGTAAACCACAAATACCGCGCCACGACGCCCAAGTGTTTTAGACACTGCATTCTGATAACGATGTGAACTGGCATTAAAGAACCGGTTGAACGGTCGGAAAATCCAGCCGAACAGGCGGTCGATAAGCCGCGACGGCATGTCTTTCGGTGCACCGTGCGATTTCAGCAGCAATGCCGCAAGAGCAGGGGACAACGTCAGTGAGTTGATGGCCGAGATCACGGTTGAAATGGCGATGGTCACCGCAAACTGCTTATAGAACTGACCCGTCACGCCCGACAAAAACGCCATCGGCACGAACACCGCACACAGCACCAGGGCGATAGCCACTATCGGCCCTGAAACTTCCCGCATCGCCTGGTGCGCAGCGTCCCTTGGCGCGAGTCCCTCCTCGATGTTTCGCTCGACGTTTTCCACCACCACAATGGCATCATCGACCACTATCCCTATCGCCAGCACCAGCCCGAACAGACTGAGTGTATTAAGCGAAAATCCGAGCAAATACAGAATGCTGAATGTCCCGATCACAGATATCGGTACCGCCAGCAAAGGAATGATTGATGCGCGCCAGGTTTGCAGGAACAGAATAACCACCAGCACGACCAGCACGACGGCTTCCAGCAATGTGTGAACTACCGCACTGATGGAATCACGGACAAACACCGTCGGGTCGTACGGCGCACGCCAGGTCATGCCTTCCGGGAACCGGGTTGCCAGTTCATCCATTTTGGCTCGCACCGCGTCTGACAAATCGATCGCATTCGCGCCAGGCGACTGGAAGATACCGATCCCGACTGCATCTTTATTATTAAGTTGCGCGCGCAGGGCATAACTGCCGGACCCCATTTCGATACGCGCCACATCACGAAGACGGACAATTTCGCCATTATCACCGCTTTTCAGGATGATTTTGCCGAACTCATCTTCATCTTTCAGACGACCCTGCGCATTGATGGAAAGCAGATAATCACTGTCTTTCGGCATCGGTTCTGCGCCCAGCTGACCGGCAGACACCTGTACGTTCTGTTCCTGCATTGCCTTCACAATGTCAGAAGCCGTCAGACCCCGCGCCGCGACTTTGTTCGGATCCAGCCACACGCGCATGGCATATTCGCCTGCACCGAAAATCTGGATCTGCCCGACACCCGGCAAACGTGCCAGCTCGTCTTTCACCTTCAGCGTGGCGTAGTTGCTCAGATACAGCGAATCATACTTACCCGAAGGTGACACCAGATGCACCACCAGCGTCAACGTTGGCGATTGTTTCTGCGTGGTCACGCCCTGACGGCGGACATCTTCCGGCAGACGCGCTTCGGCCTGGGCCACACGGTTTTGCACCTGAACCTGTGCCTGATCCGGATCGGTCCCCGGACGGAAAGTGACTGTCGTCACCAGCACGCCGTCAGAACCGGCCACGGATTTCATGTACACCATGTTTTCAACACCGTTGATCGCTTCTTCCAGCGGCGTCGCCACGGTTTCAGCAATCACTTTCGGGTTAGCACCCGGATATTCAGCGCGAACCTGCACGCTTGGCGGTACCACGTTCGGGTATTCGCTGACCGGCAGCAGGGGAATGGCAATCGCCCCGGTGACTAAAATCAGAATCGACAAGACGGCCGCAAAAATCGGCCTGTCGATGAAAAAGCGGGAAAAGTCCATGAGTCAGGATTCTCTTTTATTGAACGGCAGGAGCGGCTGGCGTGACAGTATTAGCCGCCATGCTGACGGTTTTGGCATTGACCGGCATGCCCGGCATAAACACTTTCTGTACACCATCGATGATGACGCGATCGCCTGCTTCAAGGCCTTTCTGCACGATGCGTAAGCCGCCGTATATGCGGCCAATTTCAACATCACGTCGCTGCGCCTTGCCGTCTTTATCCACCACATAAACGAATTTACGATCCTGATCGGTAAGGATGGCTTTATCGTCCACCAGCAGGGCGTTGAACTGTGCGCTGCCTGGCATTTGAACGCGGGCAAACAATCCCGGCGTAAATGTGCGGTCGCGGTTATCCAGCAGAGCACGCATGCGGATCGTGCCTGTGCCGGAGTTCAGCTGATTGTCAGTAAAATCGACGACGCCCTGATGCGGGTAGCCGTTTTCACCCACCAGCCCGACATGAACCGGTAAGCGACTTTGCGGGCTGTCATTGAATTTCCCTTCGCGGGCCTGCGCCTGATAGCGCAGGAACGTCCCTTCATCGACATCGAAATACACGTAGACCGTGTCGAGTGATACCACCGTGGTCAGTACACTGGCACTGTCGCCCGCTGTTACCAGATTGCCGGTCGTGATCATCGCACGGCTGGCGCGACCATCAATCGGGGAGATGACACGGGTGAAATCAAGATTCAACTGTGCCATGTCCAGCTGTGCCTGAGCTGCCAGCACATCTGACTGTGCCTGCGAAGCGGCCGAACGACGTTGCTCCGCAGCTTCTTTCGACACAGCCAGCGAACCGATCAGCGCTTCCGTACGGGCGGATTCACTTCTGGCCAGACTGGCCTGATTGCGCGCACGCACCAGTTCAGCCTGCGCCTGTTCCTGCGCAGCGCGGTAAGTGCGGTCGTCAATGGTGAACAGCACCTGACCCTTTTTCACTTCCTGACCTTCCTGATAATTCACTTTATCGATATAGCCGGACACGCGGGGGCGCAACTGAACACTTTGTACCGCTTCCACACGTCCGTTAAACGCATCCCACTGGCTGATTGGTTTGATTAACACATCTGCCGCGCTGACTTGCGGAGCAGGTGGTGCAGCATTTTGCGCCACGCTGTTGTCACACCCGGCGAGCAGGGCAACCATCAGCGCGACCCCTGAAAGGCGCAACGTCAAAGGCGTACCGCCGGAGCGGCCGCGTACAACAACCTGTGATTTTTGCAGGTTCATCATTATTTTTATTTCCAGTGAGTAAGTACTGCCAGGCAATACACCGGCCTGTCCGCCGGGTAACGTCCTTTGCCTGATCTGACTTTTTTGGGACTTGCGCCGTTCATCAGCACAATAATGTATCAAATACTGATACAATTGATTCGAGGGGATTGTAGGGATGCGCTTACTAAAGTGCAAGAATTACTGTTACACTTTCTGTGCTATTTTACAGAACGTTTACTTCGGGAAAGAGACTATCCGGTAACGGCCAATTAAATGCAATAGTAAAACTTGCATTTAATCGAAAACTGGGTCAACGTATTAAAAGACGAGTCGCCCTCGGGGGGCGCAAACAAAAAAGAAGCAGGAGACTTGCCATGAGAACCGAGGATTTCATTCACGACCTGATCGAGTGGATCGATCACAATCTGGAAGAACGTCTGGATATTAAAACTGTTGCCAAACGGGCAGGGTATTCCCGCTGGTATCTGCAGCGTATGTTTAAAGAGCACACCGGCTTGCCGATGGGTGAATACATTCGTGAGAAAAAACTGAAGAAATCTGCCGATATGCTGGCCAGTAGTGGCGAACCTATTGTCAGCGTTGCGATTTCTCTGGGCTTCGACTCACAGCAATCTTTCACCCGCAGTTTCAAACGCCAGTTTGGTCAGACTCCGGGCGACTGGCGTCGTGGTCTGAATCTGGCAACGGAATGTCAGGGCTGCCTGCACTAACGGTTGCCTCTGCTTAAGCTCTTCGCTTACCTGGTGAGCGTGTACCGCTGGCCCGGCTTCCCTGCCGGGCAGTGAGTTTTTCTCTCCCTCATAAACTTCCCTTTCCTCTCCAGAATTCCTCCGGATGATTAATTTCATCAGGCGCTTTGCTGCGCATTTTTCCTGTTTACAGCGTTCTGTTTCTGGCATTTGCCCGACCCCCTGCGTCAGGACGTGATCAACCCAACAAAAAACGACATCAAAGTTCACATAAATTGAAATGACGTTTCAATTTCTTGAGTTGCGGGAGTTTTATCGCTAAACTCCTTTTATCATTTCGGCGCCGGGCACAGCCCGACAACCAATAGTCCTGCGGAAAAGCGTATTCGCCTCCGTTTTATGCATAAAGGAACCATCATGATTCTGGATAATTTCTCGCTTCAGGGAAAAGTCGCGGTAGTGACCGGTTGCGATACCGGCTTAGGTCAGGGTATGGCAATCGGCCTCGCCGAAGCCGGTTGTGACATTGTTGGGATCAACATTGTCGAGCCCACAGAAACTATCGAACGCGTTGGCGCAACAGGCCGCCGTTTCCTGAGCCTGACGGCTGATCTGAGCGACACGAAAGTCATTCCGGCGCTGCTCGAACGCGCTGTCGCAGAAATGGGACATCTGGATATTCTGGTCAATAACGCCGGGATCATCCGCCGTGAAGATGCCATCGAGTTCAGCGAAAAGAACTGGGATGATGTGATGAACCTGAACATCAAATCCGTGTTCTTCATGTCACAGGCTGTCGCGAAGCAATTCATTGCTCAGGGCACCGGCGGCAAAATCATTAATATCGCGTCGATGCTTTCTTATCAGGGCGGTATCCGCGTGCCTTCTTATACCGCATCGAAAAGCGCCGTCATGGGTGTGACTCGTCTGCTGGCCAATGAATGGGCGAAACACAACATCAACGTGAACGCGATTGCACCGGGTTATATGGCGACCAACAACACCCAGCAACTTCGTGCCGATGAAGCACGCAGCGAAGAGATTCTGGGGCGTATTCCTGCTGGCCGCTGGGGCTTGCCATCTGATCTGATGGGGCCGGTTGTGTTCCTGTCTTCACCGGCTTCCGACTATATCAATGGCTACACGATTGCCGTTGACGGCGGCTGGCTGGCGCGTTAATCACGCTAATTATTGACAAATATTCACCGACAGCAGCGGGTCACACCGCTGCCCAAAGAGGAAATCTCATGAAAATTGCATTGATGATGGAAAACAGTCAGGCCGCTAAAAACGCGATCATCCTGAAAGAACTCAACGCCGTGGCATCGGAAAAAGAGTATCCGGTCTACAACGTGGGCATGTCTGACGAACAGGATCACCACCTGACATACATCCATCTGGGCATCATGGCCAGTATTCTGCTCAATTCTAAAGCTGTGGATTTTGTCGTTGCAGGCTGCGGCACCGGTCAGGGCGCACTGATGTCTCTGAATATTCACCCGGGCGTTAACTGCGGTTATTGTATTGATCCGGCGGATGCCTTCCTGTTCGCGCAAATCAACAACGGCAACGCCTTATCACTGCCATTCGCTAAAGGCTTCGGCTGGGGCGCTGAGCTGAACGTTCGTTTCATCTTTGAAAAGGCCTTTACCGGTGTGAAAGGAGAAGGCTATCCGGCTGACCGCAAAGAACCTCAGGTGCGCAACGCCGGTATTCTGAATCAGGTGAAAGCCGCAGTGGTAAAAGAAAACTATCTGGATACGCTGCGTGCTATCGATCCTGAACTGGTAAAAACCGCTGTCACCGGCGAACGTTTCCAGAAATGTTTCTTTGAAAACTGCCAGAACAAAGAGATCGAAACCTTTGTGCGTGAAATCCTCGCATAAGATTTTGTTTTCTGTGGGGTCAAAAAACCGGTGCTCATGGCACCGGTTTTTTTATGATCAGAAAGAATTATAAAAAATCTTGTCGTTGCGGCGTGAACGTGTCGAGCAACACACCTTTTTCCAGACAGACGCAGCCGTGCATGATGTACGGTTTTTTATACAGCGTATCGCCTGCGCTTACTTCACGGGTTTCTTCACCGATCGTGAATTTAAAGCGACCGGACAACACATATGTCAGCTGTTCGTGCACGTGGTTATGCATCGGTCCAATGGCGCCTTCTTCAAAATACACTTCAACGGCCATCATGGTGCCGTCATGCGCCAGAACGCGACGGCTCACACCGTCACCCAGATCCTGTAAGGGAATATCTTTTTTAAACGTAAACATCGGTTAGTCCTTGCGTAATGAACTGAGGAGGGCATCCGGGATTTCCGCCAGATACAGCGCCGGTAAGCCTTCGTAATCGGTGGTGAAAAGCACGTGACGGTCGTCGGGCGAGAAAGATGGGTGCGGATGCGTCACCTGCCGGTCGCCATCAAGCACTTGCCATGAACTGTTATGCGCGGCCAGAGGAGCATGCTGACGGGTTTTGGCATCGAAAATATACAACCACGGATCGTTTTCAATCGTATGGCTGGCAGTGTCTTTCACATCTACCGGCGTACCGGAACCGTCACCGACCAGCAGCGTGCCATTCTCGTTGCTCATCAGATGCGAACAGGCCGGCATAGTCATCAGACAGACATCTTCACCAGTTTGCGGATCGAAACGGCGGATGTGGCGGTCATGCTGGCCTTTCAGATAAGACACATACATCAGCGCAGAACCGTCCGGTACCCAGAATTCATGTGTGCAGCTTTCGCCTGGCGCATGCTCTTTCACTTTACGCACATTGCTGCCGTCTTCATTCACCAGCCACATGCGTGCATCAACCAGATCGTGAGGGCCTTCGTGGCAGAAAGCGACGGTGTTGTCATCAAACGGGCGATAAATCGGGTGTCCGAGCCATTCGTTTTTCTCGTGGATCACACGGGATTTCCCGCTGAGTAAATCGACGCGCAACAGACGGCAGTGCGGATTGCTGTGATAAAACGCCTGGAAGATTTTCCAGTCTGACAGGGGCGTCCAGTCCTCACGACTGATCTCGATACCCACCAGACGGGTGCATTCGCTGTTGGCCACCCAGGTGCCGTAGCCAACCCATTCTTCCGGCACCTGATACACGGTGTGCTCACTAAAATCAGCCAGTTTTACGCACTGCAGGCTACGTTCATTTTTGACGTAGTAAAGATACTGATCATCCGGAGAGAGGAAACCGCCAAAAGTATTATCGCCTTTGCCTTCCGTCAGTTGCACCGCTTTCTGCGTTTCCAGATCCAGCAGGTAATAGTTGCGGTTGCCGTCAAACTCACCGGCAAACAACAGTTTATTGCCATCACGGGTAAAGCATTTTTGATAGAAATAATTGCGATGACACAACACATCGGGCGGCGTTAAACGGGTTACCCGCGCACCGGTCTGAGGGTCCTGAACGGTATGGAAATTAAATTGAATCTGAGAACCTTTTGCCATGATTCACCCCACAAGTAGTTTGAAATCAGCCGGTGTTCTGGCTTCCCTTTCATTAATTAAAATGCAGTTTCATTAATTTGAAAACACATTACCACTTAGTGAGATAAAACGGCGTCGGGTGAAAACAAAAGTGCAAAGCTGATCACAAAACGGTTGGCTTTTGCCACAGCGTAAAACCATCCTATAATGATATAGCTTACTCAAATGCTATTGATACTCTGGATGATTAAAGAGTACGAACAAAATATCTCACGCTTACACGGTGGAGTATTTTAGAAAAGGGATGTAAAAGATGAGATTAAGAAAAAAACGTGTGAAACCTATGCAAATCAATGACATTACTATCATTGACGACACCAAACTGAAAAAAGCCATTACCGCTGCAGCACTGGGCAATGCGATGGAGTGGTTTGATTTCGGTGTGTATGGATTTGTGGCCTTTGCTTTAGGGCAGGTGTTTTTCCCGGGTGCAGACCCGGGTATTCAAATGATTGCCGCCCTGGCAACCTTTTCCGTACCGTTCCTTGTCAGGCCTCTGGGCGGCCTGTTCTTCGGCGCGCTTGGCGACAAATTTGGCCGCCAGAAAGTCCTTTCCGTCACCATCATCATCATGTCCGTCAGCACCTTCTGTATCGGGCTGATACCCGGTTATAACTCCATCGGTATCTGGGCGCCCATTTTGCTGTTACTGGCAAAATTAGCGCAGGGTTTCTCGGTGGGTGGCGAATATACCGGTGCAGCGATTTTCGTTGCGGAATATTCTCCTGACAGGAAACGCGGCTTCCTCGGTAGCTGGCTGGATTTCGGTTCTATTGCCGGTTTTATTCTCGGTGCAGGCGTCGTGGTATTGATTTCCAGCATTGTGGGTGAGGCGAACTTCCTCGAATGGGGCTGGCGTATTCCGTTCTTCATCGCTGCGCCGCTGGGCCTGATCGGTATTTATCTGCGTCATGCGCTGGAAGAAACCCCGACATTCCAGCAGCACGTGGATAAAATCGACAGCGATGCACGCAAAGACATCGCTGAACCGCCAAGAGTCTCGTTCCGTGAAATCCTGACCAAGCAATGGCGGCCTCTGATTATCTGTGTCGGCATGGTGATTGCCACGAACGTCACCTACTACATGCTGCTGACCTACATGCCGAGCTATCTGTCCCACAGCCTGCATTACTCTGAAGATCACGGTGTGCTGATCATCATCGCCATCATGGTCGGTATGCTGTTTGTACAGCCATTCATGGGGATGCTGAGCGACCGCTTTGGCCGTAAGCCTTTCGTGATCATCGGCAGCATCGGCCTGTTCATTCTGGCTATCCCGTGCTTCATTCTGATTAACAGTGATGTGATAGGCCTGATTTTCTTAGGTCTGCTGATCCTCGCGGTGCTGCTGAACTGCTTCATCGGTGTGATGGCGTCAACGTTACCGGCAATGTTCCCGACACATATCCGTTACAGCGCGCTGGCGATTGCTTTCAACATTTCAGTACTGATTGCGGGTCTGACGCCCACGATCGCGGCGTGGCTGGTAGAAACAACCAATAACCTGTACATGCCCGCGTATTACCTGATGGTGGTGGCGATGATTGGTCTGGTGACCGGTATCTTTATGAAAGAAACCGCCAACCGTCCGCTGAAAGGCGCCACACCGGCGGCCTCAGACCGTGCGGAAGCGCGTGAAATCCTCCAGGAACATCACGATAACATCGAACAGAAAATTGAAGATATTGATGCGCAGATTGTTGAACTTGAAGCAAAAAGAAAAAATCTGATTGCTCAGCATCCTGATATCAACTGATTCCGTTTTCCAACATGCCCATAGCCGGTCACTTTGCTGACCGGCTTTTTTTTGCCTTTTACCGCATTTTTTTCGTTCCTGCTCCATACTTCATTTCCTGGTCATCTGAATGGAAAGTCTGTATGCAGAATCCTACGTTGTTTCAGTTCTTTCACTGGTATTACCCGGATGGGGGAAAGCTCTGGCCGGAGGTGGCCGAAAAAGCGGCCTGGCTGGCTGAGATTGGCATTACCGCCGCCTGGCTCCCGCCCGCCTATAAAGGCGAATCAGGGGGATATTCGGTTGGCTATGACACTTATGATTTGTTTGATCTGGGCGAATTTGAACAGAAAGGCTCCCGTGCCACCAAATATGGCGACAAAGAGGGATTACTTGCGGCCATCGGCGCGCTGAAACAGCATAAGCTGGGCGTCATTCTTGACGTGGTGCTCAATCATAAAATGGGGGCGGATGAGAAAGAACGCGTGCAGGTTAACCGCGTTAACATTGATAACCGTGAAGAAATCAGTGATGACATCATTGAAGCGGAAGCGTGGACACGTTTCATTTTTACCGCCCGTGAGGGCCGGTATTCGAAATTCATCTGGGATTTTCACTGCTTCAGCGGTGTCGACCATATTGAAAACCCGGATGAACAGGGTATTTTCAAAATCGTTAACGACTACACCGGCGGCGGCTGGAACGATCAGGTCGACGATGAGTTTGGCAATTACGATTATCTGATGGGAGCCAACGTCGATTTTCGCAATAACGCGGTCAGCGAGGAACTCAAATACTGGGGCCGCTGGATCATGGAACAAACGAACTGTACCGGTTTCCGTCTTGATGCGGTGAAACATATTCCGGCCTGGTTCTATAAAGAATGGATTGACCATATTCAGGCGGAAGCCGAACAGCCGATGTATCTGGTCGCGGAATACTGGTCATTCGATGTCCAGACGCTGCAAAATTACATCCATCAGGTGGAAGGCAAAACCATGCTGTTCGATGCGCCGTTGCAGCTGAATTTCCACCATGCCTCGAAGCAGGGAGCTGATTTTGACCTGACCACCATTTTTGATAACACCCTGGTTGCCGCCGATGCGGAGCATGCCGTGACCCTGGTGGCCAATCACGACACGCAGCCGTTACAGTCTCTTGAAGCCCCGGTTGAGCCGTGGTTCAAACCGCTGGCCTACGCGTTAATCCTGTTGCGGGAACAGGGCGTGCCGATCGTATTTTATCCGGATTTGTTCGGCGCAAGTTACGAGGATGAAGGGGACGACGGTAACAATTACACGATTGAACTGCCTGCGATTGTGCCACTGGAAGCGCTGATCAGAGCCCGTCAGCGCTACGCATGGGGGGCACAAACCGATTATTTCGATCACCCGAACTGCATTGCGTTTTCACGCAGCGGCACCGCGGAACACCCGGGCTGCGTGGTGGTGATGTCCAACGGCGAAGCAGGTGAGAAAACGATTGATCTGGGCGACAATTTCGCCGGTAAAAAATGGCGTGACGTGCTGGAAAACCGCGAGGATATCATTACAACCGACGAGCAAGGCAGCGCGCAATTTTACTGCGCTGCCGGAAGCGTCAGTGTCTGGACTCTGGCAGAGTAAAACAACAGCGGGTGGATTAACCACCCGCAACCTTAACGGAAGCCGAAAGCAATCAGCAGGGAATACCCCCCCAGTAATGCGATAAACGCTACAGCTCTGACGATTCCGGCACTTTTTCTCATCAACTGCCACGGCAGCATCGCCAGTATGATAATCGCGTTTAACGGCACGCCGTACCATTTCCAGTGTTTTGGTGCCATCATCCAGAGCACGCAAAAACTGCTGGCACTGAGTACACCATAATTGGTGAATGCCATAACCATATTTCCTGCGTCAGGCTTAAACATCGTGAAGAAGCCCAGCATTATTTTCACCATAATCGCGGTCGAGAGCACCGACAACACACATTCTGTCGCGCACAACATACGCGGGCGATAACGCAACTTTCGCTCCAGGTAACGGTAACCGTGAATATACAACCCGATAATCGCGATGAGGAAGATACGCGAGCGCCACGGCTCTGGATGTTCACGCGTCGCCAGCATGATCAGCAAAAGCCAGAAGCCGTTCAGGAAAACAGTTCCCCAACTTAGCGCTACCCGGGTTTCAGACAGGGTTTTCAGCAGCACAGAATTTAAATAGGGTAATAACGCAGGATGATACATTCTGATCTCTCTGAGTTTATTGCTCAGTGATGTCATAAAATCGGGCACCAGCTTTGCCCACCAGGGCACAGTTGCACCTTCAACCGTGAGTAACCGCAAGCGCAACCGATTCAGTGTTGAATCCTGATATGCACGTACCATCACCGACCAGTAACGTTTCGCACCAGTCATCTCAACCTGACGTTGCAGGGCCGCCAGCCTGTAAGGTGAGATGCCACCGGGCTGATAATGGTCGACATCCCAGCCCATAATGTCGGAGACCTTGATCAGAAGTGCGGAATATAACCCTTCACGATCACTTAATTGCGCTGCCAGTTCCTGACTGAACAATTCATGCAGTTCAAGGTTTGGCAGCACATTGCTCTTGAGAAAAACATCCAGACGCTTAAGGCCGGCAGTTTCATCGTCCATCATTTCATCAGTAATTTCAGTTGCCTGTGAAATGATTTTTCGCCGTAGCGCAGTATCACGATAGGTTTCCTGCCTGATCTCATTGACGGGGTTAAACGGAGCAGGTTTTTGCAAAAAGGTCTGTGGGACAACCTCAGCAGATGGCTCATGTATTGTGACAACGTCACTGATTGTCGCGTCATTCCCCTGATTTTTCGCCGCATCAAAGGCTTCACGCAGACGTTGATACCCTTCAGGGTCCTGGTCCGGACGGGTATTTTTCAGTTGTCGGGCATAAGCCCGTTTAATCACGCTGAGGTCCTGAGTGGGCTCAATGCCTAAAACTGACCAAATTCCCTGGCTGCTCATTCCATCGCCCACGTCATTAATCCTGAATTCAAAAGAAACATCAGTCTTCACCCCAGCGTGTACCGGAATCATCCCGGCAACGACTTCCGGCAGTATTTTCAATTTGCTGATGCAACGCATCAAGCTGACAAAGCGAAATCCCGACAGGCTGATAATGGTCAATTTCCCATCCCATCAGCGCGGCAACGTTCACCAGCACCGGACGGGTCAGTCCTTCACGCTCCGCCAGATCCCACGCCAGCTGCTGACTAAACATTTCGCGCAACTGAAGATTTTGCAGCAATTCTTCTGACAGACAAACTTTCAGCAACGCCACGCCAGCCTGTTCATTTTCCAGCAGCAGGCTGACGGTATCGGATACCAGATGGTGGACCTGCGTCCGGCGGATTAATGCGTCATCAGTCATCGGCACAAGGGGAGATGAATAAGTGACAGCGTCACTGGTATTCCACACATAATCGCCGCGCCGGGCTGATTCAAACGCTTCCCGCAGGCGCTGATACGCTTCGGGATCCTGATCGGGCCGCGTGTTTTTGAGCTGCCGTGCATAGGCCCGCTTGATCGCGCTGATGTCCTGCGTGGCTTCTATCCCCAAAACTGACCAGATCGCCATCGGGCTATTCCCACTCACTGCGCAGATGCACCAGCAGCGCCTCAAATTCCTTACGCGCTGCCGCAATCTGCCGGGCATCCTGCGTGTCGAGCACATGTTCAAAGCGATACAGCTGATCGGCGATAAACTGCCGCTGGTCGCCAAGGCTTTGTTCATAATACGCATTGGCTTCTGCCACCAGCTGGCGGTTTACCAGTTGCTCACGGGGATGCTGTTTGATGTTTTCCAGTTTCAGCAGACTTGCGGTAATTTGCGCAGGTGTCAGGTTGCCCGGCGCTTTCTCAATCACCAGTTTTTCCACCTGTCCGGTGCTGGTGATTTTACATTCCACTTCCAGAATGCCGTCGAGGGTGTAAGTGAAACGCACCTCGGCGCTCATTTCACCTGCCGGGCGGGGAGGCACATCAACAGCCAGCGATCCGAGCAGAATGTTGTCGGCGACCCGCCGTGCTTCGCCCTGATAAATGGACAGATTCAGGTACTTTTGCTGATCGGAGATCGTGACAATCGTTTCCACGCGACTCACCGGTACAAAGCTGTTTCGCTCAATCAGCGGCAGAAAATGACCGTCTTCGTAGCCGTCGCCTTTAGGGCGGGAAATTCCGATGCCGAGCGTAAACGGCATCACATCGGTCAGCACGATGTCATCGAGCGCCTGATCCTGCAAGACCAGTCCGGCCTGAATACCGGCACCGAGCGCCACGGCTTCGTCCGGTTGTAACTCACTGCGTGGGAAGCGCCCGAACAGACGGGCTACCGCCTGACGCACCAGTGGCATTCGCGTTGCACCGCCCACCAGCACCACATGATCCACTTCATCGGCGGAGAACCTGGCATCGCGCAGCGCCTGAATCACCGGTTTTTTCATCCGCTCCAGCGTACTTTCACAGCATTGCGCCAGAATTTCAGTGGTCAGCGTCCAGTTCAGCGACCTGTCATTCCACTGGTATCTGAGTGGCGTGCTGTCTTGCGTGGTCAGCTGGCATTTCGCTTTTTCCGCCAGCGTAATCAACTGACCGAAAAGGGCGTTATCGTCTTTATCCAGCTCCGGATACTGCGCCAGCATCCAGCCGGCAAGGCTGCGGGTAAAATCATCACCACCGAGGAACACGTCGCCGCTGCTGGCCCGCACTTCAATCACGCCTTCGAACATATCGATGATTGAAACGTCAAACGTGCCGCCCCCCAGATCGAACACCAGGAATTTCTGCTCCTGCTGATTCACCAGCCCGTAGGCCAGTGACGCCGCCGTCGGTTCATTGAGCAGACGTTCAACATGCAGTCCCGCCAGTTCACCGGCAGCCTTCACGGCCTTGCGCTGAATATCATTAAAATAAGCAGGAACGGTGATAATGGCGCGCTTCACCTCACCGCCACAATGTTGCTCAACATCCGCTTTCAGGCTGCGCAGCAGAAGGGCGGAGAGCTCTTCCGCACGAAAGTTTTGATGTCCAAGCCGGAACTGATGTTCCGTGCCCATGAAACGTTTAAAACTGGAAAGGGTGAGATCAGGGTGGGTAAATAACCGCGCCTGTGCAGGCGCGCCGACCAGGACATGACCGTTATCATCGAGACCGATCACTGAGGGTGTCAGATTTTTTCCATAGACGTTAGGAACCAGAACGGACTGACCGTCTTGCCAGATGGCAACTGCGCAGTTTGAAGTGCCTAAATCTATTCCTATCAACATCCGTATCACCCCAGAAGCGTAAACTGTATATAACCGAAAGAACTTTCATCGGCCAAATTTACAGAAAGTTGAGGAGATTTTGTAGATTGCCGGATTTAATTCCTGACGAAAAACCGACATTTACCGGCACTGAGGAACAGTGGACATCAATTTTTTTCTTAACCACTAGACGACTGGTCTAATTCAATGTATTGTCAGCCCATGAACACGACAAAAGCATCTGACACAGGCAAAACTGACCACCGTAAACACATTCTTGCTGTGGGGCAGTCCCTCATGGCGAAGAAAGGTTTCTCGGCAGTGGGCCTGAATGAAATTCTGACCACCGCGTCCGTACCGAAGGGGTCGTTTTATTACTACTTCACGTCGAAAGATGCATTTGGTGAGGAACTGCTGAAAAGCTATTTTCAGGATTACCTGTCTGCGATGGATGTTACCCTGGCCCAGCCGGGGCTGACGATGGCGCAGCGTCTGATGAATTACTGGCAGCAATGGCAGGAGAGTCAGTCATTTTACGACTGTCAGGGTAAATGCCTCGCCGTGAAACTGGGCGCCGAAGTAGCCGATCTTTCTGAACCGATGCGTCAGGCGCTGAATGATGGCACTTCCGGCATTATCAGCCGCATTGCCCGGGCGATTGAAACGGGAATTAAAGAAGGATCGATGGCCGTCAATGATGCGCCTCTGATTGTCGCACAAGGGCTGTATCAGTTGTGGCTCGGGTCAAGTGTGATGGTGAAAATTTTGCGTAATACGCAACCTTTTGACGCCGCCATGACGATGACACAACAGATTATCCATCAGCCGCAGTAAGCTGATGCGTAACAAATGACACCTCACGTTGAGGTGTTTTTTTGAAAGTGATTACAAGACGACTGGTCTACTATACAAACATTTCAACAGCATCAACAACCTGGATAAACAACATGAAAATTCTGATGGTTCTGACTTCGCACGACAAACTGGGCAACACGGGCCGTAAAACGGGTTTCTGGCTGGAAGAGCTGGCAGCACCGTATTACGCTTTTAAAGATGCAGGCGCAGAAATTGTGCTGGCATCTCCGGCTGGCGGCCAGCCACCGCTGGATCCGAAAAGTAACGAACCGGATTTCCAGACGCAGCAAACCCACCGCTTTGAAGCCGATGAACAGGCGAGGGCACAACTGGCCTCCACCGTGCGTCTGGACAGCATTTCTCAGGCTGATTTTGATGCAGTCTTTTATCCGGGCGGTCATGGCCCGTTGTGGGATCTGGCGGAAGATACAACCTCCATTGAGCTGATCCAGTCATTCCATGCAGCGGGTAAACACGTTGCGCTGGTGTGTCATGCGCCTGGCGTGCTGCGTCATGTGAAAGATGCACAGGGCAATCCGCTGGTACAGGGCAAAAAAGTCACCGGTTTCACCAACAGCGAAGAAGCGGCGGTTGAGCTGACCGACGTAGTGCCTTTCCTGGTGGAAGATGAACTGAAAGCACTGGGTGGTGTGTATTCGAAAGGCGCTGACTGGGGTTCTTACGTAGTGCAGGATGGTCTGCTGATCACCGGGCAGAATCCGGGTTCTTCCGCAGAAGCGGCAGAATTGTTAGTTCAGCAACTGAGCAAATAATCGAAACAAGTAAAAATGGCCGGAAGGGCAATCTTCCGGCCATTTTTATTGTGCAAAATCAGGATCAGGCAATCGTCACTTTCGTATCCAGATACACATCCTGAACGGCATTAATCAAGCCCACGCCTTCTTTCATTGATTTCTTGAAGGCTTTACGCCCCAGAATCAGTCCCATCCCGCCAGCGCGTTTATTGATGACCGCTGTACGCACGGATTCCTGAATATCATTTTCACCTGCGGCACCGCCGGAATTAATCAATCCGGCCCGCCCCATGTAACAGTTCGCCAGCTGATAACGCACCAGATCAATCGGGTGATCGGTCGTCAGTTTGGAATAGACGCGTTCATCGGTATAACCGAATTTAACCGCTTTGTAGCCACCATTATTTTCTGCCATTTTCTGTTTCACAATGTCTGCGCCGATGGTCGCTGCAAGATGGTTTGCCTGGCCGGTTAAGTCGGCGCTGGAATGGTAATCTTTGCCGTCTTTCACAAACGCCGGATTACGCAAATATGCCCACAACACGGTCACCATGCCCAGTTCATGCGCCCGCTCGAAAGCGGCTGAAATTTCTTCTATCTGGCGACGTGACTCTTCTGAGCCAAAATAAATGGTCGCGCCCACAGCCTGCGCACCGAGATTAAACGCCTGTTCCACACTGGCATACAGCGTCTGGTCATATTGTGTCGGATAACTCAGGGTTTCGTTGTGATTGAGTTTGACCAGGAACGGAATTTTATGGGCGTAGCGGCGTGAAACGGAAGCCAGCACGCCGTAAGTTGACGCTACGCAGTTACAGCCGGCCTCGATCGCCAGTTCAACAATATTTTTAGGATCGAAATACAACGGGTTCGCGGCAAACGAGGCACCCGCAGAGTGTTCAACACCCTGATCGACCGGCAGAATCGACAGATAACCGGTACCGGCTAACCGTCCGGTGTTATACAAGTTTTGCATCGCAGCCAGTACGCGCGGCGAACGGTTATTGTCGATCATCACACGGTCAACAAAATCGGCGCCCGGCAGGTATAGCTGGTCTGAGGTGATGGTGGAACATTGATGCTGAAGAAGTGAATCGGCTTCTTTGCCTAACAACTTAGTGATATCAGTCATAATGGACTCCGTTTCTGCTCTGTGCGGGGTACAAAGCGGTGAATGATATTTTCTTACCCCACTAGGTATAGACGGATTACGCCGGGTTTGTGTGACTCATGCTGCGGTTATGTCTCTGTTTGACGTCAGCAACGCGCAGACACTCACTGTAAAAAAAAACGGAACGGCATTGTGCGGTTCCGGTTTTTGATATTAGTTGTTGGCTTTCAGTGTACTGAGCAATCGCTCCAGACTTTCCCGCCGCTGCGCAGGGATTTCCCCGCCCGCCGCGTAACCGGCGTTGCGCATGATGCTTTCCTGCAAACCGACCAGCCAGTCGTAAATGTAAAACGCCGTGGAATTGGTCGGCGTGGCCGAAAGTTTTGTCAGGCGGCGGGATGACTTCCAGCTTGCAACGCTTTTCTTCGGCTTGGCGAAAATCTTATTGCCCTTATTGATACGGCTTTCCGGGCGTCCGGCTTCCGCTTGCTTCTCAAAGCCCAGCCAGGCAACAAAATCACCGAGCACCGTCAGGGCACGTGAAACCTGACGATCCGCATGATGCTCATGTTCACGCGTCCCCGCAGATAACGTACCACTGAGTGAACGTACCAGCGCATCGCCCATGTTCAGACGGAAACTGGCGGTGATCAACTCTTCCATCAGCAACTCGACTGTTGGCTTAGCCACGCCAAGCAGGGCGATCAGCGGTTCGTTTTCCGGCAGGCTGCGCAGATGGTTAATCCAGTAACGCTGTACCTGGCGCGCAAACGCCGTGCCGTCGTCCGGTTTTTCCTGCCAGACCTGCACGTCCTGCTGTTCAGCGAATAAATCGATATCAATACCAATACCAAAACTTTCCACGCCAGATTCATCCTGCTCGCCCGTTTCGGCCTGCTTACCGGCATGTTCGTGATAAATACGGTGCAGTTCGTCGCGGCCGGGCAGCAGTTTTTCCAGCAGCTCGCCATGAACACCCGTGCGGGTTTGCAGCGCTTTAATGACGGTCTGAACTGTGCGTTGTTTTTGTGCCGGATCGGCTTTGTCGCCCGCCTGATACCAGCGTCCGAGCAGGTTATCCGCCAGTTCACGGCGCAGCTCGTCACGTATTTCGCTCAGACGGTTCAGCCTGATTTCCGGACGAATTTCAGCCGCCAGATAATCTGCCATACGTTGCAGACCGCGATCATCCATCGCCAGCAGCGCGCCCCAGGCATCACCCGGATTGCCCACATGACGCTGAACGGCCTCGTCGAAATGTGCCGATCCGCTCACGCGGCGATCGAACGGCGTGAATACCCACACCAGTCCCGGTTTGCGGCGGTCACGCACCTGCGTGTTTTCGCCGTGCATTTCTTTGACCCAGTATTCCAGCGTGCGGCCCACGGCAACCACGTCATCACGCACGTCAGCCGCCGTGCAAACCATCAGCATGTTCATTTCATGCCGGTCGGTATAACGCTCCGGCAGATAAGAAATTTTTGCGCGGAACAGATCGGAATGTTCATCCTCACCGCTTTCATCAGTCAGCGCGCCATAACCCGGCAGATCCAGTAAATCGATCTGTTCGAACAGGACTTCGCGTGGTGGGGAAAGCAGGGGTATTTGCACTTCAGAGGCAAGCATGGTCAGCTCAGCCAGTGACAACGTCACAGATGGCCCGCTTTCATCTCCCCATTGCGGGCAAACCGGGATCTGAATATCCCAGCCGGGCGACTGACTGAAAATACCGTCTGCCGGTTGCATGGCGTCATCAACCAGAATGCTCAACGGTGCCAGCAGGCTTTCTGCACCGCTGAGGTGTTGCAGCGTGTGGGCATAGTGGCGATACGCCGCAGTCAGCGCAGGGTCGTTGCCCCATAACAGAGAGAACAGACGTGCGCGATCGTCGATGTTCAGATAAGGCGCGAGCTTCACCGCCACTGGCCAGTAATGTGCATTCAGATGGCGGAAACGGCGGGGATCGAGGCGAATCATGGAATCCCATAATCCCATAATCTGTTCACTGGTAAAGCCGTCTACCGGCTCCGGCTGACGGTGCATCATCAGTTTACTGAGGTGCTCGGTGATTTGCTGTGTGTCCGCCACGGGGTAATGACTGTCCGGCTGGAAAGCGCGGATAACGATGCGGGCAAGATCGGCTTCATTGAGCAGCAGCACACGAACCGGAAATGCGCGATCCCTGACGTCTGCCTGACGGGTAAAACGGGTGGCAAAACGCGCCACACGATTACCGGGGTTAATCTGGGTCAGATAATCGAGCGTGACACCCCCGAGGCGAGTCTCCAGCCGCCCGTAATTACCGGCCGCCAGCGAACAAATCAGGTACGATTTCCCGGCCTGAGAATGCCCGTAAAAACCCAGTGCTGGCGGCAGTTCACAGGCCTGTGCCAGGCGCTGTGCTTTCTCGCGACAGCGTGTTAACTGCAAATTCAGCCGGTCGGCTTCCAGATCAAGACGCGGAGCTTCAGCGCGTGTGGCGTCGACCCAGCCCAGCGCCTCGCCGATGGTGTCAGATACCGCCGCAAACTGACGCTGCAAAACATTGGTGGTCAGACCGGCATTTGTTTCTGTCGTGCTTGTTGTCATGAGACGAATACGCTCCCACTGTCGATCCAGTAATGGCTCTCACCCAGTGTATTTAGCCGCAGGCGCAGGTGATGAGGAGGCACTTTGGTGCCGTTATCCAGCACCGCGCTGGCAATATCAAAAAATTCCGGCGTCGGATGATCTTCCCCTTTTTTCACCGCCAGCTTCACCCGCAGCACGCTGTCACCCGCCACTTTACGCGCCAGTTCAGGTTCCGCGATGGACAGGGTATACAGCGGCGAGGCTGGCCAGCGGTCATTTTCCAGCTGGCGGAAACCCAGACAAATGGCACCGCGAATGCGGAAACTGGCCGCACTATCGAGTTTGTAATCATGGGCATCAAGATCGATATCACCGTAACAAACGTTATCTTCAGTCAGCACCTGATTGCCGTCGAGCATACCGAGATAGCGCACGGTCGAATACGGCTGGAAATCACCGGCTTTGAAATAGAAGCCCGGCAGACGTAAATCCAGCGCCAGCAGACACAGCATTGCGCCGACGGCTGCTGTGGATTTCGGGTTGTCGATGCGCCCGAGTTTGTTAAACGGATACCAGCCGCTGGTGTGATAACCATCGAGTGACAGCATACGGTTGATCGGCAGCGGTTGCAGATGGCGGAACAACGCCTGAATGCCGGGGAAACGCGAAGGGCGACCGGTCAGCAGCAACACATCGCAGTCATGCAACGACACCACTTCACACAGCGAACGCAGGTTCTGCGTAATGCTCATGCGGTTGGATAAAAACTCACTGTGCAGCTTGCTGAGTTTCAGTACCAGCGGTACCTGAAGAAGATCAAATACCGCCGAACCGGCAGGCAGAACGCGCTGGATTTCGGTATGCAGATAATCCAGCACTTTCAGCGTCGGTGTCTGTTCCAGCAATTCACCGAATGGCGCATCGATTTCTGCGTGGGTATCCAGCGGATCAAAGCGTTCGTAAACTTCCAGCACTGACCGCGCCAGCGGGATAAAAATTTGCAGCGTACTTTGCTGACGCAAGGTGGCATGCCCGTCCATGCGACCCTCGCTACCAAACAGGCGCGTCATCAGGCTGTCCGGGTTAGCCAGTCCGGCTTTCTTCAGCGCCGCATGTAACGCAGGTAAAATATAGAGCTGAATGACATCCAGCAGAATATCGTCGCCCGCCACTTTAAAGCCTTCGCGGAACAGCAAACGCGGGGTGATTTTGACATTATTCCCCATTCCGTCATCGAGCCAGTATTGCGTGATGGCCAGATCGGTCGTCCCGCCGCCGATGTCAATCGAGGCGATACGGAGGGTTTTGCCCACCGGTTCATCGTCGGCCAGTTCGCGATCAGGACGCGCCATGCTGGCAAAAAACTCGCCGGTATGACCGCCAAAATTCACCTGCGTTTCGTTGTAGAGATACACCATTTGGCCGCAGGTTGCTTCGTCCCATTCCATCTGCACATCCGGCACCGGCACGCTGCTTTTGGCTTTGTCGTTCTGGTTTTTAAACGCGTCGTCAGAGGGATGCCAGCCCATGGATTTCCACACCAGCCCGATGGCTTCCTGCATACGGCGGCGGAAAATTTCACGCTCCGGTTTCGGCATCGCCGAGGGCAGGGTCAGAATAATATTGCGTAACTGGCGCGGTGCGGAAGATCGCAGCATACGGGTGCGCTGCGCCGGGCTGTTGATTTGCATCAGCGCCTGCGCCAGCAATTCCGACAGCATCAGCGTCATCACCGAGCTGCGGCTGTAATGGGCGGAGAACACCGGCAGGCGATCTTCCGCAGGCAGATCAGACAGCGGCTGACCGTCATCATTGATCAGAAACGTCAGCGGCATGGCTGCAGCGACCGGTTCGGTAATGGCACCGTGACCGCCCTGGCTGAAACGCCAGCCCGGCGTATAACTGTCTTCATCCCACAAATAACGGCGCGGGCTGGAAATCCCGGTCGATCCTTCCGTTCCTTCGCGCAACAGAGCCAGACGACTGGCTTCCCGACCGGCGCGTAAAATTGACGGCCAGATAAAGGCGTCATCACGGCCGCTTTCGACAGAGAAATTCGGTTTACCAAAGCGAGCCAGGGCGAACTCCACCCGGCTCTCGAACAGTTCGTTATAGAGAAAATGCGGCTGAGAGAGGTCGCGCAGTTGCAGTTCGCAGGTTTGCTTCAGGCCATCGGTTTCGCCTGCATGGTCTTCCACCAGAATGCCGCAGGTGTGCGAGTTACCCACATCCAGAATCAGATCGACGTTAATCGCCGGTTCCTGCAACGTCGCGCCATTAATTTTCAGTTCAGGGATACCGAGCTGGCTGCCGAGCATTTCCAGCAGATTCAGATAATGTGCCTGATATTCGAATTCACGCAGGGCGACTTTAATATTGCGCGCTTCACGTTCCTCGCGGATAGCGGACTGCTCGGTGAATACTTCACGTAACCAGCCGTCCACCCAGGTCTGATCGAGGAAATCGGGCAGTTCTTCGTTATGCCATGCCAGCGCAAAGCTGATGCCGTTTTTGACGTCATCCGGTGTCGGTGCGAGCTGGGTTTGTTCGTCATCGCCTTCCACTACGCGGGTATCAAAGGCAATCACGACGCGGTGCGTGCTGCCATCCGCTTCCGGGGTATCCAGTTCACGGATTTGCACCCGCGCCCAGTTGTCGGGACCGGCCATAAAGGTGCGCGGCGGATTAAAGCGCAGGAACGGCAACGGCAGCCAGATCTGATCGAGCAGTTTCAGCGACTGTTCCAGCGGGAAACTGAATTCAGGACGCACCACTTCAGGCGCACCGCCATCCACTCCCGGTAAAAAGTGACGACCATTTTGCGGGTTATAGTCGAGGCGCAATAACGGGCCGTTGGCGCTCTTGCGCACAAATTTGGCAGGCAGTCCGTCATCCCACACCGGCTTCAGCGCGAAGTCGAGGAACTGGATGCCGCTGTCGCGGATCAGGGTAATCTTTTGTTTAAAATCTGTAAGGGTTGCCAGCATGCTGTTATTTACCTTCACGCTTAATGGTCATTGGGTAAACCGTGTCGCCGGTATAACGACCCTGACACACGGCAGCGCCAGTCGCGCCCTGAGTACAACTGATTTCCGGCATCTGATAACGGGAGCCGTCGCTGCATTTCGCCCGGTAACGGCTGTTAATCACCAGATTTCCTGATTGCATCAGACCGGCATTTGCCACCGTGCGACAGGTCACGCCCGCGCCGTAGGTAATTTTTACCGTACCCTGACCCTGTTTAAACTGATAACGCAGCACCGGCGGTTTACCGGTAACCGGATCTTTGATATCCACCACCACATTCCAGTTACCGTTGAGAAATTTGGTCGAGCCGATTTTTACCGCATCAGGTGGCATCACTAAGGCATTTTTGCTGACAGGCACAGCCGGTACAGCAGCGACCGGTGTTTTTTCCACTTCCGCGACGGGCTCCGGAGAAGGCACCACCACAGCGGCCGGTGCGACCGGTAACGGTGTCGGTTCCGGCGTTTTCACTTCGGGGGATTTCACTTCTTCAGCCACCAGTGGCGGGGCAATCACCGCCGGTTCCGTTGTCGCAGCAGGTTTCGGCGCTTCGGTCTTCGCGGTTTCAACTTTTGGCGCAGGCGTACGGGAATATAACCAGCCTGCGGCAGAACCGGCGACGACCAGCGCCGCGACCGGCAGTGCCCAGATCAGCGGAGATTTTTTACGGCGCGGGGTCGCAACCGGTTCCGGAGCCGTAACTTCCTGTTCAGCCGCGCGGGCTTCAATGGTTTTAATTACCCGCACAGGTTCCGGCTTTTCAATGACCGGCTCCGGCGCTTTGATTTTTTCTGCTACCAGCGACAACGCTGGCAGGGGTTCATCGGCGGTCAGCGTATTGCGCAGCGCTGCGAAAGGATCAGGATTACTGACGCTGTCGAGGCTCAGGAAGCCCCAGAAGGTCAGTACAGGCTGCCCTCCGACCAGATACACATGGTTTTGATCCGGAAAACGGAAGGCTTTTTCCAGTAACGAGCCAAAAAACTGAGTGGCGGGTTTCTCAGAAGATTTTGCCGCTTTGCTGATTTGCGACACGGTGTCGAGACAGTTCTCGAGCTGGCGCAACGCCGATGCGCGCGCGGCATCTGTGGCAGCGGCCCAGGAAACGACTTTGCCTTCTCGGGGGGAATACCAGTCGAGGCGGTCACCGGCCTCATTAAGCTGCGGGATCGCCAGACAGTCGGCAATCACCGGTTGTTTACGCAGACGTAAGGTTTCGCGTAATTGCAGGGCTGATGCGTAAACCGGTAGCCCGTTTTCGCCCAGCGCAAGGATGTCATTGAGACTGCCACTGCGTAAAAATGATTTTGCCACGCCTGAATAGCCTTTATGTGTTTTGCTCCGCGCCAGCGCGCAGGCAGAAAAGGTTCATGATGCTGCCACTTTAGGCGATTTAAGCGAAATCAAACGGGTGAATAAGCGATAAAAAGGGTGGCTGTTTGTGGCGTGGAGCGCGAGGCAAAAGAGGGGAAACCCGTGCGGGGGCAAAACGCACTGTCAGCCCCCATGTGGTCGTCAGAAAATTACAGGTGGAAGTTTTCGTACAGATGGCGTTCTATCGCCATCAGTTTGTTACGGTCATAATGACCAAAAAACAGCGGCCCGCCAATGGCGTTGATCGCAGCGCCACTGGCTGTGATCGCCGCCGATTTAAAATCACCGGCTTTTATCGCCCCCGCAGTATCACGTGCAAATACCCGCGCTTCTGAAAGTGAAGCCGATGTTTCGTAAAGGCGTCCGTTTGTCACCGCAGTAATATTGCGTGAGATGCTTTGGTACGCCTGCTCCGAAATACCGACATTGGCCTCGCGCAGCATTCTGTTAACGCAATACACCGCCTGCGCGTAAATCGAGAACTTGGTGGTTCTGATTATTTGTTGCTCAAGCTGCCCTCTGCGAAAGAGTCCCTGACCATTATCACCGTATGGCATTATCATTCCTTTTGACTTTCAGTTAAAAACAAACCTCTCCGCGCGGCGGAAAATAGCCTTTCAGCCGCGACGCATAATAATAGAAAGCGATTTATTCCGACCCCTTAAAATCAGAAAAAAGTGATATGACGCAAGGATAAAACGGCAGGGTAACACGCTGTAAGATAATGACATTCACGCTGTGAATGTCATTAGATTTAGAAAGGAACTTAATTAATAATCCACCCTGTTTCAGGCAGTTTTTCAGTGCTGAAATAAGGTATCAAGCACGGAAGTAAGATGCTGACGGGCATCGGCCGACAACGACTGAAGCGGTAACGGCAGACAAGGGGCCGATACCAGGCCAAGAATTTCCGCTGCGGCGGCCACAACGCGCAGGCTGCCGTGCTGGCGGAACAGCGCCCAGAGCGGCTCCAGCTGAGCAGACAGCGCCTGCGCAGTCTGCGCATCGCCTTTTTGCGCCGCACGGGTGATCGCCAGCGGAATTTCCGGGAACAATCCGGCAATCACCGAATACCACACATCGCCGCCTTCGGTGAGCACGGTCGCCGCCGCCAGATCGCCCGCCGCGCCAAGTGTCACATGAGAAGGGACAAGTCGACGGAGTTGGTCAAGCCGTTTACGCGTGACGAGCGGATCCGCTGAAAGTCCGGGAATTTTGATACTGGCAACATGCGGCAATTGCGCGATACGTCCGTAAAGCTCATCGGTGAAATCGAAATGCGTGGTGGCCGGATTGTCGTAAACACACAACGGCACGGAAAGATGTCGGCTGACGGTTTCATACAGCGTAAACACTTCATCTTGCGTCAGTTTCTGATACGACACCGGTGCCAGCAACACGGCGCTGACGCCTGCCCGCTGGGCATCTTCTGCCAGATGCAATACATCGGAAGTCCGCACCGAGCCGATACTGACCATCACCGGAATGCCGTTGGCGTGTTCTACGGCCAGCCGCGCAACGCGGTCGCGTTCACTGTGCTTCAGATAGGCATAACTGCCCGTCGAGCCGAGCGCGCCAATGGAGTCCACACCCGCACTGACCAGCCGTTCCATCAGCCTGACAAAAGATTTCTCATCAATGCCTTTTTCAGTCAGCGGCGTAAGAGGAAAAGCACTTAATCCTGTGAACATCGGGTTCTCCCGTAAGGGTTAATTAACACGACTCATCATAGAGCAGCGATTCACTTTTTGCCCGAAACGGAGGAACCGGCATCCGGTTTCAGGCGCAACATATCCAGCCAGCCGATCAGCGTCAGCACAGCAATAACCACGAAGGAGATTTTGAAACTCATGCCGGGCACAGACGCCCAGTCCAGCGCATCAACCAGTTGCTCACCAAGACGGGTACCGAGCGCGCCGACGGTAATCCCAAGCCCGACAGACAGTTGCAACACCGTGCTGAACAGGGTATTGGCATCGGCCATTTGTTTCGCAGGCACGTCGGAAAACGCCAGCGTGCTGATGCCGGTGAACTGCATCGAACGGCTCAGGCCGCCGAGAAACAGCAATACCATCACCAGCCAGTCAGGCGTGTCCGGCGTCAGGAACGCGCAGAACAACAGCGAGAAAACGCTCAGCAGACCGTTAACCACCAGCACCGGGCGAAAACCGAAACGACGGATCAGCGGCGTAGTGGCCGGTTTCATCGCCAGATTACCGGCAAATACCGCCAGCACCAGCAAGCCGGCATGGAAGGGATCCATGCCAAATCCGACCTGCAACATCAGCGGCAGCAGGAACGGCACGGCGCTGATAGTCACGCGAAACAGAGAACCGCCTCCCATACTGATACGAAACGTCGGAATGACTATCGCCCCGAGATGAACCATCGGTTCGGGGTCGCGGTAAAGATGCCGGATAGCCAGCACCGAAAGCACCACTCCCGTCACCAGCAACAGTATGGCGGCGGTCCATAAAATGTGGTCCTGACTGATCAGCTCCAGACCGGTCACCAGCGAAAGCATCGCCAGACCGGTCAGTACAAACCCCGGTTTGTCGAAATGCTTCGGCTCCGCGGAAGGTTCCTGCGGAAACAGACGCCACGCCAGCATCATCGCGATAATCCCGAGCGGCACATTGATATAGAAAATCCAGTGCCACGAGGCGTAATGGGTGATAAACCCGCCGAGGGGTGGCCCGAGGATCGGCGCGACCAGCGCAGGCCAGGTCAGGGTGGCAATAGCTTTAATCAGCTGCGGCTTCGGCGTCGTTTTCAACACCGTCAGACGCCCGACCGGCACCATCAACGCGCCGCCGATCCCCTGAATAATACGCAGAATGATAAATTCACTGACGCTGGAGGCCATTGCACAAAACAGTGAGGCCAGCGTGAAAACGCCGAGCGCAAACGTGAACACGTTGCGGGCACCAAAACGCTCCGCCGCCCAGCCGCTGGCGGGGATCAATACCGCCAGCGTGAGCATATAGGCGCTCATCCCGGCATTCAGATCAACAGCAGATACCCCGAAAGAAATCGCCATTTGCGGCAGTGCGGTGGCTATCACCGTACCGTCGATAAACTCCATGAAGAAAGCAGCGGCAACCAATAAAGCAATAACGGAGATCCCGGTATTAACTGCGGAGTCTCCCTGCGGATGTTCTGACGCATCCGGTTTACTGTGGCTCATTGTGTTCTGTCCCGGAAAAACCCACTCGCTACACGCTGCAGCAAAAGATAGATGATAAGTATTAAACCTATCACACACCTTTATACGGGTTATAGATCAAATGAAGATCAAAAAGAGCGATTTTTACGCTTAGTCGGCCGACGTGAAAAAATCATCCTGCAACTGACAAGCGAAATCACTGACATCTTCCTGCAGACACAGCGCAACATCCTCAGCAAAACCGCGTCGGATGAGTTCGCGTGCTGAGCCGCAATCTGCAAGTTCTGCAAGCGTCAGGTTTTGATAAACCGTCTGCGCCGCGCGGGCTTCTGCTGACAACTGACGATTGCGCAGCCGCGAAATCAATCCCCCCGCAGCGACCAGATCTTCAAGCGCCGGGCGAAGACTATTGTCCGGCCATTTTTCACCGGCGGGGATCACCAGAATGCGCGGATACTTTTCACAGGCACGCGCCGTGGCAGTGAGATTGCGCAAGCAGGCGGTGAAAATCGCCGCATTGTGTGTTTTGGCTTGAAAGGTCAGCGCCGATCCGTTCGGCGAAGGCAATACCAGCCGCGTTCCGCTAACCATTTCCTGCAGAGAGCAGGGCGAAAGGGTGAACCCCGGCCCCTGAAAACGCCGGTCAAATTGCGCGCACTGCGCATTCCGCTCAGCGGCATATTGCTGCGCGCTGGCATCCTTCCACGGATACGGAAACACCGTTGCCCCGCGCGCGGTGGCGATACTCACGCAGGTAGAAAACGACATGACATCAATAATCACGATGCAATCGGCATCTGCCGCCAGATGCTCCACCGCCTGCGCGCCCCATTCCAGACGCACGTCAAAATCAGCTTGTGAGAAATCAGTCATTACAGCGCCTTCATCAGAATTACAAAGCAAGAAAAAGAGGGTTTTTCGGGCGGAACATTCACTACACTGATTAACACGTTTTAGTTATTCGCCTGCATCAATAAAACAAGACATCAGACAATGTTCAATAGGGGATGTGAATGAAAAGTGGGGATTATTGCCGATTGCTACTGCTGGCGGCGATCTGGGGTGGCAGTTTTCTGTTTATGCGCGTGGCGGCTCCGGCGTTCGGTGCCATCAATACGGCGTTTCTTCGCGTACTGTTCGGATTTGTCGGACTGGTCGTGATCCTTGCGGTACTGAGAACGCCGCGTGATTATCAGCATAAATTTGGCCGCTCGCTGCTGCTCGGGGTGATCAACTCCGGTTTGCCTTTTCTGATGTATTGTCTGGCAGCACGCTGGTTACCCGCCGGTTATTCCGCCATTCTCAACGCCACCACGCCGCTGATGGGTGTCGTGCTCGGCGGTTTATTCTTTCATGAAACCGTGACGCTGAAAAAAGCGCTCGGTGTACTCACCGGCCTGTTCGGCATTACCTTGCTCACCACCACCGGCAGCGCGGAATCGGTGCCGCAATTACTGGCGGGCGTCATCGCCTGCCTGGTGGCGACCGGCTGTTATGCAGTGGCCGGTTTCCTCACCCGTCGCTGGATCAGCGAACGCGGCGGGTTGGATCCCAAACTGGTGGCGACCGGTAGCCAGCTCGGCGCGACACTGTTCCTGTTGCCCTTTTTCCTTTATACCTCGGCTACCGAAGCGCCGGTGACCTGGGCGCAACCGCTGGTCTGGCTCTGTGTGCTGGCCGTCGGGTTTATCTGTACGGCATGGGCGTACATTTTGTATTTCCGCCTGATAGCCGATATCGGCCCGCTGCGCAGCATGACCGTGACGTTTCTGATCCCGCCGTTCGGTATTCTGTGGGGTTATCTGCTGCTTAATGAAAAGCTGTCAGAAGGGTTCTTTGCCGGAGGCATTCTGATCTGTCTGGCGGTTTGGCTGGTACTCAGTCCCGGAAAATCGCTGGCCGGAAAACCGAAAACACCCGCACCTGAAACCAAATAATCTCAGGCGCGGGCAGGGGATTAGCCGAGGTATTCGATAATGGATAATCCGCCGTTATAGTCGGTGCTGTAGATAATTCCCTGCGCATCGACAAACACGTCGCAGGACTGGATCACCTGCGGCCTGCCGGGACGTTTATCCATCATGGTAACGGGCGCAGCGGGCACCAGCGCACCGGTTTCTTTCGGCTGGTACGGATTGCTGATGTCGTACGCACGCACACCCGCATTCTGGTAGGTGGCGAAAATCAGCGTTGAACTGATAAAGCTGCCCGGCCGGTTTTCATGCAAATTGTGCGGCCCGAAATGCGCCCCTTTGCTGACGTAATCCCGTTCCTCCGGCTGCGGAAAGGTCGAAATACTCACCGGATTCGACGGCTCGCGCACGTCAAACAGCCAGATCAGCTTCTCGCCATCTTCCTGATTATCCAGCACTGCCTCGTCGAGCACGACCAGCAAATCCCGGTCCGGCAACGGCAGCGCGGTATGCGTGCCGCCGCCAAATGGCGGACTCCAGTTGCGGTGAGAAATCAGTTGTGGCGCGCTGCGGTCTTTGATATCCAGCAACGTCAGGCCGCCGTCACGCCAGCTGGCATATGCCGTATCCCCGGTGATAATGGCATGGTGCAGCGCATAACGTTTACCTTCCGGCCAGTCCGGCGTTTCACCGCCTGCGGTATGCATCCCCGGCAGCCACCAGCGTCCGGCGACCTGCGGATTGCGCGGGTCGGCCAGATCAATCGTCAGGAAAATATAATCGCTGTAGCCATCAATCAGGGCTGAAACGTACGCCCAGCGCCCGCCGACATACCAGATGCGATGTACGCCGATACCTTCCAGCGCGAGAAAGCTGATTTCTTTTGGTTGATCGGGCACCGAAATATCAAAGATACGCACACCCGCGCTCCAGCCACGCTGCTGCGTACCCTGAACCGTCTCGCTGACGGAGCGGGTGTAATAGACTTTTTCATCGGCGAAGCGGACATCCGCGAACAAATCGCGGGCGTTGATCACCAGCAGTAAATCGTCATGCGCCTGCAAATGCACATTCCAGGTGCCCGGAGGTGCGGGGATAAAACCGGCAGGGCGCGGATTTTTGGCATCACGCACATCCACAATGGAGAAACCCTGCGACACCATGTGGCCGATATACGCGTAGCCACGATGGACCATTACCTGTACGCCGTCAGGTTTTCCGCCCTGATCGCTGTGGCCGATCAGTCGCATATTACGACTGTATTCCGGCGTAGGGAGAGATTGCGTTGTCATAGTCCGGCCTTATTTTTTGTGCTGCGCTTCAAGGGTGGCGAACCACGGCGCGATGAAATCATCAGATTTACCCCAGCCCGGGATCACTTTCGCCAGTGACGCGACGTTCACGGCATCAGGGTTGCTTGTCAGCAACGCCTGCGGGATAGCCGAGGCTTTGAATTCATAAGTCTCTGGCGTTTTTTCACCGGCAATTTTGTTAGCGACCAGACGCAGGTTGATCGCGCCGATCAGTTTCGGATCCACCGCCACGCTGAGTTTCCACGGGCTGTTGGCCGCACGCATCAGACCGATATCCTGATTGGAAATATCGATGCTGTAGAGTTTGATTTCAGTGCGACCATTCTCCTGCAAGGCTTTATACGCCCCCTGACTGAAGGCATCCCAGGTGCCCCAGATCGCGTCGATTTTTCCTTTCGGGTATTTCGCCAGCAGCGCGCCGATTTTATTGGCGGTATCGCCCTGAACATCCGACGACACCGCGCCGACCGATTCCAGCTCATGAATACCCGGATTGTCGGCTAATACTTTTTTATAGGCATCCTGACGACGTTCCATCGGCGGGAAACCGGCCACCCACAGTTTGACGATATTGGCTTTACCGTTGAAATCTTTCACCAGTTGCCCGACGGAAAGATCGGTGAGCGAGGCGTCATCCTGTTGCGTGACCGTCACGCCGGGAATATCGCCGTTCACGGCGGTATCAAACACGGAGACCGCAATGCCGCTGGCGGTAATACGTTTCAGCAAATCGGTGGAATACGGGTCACGCCCCTGCGACAAAATAATACCGTCGTATTTCTGGCTGATGGCCTGATTGACGAAATCCTGGAATTTCGCGTCATCACCGTTACTGAGGAATGTATTCACCTGAAAGCCCAGTTTGCGGCCTTCCTGAATAGCGCCGGACACAAACTGCGTGGTGTTATCGTCAGAGCCCAGATTGCGGATTACCGCAATACGCACCGGCCCTTTATGATCGGCAATGGCTTTCGGCACCGGTGCAGTATCTGCGGCGAAAGATGGAAAAACGGAGAGCAAACTTAACGCCAGTAACGACGCGGAGAACAGTTTCATGTTTATTACCCTGTGTGGTTAATCATCATTTAACGGGAGGACAATTCACGCGAGCCCTTTGTGCAGGCTTTTATAGTGGGTTAATGAATTGATTGTCCGAGTTTTCATGACGAGGTAACACTTGGCAACGACCGAAAAGGCATAAGTTAATGCCAAAGATTATTAGCCATCCGGATGTCCGGGCGTAGGATGTTAACAGCTTCTAAATTAAGGATTTCCCCATGAGTGATACAGATATCCGTGTGGTTACCGGCCCTGCCAACTACTTTTCTTCCCCCGGTGCCATCGACCGGCTGGCGCAGTTTTATACGCCGCAACAACTGGATAACGCGCTGTGGATTTACGGCGAGCGTGCACTAGTGGCTGCGCAAGATTTCCTGCCGCAAGCGTTTACTGCCCCGCAGGCGAAGCGTGTGTTGTTCGCGGCACATTGCAGCGAAACTGAAGTACAGCGCATTGCGCATATCGGCGGCAATGACCGGCAGGTGGTGATCGGCATCGGCGGCGGTGCGGTGCTGGATACCGCCAAAGTGGTGGCGCGTCGTCTCGGTTTGCCGGTAGTGGCCATTCCGACCATTGCCGCGACCTGTGCGGCCTGGACGCCATTGTCTGTGTGGTATAACGACGAAGGGCAGGCGCTGCGTTACGAAATATTCAACGACGCCAACCATCTGGTGCTGGTCGAACCGCGCATTATTCTGCGCGCACCGAAGGAATATCTGCTGGCCGGGATCGGCGATACGCTGGCGAAATGGTACGAAGCGGTGGTACTCAGCCCGCAGCCGGAAAAACTGCCATTCACCGTGCAGCTCGGCCTGAATACCGCGCTGACCATTCGGGATGTGTTGCTCAATGAAAGCGAAGCCGCGTTGCAGGCGCAGGACGATAACCAGCTGACGCAGCCATTCCTCAATGTGCTCGACGCCATTATTGCGGGCGGCGGATTAGTGGGCGGGCTGGGCGACCGCTATACGCGCATTGCAGCCGCGCATTCGGTGCATAACGGCCTGACCGCGCTGCCCCAAACTGACGCCTTCCTGCACGGCACCAAAGTCGCTTACGGCATTCTGGTGCAAAGCGCGCTGCTCAATCAACCGGAAGTGGTGCAGCAGTTAACCGCGCTGTACAAAGTGCTGAATCTGCCGGTCAGTCTGGCGCAGTTGCAGGTGGATATTCATGATGAGAAACAGTTTTCCCGCCTGATTGAGCGCACGCTCCAACCCGGAGAATCCATTCATCTGTTGCCGGGAAACCCCAACGCCGAACAACTGCGTCTGGCGTTTGAGTTTGTTGAGAATAAATAAGGCATCGGGGTCTTTAATTCCCTGAACAGAAAAACCCGGCATCAGCCGGGTTTACTTTATATTTTTACGTTTAACGACCTTAATGCCTGCCTTCACAATTGCCTCAATCATAACCATTATCAACAAGGTTGGAATTAATCCTGTGACGGAGAGCAACACGACAAAAATATCATCCTGCAATCCAGGCCATGGGGGGGCTCCGTAATCTGGTTTCATCAGTTGATCAAAATAATCCGCGATGGCTATCGATTTGATGTATTCATAATCAATCAGCCAGCCGGGGAAGGGCGACAGCAGGTAGTAATCTATAAAAATAAAAAGCGCCAGCCGCACCGCTATCTTACAGAATAAGGCATGGCGCATTCATATCCCCCGTAACTTCGATTTCTCCATATGCCTTCAGATGTATGATTGGGATGTCTCTAGTGTGCGAATTCAACAACGCGCTTCTGAGCTTGTCAAAATCGGCATGATACATGAATGTTAAACACCCATCTGATACGCCGGTACCATCCGGTCGCAATGGATGCAAACGGAAACTTCTGCGCAAGGTCTCACCGATATAAGTTGAATCATCGATCAAGCCATCTTGTCGATACAGGGCAAACCAAGATGAGTAATCATTACCCGTGCGAATATGCTTTTCGTACTCCTTTAATCTCGACCTCACTCCCCCTCTGGGGCGGTCAACAATCCAGTATTTACCCGTCGGAATTGGCCCATTCTCATTACCTCCACAACCTATTCTGTTTGTGTGCGGGAATAAGCCTGAAAATACAGGAAAGATCCCAACCCCAGCACAATAAAGTTTTGCAATTTTTCCACTCTCATAAAGGCGATTAAAATCCACTCTGCATGAAATCATCCCTGTCTCCGTTTATGCGTAAATGCTGGAGTTCCACTGATCGGTAAAACTGATATGTCCGTCGAGGTACAACCATGTAATTTTCTGATACCCAAGGCCAATGGACTCCGTGGGCATACTGGCCTGTCCGTCAGCTTGTTTGAAATTGTGCATATGTGGATTGATGTTAAGTATACGCACGCCTTCCATTGTCATATTCAAAAACTCTTCCTCCATACCAGCCGCATTAATGCGGTACCATTTAATCACCGCCTTTTGCAGCTTTTCGCTGGTGGCGACGGCACGGTAGAGGTAGGGAGTAGATTTATCGAACTCTTTTACAAGTCCCATGGTTTGATGAACACGGGTAGATGTCAGCCGACCGGTATTGCCATCGAAGGGTACGGAAAGACCATGCGTGAAGCTTTGAATCTCGATCGCGCCTTCACGGCTTAAAACCTCAGAACCGCCATAAAGTAGTGCGCCATTTGCATCGTATAGCCAGAGATATGCGGGGCTAGCCATAATGAAACTCCTTTTTAAAATGAGGAATGACGTTATGCCTGCGAAGGGGAGTTAACAATTAGTGACCGTTGCAAAAAAGCAATTTTCAGAAATTTAGTATCAATGAGAAATGTGGCATTACAGACTCCCCAGCTTTTACGAAGATCAGGCCGGGGAGGCCAGCAATATTTACGGATGCTGCTTCGCAAACTCTTCTTTGGCTTTTTGCAACTGTTGCTGGAAAGCAGAGTTGGTATGCAGGGTTGCCACTACTGCGGAACCGACGATGCGCGCGGCATCGACATCGCTTTGCCAGTGGTAGCCGCAAATTACCCGGCTCTGACCTAAATCGAAACCGCGTTGCAGGATTTGGTCCTGGCGCTGCGGGTTAATTTCGGTCAGCACCAGCGCGGTGGCCCAGCCAATTGAGGTGTGGCCGGAAGGATACGAACCGTTTTTCGACAGTTTATCCTGCTCGGTGGTGTTACAGGTCGGCACGCCGTAGAAGGCAAACGGACGAATGCGCATGTACTTTTCTTTGGCGGAACGCGTCGCCAGATCACCTGCATCTTCAATCATATTGGTCAGCAGTTTGTGCAGTTCCGGGGTGTCTTTGGCGGTGATTGGCGAACCAAAGGCACCGGAGAAGGCGTTCGCGACACCACCCGCACTCAGGTTGGCATCTTCTGCCGCCAGTTTGCCACGTTCAGTTGAGCGCAGCAGACGACCCTGTTCATACATGGCCTGATCGTTCAAAAAAGCAATACTGCCCACTGCGGGTGGTGGCGGAAGCAGCGCCAGACTGTTAATCGCCTGATCGTTTTTTAAGTAGTAGAGGTCTGGTTTGGTGGTCGCATCGTTGCCGGTCAGGGCAAACGCATTGACAGTGAAAAGACTGGCGAGGCAAAAAGTAGTAATAATTTTCATCAAAGTTTCCTTACAACTGCTGAATGATCATCACGAATTCATTTTCGTAACATTTCCCAACATTTCTAAGTTAACCAAATTCTGTGCAATAGCGTTTGTATGATGTCCGAAAACGAGAAACTCATCACGCATATCAATAGATATCAGGCAGTGAGACTGCTTTCAGTCACCCCGGATAAACGGCAGTTAAACGGCCTGCACTTATTCCGACAACCTCGCTTATCTTTAAAACCACGTTGTAAAGAGGTTTAAAAATTGGGTGATACCGTGATTATTTCAGGCAGCGGAAATAGATCATGGAACACATCCCTCTCAATGAAACCGAATCACTCAGCGAAGCGTATCCCGTTGAACACACCATAAAAAAAACCAGCGGATTCAGCCTGTTTGTCGATCTTCTGAGCGGAACGTGCGTGCCGGACAACCTGTGGCGCGACCGGATGTTCCGGGTCAAATACGCCGTGCGCACCTTACTGCATCCGCTCGATACCCTGAAGGTGTTGAATAAGATGGCTGCTGAGCCGGTCTGGCAGGAAGCTTTCACCGTACAGACCAAATTGCCGAGTAAAATTCATAAGCCGTATCTGCACCTCGGTTTACATTCTGCCGGACGTGCTGATGCACTGGTTGATCACTACGCATTCGTCAAAAACCTGGAAAACGTCCGCCTGCGCAATACCTTTCTGAGCGCAACCGGCAACACCATCACCCGGTTCACCGGCAAAGACGGTGAAGCTTTCCAGGTGGTGCTGGGTTCCATCGGCAAATCCGAGCGCGAAGGCGAGGCCAACATGTTCCTTTATATGGAGGACACGTTGCTTGCGGCGCTGACGTTTAGCATTGTGAAACGTCCGCAAGGGAGGACACTGATTATCGGCGGTTTCCAGGGGGCACACCGCTCAACGCCACATGAAGTGATTAAGCAGGCGACCAAATCCTGTTACGGATTGTTCCCGAAACGCCTGCTGCTGGAAAGCCTGCAACGTGTCGCGGCCGAAACCGGCGTGCAGCGCATTCTTGCGGTCAGCGATACCGGCCATGTGTTCCGCAGCCTGCGCTACCGTCACCGCAAGAAAAACGTGTTTGTCGCCAGTTATAACGAATTCTGGGATTCCATCAGCGCCACGCCCGCGTCTTCAGCCTTATATCACGTACCACTGGAACTGCCGCGCAAACCGATGGAAGAGATTGCCAGCAAGAAACGTTCCGAATACCGCAAGCGTTATACCTTGCTTGATGAATTGCATGAGAGCACAGCGTCTTTACTGAACGCCTGACCTCAGATTTACCCGTAAATCACCCGCTGTATCAGGGGCCAGGGAACGGCCTTTTGTTCAGTCCCCCAACGCTTATGCCTGACCTTCAACGAAAATTCTGATGCGGATGTAAAATTTCCGCATGGGTTAAGTGGCGGTTTTGTAGAGCAATAGTCAGTTAATCATTCGATTTAAAACTAATACGATCTGAACCATCTCGTGAATTGTGTATTTTTGATGGTGAGGAATGTTACACGTATCGCAAAATCTTATCGCCAGCCGCCCCCTGCTGTTTTAAATGTGATGTTATTCACATCTATTCATTCATCTCGCCTATATAAAACGTCATCTCTATAAAAACAAAACACCGGTTCATTTTATAAATATCTCTCTGGGCGGATAACCTATGAACGCAGAAAAACCTATTTTATTTAAACATCAGCTGGCGTATGGCGGCGGAAATCTGTTGGGCAGCGGTGCACTGGCGATCGCCGGGATCTGGCTGCTGTACTTCTACACCACATTTTGTGGCCTGACGCTGCTACAGGCATCGGCGATCTTCTCCGTCGCCAGCATCATCGATGCCATCAGTAACCCGCTGATGGGTTATCTCTCGGATAACTTTGGTAAAACACGCCTCGGCAAACGTTTTGGCCGCCGCCGTTTCTTCATTTTACTGGGCGTGCCACTGATGATGTTCTATCCGTTGCTGTGGGTTGAAGGCTTCGGATTCTGGTATTACCTCTCGACTTACGTGATGTTCGAGCTGATTTACACCTCGGTGATGGTGCCGTATGAAACGCTCGCGACCGAAATGACTACCGATTTCTCCGCCCGTTCAAAACTGACCGGCTATAAAGCGATTTTCGGCAAAGTAGCGAACTTCCTCGCCGCGTTCATTCCGGGCCAGTTCATTCTGATCTACGGCAAAGACTCCGCGCAGCCGTTTTTCTACACCGCACTGACGTATGGCGTGATCTTGTTTATCGCCCTGGGCATGTTGTATCTCTCTTCCTGGGAACGCCCGGTAGAAGAAACCACGCCGGTCGATGAGAAGAAAATGACCCTCGGCAAAACCATGCTGACGCTGGTTCGCGACATGAAATCGACATTCCACCTGCGTGTGTTCCGTAAGCATCTGGGCATGTATCTGTGTGGCTTCGGGGCAGAATGGCTGTTTGCTTCCGTTTTCACCTACTTCATCATTTTCGTGCTGCAATATGATCCGACGATGGTTGCCGGCCTGAGCAGCCTGAACTCGATGCTGCAACTGTTCTCTACCGCGATATTTATCGGCATCTGCGTCAGGCACGGATTCAGCAAGCCTTACATTCTGGCGCTGGGCATCGTGATTTTCTCGGTCATTTGCTACAGCCTGCTGCACGTCCTGCATCTGCCGCAGCAATATGCCACAGCGGCCATGCTGACTATCACGGTCATCTTCGGTATCGGTACCGGCGGCGTGTATTACATTCCGTGGACGGTTTATACCTTCCTGGCTGACATTGATGAAGCCTTCACCGGCCGTCGCCGCGAGGGGATTTACGCCGGTGCGATGACCTTCTCCGGCAAACTGATGCGCTCGGTGATTGTTTTCGTGATGGGTGCCATTTTGAGCTTCTACGGCTTCCAGTCCAAATCTCATACCCAGCCTGAAAGTGCGGTGATGGCGATTGCGCTGGTGTTCTGTATCGGTGTTATTGCGCTGGCGCTGATGGCTATCGTGTTCAGCAATCAGATGAAACTGAACCGCAAAACTCACCTTGTGGTGCTGGGCGAAGTAGCACGTATCAAAGCGGGCGGGCAGATTAGCCAGGTTCAGCCGGAAGTACGGGCGGTGATGGAAGAACTGATTGGTTATCCGTATGAACAGTGCTGGGGTAACAGCGTCGTCTGCCGCAAAATTTTCGATACGCCTGCCGTTGAGGTCACCGAACCCAAACCGATGGTGAGCACCACACAACAACCTTAACACCTGATTTAACTCTGTTTTACCACTTTTCCGACTGGCCGGGTAACCGGCCAGTGACCCCTCACGTTTTTAGGATAAGAACGATTATGTGGGCATCAAAATTTGTCATTGTCGCGCTGTCCCTCGGAATGAGCGCACAAAGCCTGGCCGCTGCATTGCCGGATACCGGCAAACTGGTCTGGCACAGCATCACATTTGGTCAGTCAACCGACGTCAATTTCGCCACCAACGTTCTGCCGGAGAAAATCGGCATGAACGAAACCTTACTGGCAGATGGCAAAGCAGTTCCGGCGGCGGGCACCGTGCTCAGCACGCCGTTCACACTCGAAAGCCGTGGCGGCAAAGTCGGTAACAGTCACGACGGCTTAACTTATTTCTATACACGCTTACCGGCGCAGGTGAATTTCCAGCTTGAAGCGGAGATCACACTCAACCAGTTCGGGCCGGAAAATGGTGCGAAACCCGCCGGGCAGGAAGGGGCCGGATTACTGGTACGCGATATTCTGGGCAATCCGCGTGAGCCGGTGACCAAACCGGGGATTGAGGAGTTACCGGCAGCATCAAATATGGTGATGAACAGTGTCATGGCCATCGGCGATAAACCGCCGGTGCTGGCGATGATTGCCCGTCAGGGCGTACAGCAACCCTGGGGAAATACCGGCATCAGCATGGTACGTGAAAGCTATCATCCGCTGAGTACGCCAGCCCGTTTTTCGCTGCGACTGACCCGCACTGACAACGGTTTTACCGTCGCCTATGCGCCACAAGGCAGCGATCAGTGGGTAAGCAAATCCGTGCAGCGCGCGGACAGCGTGACACAACTGGATAAAACCGGTTATTACGTCGGTTTCTTCGCCTCACGCAATGCCAAAATGACGGTAGATCACGCAAAGCTGACACTCAGCGAAGCGCATACTCAGCCCTCTGCGCCGTATGTGACACCGTCACTTAATGCGCGTATTGAGGTGATGTCATCGCCGGTCATTACCCGCCGCGACAGCGTGTTCCAGTTACGTACTAACGGTGACGGACAGGTGCAGGTTGCTCAGAATGGCAAACCGCTGTTGCCGCAAAAAGCGGTACGCGGTGGTGAAGTGGTCGCGGTTGCGTTTCATGCTGAACAACCGGTGACAGCGCTGAAAATAACCTACACACCGGCAGACGGCAAACCGGTGACGCAGGAATTTGCGGTGAGTATGGCGCTGGTCAGCAATCCTGACCAGTTGTATGTTTCACCGGCTGGCGCGGCAGGTAATGACGGCTCGGCTGAACATCCGCTGGATTTTAACAGTGCCGTTAATCTTTTAGCACCGGGCGGCACGCTGTGGCTGAAAGAGGGTGATTATCCGGAAAGCGTGATCCCGGCAACCGCCAGCGGCACCGACAAAAACCGGAAAACCCTGCGTGCACAGGGCGACAACGTAGTGTTTAACGGCCTGACACTCAATGCCAGCTACTGGAATATTCAGGGCATTACCATTACGCAAAAAAGCTTTCATATTGCCGGAAGCTATAACCATATCGACCGCGTGAAGGCGCATCACGCCGACGATACCGGCATCTGGGTGGCATCGCCGGACGGCATCGGGCGGGCATTATGGGCCAGCCATAATCTCATCAGCAATGCTGAGTCCTGGGGAAATCAGGATCCGGGGCGCAAGAACGCCGACGGATTTGCCGTCAAAATGCGCGTGGGCGAGGGTAACCGGCTGGTGAACTGTTATTCCCACGACAATATTGACGATGGTTTCGACCTGTTCAACAAAATCGAAGACGGCCCGAACGGCAGTGTGACCATTGAGCACAGCCTGTCAGTGAACAACGGCAGCAATGGTTTCAAACTGGGTGGCGAAGGATTACCGGTCAGCCATGTGGTGCGTCACAACGTCGCGGTAGGCAACGGCATGGACGGCTTTACCGACAACTTCAATCCGGGCGCGCTGGTTATCGAAGACAACCGCGCAGTCGATAACAAACGCTTCAACTTCCTGTTCCGGCCTTCGCCATACACCACGGCTGACAAGCAGGGCACTTTTAAGGACAACATTTCGCTGCGCACCACCGCAGGAAAGTATGACGATGCCGTGACCGGTAATGTGGATAACAGCAATTATTTTTACGCTGACCACAAAACGGTGAATACAAAGCATCAGGAAATTAAACCGGGAGATTATATTTCTCTGCGGTTGCCGGATCCGATTACCCGTCTTTCAGACGGCGGATTTAATTATGCTGACTTTTTGAAAAACAAATAAAGCGGCGTTATTAATAGTCAATACTTTATATAAAACAATACTACTCAATATCTCTGGGACTTATAAAAATGAAAAATAGCAGACTGATGATCTGCGGTTTACTGCTGGCCAGCGCCAGCAGTCAGGCCGTCACAATTGACCTTCGCCACGAATGGCTCGATGACAGTAAACAACATAAAGACAGGGCGCTGGTCTCCCACCGCTTCGCCAACGGGTTCGGTTTCTCGCTGGAGGCCAAATGGAAATCCGGCGGCGACAATGAGAACAAACCCTTTAATAATCTGGTAGATAATGGTACAGAAAGCACCATCAGCTATCAGGTTAAAGTGACGCCAGAAGTGTTCATCCAGCCGGGATTCACGCTGGAGTCCAGCTCTGACAGCAGTATCTACAAACCCTTTTTAACTGCGGGATATACCTTTGACAGCGGCATTTATTTCAATGCCCGTTATCGTTATGAATATACCCGTTATACCAAAGAAAATACCGAAGACCGTAAAACAAATCGCGGCGAAATATGGCTGGGTTACCGTCTGGCAGACTGGCGATTTGAATATAACTATATTTATAAACACAGCGATCAGATCCTGTATGACAACGACAAATGGGATTATGAGCAGGATTTAAAGGTCGCATATAATATTAACAAGCAATGGACGCCTTACGCCGAGATCGGTGATGTTTCGGTCAGGAAAACCACCGACGAAAGGCAAACCCGTTTACGCCTGGGGATCCAATATAATTTCTGACGTTATCACATTACGGTGTGACGTCTGTCAGCCGGTCAGCGCATGCTGTCCGGCTATTTCCTCACTGAAATATAAACGAAACATATTAAGCAGTTTTTGCGGGTTGACAATAATAAGGCGCATGGGTAAATTGCACGAGCCGGAAGTAGCGGCCTTTATTAACTTTACATAAGAGACTAATGGACACTGTAACCAGTAACTTGCCGGATGACGCTGAAATAGCGCACCGGAACAGTAAACATAAAATCGATTGTGATCATTTCACCGTTTGGGTGTGCCTCACCAGAGCCTGATGCTCTGGTGTAATCTCACCTCAACCTGAATGTCACGGTCCCGAGGTGTGTTATGAAGTTCAAATCTACCCTTTTTTCTGATGTCAAAACCCTGACATCCACTTTGCGTGTACGCCCGTCCCGCGACCGGACGCTGGCTGCGCATAAGAAAGACTCTCCATCCATTTTTTCTTCTAAAATCAGCAGGGTGAACGCACGCATCACCACATGGCGTGTCAGCCCTGTCACCGGTCAACTGGAGCAACGTTGCATCGTTTCTGACAGCGAAGAACCCCAAAGTCGGTTATCCCTCATCTGATTCAGTCCCGGCATTACGCTGCGCTGAACATCGTCCTGACTGATGCCTGACGGCTCTGTCTTTTTATTATCCGCGAAATAGAAATTCTTCGCGTAATAAAAAATACAGAAAAGTTACGCGTCAATAAAAGACACACTATCGATTTCACTCTGTTTATGCCCTTTTTAATTAAAGGATAATAAACGGCGGGGAATTCTGCGCGATATGAATTTAATACCGATCACTGAAATAACGTGAAGGGTTTTTATTGCCTGAAATAACAGGCGACATTATTCCCCTGCACGTTATCCGGTGACAGGAGTACCACCATGACTGTACAAAACAACAATACACTCGAAAGAAAAACGGCAGAAAGAAAGAAACAGGCGCTCTCCATGCGCGCCGCTCAGGAAGCCAAAAACGGCATTGACGTGACGCTGATTAATGTTAATGCCAGCCGTGCGGGCCTCACGCATGGTGAAGCGGCGAAAAGGCTGGAGAAAGAAGGCTACAACGAAGTGGCACACGACAGGCCACCTCACGCGCTGGTTCAGTTAATCAAAGCATTCAACAACCCGTTTATTTATGTGCTCGCCGTGCTGGCGATAATCAGCTTCTTTACCGATTACTGGCTGCCGCTGCGCGCCGGAGAAGAAACGGATCTGGTGTCGGTTTACATCATTTGCGCGATGGTCGGCCTCAGCGGGCTGGTGCGTTTCTGGCAGGAATACCGTTCGGCAAAATCCGCCGAAGCGCTGAAAGCCATGGTTCGCACCACTGCCACCGTATTGCGCCGCGACATGCCGGGCAGGCAGGGCAAACTGTGTGAAATCCCGATGCGTCAGTTGGTGGTCGGTGACATCGTGCAGCTTTACGCCGGGGATATGATCCCGGCCGATGTACGGCTGATCGAATCCCGTGACTTATTTATCAGTCAGGCGGTGCTGACCGGCGAAGCGTTGCCGGTCGAAAAATACGACACGATGGGCGATGTAGCCCCTAAATCGGCCAGCGCCCTCAATGAGGAAAACGAAAACCTGCTGGATATTCCCAACATCTGTTTCATGGGCACCAACGTGGTCAGTGGCACCGCGCAGGCGGTGGTCGTGGCGACCGGCGCACGAACGTATTTCGGATCGCTTGCCAAAGCCATTGTCGGTACCCGCGCTCAAACGGCCTTTGATCGCGGCGTGAACAGCGTCAGCTGGTTGCTGATCCGTTTCATGCTGGTAATGGTGCCGGTGGTGTTCCTGCTCAACGGCATTACTAAAGGTGAATGGTGGGACGCGCTGCTGTTCGCGGTGGCGGTAGCCGTGGGTCTGACGCCGGAAATGCTGCCAATGATCGTCAGCGCCAATCTGGCGAAAGGCGCAGTGGCAATGGCGAAGCGTAAAGTGGTCGTAAAACGCCTGAACGCTATCCAGAACCTTGGCGCCATGGACGTGCTGTGTACGGACAAAACCGGCACGCTGACGCAAGATAAAATCATTCTTGAGCACCACATCGATACGCACGGTCAGAACAATGATTCCGTGCTGCAACTGGCGTGGCTGAACAGTTTTCATCAGAGCGGCATCAAAAACCTGATGGATCAGGCAGTGATTTACTTCTCCGAAAACACACCGGGCTTCGTCAGGCCGCAGGGCTACCGCAAGGTCGATGAAATGCCGTTCGATTTTATCCGTCGTCGCCTGTCGGTCGTGGTGAAGGATCCGCTGGAGAATCACCTGCTGGTGTGCAAAGGCGCGGTGGAAGAAATGCTCAGTATTTCCACCCATATGCATGAAAACGGCAAAGTGGTAGCACTGAATCCTTCACGTCGTGACGCGTTACTGGCGATGGCCAACGACTACAACCAGGATGGCTTCCGCGTGCTGGTGGTGGCGACCCGGGCTATCCCGAAAGCCGACGTCAAAAAACAGTATGGCACTGACGATGAGCATGATCTGATCATCAGCGGATTCCTGACCTTCCTTGATCCGCCGAAAGAATCTGCGGGTCCGGCGATTGCCGCACTGCGTGATATCGGTGTGACGGTGAAAGTGCTGACCGGCGATAACGCCATCGTGACCAGCCGTATCTGCCGTCAGGTCGGTCTGGAGCCGGGTGAACCGTTACCCGGCTCGCAGGTTGAACGCCTCGATGACGCCTCACTGCGCCAGCTGGTGGAAGAACGCACGGTGTTTGCCAAGCTGACGCCGCTGCAAAAATCCCGCGTGCTGAAAGCGTTGCAGGCCAACGGCCACACTGTCGGGTTTTTGGGCGACGGGATCAACGACGCGCCTGCGCTGCGGGATGCTGATGTCGGCATTTCCGTCGACAGCGGCACCGATATCGCCAAAGAGTCAGCCGATATTATCCTGCTGGAAAAAAGCCTGATGGTGCTGGAAGAGGGCGTGCTGAAAGGGCGCGAGACTTTCGGCAATATCATGAAATACCTCAATATGACGGCCAGTTCTAACTTCGGCAACGTGTTCTCTGTGCTGGTCGCCAGTGCGTTTATTCCGTTCCTGCCGATGCTGGCGATTCATTTGCTGCTGCAAAACCTGATGTATGACATCTCCCAGCTGGCTCTGCCGTGGGACAAAATCGACAAGGAGTTCCTGAAAAAACCGCGTAAGTGGGACGCAAAAAACATCGGCCGCTTTATGGTATGGATTGGCCCGACCTCATCGATTTTCGATATGACCACCTTTGCGCTGATGTGGTTTGTGTTCAGCGCCAACAGTGAATCGATGCAGACGCTGTTCCAGTCTGGCTGGTTTGTGGAAGGGCTGCTGTCACAAACACTGGTGGTGCATATGTTGCGCACCCGGAAGATCCCGTTCATTCAGAGCACTGCCGCCTGGCCGGTGATGCTGATGACCGGTCTGGTCATGGCGGTCGGTATCTACGTGCCGTTCTCTCCGCTCGGACCGATTGTCGGATTGCAGGCGCTGCCGTGGGAATACTTCCCGTGGCTGGCCGGTACGCTGCTGGCTTACTGCTGCGTGGCACAAGGTATGAAAACAATGTATATCCGCCGTTTCAAACAGTGGTTCTGATCTGCTGAACTGTTATCCGCAGAAACCGGGTGCCGTCACGATGACGGCACCTGCACCCGCTGTGATGCGCGTTAACCGCTGTAACGAATAACAATGACAACCCTGAAAAAGGGGAGCCGCTATGTCTATGACCCACACTGTAACAACCATGACACCCCAATCCGGCACTACGCTGCTGGTCAATCTGGCAGGCGCTATTGCGCTGCTGCTGTGGGGATCTCACATGATTTCGACCGCGCTGCAACGTGGCTTCGGCACACCGTTACGCCACTGGATGGGCCATCATCTGTCCAGCCGCTGGATGGCGTTGCTCGCCGGGATCGGTATTACCGGTTTGCTGCAAAGCAGCACCGCAGTCAGCCTGATGGCCACCTCTTTTACCGCCGCGGGCACGCTAAGTCTGGCGCCCGCGCTGGCGGTCATGCTCGGCGCAAATGTCGGTTCCACCCTGGTGGTGCAACTGATGAGTTTCAACACCGCGATCGCCATACCGTTGCTGATACTGAGCGGTTTTGTCGTGTTCAAAATGCGCGACCATTCCGGGTTTGAAAGTGCAGGCTGCGCGCTGATCGGCCTCGGGCTGATGTTGCTGGCACTCAGCCTGCTGAGTGCCACACTCGGACACATCGAAAACACGGAAGTATTCAGCGCCGTGATGCAGGGATTAGAAGGCGATACGCTGATTGCCCTGATGGTGGCCATCATTCTCACGCTGGTGTGCCATTCCAGCGTGGCAGTGATTTTGCTGATTGCCTCACTCGCCGCCACGGGCGTGATGACGCCGGTGACCGCCATGGTGCTGGTGCTGGGTGCCAATATCGGTGGCGCACTGCCGCCGGTGCTAAACGCGGGTTCGGCGGTGGCGCGCCGTCTGCCGCTGGGCAATCTGCTGGTGCGCGGCGCGGGCTGTGTTTTCGCGCTGGCCCTGATGCCGCTGCTCAGCCATGTTGCCGCAGGTCTTGCGCTGACCACGCCGCAACTTGTTGTGTGGTTTCACACCGCGTTCAGCGCCGTGCTGGCCGGGGTATTTATCGGGCTGACCGGCCCGCTGGCCCGTGTGCTGGAAAGGATTTTCCCGGAGGAACAACCTGCCGCTGATGCAGAAATGCCGGTGTATCTCGACGAAACCGGGCTTGATGTGGCTTATATCGGGCTTTCCAATTCAGTGCGTGAATCCCTGCGGCTGGCCGACATGCTTAACCTGATGCTCGAACGGCTGCGGACGTTATTCAAGACTGCTGATAATCAGTCTGCGGCTGAAATCCGCCGGTTAGATCATTCGCTTGACGGTCTGAGTGCGGCAATCCGCGCCTATCTGGCGGATTTAGGACAGGAAGGGCTGAGTGACAGCGATGCCGACCGCGCGCAGGAAATCCTGATGTTTGTGATTAACATTGAGCACGCCGGAGACATTCTTTCCACCAGCCTCACCGAGCTGGCGACACGCCGTGCCCGCCGCAATGCACCTTTCAGCGACGTTGAACTGCACAACATTGGCTTGCTGCACACAGAGATCCTGAACAGCCAGCGCCTGGCGGTCACCGCATTCCTGGGTGAAGATCTCTCAGCCGCGCATCAGCTGGTTTCGCGCAAAGAGGTGATCCGCCAGATTGAAGCCAGGGCAAGCCGCGAGCATTTCAAAAATCTGCGTGATGATAAAAATGCCTGGGCTGAATCCGGCGATATTTTCCAGCGTGTGCTGCGTGATTACCGGCGCGTTCATCATCACATTGCTGCGGTGGCGTATCCGGTGATTGATCGCCTGAGCGATGACGCCACAGACACCCGGAAATAAAAACAAAATGATAAAAACAGAAGGATAGAACATGAGGGTACTGATTTGCGCGGGGCGCTTTTATGCAGATATCAACAGGGTACAACAGGCACTGGATGCGTTTTCGCAATCACACCCGATAAGCGTGCTGATCCACGGCGGACATCAGTCGCTGGGCGCGATGATCGAACGCTGGGCACGCACCGCCGATGTGCACATTGTCCGTTATCCCGCTAACTGGTCACTGCACGGTAAATACGCCGAAATACGCCGCAATCTCTTTATGATGAAAGACAGCCAGCCGGATGTGGTGCTGGCTTTTTCCGGCGGAGAGGACACGCAGGATTGCATAAAACTGGCGCAGCATTCCGGCATCAGTGTGATAGTCAATGCGGCAGAAACCGGCCCCGGTTCTTAACCCCCGGACGGGCATCCGGCAGGGATTTTTTGCCGGGAATGCCCGTCTGACGCGGTCTGGATTAATCTGATAATCGCTGCAACTCTCCTGTTCAGAGCTATATTTACCTATTGATAATTCATTTCAGAGGTTTTCAACGCAATGACGCGTTGAGCTGTAACTCATTAAAAGGAGAGTCACTTTGACTGCAGAAATTCAGGAAAATACGACCGAAACACCGCTTCTCCCTGTATTGGACAGTCGCCAATACGCCTTCTTTTTCGATGTCGATGGCACACTGGCTGAAATCCGCGCTGAACCGGATGCCGTCACCATCCCCGCTGAAGTTCGTGATCATCTGCAAACGCTGTTTGCGGCCTCTTCCGGCGCGCTGGCGCTGGTGTCGGGGCGTCCGGTGGAACAGCTTGATCAGTTGGTCAGCCCGCTGGTTCTCCCTGCTGCGGGCGTTCATGGGGCTGAAATGCGCGACGGCAACGGCACTCTGCACCGTGTCACCTTACCCGATGATGTGGCGCAGGAGGTGCAACAGACCCTCGAAGCGGGCATGGCCGCACTGCCGGGTACCTTGCTCGAAACCAAAGGCATGGCTTTTGCTTTGCATTATCGTCAGGCGATGCTGCATCAGCAGCAGGTATTAGCACTGGCTGAATCCGTGGTGGCAAAATTCCCTGAGCTTGTTCTTCAGCCGGGTAAATGCGTTCTCGAGATTAAACCCCGCGGAAAAGATAAAGGCGCAGCGATTTACACGTTCATGCAACAGACGCCATTTTCCGGGCGTATTCCGGTATTCGTCGGCGATGACCTGACCGATGAAAAAGGGTTCGAAGTGGTTAACGCCATGCAGGGGATCACGGTGAAAGTCGGCGAAGGTTCAAGTCTGGCGCATTATCGCGTCAAAACCGTTCGCGATGTTTACCGTTGGATCGAGGCGTTACAACGTCATACATTAACATTTAACAAGGAGTCTGAATTATGAGTCGCCTGGTGGTTGTCTCTAACCGAATTGCCATTCCTGACGGTTCCAAATCCGCCGGTGGACTGGCCGTGGGCATTCTGGATGCGCTGAAAAATACATCAGGCCTCTGGTTTGGCTGGAATGGTGAGATAAGTGAAATATCGGGCGAAGAAGAGGATGACCTGAATCTGATGGAAGATGACGGCATTACTTACGCTTCGGTTCCGCTTAATCAAAACGATTACGATCTGTATTACTGCCAGTTTTCCAATGCCGTACTTTGGCCAGCACTTCATTATCGTATTGATCTGGTGGATTTCCAGCGTGAAGCCTGGGACGGTTACTGCCGGGTCAATGACATGCTGGCGAAAAGATTGCAGCCGCTGATCAAAGCAGACGATATCTTGTGGATCCACGATTATCATTTACTGCCGTTCGCCGCTGCGCTGCGCAAACTCGGCGTAAAAAACCGCATAGGTTTCTTCCTGCATATTCCGTTCCCGACCCCGGAAATTTTTAATGCGGTGCCGACGCACGATGAATTGCTCAAGATGATGTGTGAGTATGATTTACTGGGCTTCCAGACCGAAGGTGACCGCCTGGCGTTTCTGGATAATCTCAAGGCACTGACCGATATTGAAGATTGCGACGCGCATCAGCATCAGGCATTTGGCAAAACCTTTGCCACTGGCGTATACCCGATCAGCATTGCGCCGGAAAGTATTAAGGAAATGGCCGAAGGCCCGCTGCCACCGAAAATGGCGGCGATGGAACGCGAACTTCGCGAAGCGAAAAACATCATTTCCTGCGAGCGTCTCGATTACACCAAAGGGCTGCCGGAACGTTTTCTGGCCTTTGAGGCATTGCTGGAAAAATTCCCGCAGCATCGCGGTAAAGTGCGCTATTCGCAAATCGCTCCGACCTCACGCGGCGACGTGCAGGCTTATCAGGAACTTCGTCATCAGCTGGAAACCGAAGTGGGGCGCATCAACGGTAAATACGGTGGCATCAACCAGACGCCGCTGTTTTACCTCAACCAGCATTTCCAGCGCAGCCTGCTGATGAAATTATTCCGTCTGACGGATGTCGGGCTGGTAACGCCGCTGCGTGATGGCATGAATCTGGTGGCGAAAGAATATGTCGCCGCGCAGGATCCGACAGATCCCGGCGTTCTTGTTTTGTCACAATTTGCCGGTGCGGCGAATGAACTAACGTCGGCGCTGATCGTCAACCCTTATGACCGTGATGACGTGGCGGCGGCGCTGGATAAAGCGCTGACCATGCCGCTGGAAGAACGGCTTGAGCGTTATAACGACATGATGGCGGTGCTGCGTAAAAATGATATTGCGAACTGGGGCGAAACCTATTTGCGCGATTTATACGCCATTTCGCCACAGGGAGAAAAAAACAACGCTGTCGCATAAACTTTCTAAGCAAGAGGCTTGCTGCATATGCAAAATGCGAATTACCAGACGAATGAAAACGCGCTGTTTGACAGCGAAAACGCTGATAGCGAAGAGACGCGTCTGAGCGAGCTCGAGCCCATTGAACTGATCCTTGACCGGATGATGGATGCGGAACCGGAGCCGGGGATGATCGAAGGTTTGCCGCCTTCTGATGCCTTAACGCCTGCCGACCGTTATCTGGAATTGTTTACCAGTGTGCAATCTTCAGGGCTTTTCGAGGACAGCAAAACCTTTCCCGACTGCCCGCCGAAAATGGATCCGCTGGACATATTGCTGCGTTATCGGCGGATAAAAAACCATCCGGGCTTCAACCTGAAACGATTTGTGGACGCGCATTTCTGGCTGCCGGAACATCGTGATGATGAATACGTCTCCGACCCCGGCGATTCGCTGAAAGAGCACATCGACAAACTGTGGCCGGTGCTCACGCGCCAGCCGGAAGACCACGTGCCCTGGTCGTCACTGATGCCGTTACCCCAGGCCTATGTGGTGCCGGGCGGGCGTTTCAGTGAAACCTATTACTGGGATTCTTACTTTTCGATGTTAGGGCTGGCGGAAAGTGGCCGTAATGATCTGTTGCGCACCATGGCGGATAATTTCGCCTGGATTATCGAGATGTACGGCCATATTCCTAACGGCAACCGCACGTATTATCTCAGCCGTTCCCAGCCACCGGTGTTTGCGCTGATGGTCGAACTGTTCGAGGAAGACGGCGTGCGCGGTGCGCGGCGTTACCTTGACCATCTGAAAATGGAATATGAGTTCTGGATGGACGGCGCGGATTCTCTGGCGCCGAATCAGGCTTACCGGCATGTGGTTTGCCTGCCGGATGGCACGCTGCTCAACCGTTACTGGGATGACAGGGACACACCGCGCGATGAATCGTGGCGCGAAGATGTCGAAACCGCAAAACTTTCGAGCCGCCCGGCAAATGAGGTTTACCGCGATTTGCGCGCTGGCGCGGAATCCGGCTGGGATTATTCGTCGCGCTGGTTGCGTGACGGGCATCGTCTCGCCAGCATCCGCACCACGCAATTTATCCCGGTGGATCTGAATGCGTTTCTGCACAAGCTGGAAAGTACCATTGCCAATATTTCCGGACTGAAAGGGGATAAAGTCACCGAAACGTTATTCCGCCGGAAAGCCGAAACACGCCGCGAGGCCATCAACTGTTATCTGTGGGATGACAACGAAGGTTGTTTCCGTGATTACGACTGGCACCGTCAGCAAATGGCGCTGTTTTCTGCCGCCAGCGTGGTGCCTTTGTATGTCGGACTTGCCAGCCATTATCAGGCCGAACGTCTGTCAGACGCCGTGCGTACCCGCTTACTCACACCCGGCGGTATCATGGCGACAGAATATGAAACCGGTCAACAGTGGGATAAACCCAACGGCTGGGCACCGCTGCAATGGATGGCGATTCAGGGCTTTAAGCAATACGGCAATGATGTGCTGGGCGATGAAATTGCCCGTAACTGGCTGAAAACCGTGAATCAGTATTATCAGCAACACCATAAACTGATTGAGAAATACCACATTTCAGGCGACACATCCCGCGAAGGCGGCGGCGGGGAATATCCGCTGCAGGACGGATTCGGCTGGACCAACGGCGTCGTGCGGCGGTTGATTGGTTTATATGGTGAGAATTACGACTGATTCCCGCATTCACCCTGTGCCACCAGCCAGCGTTCAAACGCCTGGTGGAGCAGGGTTTTCTGCACGCCCACTGGCGTCAGGGCGTGGTAATGGCAGGGCGCGACGGTAATCTGCGGGAACAGCGGTATCAGATTCCCGCGACGGATTTCCGCCGACAACGTACTGACCGGCCCCAGCCCGACGCCAATTCCTTCCAGCATCGCATGCAACGAAACGTGAAAATGATCGTAACGGCGAAAGCCGCTGACCGGCGGTTTCTCCAGCCTTGCCGCCGCCAGCCATAAATTCCAGTGTCCGGGACGGGTGAGGGTTTCAATGCGCGGACATTTCAGCACGTCCTCCGGCGTCTCCAGCGGAAAGCGTTTGAGCAGCGCCGGGGAGGCCATCAGGCAATGGGTATCAGCCAGAAAAGGGATCGCGGAATATTCCGTGGCACTGGTTTCACGACGGATCAGCAAATCGTAATGCCCCACAATGTGTAACTGCTCGGTATTGGCCGTAGAGATTTGCAGATTTGCCTCAGGAAATTGCGTATAAAAATCATCAAGGCGAGGCAGCAGCCATTTCAGGCTCATGGTGGTTGGCACGCTGACATTGAACACGTTATTCCGCCCGCCATTACCGTAGCGCAGGGCGATATCCGACAGGGTATCGAACGCACTGCCCAGCTCGCGTGCCAGCGTCAGCGCATAAGGTGTCGGCACCCGCCGCTGGCCTTCTTTACGAAATAAATTCACCCCAAACCACTTTTCCACCCCCTGAATATGGCGGCTTACCGCGCCGTGCGTAATGCATAACTCCTGCGCTGCGGCGGTAAAACTCCCGGCATGACAGGCGACAAGAAAGGCGCGGAGGGCCGTTATCGGGGGAAGGGCATGCATGGTCGTTCCTTTTTAATCACGATTATGTGACTTTTTATCACGGGTTACGCCATTTCCTAAACGCTATCATCGCCCGCATTCCCCCTGAGAAAAGGAAATGTGACGTGATGTATGTGGTGATTGCTCTGACGGGCATACTGGCGGGTGTGATCAGCGGCGTTGTCGGCACCGGCGGTTCCATCATGCTGTTGCCGGCGCTGACGTATACTTTCGGCCCGAAAACTGCGATTCCGGTGATGGCGATTGCCGCTATTGTCGGCAATATCTCCCGCGTGCTTCTCTGGCGCAAAGACATCAACATTCGGGCATTTTTGCTGTACGCCATGCCCGGCATCCCCGCCGCCGTTCTCGGCGCAAATACCCTGTGGGAAATGCCCGCCACGCTGTCGAATATGTGTATCGGCGCGTTCTTCTTGTTGCTGATCCCTTTGCGTCATTACGCCCGTTGCCGGGCTTTTACCCTCAGCAGTGCGCAACTGGCGATGGCAGGCGCGCTGACAGGGTTTCTGACCGGTGTGGTATTTTCAACCGGCCCGCTGACCATTCCGGTTTTCGCCGGTTACGGGCTGGTGAAAGGCGCGCTGCTTTCCACCGAGGCTGCCGCCTCGTTCGCGATTTATTTCGCCAAAGCTTCAGCGTTCAGCGTGATTGGTGCAATGCCGTGGCCGGTGTTTTTGAGCGGCTTGCTGGTGGGTGGCACACTGACGACAGGGATGCTTATTGGCAAAAAATTTGTTATTAAGATGTCAGAGACATCCTTCAATCGCCTGATCGACATCATGTTATTTCTGGCGGCCATCTCTTTACTCTGGAACTCAGCAAAAGGACATTAACGGATGAGTACACACCCGATCCGCCAGGTTATCGAAGCTTGTGACAAAGCCATATCCGTCAGGGATTTTGACGCACTGATGGCGCATTATGCCGAAGAGGCGGCGCTGGTAATTAAACCGGGCATGATTGCCCGCGGCAAAACCGACATCCGCAAAGCCTTTATCGCCATCTCGGATTATTTTCAGGATCAGCTGGTGGTAGAACAGGGCGAAATGCAGGTGATTGAAGGGGCAGAGGATGCGCTGGTGATCATGGAAACGGTGCTGCATTTCCCCGACGGACAGGGCGGAAAGGTGACCACTACCCGCCGTGCCACCTATGTTTTCCGCCATGAACCGGACGGTCGCTGGCTGTGTACCATCGATAATTCATACGGCACATCGCTGTTGGATCAGAAATAAGGCTCCGCAAGGAGCCTTTTTCGCTTCATCAATCCACGGTGATTTAGCGTTTTGGGATCCCCGGTAATTCCTCAGAAAAACGTGCCGTCATTGCATCCCGCTCATAGCCCTGATATTCAGTCAGAATATGATACAAATCGGGTCTGCGGCCTGCCATCCAGCGCCTGCCGGTACTCATCGGGATCAGCGATAAATCCAGATCCGCGCTGACCATCGCATCCGCAGCAGCCCAGGTTTCATCGACGATCCGGCCATAAGGGTCGAGGATCATCGCGTTACCGGTGCGTACTTCATCATCATCGGCACCGACGCCGTTACTGAACAAAATAAACATGCCGTTATCGTGAGCGCGTGAGGGCAACCAGCGCATCAGCCATTCCCGGCCGCTGGGACCTTTAAACGCTGCGGTAATCTCTTCTTTGCGTTCAGCACGCTGCTGCCACAATGCCAGCGGTATCGGTTTCATGCCGTGCGGGCTGCGTGAATGTGTGCCGCCTGTCTGATGCGGTGCCAGTAAAATATCTGCACCCAGCAGGGCGGTGGCACGGGCATTTTCCACCAGATTGTTGTCCCAGCAGATGAGGATCCCGACCTTCACGCCCCAGGGGGTCCCGAACACGGTATAGCTGTCGCCGCAACTGAAAGCCTCATGTTCAAAGGCGTGCATTTTGCGGTGGATGTGTACCGAACCGTCAGGCATGCAGGCGGCGTAGGCATTATACAGACGCCCGTCAGCGGCACGTTCGATAAATCCGGCGCCAATCAGCATCTGATGTTTCACGGCCAGCGAGCGGATCAGCGCAACAGAGGGGCCGGTGTCGGCTGGCTCCGCCAGTGCCTGAACGCCAGCAGCATCGAGTTTGGGCACGTGCCAGTAACCGGTGATACACATTTCCGGAAAGGCCAAAATATTGACGCCTTCAATAGCCGCTTTTTCGATAAAACGCTCCATAATTAACAGGTTATATTTTTTGTTACCCGCCTGATGCTGAAATTGAATGACCGCTGCTTTGAGTGTTTTGGGGTCCGACATGATCTTCTCCATACGTCTTCAGGGATTTCGGTTGACGCTGGTATTAGAGCAATGCGACTGATAACTTTATAATGAAATGATTTCCAAATCTGATAACCCAATGGAATACATAAAGTGAACACACGTTTGCTCAGGGCTTTTGTCACACTGGCTGAAAAAGGGAATTATGCGCAGGCAGCGCAGGCGCTTTCCGTTTCACAACCGGCACTCACCAAACAGATCAATCTGCTGGAATCGACGCTGAACGTGGCGCTTTTTGCCCGCGGACGACACGGCAGTGCGCTGACAGCCGCAGGCCAGCGGCTTTTGCCGGAAGCGGAGAAAGTATTGCGACAAATGGCCGCGTTTATGCAACATGCCAGCCAGGTTGAAAAGGGGGGAGAAGGGCTGCTGGCGGCCGGATTCGGCCTGTCGAGTTTCATCCTGGCGCCACAATGTATTGCGAAATTCCGCGCAGCGTATCCCGGCGTGGATATCACGCTGGAAGATCTGCCTTCCGCGCAGCAATACGACATGCTGCAACGCGGGGAACTGCACATTGGTTTTGTGCGTGTCCCGCCGCCTGCACCGCTCCGTTACCACGCGCTGTTTGAGGATAAACTGGTGCTGGTAGTGTCTGAAGATAACGGCGAGGATATGAGTGAACGGCTCAGGAACCGTCCGTTACTGCGTTTGTATACTGAGCGGGCGGGGGGGCTGAATGCGCAGACAGACCGTTTTTTACAGGAGAATCTGTTTCATGTTTCATCGGTTCAACTGGCGGAGGATATCCAGACTATTGTCGCACTGGTAGCGGCCGGCATCGGCGTGGCATTGCTACCCGAAAGCGTCGTGCATATTGCGCCGCCGGAGCTGAAAATACTTCCGCTCACCGGCCCTGCGACGCGCTGGCAGGTGGGGATTGCATGGGACGCCCGGAATGAAGATGTCATTCGCGATAACTTTGTGCGGATGGTGACTGAAAATCTCAAAGCCGCTGCCTGTATATAGAACGGTCCGGAATGTGGCCCGCGCCATCAGGCCGACGGCGATGAGTTCACCAATGCGAAAGACCCTGGCCAGAATTCAGTTTCTGTTTCCAGCCCTGCGTTCAGGAAAGCCTGAACTACCCGTCTTTGTTCAGGTAAATTCCTGGCCGGGTGATGACCCAGGTGTAGTCAGGTTCGTTAACCGGTGTGTAACCAAACTTTTGATACAACCACGGCGCGGTAGAAGTAAAGAGTGCCATCCGGCGAAGTTTTGCTGTGACCGGATGCGACTGCACACATTCGATCAGCCATGCGCCCAGATTTTTCCCCTGATAATCTTCCAGCACATAGACATCACACAGGTAAGCAAAGGTGGCGTAGTCCGTGATAAAGCGGGCGTAACCGATCTGTTTTCCGTCGTCGAACAACCCGAAGTTCAGGCTGTTTTCTGCGCCAGCGCGAACTGTCTGTTCGTCAATGCCCGGCGCCCAGCTTGACCGGGTCAGGTAGGCGTGAATTGCCGGAATATCCAGTTTTTGAAAATCGGTAGTGATCAGATAAGTGTCTTTGGTCCAGTTGCATACAGCTTTCAGGTTTGTCACGGGAACCTCACAAGTTCGTTGAAAACAGGTCGTTTTCTACCTTACCGGCTCACGCTGAGAAATTCACCCGCGTTATAGTTGCCAGGGTATGTGCCCGGCCTTTGACGCGCCGCACTATAAAAATCAGGCCGGATGATGTATCCTGCACTGATTATTGGTATGCTGTATATAATTACAGTATAAGGAGCGAATCATGGCTGTTGAAACAAAATTTGTTGTGGTCAGAAAAGGTGAAGAGAAAATGACTTTTGCCAATAAGAAAGAAGCAGACGCTTACGACAAGATGCTGGACATGGCGGATGCTTTTACTGAATGGCTGTTACAGAGCAATATCGGGATGGATGAAGCACTGGCGGAAAACATTGCACTTCACCTCGCCGAGCAGAAAGACACCGTCCAGCATATTCTGCGCACCAGCAAATTGCCGGAAGCAGAAATCGCACACCAGCCCGCCGCTGAAACGCCAGCAGAAGCAGAAGCAGAAGAAGTGGTCGCAGAAAACGTGGCTGTTGAAGAAAATGCTGCCGAAGAAAATGTTGCCGAAAAACCTGCCACTGCCAAAAAAGTCCGTGCGGTAAAAGCCGCGTAACGGAGAGAACAGCGTGCGTAACGGCACGCTTTCTTCCCCCCTGATACCACGCTCAGTATTTCAGTGGCAAACGGATCACTTCTTTCAGAATACCGTTGTGCAGCCTCACATATCCCCCCTGTTTCAATTGTGAAAGCACTTTCATGATCGTGCTGCGTGAAAGGTGCGTTTTAAGCTGAATGTAATGGGCAGCAGGAATATTTTCGCGTATTTCCGGCGGTTCTTTCATGAGTTCCATGAGCTGGTGGCGCAGAATTTCATAGGATGTCGGTGCCGTCAGCATTGTGCTTTTGACATAGAGATTGTTGGTCATCCTGAAAAAGTGCTTTGCCATTGGCTCCCATAACTCCAGACGATCAATCAGGGCATGCATCTCCGCCACGGTGGAGACGGCAATCTCAGATTCATCCTGCGCCTGAATAAACATTCTGGCCTCTGAGGGCACCGCACCGCCAATACCAATGATGCCCGGCACTGACAACGTGCCTATCAGCACAGGTTCGTCGTTATGAAAGGTTTTAAACCAGCCTTTGCGAATGAAATAACAATAAAATTCCCCCTTCTCATACAGATGGAAGCGCGAGCCCGCGGGGACAGTACGGAACTGGAGATAGGGAATAAGCTCGGCGAATAGCTCAGCGGTAGCCTGACTGAGGTCTTTGCCCTTATCACTCTCGGTAACCATCGTTATTAACCTCGTCAGGCAGCAACAGCAGGGAATTACCTTAAATTTAGCAGAGTTCCCTGTCCGGTGAATGCGGCCTTAAGAAGCCGTTTGAGGCATAATCCTCTTTCCCCCGCCATGCAAAAGGACACGCAATGAAAGCTGAACATGAGTATTCACTGAAAACCCTCCCGGCTCCCGCGACTTACCCTCACATTTCCACCCCGGTATTATCCGATGAAACCATGGCGTCACGCCTGCGTCATATCCTTCACGCGATGCAACAACATCAGCTCGACAGTCTGGTGATTTATGCTGACAAAGAACACGGCGGCAATTTCGAATATCTTGCGGGTTTTATCCCGCGCTTTGAAGAAGCCTTGCTGGTGGTGCGCGCGACCGGTGAGCTGACTTATGTTATGGGGAATGAAAGTCTGAAACTGGTTCCCCATGCGCGCAACGCCGGTCGCTGCCTGCATGCGCCGGTGTTTTCCCTGCCCAACCAGCCGATGAAACATCATCAGCCGCTGCACGATTTGCTTAAATCTGCCGGTATTACTGACGCGCAGCACGTTGGCATCGCAGGCTGGAAACTGTTCAGATGTGACCCTGTCACGGATAAAACCACCTTTGATGTGCCCGCGTTTATCCTCGACGCAGTCCGAAAGGCCGCAGGCGTGGCTGGAGATGTGGTAAACGTCACCGGTCTGTTTACCTCGCCAGAAAATGGTGCGCGGCGGATTAATACCACTAATGAAGTGGCGTTTTATGAATACGGCGCCAACCTGGCCTCCACTCAGGTGCTTGCGGCGCTGGATACGATTGCACCCGGCAAATCAGAAAAAGAAATCGGTCAGTTACTGGCAGGAGAAGGCCAGCACGGGAACGTGATTATGATTGCCGCGACGGGTGAGCGTTTCGCCCATGCGAATCTGTATCCTTCCGACAAAACTATCCGGCATGGCGATAAGTTTTCGCTCACCGCCGGATACAAAGGAGGCCTCACCAGCCGTGCGGCGTATGTGGTGGCGGCGGAAAATGAATTACCGGAAGAGGTTTCGGACTGGTTGCAGCGGCTCGCGATACCCTATTACCACACGGTTGTAACCTGGCTTGAAGCACTGCGCATCGGGCTGACCGGCGGCGAGCTTTATCAGCTTGTTGAGCAAACGCTGCCACAGAGCATCTATCACTGGCATCTCAATCCCGGTCATCTGGTTGCAGATGAGGAGTGGCTGTGTTCTCCGGTATACGGTGGCTCAGTGATCCCGTTTGAAAGTGGCATGTTGTTTCAGATTGATATTATTCCGTCATTACCCGGCTATGGTGGCAGCAGCATCGAAGATACGGTAGGGCTGGCAGATGAATCACTGCGAAAAGAGCTGGAAACGCAGTTCCCGGAGGTCTGGCAGCGTATGGTCACCCGTAAAAAATACCTGACGGACGTGCTGAGTATTCGCCTTTCCGAAGACGTGATTCTGCTTTCCAATACTGTCGGTTACCTGCGGCCTTTCCTGCTGGATAAGTCGCGGGCTTTGGTGCGGACGTAAAACAATTTGCCTCGCCATTAAACCCGGTGAAGTTCTTCGCCGGGTTCTTATTTTCCTCTGAATTTTTTGCATTCATAATTTGTTACTTATTAAGATGAATCCTCTGCGCGACAGGGTTAATGTTAATAATTACTATTCACATTCTCATTTCGAGCTGTTCTGGTTAAAACAATAAATAGAAACAGACTCGCCCTTAAAAAAATTGCTATGGGAATGTGTTATGTCTTTGAATGGCAGGGTATATGACGTGCAGCAGGGTGCGTTAAAGGTAAGAAAAACATTTACGGTTTCCACACTGGCGCTGGCGATTTTTGTTCTGGTGAATCCGGCGCAGGCCGCTGAAACCGGCAGTGGGACGACAGGCACCGCGAATACCGCCGCATCCGGCTCGCAGCAGGATATGGTGATTGAGGGTTCGGCGACCGCCGCTGCCAGCGACGGGCAGGATTACGCGGTTAAAACCACCACTGCGGGCACCAAAATGAACCTGACGCCGCGCGATATTCCGCAGTCGGTCAGTGTGATAACCAAACAGCGCATGCAGGATCAGAACCTTCAGTCGGTGGGCGACGTGCTGAATAACACCACCGGCATCTCGACGGAAGTTATCGACAGCGAACGCGTATCTTATTTCTCCCGCGGTTTTTACATCAATAATTACACCTACGACGACATTCCAACGTCCGTCAGCGACACCTGGAATTTTGGTGATGCCGCCGAAGACACCGCAATTTATGACCGCATCGAAGTGGTGCGTGGCGCCACAGGCCTGATGACCGGGGCGGGCAATCCGGCCGCCTCTGTCAACATGGTGCGTAAACACGCCGACAGCAAAGAATTCACCGGCGATATCAGCGCCAGTTACGGCAGCTGGAATAAACAGCGTTACGTGCTCGATGCTTCCGGCCCGCTGAATCAGGAAGGTTCGGTGCGCGGGCGCGTGGTAGCCGGTTATCAGGATCAGGACAGCTGGCTGGATCGCTATCACAAGCGTAAAAAATTCTTCTACGGCGTGGTGGATGCCGATGTGACCGATAACACCACCGTGTCGCTCGGTTACGATTATCAGGAAAATAACACCGGCAACCCGACCTGGGGCGGCCTGCCAACCTGGTACACAGACGGCTCGCGCACGCATTATGACCGCAGTACCAACACTTCCGCCGACTGGACGAATTATGCCATTCAGTCGCGTAAAGTGTTCGCCAACGTTAAACATGACTTTGATAACGGCTGGACGTTCCGTGTAAACGGCACACATGGCGAGCAAACGTTTAATGATAAATTGCTGTATCTGATGGATTTCCCGGATCACTCCACAGGCACTGGTCTCAGCGGTTTTGGCAGTAAAGACCGTGGCACGCGCAAAGTGGATTCCCTCGACACTTACGCCACCGGGCCGTTTGAACTGTTTGGCCGTCAGCACCAGATGGTGGCTGGCGTCAGCTACAGCCGCCAGCACAACCAGACTTACAGCGCAGACGGTTCCCTCGACAGCGACACAATTGGCAGTTTTGGCAACAGCTGGAACGGCAATGTCAGCGAGCCGGAGTGGGGAGACTGGTATCTGAATGCGGACGATGTCATCCGCCAGAAAGCCGGTTATTTCGCCACCCGCTTCTCACTGGCGGATCCGCTTTCGCTGATCGTTGGCGCACGTTATACCCAATGGAGCACCAATGGCAGCAGCGGCAGCATGAGCAAGAACAACATCACGCCATACGGCGGTCTGGTGTATGACATCAACGACACCTGGTCGGCATACGCCAGTTATACGTCCATCTTCCAGCCGCAAACTGACCGCGATATTAACGGCCACTATCTGTCCCCAACCACCGGGAAAAATTACGAAACCGGGCTTAAATCCGCGTGGATGGACGGTCGTCTTACCGCCACAATGGCAGTATTCCGTATCGAACAGGATAACGTGGCACAGGAAGATGGCAGCAATCACGTTAACGGCTCCAGCGAGCAGGCGTATGTCGCGGTCAGCGGCACCGTCAGCAAAGGCGCTGAGTTTGAGATCAACGGCGCGGTGACCGACAACCTGCAAATGACCTTTGGTGCGACGCGTTATGTGGCGAAAGACGAAACCGGCAGCCGTCTCAACAGCAATATGCCGCAGACCCAGCTGAAATTGTTCAGCCGCTACCAGCTACCGATGATGCCGGATCTGACCGTCGGCGGCGGTGTAAACTGGCAGAACCGCACCTTCCAGGATGCCACCGGGCCGGACGGCGAAACGCATCGTGTATCGCAGGGCAGCACCGCGCTGGTGGACCTGTTCACGCGTTATCAGGTGACAAAACAGCTGTCCGTGCAGGCCAACATCAACAACCTGTTTGACCGCACGTACTACTCGTGGCTCAGCGATTACGCCGTTTACGGTGAACCGCGCAATGTCTCGGTCAGCGCAAATTACACGTTCTGATATGAAGGTTTAACGCGTAATAAAAAAAAGGCACCGCCTGCGTGTTCAGGCGGTGCCTTACTGTCTTATTTCAGCTTCCCCAGCGGCTTTTCAGGTAACGGACCGCGTCCAGTGTCTGCGGCTGGTTGAGGTAGTTTTCGCGGAACAAAATCGTGCCGTTAATTTGCGGTACGGATTCATTCATATCGAGCTGTTTCTTCAGCTCCGGCACGCCGCCGCTGACCATCCAGTCCGGTTCATTTTTGGACGGTTCACCCACTTTATACAACGCCACACCAATGTAGAGCCGCGTATGTGTGGGCTTGACCACATTTGCCCACCAGTTTGCCAGCACGTCATAACGCGCCGCCTTGCGGGAGAATGGCCAGTACAGTTGCGGTGCAATATAATCGAGCAAACCTTGTTGCACCCACAGGCGGGTATCCGCATAGGCTTCATCGTAAGCCGCTGCGCCGGAAGTTTGTGAACCTGCCGGATCATGCGACACGTTACGCCAGACACCCGCCGGACTGACGCCAAATTCCACACCCGGTTTCAGCTGTTTTATGGTGCGTGAAACCTGCTCAATCAGCATCTGGGTATTGTGACGCCGCCAGTCGGCTTTTGAAGCGTAACCCTGACCGTACTTCCGGAACGTCAGGCTGTCATCCAGCGAGGAACCCGGTGATTCGGAATAAAAATAATCATCAAACTGCACACCATCGACAGGATAACGCGCCACCACTTCCGCCACGATGCTGGTGATCCAGTCGCGCGCCTCAGGAATACCAGGGTCCACCACGAAACGATCCCCGGAGGTTCGGATCCAGTCGTGGTGCAGCACAAACACGCTGGCAGGGTGCAGTGGCAATGTCTGATTCAGTTCCGCCACAGTCGAAGGTTTGGTGTTCACCGACACACGGTAAGGGTTAAACCACGCATGGACTTTCATCCCGCGCTTGTGCGCTTCATCGAGCATAAACTGCAACGGGTCATAACCCGGATCCTGACCAATTTTACCCGTCAGCATATCTGACCACGGCAAAATTTTTGAAGGCCAGAACGCAGTACCGTCAGGTTTTACCTGGAAGAAAACCGTATTGATGCCCAGACTTTTAAGCTTATCCAGCTTGGCAGTCAGCGCTTGCTGCTGCTGGCTGATGCGCAAAGACGCACTGCTGGCATTCACCGAATTAACCGGTGGCCAGTCGAGGCGGGAAACGGTCGCCAGCCAGACGCCGCGCACGGGTTCATGACTCTGCACAGGTTGACCAGGAAGAGGGTGCTTCGCCACCGGCGGCAGCGGCGTCACCAGTGATTTTGGCGGTGTCGAGGCACAGCCAGCCACCAGTAACAGCGCAAAAGCCACAACGGCACCAGGGTGTTTGACGGCGGTGACGCAAGGAAAATGACGGGAAAAAGCGATGATAAACTCCGGTGATGTCTGGTCGTCGCGCGAAAAGAAACATTTTCTTATTATTGAAATTAAAGTCAATCACTCATGCACTTAGCGCTGACGTCAGCGCAATCTGCAAACCTGCCAGGATTCCGATTTCTGGAATCTGATATTCAATTTAACATAATCATGATTATGCGCACCTAAAAGCAGGCGCCATATTTCCCTGAGTTCACTTCTGAAATCTGTGCTTTGAAAGCCATCATATATGTATTAGCATATGTTTTATTACTCCACAACGGGACTCAATATGTTACAGCCTGCGCAGCTTTTTAAACTGCTTGCCGACGAAACGCGCTCGACTATTGTGATGCTTCTCAGGGAATCAGGAGAGCTTTGCGTTTGCGATATCTGTGCCGCAACGGCGGAATCACAACCTAAGATTTCCCGTCACATCGCGCTGTTACGTGAAGCCGGACTGGTCACAGACCGCCGGGAAGGAAAATGGGTACATTACCGCCTCTCACCACAAATGCCTGCATGGTCAGCGGCGATTATCGATTCTGCATGGAACTGTGACCGCGAAAACATACGCCGCAAGCTGAATAATAAGTCACCGGTTTCATGTTAAAACCATAAACACATTCACTATAACAAATATGTACGGAGTCGATCATGTTGCTGGCAGGTACTATTTTTTTACTCACCCTGATTCTGGTTATCTGGCAGCCCCGCGGGCTGGGCATTGGCTGGAGCGCCATGCTGGGCGCGGGTCTGGCATTACTGACGGGGGTCGTTCATCCGGGTGATATTCCGGTTGTCTGGCAAATAGTCTGGAATGCAACGGCCACTTTTATTGCCGTTATCATTATCAGCCTGCTGCTGGATGAATCGGGTTTCTTCGAGTGGGCGGCACTGCATGTTGCACGCTGGGGAAACGGACGCGGGCGTCTGTTATTTACCTGGATTATTTTACTGGGCGCGATGGTCGCTGCCCTGTTCGCCAATGATGGTGCCGCACTGATTCTGACGCCAATTGTCATGGCGATGCTGCTGGCTCTGGGTTTCAGTCGCGGCGCGACATTAGCCTTTGTCATGGCAGCCGGGTTTATCGCGGATGTTGCCAGCCTGCCGCTGATCGTCTCAAATCTGGTGAATATTGTCTCGGCTGATTTCTTCAACCTGGGCTTCACGGAATATGCGTCCGTCATGGGCCCGGTTAATCTGGCAGCCATTGCGACAACACTGGTCATGCTGCACCTGTTTTTCCGCAAAGACATCCCGCCGGTTTACGATATTTCTCTGCTGAAACAGCCTGCTGAGGCTGTCCGCGATGCCAGCACCTTCAAAGCAGGCTGGCTGGTTCTGATCCTTCTGCTGGCGGGTTTCTTTGGTCTTGAACCCCTCGGCGTACCGGTCAGTCTGGTCGCCGCTGTCGGCGCACTGATCCTTTATATTATCGCCAGGAAAGGTCACATCATTAATACCGGCAAAGTGCTGCGCGGCGCGCCGTGGCAAATCGTCATTTTCTCGCTGGGTATGTATCTGGTGGTGTATGGTTTACGTAATGCCGGGCTGACGCACGCCCTGTCTGCCGTGCTGAATCAGCTGGCAGAACAGGGTTTATGGGCCTCTACGCTGGGAACCGGCTTTATCACCGCCTTCCTCTCTTCCATCATGAACAATATGCCGACCGTGCTGATCGGGGCGCTGTCTATTGATGGCAGCACAGCCACGGGAGTCATTAAAGAGGCGATGATTTATGCCAACGTGATCGGCAGCGATCTGGGGCCAAAAATCACCCCGATTGGCAGCCTGGCAACATTGTTATGGTTGCATGTGTTGTCACAGAAGAATATGACGATTACCTGGGGATATTACTTCCGGGTGGGTATTGTCATGACCCTGCCTGTGCTGTTTGTCACGCTGGCAGCTTTAGCGCTGCGGTTGTCTGTGGCGCTGTAACGGATGTTTAACGCCTGACCTCACACTAAGATTGAAAAAGAGAACCCCCTGATGAGCAATATCACTATTTATCACAACCCGGCCTGTGGCACATCGCGCAATACCCTTGAGCTGATCCGCAACAGCGGCGCTGAGCCCACCGTGATTTTTTATCTTGAAACCCCACCGGCCCGTGAAGAACTGGTAAAACTGATTGCGGATATGGGCATTCCCGTGCGGGCGTTGTTACGCAAAAATGTCGAGCCGTATGAGCAATTAAAACTGGCAGACAATCATTTCAGCGACGATCAACTGATCGACTTCATGTTGCAGTACCCGATTCTGATCAACCGGCCGGTGGTTGTCACGCCGCTGGGCACCAGGTTATGCCGCCCTTCTGAGGAGGTATTAGCGATCTTGCCTGATGCGCAACGTGGCGCGTTCACCAAGGAAGACGGTGAAGCGGTTATTGATGAAAACGGCAAACGTATAACGAAAATCTAAAAAATAAGGCCGGTCATCAGACCGGCCTTATTGATTCTTAGCGGTATTCGACAAACACCTTACCCGCCATCAGGCATGTGACACCGGTTTTTGTTCTGTCTTAGACTGGGCGTTTTCCAGCATTCTGCGAACCGGAATGATAAGGACGAACAGCACCGCAGCGCAGATCAGCAACGCAATGGAGCAACGGGCGAACAGGTCAGGCAGCATATCAAGCTGATCGGCTTTTACGTGTCCGCCAATCAAACCGGCCGCCAGATTCCCCAGCGCACTGGCACAGAACCACAGGCCCATCATCTGACCGCGCATTCTTTCCGGCGCCAGCAACGTCATGGTCGCCAGACCAATCGGACTCAGGCACAGCTCACCGAGCGTCAGCATCAGAATGCTGCCCACAAGCCATAATGGCGATACACCTGCCCCGCCGCTGTTCAGCACGTTCTGGGCAGCCATCATCATGATCCCGAAGCCCGCCGCCGCGCATAAAATGCCGATGATGAACTTGGTGATACTGCTCGGGCGCACGTTTTTACGCGCCAGCAACGGCCATGCCCAGCTGAATACCGGTGCCAGCAGGATGATAAACAACGCATTGATGGACTGGAACCAGACGGCAGGAATTTCAAAATCACCGATCATGCGGTTGGTGTAGTCGTTGGCGAACAGGTTGAACGAGGTCGGCTTCTGCTCAAACGCAGACCAGAAGAAAGCAGCCGAGACCAGCAAAATAAAGCACACCAGCAGTCGGGCGCGCTCTTTCCGGTTCAGTCCGGCAAACAGGAACAGATAGATAAAATAGAGCGCAACGGACGCCGCAATCACATACACCAGCACGCTGGCGACGGCAACCGGGTTAATGACGATCACGCCCTGCGAGATCAGCGCAACGATGATTGCCACACAGGCGGCCAGCGCCAGCAGCCAGACACCCACACCGTTTTTCTTAGCAACCGGACTGTTCCAGGTGGAATCCAGTCCCACTTCGCTGTCGTAACGTTTCATGGCTGGCACGGCGTACAGGCGGAAGATAATCAGCGCCACCAGCATACCGATCCCCCCGATACCAAAGCCCCAATGCCAGCCATGCGTTTTTATCAGCCAGCCGGAAATCAGCGGCGCGATAAACGACCCCATGTTAATGCCCATATAAAACAGTGAGAAACCGCCGTCACGACGCGCATCACCTTTTTTATACAGCGTGCCCACCATGACCGAGATGCACGTTTTGAACAGGCCGGAGCCGAGAACAATAAACATCAGGCCGATAAAGAACAGGCTGTCGCCCATGAAAGCGGAAAGCGCAATCGACAGGTGGCCGAGCGCAATCAGAATCGATCCGTACCAGACCGCCCTCTGCTGCCCGAGCCAGTTATCTGCCAGCCAGCCGCCCGGCAGCGCCGCCAGATACATACAGCCAGCAAATATACCGACGATAGCTGATGCGTTTTCACGCGCAAGCCCCATACCGCCGTCGTAAACCGTCGCCGCCATAAACAGGATCAGTAAAGGACGGATGCCATAAAACGAGAACCGCTCCCACATTTCAGTGAAGAACAATGAACCGAGCGGATAAGGATGGCCGAAGAAGGTCCGGCTTTCGTTTTTATTAACAGAGGAATGCATAAATTCTCCAGAGAAAGTCTGTCGTAATCGTTGTGAATACCCTTGCCCGGCGGCTGTCTTGCAGCCGCTCTTAAGCATTCAGCGCTTATTATTTGATTGCCGAATACCGGTATTGTCTGGCATTAACCGCAGAAGTTTTAGAGGAAAAGTCGACTAATGTCCACTTTTACAGATTTTATAGCGGCAAAAACCGGACATGGCAGGTGAATTTACGAAGAAAAAAGCCCCTCAGGATAAAATATGCATTCAGAACAACTCACCTTCACCGGCTGCCGTTGGCAAAATATGTGCCGGTATAGGGGATTGGCAGATAGTCATGAAAGATCTGTTTTAATGTCTGCTCAGGTTCGATATCCGCAAACGCATCGGGATAAAGGGTTTTTGCCATGAACTCGGTCGCGGCAACATGCCACGGGCTGAGGTAGAAATTGTGCCATATCATCCCGGTGCGGCCGTTATGCAACGCTTTAAGTTCACGCAATCCATTCTGCCTGGCAGTCAGTTCCCGCAAACTTTGTTGTGCCATTTCCGGTGATATGGCGGGCCCCAGTTTCAAATCATTCTGATCCTCCGGAGAACCTGCACCCGTGGCGAAATAAACCTCAGGTTGCGCCATGATAACCGTTTCTTCATTCAGCTGGCCAAAGACGCCCTGCACCGTTTTGCTGGCGATATTATCCCCTCCGGCAAAATTCAGCAGTTCACCAAGACTGCCTTTCACTGCAGTCACGCAACATTCATTGCGACGTCCAAGATGTAACTGAAGCAGCACCGTCGGTTTGTGGCCGGAATAAGCGGCCAGACGATCATGGATAACCTGCATATGAGTATCGTAAAAGTGATTAAATGCCTGGGCGCGTGCAGTCTGGTTAAGCACCTCGCCCAGAATACTCACACTGCGCGTAGTATTTTTCAGCAGATGGACACGAAGATCGATTTTCACTATCGGGATATGCGCAGCGTTGAGCATTTCTTTAAGACGCAAATCGGCATCGTCATAGCGAGCAAGGCTGGGCAGGATCACCAGATCTGGTTTCAGCGCCAGTACCTTTTCAGGGTTCATATCATTTGTTCCCCCCAACCCCAGCGACGGAATCGTCAATATATGCGGAAAACGCTGCGCAAAAATGTCCCAGGTCTGGCTGTCATACTTCTTCAGATCGAGTGGCCAGCCGACAATCCGTCTGACAGGATCACCCGTTTCCAGAAGGGCCAGCGTATAAAGCATCCGGCTTTCGCCCAGCACGATACGTTGCGGATTATCGGGAATGTCCACATGATTACCGTCGATATCGATCACTGTGCGGGCCTGTACGCCAAAGCCCGTCAGCAACAACATAAACAGCACCGTCATAACAGAATATCTACGCGCTCGCGGCGTCAACCGCAGATCAGAATTCAACACTTGCCTGCACCATAAGATTACGGGTTTCACCTTCGCGCACGCGCAGGTTACCGCCGCTGGACGTGTAATAATGTTTGTTAAACAGGTTATTCAGGTTGAGTTTCAGCTGCGTCTTCTCCCCGAACAGACGGTTGTTCCACGCAACAAAACTGTCAGCCACAACATAATCAGGTAACGTGAAACTGTTCTCCGGGTCTCCCGCACGGGTGCCGACATAACGCGCCCCGCCGCCAACACGGAAATCACCCGGCAGGCCGTTAATCACCAGATTATGGCTCAGATAGAGCGCGCCCGAATGGCGCGGCGCATTCTGCAAACGGTTGCCGTTATTCGCAGAGTTTTCACCGTCATCCACAATTTCGGCTTTGTCATAGCTGTAATTGGCACTGACTTCCCAGTCAGGAAGGATCTCGCCATTAAGCTCAAATTCCGCCCCGCTGGAACGTGCTTTATCAATGGCGCGTGTTTCGCCGTTAATGCTCAGTGACATGTCCCGCTCATCGATACGGTACAGCGCCACGCTGGCAAACATGCGTGGCGTAATCTGCCATTTACTGCCCACTTCCCAGGTCGTGCCCTGTTCAGGTTTTCCTACATTGCCGTCATCGTCTACATCCGTTGAGGGCGTAAAGGATTTGCTGACGCTGCTGTAAAGAGACACCTCTGGCGTGACTTTATAAATCAGACCGGCCTGAGGTAAAAACTTATTCCCTTCGGAATCAAGCGTCTGAACGACGGGGTCAAAGCCTTTTGAGGCTCGTTGCTCATAATGTTGATAACGGCCGCCAAGCACCGCAATCCAGTCCGGTGTCAGTGAAATGCTGTCTTTGGCATACACCGAACGACTGTGTATCCGGTTCAGGTTATTGCCGTTAGCCGTATTCTCAGTCGTGCTGTCGGCGACCGGGGAGAGAATGTCGTATTGCGGATCCATAAAGTTGAAACTGCTGTTGGCTTTGCCCTGGTATTGATGCGCACGATAAGTCTGGTTCATCTCATAATCAGTGCCCAGCACAAGATCATGATTCATACCCAGAATGTCCTGTGAACCCAGCAGATCCCAGGAAACATATTTGGTCTTGTGATTAAAACCGCGATTGGCATCCGCCCTGCGCGTCACGGCGCCGGTTGTCGCGTTAACCGCTGTCACCCTGACTTCGTCATTATTGTAGCGGCGCTGGTTCCATCCCAGCGTCAGGCGGGTGCTCCAGTCATCGCTGAACTGCCAGTCATAATGGGCGTTCAGCGTTTTATTATGACCCCAGGCGCGGTTTGACTTGTCATCCAGCCGGTCCTTATAGCCGATATCGATCGGTTTACCGTTAATAAAAGCGGTTCCGCGATCGTATGGAATGTCGTAGCGGTAATCAGAATAGCTGATCAGGAAACTGGCCTTTTCGCCGTACCATTGCAGTGAAGGCGAAATCAGGGTGTGTTTATCACTGCCAAAATTACGCCAGTAATCCTGATCCTGTTTTTCCGCAATCATGCGAAAAGCAAAACCATTACCCAGCGGGCCGGTAACATCCACTGTCCCTGCTCCGCCACCTTCACTGGCGTAACGTCCGCTGACTTTGGTGTGCCAGTCATACTGCGGTTTTTTACTGACCAGGTTGATGACACCCCCGGGGTTTTGGATCCCGTAGAGTAATGACGCGGAACCTTTCAGCACTTCAACCCGCTCGGTGGTGGCATCAAAATTGAGACCCTGACTGCTGCGGACGCCGTCGCGATAAATGGAACCATCAGAGTTGGAACCAAAACCACGCCGGACAAATCCATCTTCCGTGCCCGCGAGTGTATTCCCCTCACTGACACCGCTGACAAAACGCATCGCATCAGAAAGACTTGTGGCCTGATAATCGTCAAGTTGTTGTCGGGTCACGACGCTGACCGATTGTGCCTCGTTAAGACGCGGTGTGGGCGTTTTACTGGCAACAGAACTGGTGCCTGCGCTGTATCCCTGATCATTCGCCTCATTTCCGGTGATGGTCAGCGTGTCGCTGTCTGCGGCTGAATACCCCGTAACAGGCGCCAGCATCGCAACGCCATAAATAGCAGCAAGAATCGCCGGATGGCCTTTTCTTTTAAAATCAAACAGTTTTTTATTATTCATTTCAATCAACCCGGTGTTAAATATAACGCACTTCCCCGTAATGCAATTGATAATCATTCCAACATGCAGATATGTAGTAGTAAATGATATGTTTCAGAATTTTGCTACAGGAAGAAATCATGACTTTACGGCAGGCATCTTGCTTTCAGCAGAACTTAACAAACTGTTTTTAAATAATTTTTATTGAAACCCGACGTTTCAGCCGCACAGGGTTCCGGTTCAGCACAGAAGAATTTGAATATTTTTGCTGCTAAAAACGCTACATTGTTAAAATAAACCCACAGTGTGAATGCTTTGCATTCACCGGTAAGCCTTTCAAAACTAAAAGGATCGGTAAAATTACATGGCTGCCATTCCGGTAAAAAGACGTATTGATGTTTTCGGTGAACGCTACCGCGCCCGGGCGCCCTCACTGTCTCCCGGCTTGCAGGCGGTAGTGTCTTATATCCACAACAACCGTGAATCGGCGCTAGAAGCCACGGCAATGGATATTGCAGCCGCGACAGAAGTTTCGGATGCTACTGTAGTACGCGCCGTTCAGGCACTCGGTTTCGCCGGATTACGCGACATGAAAAAGACGCTGGAAGCCTGGTTTGGTACGGCGGTGAACTCGGAAGAGAAGATGAGCACGACGGTCAGCGAACTGGCCAGCGATATCAATTCGGGTATCAACTTCGTTCTCGACGGGCATAAACGTGCCTGCGATACGCTGGCGGAGCCCGCTAACCGGCAGGCCATTTCTGAAGCTATCGCGCTGCTGATTAATGCGCGCCAGGTGGCGGTGTTTGGTCTGAACGCTTCAGGCATTTTAGCGGACTACAGCACACGGCTTTTTAGCCGGATTGGCATTCCGGCAGTATCACTTAACCGCTCAGGCATTGCGCTGGCGGAACAGCTCATAAACCTGCAACGCGGTGATGTTCTGATCATGATGGCGCAGAAAAGTGCTCATCGTGAGGGCAGAACGGCAATACAGGAAGCAAAGCGTCTGAATATCCCTCTCATTTTACTGACCAACGCCAGTGATTCTTTTTTTGCAAAGCAAGCTGATATTGTCATCAATGTTCCGCGCGGTGGTGAAAATGGCCGCATGCCGCTCCATGGCACGGTACTGGTCTGTCTGGAAATGCTGATTTTATCCCTTGCCTCAGCTACCGCATCGCGGACCCTGAAAACCATGAAGCGCATTCAGGATCTCAATCAGTCTCTGAAATCCGCGAATAAAATCAGAAAGTTGCAGGACGGCGTGTAGGCCAGACGACCTGTGATACTGAACTGGCACTAAAAATGGTAACGGGGAAACACCGGACACCAGTCCTGCTGTTTATCTCGTCGTTATTTGCAGGAGCAGGCATGGGCCGGGGGCAACTGGGCGGGCTGACATTAATCATGGTGATATCTTTGTCTGTTTGCGCTTCAATGTTTATTGCCAGTAAGGCAAAACGAACGCTGAATATTCAGAGAATAAAATTATGCAATTTGCCAGGTTCGGTCAGGAAAGTGTCATAGGAACCGCTGATGTACATACCGTCCCTGAAGATAACAACTTCTTCCACCCGCACCGGGTGTTGGCAAACGGCACAAATCAGAGAATGTACGGTTTCTGCCAGGGGCGAGTTCACTGCGGCAATGAAACGATCTGCCCCGCATTGCTCGCAAACAATTTTGATATCCGGCATGTGATGCACTCTGCACAAAAAAGAAAATGATTCCTTCAAATATAGCATAATTGGAATAATCTGATTGCTTATTATGAAATCGATATCTATCAAAGCATTTTAAGGCAAAAAAAAGCCCGCATGCAGAGCGCGGGCAATCACACAGACACGAAGAATAAAAGCAGTGGTTATCTGGTACCTGTAAAAGATGAGTAAAGATGACGGGTTATGACTAATTCATTAGCAACGTAATTATTTATGACGTACCGATGCGCGGGAAAATGCCTGAATAAAAAAGCCCGTCAATGACGGGCTTTGGCGTTGCTGAAGGTGGCTTATACCGTGCCGGTTCCCCCATCAGAACACCAGATTTGTCCTGAGGAATAGCTGTTGTCGTTTGAGGCCAGCGTCACGTATATCGCGGCGATTTCCGCGGGTTGCCCCGGACGTTTCAGGGGAGCCTGCTCACCAAATGACTCAATTTTTTCCTGCGGCTGACCGCCTGAAATCTGCAACGGCGTCCAGTATGGCCCCGGTGCAACGCCGTTCACGCGGATGCCGTCCTCCGCGAGCTGTTTAGCCAGCCCTTTGGTGAAGGCCATGATCGAGGCTTTGGTTGATGAATAATCGAGCAAGTTATCGCTCGGTAAAAACGCCTGCACGGAGGTGGTATTAATGATCGAACCGCCGCGAGGAATGAATTCCAGCGCCGCTTTGGTTATCCAGAACATCGCATACACGTTAGTTTTGAACGTGGCGTCAAACGCTTCAGTGGTCAGATCCTTAATCGAATCACAGAACTGCTGACGACCGGCGTTATTGACCAGCAGATCCAGCCCGCCGAGTTTCTCTTCGGCCTCTTTCACCAGTTGCTGGCAGAATTTCTCGTCACGGATATCGCCCGGAATGGCGATCACTTTCCGCCCTTCGGCCCATAACAGATCGACCACTTCTTTGGCATCGGGCTCTTCGTCCGGCAGATAATTGATGGCGACCTGCGCACCTTCGCGGGCGAAGGCAATCGCCACCGCACGACCAATGCCGGAGTCACCGCCAGTGATCAGCGCTTTACGGCCTTCCAGCCGGGCACTGCCTTTGTAGGTTTTTTCGCCATGATCGGGTACCGGGTGCATTTTGCTGGCCAGCCCCGGAAACGGCTGCTTCTGATGCTCAAACGGCGGCGTCGGATACGCATCAACGTGAGGTTCATTCAGGGAAGTCGGGATTGTTTTGTTGTTCATAAACACTCCTTATTTTTAAAATGAATCTACAAAACGCATGTAGAAAAAGAATGAACCTTAACCATAGAACATACAGACAGGCTGGTTGAAATCATCGGACGGTTCTGAAGTCATATCAGCAACGGCACAGCCTTAAATGTCATCATGACCGGGCTGGCTGTTGCGCCATTTGCATTTCGACACAAAAAAACCTCCCAGCCTGCGCTCACTTTCTCGTTATTATCCTGCCCTACAGAAAAAGCACAGGCTTCGGCTTTACTGCTCATACAACGGACTGGCGGCATATCACCGAGGCAGGCATTAAGTTGATGGTTTTAACGGGATAATCTATGCGTCATTCTAAAATTGTTATGTTATCAGCCCTGGTTGTTTCATCGTTGTTACCTCTGGCTAACACGGCATTTGCCGCGTCAAACTCACATGAAATCAAATCGTTCTACGATGATTCCAAATTGTATTCCATCGGCGATCAGGTGCCTGCGCTGTACCGCACCAAACCCTATGAAATCGTCGGCTGGCAGGAACGTCACCTGCCTGCACCCGATGCGGGCAGCCACTGGACTTACATCGGCGGCAGCTACGCGCTGATCACCGACACCGACGGGAAGATCCTCAAAGCCGAAAACGGCGATATTTACTTCCAGTAATCTGTCATCAGGATTGCAAAGATAAGGCCTGAAGAGATTCGGGCCTTTTTTATTGAGGTTCCCGCACCGTAAATCGCACTTTCGAAAGTAATAAATAGCGGAAGTATCAAGCAAATAAACATATCATTACGCGTGAACAGGGATGGTTCACGCAGAGTTCTACGCCATACCACCGGATGAACAACGCGAACCATCAAAATTATCAATGAGCATTTGGCTCTATTCTCTCCGGGGCTCCCATGAGCGACTCGCAGCAACGCCATTCCGTGCGCAAGCACCCCATGAAACTCAGCACGTCAGTCAGCCTGATGATAAGCGCCGTGATTGCGTCTGTTTTGCTGGTTGTCCATATGCTCTATTTTGTTCAGGTGAGCGACACCACCCGCGATGGTGTGAAAGAAAAGGCCCTGGCCGTCGCCAGAACCATGGCAGATTTGCCCGAAACAAAACGCGCTCTGCTGCTGCCTCCTGACAGTAATATTATTCAGCCCATCGCCAGCGCAGTGCAAAAACGTAATGACCTGCTCTTTATTGTGGTCACCAATATGGATGGCATCCGTTATTCGCATCCGAATGCGGATGTGATCAGTCATCATTTTATCGGCGATGACATTAATCCGGCGCTGCTCGGCAACGAAAATGTCTCCATCAACAAAGGTACGCTCGACAAAGCGCTGCGCGTATTCACGCCGGTCTATGATGACCACCATAAGCAAATCGGTGTGGTTGCCATCGGGATTTCGCTGGTCAAAGTCACTGAGCAAATCAATAAAAGTCGCTGGAGTATTCTGTGGACGGTGCTTTTCGGCCTGATGGTCGGCGCGCTGGGCACTTACTGTCTGGTGAAATTGCTCAAACGTATTTTGTTCGGGCTGGAACCTTATGAAATTTCGACACTGTTTGAACAACGTCAGGCGATGTTGCAGTCGATCAAAGAAGGGGTGATAGCCGTCGACGATCAGGCGCATGTCACGCTGATCAACCAGACGGCGCGGCAGACTTTCCGTGAAACCGCCATCGACGTAACGCCGGACGCCGATTCCCTGCCACTTATCGCCAACCTTCGCGATGTGCTCAATACCGGCGTGCCGCGCCGTGACGAAGAAATCAACTTCAAGGGGCGTTTGCTGCTGAGCAACACCGTACCGGTACGCAACAACGGCGTCATCATTGGCGCGATATGCACATTCAGGGATAAAACCGAAGTCAGCCAGTTAATGCAGCGCCTGAGCGGCATGGTAAACTATGCAGATTCGTTGCGTGAACGTTCGCATGAATTCATGAACAAACTGCATGTGATCCTCGGATTACTGCACATGAAAAGTTATGCTCAGCTTGAGGATTACATTCTCAAAACGGCCAATAACTATCAGGCGGAAATCGGTTCACTGTTGCTGAAAATAAAGTCTCCGGTAATTGCCGGTTTCCTGCTCAGCAAGATGAACCGCGCATCGGACACCCGGCATCTGTTAACGCTCAGCGATGACAGTCTGCTGCCGGATAATAATAATGAAGATCAGGTGGCAGCACTGATTACCGTGCTGGGCAATCTGATTGAAAATGCGCTGGATGCGCTTGGCGATCAGCCTGATGGTGAAGTCAGCGTCTTGCTGCACTATCAGAATGGTTCGCTGGCCTGCATCGTCAGTGATGACGGGCCGGGCATTCAGCCGGAAAATATTGACGCAATATTCGAAAAGGGTGTGTCGTCGAAAGGCGATCAGCGGGGCATGGGACTTTTTCTTGCTAAACAGCAAGTGGAAAGCCTCGGCGGAACGATTACTGTAGAATCGGAACCTGATGTTTACACTCAATTTTTTGTACAACTTCCCTGGGATGCCGAGAGGACAAATTCTTGATCAATGTACTGATAGTTGATGATGATGCCATGGTGGCAGAGCTGAACCGATGTTATGTCGGCCAGATTGACGGCTTCGCGTGCTGCGGCACCGCGTCGACGCTGCAACAGGCGAAAGATCTGGTACTGAATTCAGAACTGTCTATCGACCTGATTTTGCTCGACGTCTATATGCAGCAGGATAACGGGCTGGATTTGCTGCCTGAACTGCGTAACGCCCGACGGCCTGTCGACGTCATTGTCATTTCTTCGGCTGCAGATGCAGAAACCATCAAAAAATCGCTTAATTATGGCGTGGTGGATTATCTGATCAAACCGTTCCAGTTTTCCCGTTTCGAGGAAGCACTGACCGGCTGGCAGCAGAAGAAAACACTGATGGATAATCAGCAGTATTACGAACAGTCAGACGTTGACCGGCTGATCCACGGCAACAATACTGCGGCGGCGGACACCAAAAAGTTGCCGAAAGGCTTAACGCTGCAGACATTACGCACCTTGTGTCAGTGGATTGATGCCCATCCGACAATGGAATTTTCCACGGATGAACTGGCAACGTCAGTGAATATTTCGCGGGTGTCTTGTCGTAAATACCTGATCTGGCTGGCACAGATGAACATTTTGTTCACCAGCATTCATTACGGCGTCACGGGCAGGCCGGTATATCGTTACCGTCTGCAGGCCGATCACTACTCGTTGCTGAAGCAGTACTGTCAGTAAGTCACCAGACGATAACAGTCATCCAGTGGCATGAAGGTAAACTGCCGCTGAGATGACAAGATAATCCGCCCGTCGCGGGTGACGAAAATCGCCTCGATGTGCGGAATCTGCGACATATATGCCAGACTCTTCTCCACGCCCATCCCGTACAGCAACGTTGTCCAGATATCCCCGTCTATTGAATCCTCAGAAATAATGGTCACGCTGAGCAGTTCGTTATCCAGCGGATAACCGGTTTTCGGGTCAAGGATATGATGATAACAGTGACCGTCCAGTTCGAAATAACGCTCGTAAATACCGGACGTCACCACCGATTTGCCGATGACGTTGATCACACCGATCAGCGCGTCCGGGTCAGAAAACGGTTTTTTCAGCCCAATCGCCCACGCCCCTTCCGCACCGGAACCCAGCGTTTGTACGTTACCGCCCAGATTGATTAATGCGTTCTCAACCTGTTGTTCCCGCAGGTAATCCCGCACGACATCGGCGATATAACCTTTGGCAATCGCCCCGAGGTCGATTTCCATTCCGGCTTTTTGCAGAAACACTGAACGGGTTTGTTCATCGAGGATCACGTCTTCAGGATCGGTCAGCGCCAGCAATGTCTTGATATCCTGAGCCGCCGGGATGGTGTGACCGTTGAAGCCGATTTTCCAGCGCTTGACCAGCGGGCCGATGGTGAAATTGAAATGGCTGTCCGGCAGGCAACTGATGGCTTTCGCACGGCGGATTAATGCATAGACCGGTTCGCTGACGGTGACAGGGTCACGTCCTGCGGCATGGTTAATCGCCATAATATCGGAGTGCGCGCGGTTCACCGTGAAGGTGTTTTCCTGCAATTTGATCAGCCTGAAAACGCCAGACGCCAGACTTTCGTTATGTTCAAACAGCTTGAGAAGAATGGGTGAACCCATCAAAACAGCGGAATAAGCATAAACACGATCGTCTGGCGTCATTGTAATACCCTGCGTGATAAACGGTTACCGCATCGCGAATTTCGCGGCGTTTTGCCCTGCAAGGATACCGAAGATAATGATATCTGCAACGGCATTACCGCCGATACGGTTGCCGCCGTGGATACCGCCAACCACTTCACCCGCCGCAAATGCGCCGCCGAGCACCTGTTGCTGCGCGTCCAGCACGCAGGTTTCGGTGTTGATGGTTACGCCACCCATGGTGTGATGCACGCCGGGTGCGATACGGATAGCATAGAACGGCCCCTGATTGATCGGGTGACGCAGCGCAGTTTTACGGCCAAACTCCGTGTCGTGCTGTTTATCCACGGCGACGTTGTAACTTTCCAGCGTTGCCAGGAAGGCATCGGAGTTCATTTCCAGTTTCGCCGCCAGATCACGTGGTGAACTGCCGCTGATAACAAACCCTTTCGCAATGTATTCATCAGCCGCTTTATTGTTCAGGCGCACCTGCTCGTCAAACACCACGTAAGCAAATTTCTCCGGCAATGCGATGATGTTCGCCGACACTTTGTCGCGGGTTTCCATTTCGTTGAAGAAGCGTTTTCCCGCCTGGCTGACCAGAATCGCCCCGCCGCCACGAATGGCTTCTGAAATCAGATAAGACGTGGTTTGTTCAACTGTCGGGTGGATCTGAATTTCGCCCATATCCACCGTGCCTGCGCCAATATTCCGCAGAATGGCGATGCCGCTACCGGTGGCGCCTTTGTGGTTGGTGGTCACGAAACCGTCCAGTTCAGGGCGATATTTCACCACCATTTCGCGGTTGGCGCTGAAACCGCCGGTGGCGACGATCACGCTTTTGGCATTAATCATCAGCACTTCATTGTCGTCATTGAGCAACTGCACGCCCTGTACCGCACCATCGGCATAACGGATTTCAGTGACCGACGTATCGAGCATCACGTCGATATTACGTTTGTTAAGATTCTTCACCAGACCGCTGATCAGGAAGCCGCCCACTGCACTGCGGTCCGCCGGACGGTGCGTGCGGTCGATGCTCATCCCGCCGGTAATGGTGATGTCGCTCAGTTCAATATGGTGATCGGCCAGCCATTCCACCGCCTGCGGCGCACGTTCGATGAACTCTTTCAGCAGCACAGTATTGTTTTTGAACTGACCGCCTTTCAGGGTTTCCTGATAGAACAGCTCTTTGCTGTCTTCGATGCCTTTCAGTTTTTGGAAACGGGTTTCCGCGGCGTTCATACCGACCGACGCTTTAATGGTGTTACCGCCGATGGTCGACATTTTCTCGACGATCAGGACTTTCGCCCCTTCGTCACAGGCCTGAATCGCTGCCGCCAGACCGGCACCGCCGCTGCCGACGACCACAACGTCGTAGTTTTGTGGTTCATTCAGGCTGCCGCCCTCTTCCAGCAACTGCGCTTTGCAGGATTTGGCGATGGCTTTGGAAACGGCTTTTTTCACCGCTTCACTCTGTTCCGTTGCGCCGGTCACCGCATCGACGTGCGGGCTGTTAGCGTCGAGAATACGGCTGCGGATAATTTCAAAGCTGGTGGTGAATTCCACATCTGTGTCCGCGCCCGCTTCCAGCGCGATATCCGTAATGCGGTCGGTTTCCAGACTGACGTTAACGGCCAGTTCATGCGCAGGATCCTGCACTTTTTCCCGGAACACACCGGCTTTGAATTTCTTCGAGGTCATGCTCATGTCGCGGATCATCGCGTCCACCAGCGAGAAACGCCACAGCGGTTCAGGAATGGTCAGGGCTTCGCGTTGTGTGCTGTCAATAAACAGGTCGAGTTTCTGATCGGCTGCGATACGGTCAGTCCAGTCCGGATAAGCGATGCAGGCTTTACCGATGGCGATCATGTCATAGCCGTGTTCAAGCGCCATTTCCGCATCGGATTTATTCACGATACCGCCCACGCCCATCACCGGAATTTTGGCCAGTGTGTCGGAACGCATCGCGACATATTTGTCGATCAGTGGCGTCGGATCCGTGGTATCAACAATGGAAGGACGCAGCGAGTAACCGAGGGAGAAATGCAGGTAATCCAGCCCGCGGGCAGCAAGCTGTTCCAGCAGATACATCGTGTCGGCAAAACGGATCCCCGGTTCTTCCAGCTCTTCTGGTGAGAAACGATAGCCGATGACGAAAGAGGAATCGGCGTATTTCTTCGCCATCTCATGGGTGATATCGAGAACAGCCAGCGGGAAGCGGGCGCGGTTTTCGCGGCTGCCGCCCCATTTGTCGTCACGCTGGTTGGAATTCGGCGAGAAGAATTGCTGGATCAGATAGGTGTTCGCGCCGTGGATTTCCACGCCGTCAAAACCGGCTTCAATCGCACGACGCACGCCTTCACCGAATTTGGTGATCATGCCGTCAACTTCATCTGCCGTCAGTGCCACCGGTGTGGCGGCACCGTCACGTGGTGCCGCCAGTGCGCTTGGCGCGACCGGCTGCTGGCCACCAATCAGTTTTGGCTCGCTCATGCGGCCACCGTGATAAATCTGCAAAAGGGCTTTTGAGCCCTGAGATTTCACGGCTGCGGCGATTTTTGCCAGACCGTCGATTTTGCTGTCGTTATCGATACCGATAGCGCCGGGGAATGCCAGACCTTTATCATCGACAAAACAGCATTCAACAATCACGGTGCCGATGCTGCCAGCACGGGCGCGGTAATATTCAACCAGCTCGCTGGTGACGGTGCCGTCGTAAAAGCCGGTGCAGGTGGTCATTGGCGCCATCAGAATGCGGTTTTTCAACTCAGTACCATTGGGCAGAGTGAACGGACTTAATAACAGGTGGTTGGTGCTCATAATAATTACTCCAAACTTTAAGGTTTTAAATTCTGAATTCGTTATCGGCGCGCTATTTTAGATAAGCGCAATGGAGTATTGATTTATTATTCGTTGTTTTTATTTCAATGCCGATGTCATGCCATTAATATAAGTTTATTTTTACTTCCAAAACTTATTACATTAGTTAATTAACTATTTATCTATTAACTTAACACCTGTTATATTAAAATTATGTTAACTGTTAAATTAAATAATCACATTAATGCAAACTACAATCTTATTTGTATTTAACTGATGAGATGATTATTACATCCTCCGGGCTTTTCCCTTCGGCAGATCACGGAACCCGCCCGCTGGCAAGAGGTGGCGGATCGCCTGATGAGGCAATGTGGCTGTGAATGACTCTCATTTTGCCCTACTCCATTTTTTGCTTTCCGTTACCCCGAAAGATACCCCCGTCACAAATTGCCCTTTAATTAATCAGGCAGGCTCTGCATAACGGTTTCATCCGATTTAAAAAAGAATTCAGCACCGTATTTTGTTGATCAAGATCAACAGTTAAAAATAGAGAAAACGCATTATATAAACATTTCCTCCCTCTTACGGGGAATAGTAAGCACTTAACAAAAATAACAATAACGAGGCAATTAACATGCCACTATTGAATAATTAAAAAAAAGATTAAGTAACTAAAAAAACCAAACGACATCTTACCTATGCATCATCACAATATTCCTAACTACCTAAGATAAATATTATGAGCGAAATATCAAAAACTGCGGTGAAAGAACCAGCGAAAAAAGCCGAATCCGGCAAAAAAAATCGCTGGATCTTTATGGTACTTCCCGTGCTGGTGTCCGTGCTGTTGCTGCTCGTTCCTGTACCTGCCGGTCTGGAACCTCATGCCTGGCACTTCTTCGCCATCTTTGTGGGCGTCATTATCGGTCTGATCTTCGAGCCATTGCCGGGGGCCGTTATCGGCTTAACCGGTGTGGTGGTCATCGCCCTTTTCAGCCAGTGGTTGCTTTTCAGCCCGGCTGAGCTGGCGGATCCTAAGTTCAAAACCGCAGCACAGTCCTTCAAATGGGCGGTCAGTGGTTTTGGCAACTCCACGGTATGGTTAATCTTCGGCGCGTTCATGTTTGCCGCCGGCTACGATAAAACCCAGTTCGGCCGCCGTCTGGCGCTGATTCTGGTGAAGTATCTTGGCCGCCGCAGCCTGACGCTCGGTTATGCCATCACCTTTGCTGATCTGTTACTGGCACCCTTCACACCGTCCAACACCGCGCGCAGCGGCGGCACGATCTACCCGATCATTGCCAATCTGCCGCCGTTGTATGGCTCAAAACCGAACGACCCGAGCGCACGTAAAATCGGTTCTTACCTGATGTGGGTGGCGATCACCGCAGCCTGTATCACCAGTTCGATGTTTCTCTCTGCACTGGCGCCTAACCTGCTGGCGCTGGGTATCGTGAACAGCGTAACCGGTATCAACATTTCGTGGGGCACCTGGTTCATCGCCTTCCTGCCGGTCGGTCTGCTGCTTCTGTTGACTATGCCGCTGCTGGCGTACTGGTTCTACCCGCCGGAAGTGAAAATCAATGACGAAGTGCCGCGCTGGGCAACCGCAGAACTGGCAAAACTGGGCAGAATGTCCCGTCACGAAATCCTGCTGCTGGTGTTCGTCTGCTGTGCGCTGGCGATGTGGATTTTCGCTGCGAGCTTTATCGAACCGGCCATGGCTGCTTTGCTGGTCGTGGTACTGATGCTGTGGACCGGCGTTCTGAACTGGAACGACATCACCAGCAACAAACCGGCCTGGAATACCTTCGCCTGGTTCGCCACGCTGGTAGCGCTGGCTGACGGCTTATCCCGCACCGGTTTCATCGCCTGGCTGGGTAAAGAAGGCGCAGCACTGATGGGCGGTATCTCCCCGGGCGCGGCGACAATTGCCCTGCTGCTGGCGTTCTACCTGCTGCATTACCTTTTCGCCAGCACCACGGCGCACACCACCGCCCTGTTACCGGCTATGCTGACCATCGGCGCGGCAATCCCTGGCATTAACATGCAGGTATTCTGTTTGCTGATGGTGACGTCTCTGGGTGTTATGGGGATCATCACACCTTACGGTACCGGCCCAAGCCCGATTTATTACGGCAGCGGTTATCTGCCAACCAAAGATTACTGGCGTCTCGGCACTATCTTCGGAGCCATCTTCCTGATTGCCTTACTGGTCATCGGTTATCCGTGGATGATGATGATGTTCTGATTGTGGCGATAAAATCACCCACAAAGCATTAACAGAGCATTTACTGAAAGAAAACATATAAACCCCGTTGCCAGCCTGTGTATTTGGCTGGCAACATACAGAACGAATATAAACGTCGCCCCGAACACCCCTGCTATACCGCGTCAACAGTCCCACCCGTGGCGGCAAAAACGGAAAAAGTGAGAAAACAATGTCGAACAAACCGTTCTATTATCAAAATCCCTTCCCCGTTTCCAAAGATGACACCGAATATTATCTGCTGACCAAAGAACATGTCTCCGTCAGCACCTTCGACGGCGAAGAAGTGTTAAAAGTGGAACCGCAGGCGTTAACGCTTCTCGCGCAACAGGCGTTCCACGATGCCTCTTTCATGCTGCGCCCGGCACATCAGCAACAAGTGGCTTCCATTCTTCATGACCCGGAATCCAGCGAAAACGACAAATACGTTGCGCTGCAATTCCTGCGTAATTCTGAAATTGCGGCCAAAGGCATTCTGCCGACCTGTCAGGACACCGGCACCGCAATCATCATGGGTAAAAAAGGGCAGCGCGTATGGACCGGCGGCGGCGACGAAGCCAGCCTGTCTCAGGGTGTGTATAACACTTTCATCGAGGATAACCTGCGCTATTCCCAGAATGCCGCACTGGATATGTACAAAGAGGTAAACACCGGCACCAACCTGCCTGCACAAATCGACCTCTACAGTGTCGATGGTGATGAGTACAAATTCCTGTGCATCGCCAAAGGCGGCGGTTCTGCCAACAAAACCTACCTGTATCAGGAAACCAAAGCGCTGATTACCCCGGCGAAGCTGAAAGATTACCTGGTTGAGAAAATGCGCACGCTGGGCACGGCAGCCTGTCCGCCGTACCATATCGCGTTCGTGATTGGCGGTACGTCTGCTGAAGCAACGCTGAAAACCGTAAAACTGGCGTCCACCCATTACTATGACGGTCTGCCAACGGAAGGTAACGAACACGGTCAGGCATTCCGCGACGTCAATCTGGAACAGGAACTGCTGGTGGAAGCCAACAATCTTGGTCTCGGCGCGCAGTTCGGCGGCAAATACTTTGCCCACGATATCCGCGTAGTACGTCTGCCGCGTCACGGTGCATCCTGTCCGGTCGGGATGGGCGTTTCCTGCTCCGCAGACCGTAATATCAAAGCCAAAATCAATCGTGACGGTATCTGGATCGAAAAACTGGAAGACAATCCGGGCCAGTACATCCCTGAAGCCCTGCGTGAGCAAGGCGAAGCGGGTGTGGTGAAAGTTGACCTGAATCGTCCGATGCCTGAAATCCTGGCGCAACTTTCTGAATATCCGGTATCTACCCGTCTTTCCCTGAGCGGTACGATTATCGTTGGTCGTGACATCGCACACGCCAAACTGAAAGAGCGTCTGGATAACGGCGAAGGCTTGCCGCAATACATCAAAGATCACCCGATCTACTACGCAGGCCCGGCGAAAACCCCGGAAGGATACGCTTCTGGTTCTCTCGGCCCGACCACCGCAGGACGCATGGATTCTTACGTGGATCTTCTGCAATCCAACGGCGGCAGCATGATCATGCTGGCCAAAGGTAACCGCAGCCAGCAGGTGACCGACGCCTGCCATAAACACGGCGGTTTCTATCTCGGCAGTATCGGTGGCCCGGCAGCGGTGCTGGCGCAGCAAAGCATCAAGAGCCTGGAATGCGTGGAATATCCTGAATTAGGAATGGAAGCCATCTGGAAAATCGAAGTCGAAAACTTCCCGGCATTCATTCTGGTGGATGACAAAGGCAACGATTTCTTCCAGCAAATTCATGCAAATACCTGCGCGAAGTGTGTGAAATAAACGCCTGCTGAAAGACAAAAGGCCTGCCAGAAATGGCGGGCCTTTTTTATGGGTAACATGTCGCAAATCAGCGCATTTACGACATCATGTAAATCACGAGACCTTCTGTCACTATGCCCAGTGCAGTGCCGATGAGTATTGAGGAAGACGCGGATTCCACATAGGTGTCGCTGCGCACGGCGAACATGCCTGCAGCAATGGCGGAAGGCGTTGCGCCGATGATCACCACCTGCTGCATCAGCGTATGGCTCAGCCCAAATGCCAGACCGGCAGCGGCCATAATCGCGGGCTGGATCAGGTTTTTCATGCCGATGTTAGTGACCGTATGAATATTCAGCGTCGGGCGCTCGCCGAAGAACAGCAGACCCAGCGCGAACAGCGAAATCCCGCCTGCGGTTTTACCCATCATTTCCACCGACGAAGACAGCAGTTCCGGAATTTTAATGCCGGCCAGACTCATCACCACACCCAGCACCGGGATCCAGACAATCGGATTGCGTACGGCTTTGAACAGATTATTCAGGATCATCTTGCCGAGGCTGCCCTGTTGAGCCAAATCGCTGTTTTTGTCACCCATGCGGATCAACACAATCGTCAGCGGGATCATCAGCACGCTGGTGATAAGATTACCGACCAGCACCCCCAGAAAACCTTCCGGCCCGATAAGCACCGCCAGTACAGGCGCGCCAAAGTAAGCCATATCCGGGAACGCGCAAACCAGCGACTGAATGGCGCTGGTTTTGATGTCATGGCGGAAAAACCAGCGCGAGATGCACAACGTCAACAAATAAGAGCCCATCAGGCCAATCACCAACACTGCCATAAACGATAAATTCTGAATCTTGGCCGGATCAGTATGTAATGCACCGATAAAAAGATGTAATGGCAGCGCGAAACGGATCACTACCGTGGCTAATACCGTAGCATCGTCACGTTTCATATAACCCAGTTTTCCGCTCAGCCAGCCTAATACCATAATAAACACTAAAGGAAATAATGAGGATAAGAGTAATGTCGGCATAATATGACCTTTTCTTTATTATTGTTGATGAGATAATTGAAGGAACAAAATGGCGGTTAGTTATATTATTTAAAAACCAACATCATTGTGACCCATGTCACATCTGCCTTTATGGCAATAATAACAATAATTACTTAATAAGAAATTACATAAAATACAATGAGTTATAATTAAACCATTAATTTCACTTAAACATCATATAATTTATTTACTCAACTTGAACCATCCGGAAACATTCAAAAACATTCAAAAACATTATGCAGAACTCATCACTAAAAAAGTATTAAAACGTTTTTGTAATTTAAGTAACCGGAATCAGTGCCTGTGTCGTGTTATAAAAAACAAATAATAAACAATCATCTTATTCAGGCTGCTATGGCCATTGGTTTTATTTTGGTAGTTCATACACTAATTCGACCGGTTATAGGATTTTACTGTGAGGGATCCGGCAACGGAAAATAACGTACCGGAAATTAACTGAGTTCAAATGTTCTAAGGCTTAATGATGTTAAAAAAACGCCCGCTCTACACCCACTACACAGGTTCATTATTACTCGAAAACCCGCTGCTCAATAAAGGCTCGGCCTTCAGCCGTGATGAACGTCTGGCGCTCAATCTTAACGGACTGCTGCCCAATCAGGTTGAAACTATCAACGAACAGACTGACCGCGCTTATTCTCAATTCTCTGATTTCAAACGTGATATCTCCAAGCATGTCTACCTGCGCAATATTCAGGACACCAACGAAACCCTTTTCTACAATCTGGTGAATTCACATCTGGAAGAAATGCTGCCGATTATCTACACCCCGACGGTCGGCGAGGCCTGCGAACACTTCTCCGATATATACCGCCGTGCCCGTGGCCTGTTCATCTCTTATCCTGATCGCGAGCATATCGATGAAATGCTGCAAAACTTCTCCAAAAATGACATCCGGGTGATCGTTGTCACCGACGGCGAGCGCATTCTGGGACTCGGTGATCAGGGGATTGGCGGCATGGGCATTCCTATCGGCAAGCTTTCGCTTTATACCTCCTGCGGTGGGATCAACCCGGCCAACACGCTGCCGATCATGCTTGATGTCGGAACGAATAACGCCCAGCGCCTCGACGATCCGCTGTACATGGGCTGGCGCCACCCGCGCATTACCGACGGCGAATACAATGAATTCATGGATATGTTCATTCAGGCGGTAAAAACCCGCTGGCCGGATGTCCTGCTTCAGTTCGAAGACTTCGCGCAAACCAATGCTATGCCACTTCTGGAGCGCTACCGCGAGGAGTTGTGCTGTTTCAATGATGATATTCAGGGCACCGCGGCGGTCACGCTGGGCTGTCTGATTGCCGCCAGTCATGCCGCAGGCACCCGGCTACGCGACCAGCGGGTCACCTTCCTCGGCGCAGGCTCTGCCGGTTGCGGTATCGCTGAGAAAATCATCGCGCAAATGGTGGCAGAAGGTGCTTCCGAAGACGAAGCGCGCAGTCAGGTCTTTATGGTGGATCGGTTTGGCCTGCTGACAGATGACATGCCGAATTTGCTCGATTTCCAGCGCAAACTGGTGACAAGTAAAAACAAAATCAGCCACTGGAATGCGGACAGCCAGAATATCTCGTTGCAGGACGTGGTGCATCATTCCAAACCAACCATTCTGATTGGCGTTTCCGGGCAACCGGGGCTGTTTACCGAAGAGATCATCCGCGAGATGCATCACAACTGCCATCATCCAATCATCATGCCGCTCTCTAACCCGACTTCCCGTGCAGAAGCCCGTCCTCAGGACGTGATCGCCTGGACCGAAGGTGCCGCGCTGATGGCGACAGGCAGCCCGTTCGCACCGGTACATTATCAGGATCACACGTACCCGATCCCGCAATGTAACAACGCGTATATTTTCCCCGGGCTGGGGTTAGGCATTCTGGCGTCGGGAGCGCGCCGCGTGACCGATAGCATGTTGCTGGCTGCCAGTCAGGCGCTGGCCAGCCTTTCTCCGCTGGCAACCACCGGAAAAGGGTCATTATTACCGGCTATTGCCGATATTCAGCATGTGTCTAAAATCATTGCCGCCGAAGTGGCGCGCGTCGCGCAACGGGAAGGCGTGGCACCGGAAGTTTCAGAAGATGAGTTACAGAGTCGTCTCACCAGCGAATTCTGGAAACCGGAATACCGGTCTTATAAACATTCGTCGTTCTGATGTGTATGGCCGGTACCTCGTACCGGCCTGTTGCGCACTGACATCGTTAAAGCTCCGCTTTCCCCGGATTATCAAAGCCTACCCGCCCGACAAACGGCAAACGCAACGCCGGATTCTTCACATCAATGCCCAGGTTCAGCCCCAGCACATTGACTTCAATGCCCTCTTCCACGCCCAGCGTCACACCCAGCAGTCCCAGCAAAGAAACCTGCACGCCGCGCCCGGATGGCGGTAAACCGATCGGATTGGTAATGCCGCGGTAATCTTTGCCGATCGCATTGGAAGGAAGATCAAGCTGCAGATCCGGCACTTCACGGCCGATGTGGGCGATAAACGTATTGCTGTTTGGCCCCGGCCACGCGTGATAGGTATGCGGATACGGGTAACTTTTGATCGCCGCTTCTATTTTGGGGATCATAATCTGCGCCTGCGCGCCGCGGTGATCAACCAGTATACGGGGCTGCGAGCCAAACCAATACCCATCTGGAATAGCATAATCGCGGCGTACTACGTTGGTGCTGCCCCAGCTGATCACGTCATAACGGGTGAACTCTGTTTCCCCTTCACGTTTGTAAATTATCCACGGATGCACCGCCACCAGCCCGCGCCAGCCATAAGTCGGTGCAGCATAAATCTGGATAATAGCGATACTTTTCAGTCTGGCAGGATCCGGCGCAATACCGGCTGAAGTCCGTCGTGCCGTTGACCAGCTCTGGCCTGCAGGTTCTGTCCGTGTTTGTGTCGCTTTCGCGTAGCTGTATCCGAAAGACAGCAGTAAAACCAGAACAAACCCGAGACTTACCCATTTTATGGCGATCATGCTTTATTCACCTTTGCCGGTCCGTTCAAAAGAACAACGGTACTCATTCACCGAGAGGCTGGCAACGTGAAAGTCTGTTGTAAATCACAAAATTTGCTGCAAATAGCCGATTGGGATTTTTCAAACATTACATTCAATTTCTGGCGACCGTGATAACCCGCGCACATGCCGGGCGGCAGCCAGGATAGCTTGTTTGTGATTGGGGGAATGCCAGGGGATAGAAACGTGAATCATGCGATGTTGCAAAATATATGGAAAAATGCGGATGACTGATGTCAGCCTGATCTGTAAAGTGCAATGCCACTCCTGGCACCCAAACTATCATTATCTTTTTTCCCGGGTACAGGATGGTACGGCACTCTTCCTTATGGGCGATTTCAATCAGCCTCGAGGTTGAGTTTATTAAGGTATGAAGCGCGCCCATGTCGGGAAATTTGACTAATTAGAGTAACGATAAGATGAAAATGAAATTCATACCGCCAATCATTGTACTGGCAGGTGCTGTCGGTTTTATGGTGTGGTTCTTTGTTAGCGGAGCTGCAATGCCTGGCGGCTGAAAGAACATCAATAAATGTGAGGCGTTTTTTGCAGACAGGTCTCTATTACTTCAGATGCACCTGCAATTAAGTTAAGAAGGGCTGTATCTCGTTTGAGAATTTGAAAAAGCACCGTCACCAGGCGGTTATTTTATGTTTAACGTTACCAGCCCTGAAGCCGTCGTATCGCGAGTTGTAAAGCAACGTTGGGTCTGCCATTTGTGTCTATAGCCTCGTCCTGCGCGCGCTTGAGGCATAAGACTATGCGTCCCGCGCTAAAGTCTTCCCCCGCCTGAGCAAACATTAAGCAGCATTCGCCTACCATCCTGCACCCTTCTCCAAAAGCCGAATTCTTACCTTGCATAATTACTCCAGTAAACAGTAAACCTGAACATCAGATTTAACATAATAACTGAAATAATTGGATAAAGTTTGCGCAATGCATGAATTTCATCCCATTCTCATCTGAATTGCTCAAAACGGCAGTGAATTTTCTTTAATTACTAAACCCATTTCATTAAGCCAAATTCCCGGGAGCGGCTAGTATGTTTTCGGGAGCATCGCTCTCGTTCCAAAACTAAATATTTAGTGATGATTCACTGGCCTTCGTTCGCGAGGGCTTTTTTGCGTCCCAATACTGACCTCATGCAGCGAACACAGCTATTTATGGGCAGTTATCCTTTTGATTGGATAATTATTACTCCGCTATGCTTATCTGGTTCTACCCGATCAAATTTCAAAACTGATGTTTATTGCCCGCCTGTCGCGGGCATCTTTTTAAGATGTACAGTGTGTCATCAAACACCTGGTTGCCAGCATCGTTAACAATGAACGTTACCACGCCTTCAACCACAATCGCGCCATAGTCACTGGGCTCACAGGTGATTGAAGCCGCCTTTCAGCAGTCCATAAAGTCCCCGTCCATCATCAGGCCTCCGCCGGCGCGTCCCGGTTATCTATCAGTCCGGCGGCCAAAATCAGACTCCAGCCCATTGTTGCAGCCGCCTTGCTGACTCATACTGCCCGTAACACTGAAGAGATTTCGCGCATTAAATGAAAACAATAAATTGACGTTAACGCTTTGATTATAAAAGGATGAATATGACTGACTCTAAGAAAGCATTGATCATCGGCGCATCACGCGGTATCGGTTTGGGTGTGGTGGATGTACTCGCAAAACGCGGCTGGCAGGTTACCGCCACAACACGTGATGCCGTTCCGGCCAAAACACCGGCGGCTGTTGAATGGGTAAAACTGGACATCAATAAATCCGAAGCGCGGGAAGCGGTGAAAGACGCGCTGTCCGAAAGCCATTTTGATCTGATTTTTGTGAATGCAGGCGTATTTGGTCCGGATCATCAGGATATTGATCAGGCCAGCGACGAAGAAATTATTCAGCTATTTTTGACTAACGCCATTTCCCCTGTGCGTTGCGCCAGTGAATTACTGCCTTTCCTGAACCACCGTACCGGTGTGCTGGCGCTGATGACCTCTGAGCTGTCGAGTCTCAATGAGAATGACGTGGCAACTTATCCGCTTTATTCCGCCAGTAAAGCTGCGCTGAATATGCTGACCCGCGGGTTGCAGGCACAGATTGAAAAACAAGAACTGACGCTGCTTTCCGTGCATCCGGGCTGGGTACAGACCGATATGGGCGGTGAAAATGCCACGCTGACCGTGGCCGAAAGCGCCATCGGCATCGTTGATCAGTTCGAAGCCTGGCGCGGCAAAGGTGGCCATCACTTTGTTGAATATTCAGGCCGTGAACTGCGCTGGTAAATATGAAGTGAGCTGACAAAGGGCTTGATCAGTTTTTGTGTTAATGCCACCATTAGGAAATAAACGTTTCCTAATGGTGGCATTTTTTATGGCATTCCCTTCACCGAAGGATCGCGGTCGTCCGCGTGAATTCGATACTGAACTTGCACTGGATAACGCCATGACGGTATTTCGCGAAAAAGGCTTTCATGCGGCGTCCATCAGCGATCTGAGTCAGGCCATGAACCTTACTGCAGGCAGTATTTACAAAGCCTTCAGCGATAAAAGGACCCTGTTTCTCAACGTATTTGAACGTTACACCTCGCGGCGAAATACCCAGTTACGCCAGCAAATTGAACGCATCTCCACCGGCCGCGAACGCATTGCCGAAGTGCTGCGCTTTTACCTGCGTTCTTCTCATGAAATTGAAGGCCGCCGCGGGTGTCTGGTCGTCGGCAGCACCGTCGAATTACTCACGCTGGATGAGGAACTCGCCGCACTGGTGCGTCAGGCTATTATGCGCAATAAATTGTTCCTGACCTCCCTCATTGAACAGGGCCAGCAAGACGGTTCTGTCACCCCGGATATCGATGCGCAGGCCGCGTCATCCCTGATGTTATGGATTGTTTTGGGCATGCGTGTCGCCGGTAAAGTCGAAAACCATCACGCCAGCGAAACCACGCTGGAACTGGCGCTTAAAATTCTCGATTAAAAATTTTTTCTCATTTAGGGAATGATTATTTCCTAAATATGACTATAACGGAGATTGGCTATGAACGAGATGACCCCTTCTGTTGTTGTTACTGCCGAACCTTTTGCAGTGGCTGACCCCATCCTTTGCGGTTTTACCCATCGCTACGCCACGGTCGAAGGCGTGAGGATGCATTACGTCAGCGGCGGTAATCCGCAAGGCAAAGTCTTGCTGTTGCTGGCGGGTTTTCCGCAAACCTGGTACGCATGGCGTAATGTGATGAACGCGCTGGCACAGGATTTCTGGCTGGTGGCACCAGACCTGCCCGGTCAGGGTGATTCGGATCGCCCGCAGACCGGTTACGACACACAAAGTCTGGCGCAGAAAATCCACGGGTTAATGCAGCTTCTCGGGCATAAGCGTTACTCGCTGGCAGCGCATGACGTCGGCGCGTGGGTCGCTTATCCCTGCGCGGCGATGTATGGCGAGGAAGTACAACATCTGGCGCTGCTGGATGCGGGGATCCCCGGAATCACCTTGCCGGACGTGCTGCCGGTCACACCGGACAAATCGTGGAAAACCTGGCATTTTGCCTTCCACACATTGCCTGATTTGCCTGAAGCGCTGATCGCCGGTAACGAACGTGTGTATCTCGACTGGTTTTTGCGCCGGAAAACCGCTGCGCCGGATGCCTTCACAGATGACGATATCAGCGAGTATCTGCGGGTGTTCCTCAAAAGCGGCGGCCTGCGCGCCGGGCTGGCGTATTATCGTTCGGTTACTGAATCTGCGGAACAGAACCGCACACTTAACCGTGCCGGAAAATTAAAAATGCCGGTACTGGCGGTCAGCGCCGATCAGGGTTCGATCCCGGATATGGCCGTTCCCCTGCGCGCTTTCGCTGAAAATGTCACCGGCATCATCATCCCTCACAGCGGCCATTTCATTCCGGAGGAACAACCGGAAGTCTTAGCCCGTCACCTGCATAGTTTCTTCACAATGTGAGATGAAGATTTGCTGAACTTTTTATGATAAACATACAACTCGGATTGTTTGTTAATAATTTGTATCCACAATAATTGCCGGGCTAACGAGTTTTCAAAAACCACAGACACGGCATCTTTCATTTTTCAGGGATTTGTCATGTCTGCTGCTTCCGGTAATTCAGACTCACTGTTACGGCACCGCTCGTTTGTCGCTTTCTGGATCGCCCGTGCAGCGTCCAGCTTTGGTTTCCAGATGCTTTCCATCGTGGTGAGCTGGCAGATTTATTCGATCACCGGCAGGGCGTTTGATCTCGGGCTGATCGGGTTGGTGCAGTTTTTACCTTCCGTCGCGCTTGCGCTGGTGGCAGGCCACGTTGCCGATCAGTTTGACCGCCGCCGCGTGGTACTGCTCGGGCAAATCGCCGAATGGGTGGCGATTGGCTCGCTGGCTTATCTGACGCTGACACATCACGTCAATGAAGTGGTCGTGCTCGGACTGATTTTCGTGATTTCGACTGCCAAAGCGATGGAAGCCCCTTCCTTACAGTCGATGTTGCCCGCGCTGGTGCCACCGAATTTGCTGGCCCGCGCAATGGCCGCCACCAGCGTTTCCGGACAGGCCGCGTCGATGGTTGGCCCGGCGCTGGGTGGCTTTCTGTATGTCGCGGGCGCGGGTGTGGCGTACGCCGTGTGCGCCTGTCTGTATCTGTTATCTATCGTAATGGTCAGCCGTTTACGCTATGAACAGGCACAGCCACATCGTGTACCAGCAACCTTCAAAACGCTGTTCGCAGGCATTGGTTTTATCCGCGCCCGCCCGGACGTGCTGGGCGTGATTTCGCTCGACTTGTTCGCGGTTTTACTCGGTGGCGCAACCGCCCTGCTACCCATTTTCGCTCACGACATTCTGCATACCGGTCCGTGGGGATTAGGCTTGCTACGTGGCGCACCGGCGGTCGGCGGTCTGATCGTCGGGTTCTGGCTGAGCCACCGCGCACTCAACCGTAATGTCGGAAAAATTATGTTCGCCGCCGTCGCCGGTTTCGGTGCCGCCACACTGGTTTTCGCGTTTTCCACTTCGCTCTGGTTATCGATGCTGGCGCTGTTTGCTCTCGGCGGTTTCGATATGATCAGCATGGTGATCCGCGGTGCGCTGGTACAGCTTGATACACCGGATGACATGCGCGGTCGTGTCAGCGCCGTGAACTCCATCTTCATCAACACCTCGAATCAGCTCGGTGAATTTGAATCCGGTCTGCTGGCCGCCTGGGTTGGCGCAGTTCCCGCCGCAGCCATCGGCGGTGTCGGCACGCTGATCGTGGTCGGATTGTGGATGACCTGGTTCCCCGGCCTGCGAAAAAGGCAGAAGCTGGAAAATGAAGTCGTTGAAGCTTAATCGCATCACGACACGCAAATCAGCGCCGTCCCTCTCATGAGTAGACGGCTGGGATGGCGTTATGCGTTTTAACGAGTTGCTCTGACTGGAATAATTCAATAATCCCCAATATAATCAGCTCATTCATTCACCAACGTTATATAAGGAGGATTGCCATGCTGACCCGTGAAGTTTTTTTAATTTCACTCGTCCTTAGCGATCGTCACTGCTCAGGCATTTCCGGCACCGTGCCGCGATAACCTGCTTGAGCGAAGCTAACTGACAACCTGAGAACTTCCCTCCGGCTTACCGGTTATCGTCGGCTTTTCTGACGACAGGCATCTTTGTGCCTGAAAACCTGAGTAAGCATTCATGACGACTTTATTATCCGCACAATCTTTATCTTTCGATAACGCCTTCGGCCCGTTGCTGGCTGAGATTTCCTTCGGCCTGAAAAAAGGCGACCGCATTGGTCTCATCGGCCATAACGGCTGCGGCAAAAGCACCTTGCTGAAAATCCTCAGCGGTGAACTGGCGGCCTCCTCCGGCACCGTGACACTGGCGAATCAATGCCTGATGGCGCGCGTCGAACAGCATCTTCCCGCAGAACTCAATGATTGTACCCTGCTGGAATCGGTGCTCGGTCATCTGCCCGGCAGCCTTCATCAGCCCGAACCCTGGCAGGCGCAGGTGCTGCTTTCGGACCTGGGTTTTGATGAAAATGCCTGGGAACTGACGGCGGGTACGCTCAGTGGCGGCCAGCATACCCGTCTGCTGCTGGCGCGGGCGCTGATCCACCAGCCGGATTTACTGCTGCTCGATGAGCCAAGCAATCATCTGGATCTGCCGACATTACTGTGGCTGGAGCAGTTTCTGAAAAACTGGGCGGGCAGCTTTGTGCTGGTTTCCCATGACCGCAGTCTGCTGGACAGCGTAACCAACTCAACCTGGATCCTGCGCGATAAAACGCTGCAATTTATCCGCCTGCCTTGTACCCAGGCACGTCAGGCGCTGGAAGAAAAAGACATTGCCGACGCACTGCGTCGTAAAGCGGAGCAAAAGGAAATTGACCGCGTGACACTGAGCGCCAAACGGCTGGCCGTCTGGGGCAGCGTTTACGACAATGAGGGACTGGCGCGCAAGGCCAAGCAAATGGAAAAACACGTGGTGCGCATGAAGGAAGATCAAACTGATGTCACCGCAGGCAATCAGTGGAAACTTCGCCTGAACGGCGAAGCGCTGGCGGCGGATCGCGTGCTGGCGCTGGCTGATTTACAGGTGCGACCGGCGCCTGATGCCCCGGTGCTGTTCACCCTTGATGAAATGCGGGTGAAGAGCGGCGATCGTATCGCGCTGGTCGGGCGTAACGGTTGCGGTAAATCATCCCTTCTGCACAGTTTGTGGCAGGCGTTTATCTGCCCGGAAACGACGGTCAAAGGCGTGATTTTCCACCCGCGCGTGCGAATGGGTTATTACGATCAGAACCAACATCAATTGCAGGATAACGATTCGCTTTCTGATGCCCTGGCGCATTTCGCGCCGCTGACCGAAGAACAGCGAAAAATGGCGCTGATTGGCGCGGGATTTCCGTATATCCGTCATCAGCAAAAAGTGAGCACGCTCAGCGGTGGCGAACGTTCACGGCTGCTGTTTATCGGCCTGACGCTGGCGAACTATTCCCTTTTGTTACTTGATGAGCCGACCAACCATCTGGATCTGGAAGGTAAAGAGGAGCTGGCGGAAACGCTGAAAACCTTCAGCGGCGCAGTGCTGATGGTTTCCCATGACAGGACGCTGATCGAGCAAAGCTGCAATCGCTTCTGGCTGATAGACCAGCAGCGTCTGGAAGAATGGCATTCCCCCGCGCCGGTGTATGCGATTCTGGCAGGCACGGTTCCTCGTGCCGACGCGCCGGTGTCGGACGTGAGGCTGGAAAGCGTGGTGATTCAGGAAACTGAAGAGGAACGCTTGCTGGCGACACTGATGGCGCTGGAAAACAAGCTGGAAGACGACCTGGCGCGCAAACCAAAGCATCAGAAACCGGAATTGCAACGCCAGTGGCAACAAAAGATTGATGAACTGAATGCGTTGCTGGATCTGCTTTAAAGACATATGTTAAGAAACTGTATATTGATTTTTACTTACACAACGCATTGCTGTTCCTGCCGGAGAAATTATGTTTAACGTTTTACGTGCTGAGCCTAAAACCACCTTCGAATACGGCCCGTTCCGTATCCGCCGCATGCGCCCCGGGAAAATTCTGCCCGAAAATAGCGATGATGCATTCGGACCGCTCAGTGTTATCGATCATGCCAACCTGGAACTGGGTACGCTGGTGAAAATGCATGAGCATAACAACGATGAAATCTTCAGCTATATGTGGCGCGGTTCGATGGTGCACGAAGATTCTGCCGGTCATCGGATATCGCTCTCACCGAAAAAGCTGATGATGATGAATGCCGGAGAAAGCTTCTGGCATGAAGAATCCACACCGCTGGTGCCCGCCGAAATGTTGCAGATTTTCATTCGTCCGCGCAAAGCAAATCTCGAGAGTCGTGTGCAGTTCATGGAACGTCCGGACGGCGTAAAGCAAAACGAATGGACGCTGCTGGCCGCGCCGGAAGGGATTGAATCCCCATTGGAAATTCGTCAGGCAGTATATGTTTATGACATCCGCATGGATGAAAATACCACCACGGAAATTCCGGCACATCCGGGATTTGCACAGTGGTTGTATGTCATGGATGGCGAAATCAGCATTGCGGACGTCAGCCTGTCAAAAGGTGATGCGATCAGTGATGAGGAAAGTGCATTGCCTGCCGCCTCGGCAAAAAAAGAAACCACCCTGGTGTGTTTCCTCGTTTGTCTGGGTGCGGAAGCCATTCTGGAAGGGGCGATTAGCGGAAAGTAATTAAAATCTGGCAGTTAAAATATAAAAGCCCCAGTCGTTAAACCGGGGCTTTTAAGGTACTACCAAATTAATATTTAACATTCATCAACTTAATTACATATTACAACTTCTAAAGATGCACATATTTTCACAGGATATATTTTGAAGCCAGGTAACGCTATCCTCCTATAATTTTGTGGAATAACATCGGTATCCTGTTAATTTCACTTATACCGGTTTTCAGTCGGAATAAATGAGTACATCACCCTCGCGATATATACTCTTTGATGCGTGACCTTACTCTCGTCGCGATATTCTCGATTTCAGACTTAACGTACCCAAATCGCGAACATTACTCTGACTAACAAGGCGTTACATCATCGCGTTTTCTTCCACATCATGCGATTTTACAGCTTTACTGCATGGCCTTAAAGCATCATCTCACGGATTTTAAATGACAATCCGGTGTTGAATCACCCAAACTAAAATACTTCGTGGCCTTTATCGCATCTCATTACTTGCAAGTTTATCAACCTGCTAAATGCACCGCGAAATAAAATTTTCATCCCATTTCTCTCTGGTGCTGAGTTCTAATCTACTCGTTATAAATCGTGTGTCAACCCTGTATTTACGAACAGGTTTTTTAATCTATGCCATATTAGAAAACATAATGAAATCTGTGACCTATACCAAAGATATTGATAAGGCAAGTAACCAAAAAGTCGAATAAAAATAATCCTGCGTGCACATCTCCTGCCTCCCCGCCCCGCTGAACGTGATAACAACTACTTTTGTACCAGCAAGCTAGTTCAACAGTGTACATCAGTGCTCAAATCCACTATATTGCTGCGCTCATGGCCCTGACCGCAGCATAAACGCGCGATTTTCGGACAATTTTCATATCAAATCTTTTACAGCAATTCACTTAACGAATCGTGATAAAAGCCACGCGAGGATCCGCACTATGGCGACGCTTTCCGTGACCGCTCCGCAGCATTCTGTATTGGGTGGCGCAATGATTATCGGTGGAACTATCATCGGCGCAGGGATGTTTTCTTTGCCAGTGGTGATGTCCGGAGCCTGGTTTTTCTGGTCAGTTGCCGCATTGATTTTTACCTGGTTTTGTATGCTGCACTCCGGCCTGATGATCCTCGAAGCGAATCTTAACTATCCTGTAGGGTCGAGTTTTAATACCGTCACCGGCGATTTGCTGGGGAAAAACTGGAACCGGCTGAATGGCATGACCATCGCGTTCGTGCTGTATATCCTGACTTACGCTTATATTTCTGCCAGCGGTTCGGTTATTCAACATACGCTGCGCGAAATGGCAGTGAGCTTTTCTCCCCGCCTCGGCGGCCTGCTGACCGCACTGGCAGTTGCGTTTATTGTCTGGCTCAGCACCCGCGCCGTGAGTCGCATGACCGCAATTGTGCTGGGTGCCAAAATCATCGCCTTCTTCCTGACATTTGGCAGCTTACTGTGGCACATCAAACCGGTAAATTTGCTTAACAGCGTGGAGCTGAACCCGAGTTACACACCGTATGTGCTGGCGACGCTGCCGTTTTGTCTCGCCTCGTTTGGCTATCACGGTAACGTACCGAGCCTGATGAAATATTACGGCAAGAACCCGCAGATCATCAAAAAATGCCTGTTGCTGGGTACCCTTATGGCGCTCGGGCTGTATGTCATCTGGATGCTGGGCACGATGGGTAACATTCCACGCACGGCGTTTATTGGCATCGCCGAACGTGGTGGCAATATTGATGTGCTGGTGCAATCGCTGAGTCAGATCCTCAACAGTGCGGGGCTGGATTTGCTGCTGACCATTTTCTCCAACTTCGCCGTGGCCTGTTCATTCCTGGGCGTGACGCTCGGATTATTCGACTATCTGGCTGACCTTTTCAAATTCGACGACAGCCGTACCGGTCGATTTAAAACCGCACTGATCACTTTTGTGCCGCCAATCATTGGTGGTGTGATCTACCCGGATGGTTTTATTTACGCGATTGGTTTTGCCGGTCTCGCCGCCACGGTCTGGGCGGTGATTGTTCCGGCACTGATGGCACGGGCATCACGCCAGCGCTTCGGCAGCCCGCTCTACCGTGTATGGGGCGGCAATAAAATGATTGTGCTGGTGCTGTTGTTTGGCGTACTGAATGCGGTAGTGCACATTCTGTCGAGCGTAAATTTACTGCCGGTATATCGTTAAATGATTTCCACCCGTTTTGTCCGTCGGACAGAGCTGGTGCATCAAAAGACATAGGGTATAGCAAAGACAGAGGTGAGGCAGGAAGGATTTCTGAAGGCAATCACATCACGCAGCCTGCTCTTTGCTTAATACAAACAGGCCGCGATCATAGAGAAGGTCGTTAACGTTACGCTTTATTCACTGAAACAATTTCTTTGATGAAGGTGAAGTTCGAATCGCCGTGATCAGTTTTGATCGTCGGGTAAATTCTTTCGCCTTTCTTCACAAAGCCAGTGACTTCATGGGTTGAGCCGTTCTTGACAGTAAAGCTATCGCCAACACTGATGGAACTTGCAACTTCGCTCATAACAATCCTTAACTCTTACTTCATTGAACTTCAATAAACCCGTGTGTTGCTGATCGATGGTAGGCTTTTATGCGGCAGGTAGCCAGCGGCGTCATCAGAATCGCTCAAAAAGGGAATACGGCGTCCTGACGCGCCGGTACTAAGTATTCGGTGCGGCCTGACGCGGCTTAATCGATTTGCGCAGTAAATTCGCCGTCAGCGCCAGCAGGAAAATGGCCGCCTGCACCAGAACGATTGTCGGCCCGGTCGCAGCATCAATATAGAAGCTGATAAAAGTGCCTGAGATGGCTGCAAAAAGTGACGTCGTCACGGAAACCACCAGCATCTTCGTCAACGTCTTACACAGCAGAAACGCCGTAATGCCCGGCGTAATCAGCATCGCCACCACCAGCACCACACCGACAGCCTGTAACGCTGCGACGATGGTCAGTGCCAGCATACACAACAACGCATAGTGATAAAAACGTACCGGCAGCCCGATGACTTTCGCCTGTACAGGATCAAAACAAAACAGCATCAGGTCTTTAAATTTGAGGATAATCGCCAGCGTCACGACAGCGGCGATGATCAGGGTTTGCAACATTTCACTGTCGGTCACACCCAGCACGTTGCCAAACAAAATGTGGCTGAGATGCTGCTCGGTATTCACCCGCGAGAACAGCACCAGACCACCGGCAAACATACCGGAGAATACGATCCCCATTACCGAATCTTCTTTCACCCGGCAATGTTCTTTGATGAAACCCGTCGCGACCGCGCAAAACAGGCCGGAACCGAACGCGCCAATCACCAGCGGGATTCCTGCCAGATAGGCCAGCACTACGCCCGGAAGGACCGCATGAGAAATGGCGTCCCCCATCAGCGACCAGCCTTTGAGTACCAGAAAACAGGAAAACATTGCGCAGACGATACTGGTGGCCGCAGCGGTCAGCAGAGCACGTTGCATAAAATCGAAGCTCAGCGGCTCCATCAGCACATCAAACCAGGACATCATGCGCGGCTCCGGTTTTTAATGCGGAAATGATTCACCAGCCAGCCATGTTTCGGCGCGAACAAGAACGCCAGCAGGAAGACGGTGGTTTGCAGACAAACAATCACCCCGCCGGTTGCACCATCGAGGAAATAACTCAGCCATGCCCCCGCTGCACTGGTCACTGCACCGATGATCACAGAAATAATGAGCAGATGTGAAAAACGGTCTGACAGCAGATAGGCCGTTGCGCCGGGTGTGATGACCATTGCGATCACTAAAATTGCGCCGACAGTTTGTAACGCCGCTACGCTGCACGCGCTGAAAATAGTGAAGAAAATCACTTTCAGCCACAGCGGCGAAAGGCCGACCGAAACCGCATGCGCTTCGTCGAAAAATACCGCCAGCAGGTCACGCCAGATAAGACACAGCACCAGCAGCGAAACGCCGACAATAATTTGTACCTGTAAAATATCGGCGTCATCAATCCCTAAAATATTGCCGAACAGAATCGACTGCACGTTAACGGATGTCGGGTTAAGCGACACCAGTAACAGGCCAAGGGCAAAGAACGTGGAGAACACGAAACCGATAATCGCGTCTTCCCGCAGTTTGGTGAAGTGACGCAACAGTGTCATGCAAAGTGCGGCCAGAATACCAGTCCCGAATGCGCCGATCGCGTAGGGAAAGCCCAGCGCGTAAGCGCCTGCGACACCGGGCACTACCGAATGCGACAACGCATCGCCCATCAGTGACCAGCCTTTGAGCATCAGATACGCCGATAAAAAGGCACACACTGCACCGACCCCCGCACTCACCCAGATGGCTTTCACCATATAGTTGTACTGAAACGGCTCAAGCAACAGTTCGGTCATACCGCCCGCCTCACCGGTTCTTGTGGCACCAGATAGCCGATATTACGCAGCGCACCGCCAAAGGTATTTTCAAGATTCTGATGGGTAAAGGTAGTTTCCAGCGGACCGGAAGCCATCACCGTGCGGTTAATCAGCACCACGCGATCACAAAAATCGGGCACGCTGGCGATGTTGTGCGTCGACACCAGAATCAGATGTCCTTCCTCGCGCAGTTGTCGCAGCAATTCGATAATGGCGTTTTCAGTTTTGATATCCACGCCGGTAAACGGTTCATCAAGCAACATCACCCGCCCCTGTTGTGCCAGCGCACGCGCCAGGAAAACGCGTTTTTTCTGACCGCCGGAAAGCTCGCCAATCTGGCGGTGGGCCAGCTCCGTCAGCCCAACACGCGCCAGCGCGGAAGCAACCTGTTTTTTATCTTCCTGTGAGGGAATGCGCAGAAACGACATTTTGCCATAGCGCCCCATCATCACCACATCGCGCACCAGCACCGGGAAATTCCAGTCCACCTCTTCCGACTGCGGCACATACGCGATCAGATTTTGTTTCAGTGCTTTGGCGACATTGAGACCATCAAGTGTCACCCGCCCGTGCGTCGGACGGATAATCCCCATAATGGTTTTAAACAGCGTGGATTTACCGCTGCCGTTCACGCCCAGCAGTGCGCAAATCGAGCCGCCGTGCAGCGTGAACGAGGCATTCTCAATCGCGGTATGCCCGTTGTTGTAGGTCACCGAAATATCATCAACCTTGAGATGCAGCCTGGTGTCACTCATTGTCCGAACCCTTCTGCGATGGTACTCACCGTGACTTTCAGCAAATCAATGTAAGTCGGCACCGGCCCGTCAGCGGCAGACAGTGAATCGACATACAACACGCCGCCATATTTCGCGCCCGTCTCTTTACTGACCTGCTTCGCCGGTTTGTCCGAGATTGTGCTTTCGCTGAATACCACCGGGATATTTTGCTGACGCACCAGATCGATGATTTTTTTCACCTGCTGCGGCGTACCCTGTTCTTCCGCGTTGATCGGCCACAGGTAGGCTTCTTTCAATCCATAATCTTTCGCCAGATAACTGAACGCGCCTTCGCTGGTCACCAGCCAGCGCTGTCCTTCCGGGATTTTCGCCAGACGCTCACGCAGCGGCGCATCGAGCAGGCTGATTTTTTCGGCATAATTTTTAGCATTGCGGTCATAAACGGCGGCGTTTTCAGGGTCATATTTCACCAGCGCGGCGCGGATATTTTCGACGTAAACCAGCGCATTTTTCGCGGACATCCAGGCATGAGGGTTTGGATTGCCGACATACGGTCCTTCCTGAATAGGCAGAGGCGCGATGCCGTCCGTCACTGTCGCAGAAGGCACATTCCTGATGTTGGCAAAAAAACGACCAAACCAGCGTTCAAGGTTAAAACCGTTCCACAAAATGAGATCCGCCGACTGGGTTTTCACGATGTCGCGCGGCGTCGGCTGGTAATCGTGAATTTCTGCGCCGGGTTTGGTGATGGATTCTACCGTTGCCGCATCACCGGCAACGTTCTGCGCGATATCCTGGATCACTGTGAAAGTGGTGACGACTTTAAACTTCTTTTTGTCTTTTTCGGCCGCCTGCACGTTTCCGGTGATCAGCGCCACGATCATCCCGACCAGCATCAGTCGCAAACGAAACGGCGAATAGCTGAATAATTTTAAAATGCTTTGTCCTTTTTCCATGAAATTTCTCCTGTCACTCTGCGCATTAACCGGCGGTTTATTATTCAGGTATAGCACAGGCTATACTCCATAGCCAAGGCAAAGTTTTCAGAAATTGGTAGATGTGTGTACTTGGTTTACAATGCGTGAGTTGCCGTGGTGTACGCGGCAACGGTAAAAACCGTTGAGCAAGAAAGAGGCAGGCGTAGTGAAAGAAAAAAAAATAAATCCATTACTGGATGTGGAAGAACACGCTCAGGGTTTTTTACAGGTGCGCGAGGCACATCGCCGGGAATTAATGGACGATTACGTTGAGCTGATTTCAGACTTAATCCACGAATTTGGCGAAGCGCGTCAGGTCGATTTGGCCGCGCGGCTGGGGGTTTCTCAGCCTACCGTCGCAAAAACGCTCAAACGGCTGGCCAATGCCGGGCTGGTTCATCAGTTACCCTATCGCGGAACCTTCCTTACGCCTGAAGGTGAGCGGCTGGCAGCGGAAAACCGCGAGCGTCATAACGTCGTAGAAGCGTTCTTTATTGCCCTTGGGATCAGCCTCGAAACCGCGCGCCTCGATGCAGAAGGTGTTGAGCATCACGTCAGCGATGAAACGCTTGAAGCGTTCAGACGCTTTACGGCAGAGAAAAAATCCTGATTTAACGCCGCATCTCATCCGCCGCCGGGTTGGTTTTTTAACAGAACCGGGCGGTTTTCCCCGATATTCCCACGCCCTCTCCGATGTTCGTAAAGTAATCTTTTCCCGTGAATTTTTTGCTCACAATTGCTGGCGTTACCTTGTCAGATTCACCCTGATCTCCCGCCAACCTTTTCCCACACTTGGGCGTATCGTTACGCTCAGGAATGGTGGCATTTAAGCCATTCCCTGTATCCGATCATTGCGCGTCGAGGTTGTTATGAAAAGGTTGTTGTTGATGCTGACCGCTGGCGTGCTGATGTCTGCCAGCTTTGCATCGTTTGCCTATGGCTATTACGGGCATGGTTATTATGGTCACGGCTACTATCACGGTGGATACGGTGGACCGCGCATTATCGTCGGCATCCCCTGGGGACCACCACCGCCTCCGGTGTATTACGGGCCGCCGCCGGTGGTCTACGTTACACCAGCACAACCGCAGACATATGTTGAGAAAACTCCTGACTATGCCTATTACTGCCAAAATCCTGCGGGCTACTATCCGCATGTGCAGCGCTGTCCGCGCGGCTGGATGAAGGTGGTTGTAGGTGATTCCGCACCGCGTTAACAGGCGATAATTTCATGAACAGGTTCACTCCGCTGGCGGTTATCGCCCTGACTGCAGCGCTTTCCGGCTGCGTTTCTCCTCCCACCCGGCCCGATGTGATGGTGTTACCCGGCACCGGTAAGGATTATCAGCAATTCCGTATGGATGAAATGGCCTGCCGGAATGACGCCTACAACAGTGTTAACGGCGGCGCACAAACAGCCAACAATAACGCAGTCAATACCGCCGCGGCAGGCACCGTTGTAGGTGCAGCGGCGGGTGCGCTGCTAGGCGCGGCGTCTCATCAGGCCGGAGCGGGCGCGCTGGTTGGCGCAGGCAGTGGTTTGTTGATTGGCAGCGCGATGGGCAGTAACGGCGCAGGTGCCAGCAGCGGTAATTTGCAGGATCAGTACGATACCGTCTACACCCAGTGCATGTACGCCAAAGGCAATAAAGTGCCGGTCGATGCCAGCTATGGTTACAGTGCGCAACCTCAGGCACAGTCAGAGGTGCCACCGGACTACTATCCGGCCCCGCCGGGAAACAACGATGTTCCTCCGGATTACGTACCTTAAGTTTTTGCACAATTAAAAAGGCTGCCCGTTCTCTGGCAGCCTTTTGTTTCAGTTCACTTTTCTTCAGTCTTTCGTCGTTCAGGCAAACGGCGCACGGTCATTAAGCACATCATCGATAATGTTCAGCACACCCTCATCGCTGTTTGATGGTGCCGTGTATTTTGCGGCAGCTTTGGCCGCTGCCGAGGCGTTTTCCATCGCAAAACCAAATCCGCAATAGCTGAGCATTTCGAGATCATTTCCGCTATCACCGAAGGCCAGCACTTCCTCATCCCGGATACCGTAGATTTTCTGGATTTTTTGCAGGCCGCAGGCTTTGTGATTTCCGCTGATGATCAGATCCACCGAACCGTGCCCGCTGGTAACCGGCGCAACAATATTGCCCAGATGGCGGGTAATTTCGCCCATAAGCGGATAAACGTCATCCTCCCTATAGCTAAGCGCGAATTTGAAAATCGTGTCGTTGATTTCGGCATAATCGCTCACTTTGCTCAGGCGGTGATAGTAACGACGCATCCGGCTGATAAAGGCTTCATCGGTGCCGTTCAGTACATACGCGCCCTTTCTGCCGCAAACGATGGTGTTAATGCCCGGTGTCCGGCTGATCCAGTGCAGTACGTCAGCGACCTGTTCAGGTTCGAGTTTGCCGCAATAAACTTCTTCTTTTTTGTCGACGACATAACCCCCACCTTCCGCCACATAGGCAATCTGTTCATCGATGTCATCGAAGAAAGATTTAAGCTGGTAATACTGATTACCACTGGCCACCACAAATTTGATATCGCGCGCCAGCAGTTGCTGATATTGCTCGCGAAAACGGATTTTATTGTATTCATGTTGCGGGTTCAGAAAGGTTCCATCCATGTCTACGGCAATAAGTTTTACGGCCATCACAGCTCCTTGCAGGGTCGGATTTTTATCATTAACAGTAAAAGAAGGCTGACGGGGTTGAGGCGCCAGCGGGCAAATTTGCTACTCAGTTATAAAACCTTGATCTTTGAAAACAATCAATACTTCAGTTTGTATGCGCCAAACGTGATGATAAGAAACGCGGCAGCTACCGCCGAAAATGCCACATATAAACTGGATAAATGGGCGATAAAGCCAATGACTGCCGGGCCACCGAGCACACCGAGATACCCAAGTGTGGCAACCATCGCCACAGACATATTCACCGGCATCACTTTCTCCTGGCCTGCGAGGGTAATCAGTACTGGTACGATATTGGCCGCACCGATACCGACCAGCGCAAACCCGCATAACGGCAGGATCCAGCCCGGTAACAGCACCACCATCAGGTAACCGGCGATCCCCAGCACACCGCCCACCACCAGAATTCTTTTGCGTCCCAGCGCGCTGACAATGGCATCGCCGGTCAGGCGCATCAGCGACATCGCGACAGCAAACACCGCAAAGCCCCAGCCTGCATGTTCCAGCGCCAGGCCGCGCTCACGAGTCAGAAATACGCCACCCCAGTCGAGCACCGCTCCTTCAGCCATAAAACAGATCATCGCCATCACGGCCATCAGCGCAAGGCGAAAATTCGGCCTCGCTTTGGGTTTGCCCTCAGCCCCTTCTTCCTCATGCGCGCCAAACGGTAACATGCCGCGGAAAGACCAGGCAGTCACGATGACAACCAGCGCCACGGCAAAAAACGTGCTGCCGAGCGGCGAAATACCGGCACTGAGCAGTAACGCGCCGCCACCGGCCCCGGCAATACCGCCGACGCTCCACAGGCAATGAAAGCCAGACATCAGCGGTTTATCCGCTGCCTGTTCAACCAGCGTTCCCTGCACATTGACCGCAACATCAGCCAGACCAATTCCCATGCCGAAAATAAACAGACTCAGCGCCAGCAACCCGATATCACTGAATACCGCCAGCAACGGCAACATCAGGCAATACAGCACCACGGCGGCCACAATCACTGCCCGGCAACCGAAGCGGCCAATAATCCGACCGGAACCCAGCATCGACAACAGTGACCCCGCGCCCAGGCACAGCAACAGTAATCCGAGATCACCCGCTTCGGAATGCGTACGCAACTGCGCGTAAGGCACCAGCGCCGCCCACAACCCCATCGCCATGCCGGTAACAAAAAATATAGCCCGCGTGGCGACACGTCGGGCAGGACTTCCGGCATGCGCGTTTACACTTTCCATTTCAGATGACAGTGACATCAGGTTCCCCCGGCAGAAAATTAATTATTAAAAGACTTTTAATAAGTGGCGAGTATAGAGGTGAGGGCAAAAAAAAGTCAATACGGATTACTCACCGAAAGCGACGTACAGATTGTAATTATGCAGGGTCAGTTCGGTGATGCCTTGCAGATAATCCTTACGCATGGAGGGGCGGTAAGTCAGTTCAGGCATATGTTGCGCGGGAATATACTGCTGGCAGAGTACCGTCAGTTGCGGGATCAGCGCTTCGCTGATTTTAGGGCCGGAGAGTGCAATGGTGACCGGGTTGATAATCGCCGTCAGCGAGACAATCACTTTTGCCATCTCCTCCGCCACCGGCAGCGTGTTCAGATGCTCAAACGGCAGGTTGGAAACTTCACCGGCAAACTGGCTTGCGCCCTGTAATACCTGTCCGTTAATCACCATCCCGCATCCGAGACAAGGGACATCCGGCTTAAATACATAGGCAACCGGCGCAGTGACGCCGGCACAACTGCTGCGGTAAAAACCCCAGGCGGTATAGTTCATGTCGTTATCGACTTGCACGTACAGGCCAAAACGGTCACGCAGTTGTTGTTCGATGGCAACACCGGCAAACACCGTGATATCGCAGGTCGCGACGGTGCCTTTCACCACCACACCCGGCAATCCAACGCCCAGCGCTTTAATATTCGGGTAATCTGCCAGCAGCGATTCAATCTGCTGATAAAACGTTGCCAGCATCAGCGGCAAAAAACGAACTTCGCCCTGAGCCAGGCTTTCACCCGTGGCTGAATTCACCGACCAGATAATCTGCGCCGCCGCGTCACTGCCCTGTGCATACAAACTCAGTACGGAGAAGAAGTCCGGGTTATATGCATAGCGCTGCGCCGGACGCCCGCCACGAGAAACTTCCAGTTCCAGCGCCAGTACCTCATGGCGCAGACTCAGTTCATTAAGCACCGCACCACATGTCGCAATGCTCAGCCCGGTAGCAACCGCTAAATCTGCTTTTGTTGCCGACCCCAGTGATTTCAATGCATTAGTGACCAGCACAACATTGTTGATCTTCATTTCACGGGTGGTACGGTTGAGCGGAGTGAACATGTTGCCTCGGGGAATACGGGTAAGAATGAGGGCTAATTTAGCACAAAGTGGAATAATGCTCCGGTTGTCTGACGACAAAAGTCTGCACGCAATGCCATAACCGGCTATAAAAAGTGTTCAGTTTCAATGGAGGCACCCATGATTTCACACATCTGTATCGGCGTTAACGACTTTGAGCGCGCCTACAAATTTTATGCCACGGTGATGGCTGAACTGGGGCATATCCTGAAGTTTTGTGACGATGAAAAACCCTGGGCGGCGTGGATGGCACCTGATGCACCCCGCCCGTTATTTTTGATAGGCAAACCTCTTGATGGCGATACCGCCAGCGCCGGTAACGGCCAGATGGTGGCATTGCTGGCAAAAACACGTCAAACGGTTGATCGGATCTATGAATACGCTATCGCCAATGGCGCAAGGGACGAAGGCCAGCCGGGATTACGTCCGCATTATCATGCGGATTATTACGGCGCGTATTTCCGCGACGCCGATGGTAATAAACTGTGTATTTGTTGTCATGAACCGCAGGTCTGAACCCCTTTCCGCATTATTCGACGTTTTGCACAAGTCTGCCGAGTTCAGTCTCGGCTTCCCCTTCGTGATATCCGTCAGTAAAGCAGGCTCCGGTCACGGGTTCGCTGAGATCAGGGAAGTGATAGACCGCATTCACGCACGACGGACCGCCGCCTGAGTGACCTGCCGAGCGTCCGGCTTTTCCCATTGCGCCGCTCATCAGCCCGAGCGCGTAACCGCATTCGGTCCACGGTCGCCCTTCAAGGGCTCCGCCGAGCGGGTATGTCACCCGCATTTCAGCCAGCGACGCCGGGCTGAGGAGTTTGCCGGTGAATAAACCGTGCAACAGTCTGGCGGCGTCCCGCACATTGCCTGCCAGACAGCCGTGATACACCCAGCCCGGATCGTACTTTCCGGCGGCTTCACAGTGAAGTTGCGCGAACTCTTCGCGCGTGGTGGCAAGAGAAATGCTGGTGAGCCCGAGCGGTGTGGTGATGATGTCTGCCACCAGTTGCGCAAAACTTTGTCCGGACGCGGCTTCAATCTGCTCGCGGGCCAGCATGTAGCCGACATTGGAATAGGACCAGCCTTCACCGGGTGCAAACAGCATGCCTTTGGCTAAGGCGGCATTGAGTAATTTTTGGCGCTCCCAGGGTTGCTCACCGGCAGCGACAGCGTCGTGATAGATTTTCAGCGAGCCGTAATCCGGCAATCCGGCGGTGTGGTTGAGCAGCTGCCGCAGTGTATAAGCCGCGCCGTCAATGCGGCTGTCGGGCTGCAAAACGCCACGTTCACTGAGCTTCAGCGCGCAAATCGCTATCGTGGTTTTGGTGAAACTCCAGTAAGGAAAACGGGCCTCGAAATCCCCTTGCCCCCTTTCTTCCCCTGAGGCTGAAATACAATAAGAATGGAATTGATGCATGACTAACCTCATCGCATGAAAGAAAACGGGCAAGGCCGAAGAATAGCTGATAACAGACTGCTCTGAGTTCCCGGAATGCGCATTCATCTCTCACCGGAGATCGGGTATATTGGTACGCAGATCACAAAAATCCCTTAAAGGAAGACGTCGCACTATGAGTTATCGTTTCACCCTGGCTGCCGTAGCAGCCGTTTTAGCCCTGACAGGATGCGCAAAATCGAAAACCGCCGACCAGGCACCGGCTTTCGATTTTGGCTCCACGCGGGTGACCGTAACGCACGTCCCGACCAAAACCGACGACGGCACCAAGCTGTATGTGACCATTGATGGTAAAGATGCCGGTGCGCTGGGGATTGGCGAGAGTATGGAATTACAACTTCCGGAGGGCAAACATAAAGTCGGCGGCTATGCCCGTTCACTTGTTGGCCGCGTGACCATATCCCCTGTCGAAGTGGCCACTTCGCGCGATGTGATCAGTCATGTAACCTATTCGGTTGCGAACCTCAAACCGACATTCCTCGTTCGCGCGTCAACGCCGGTTCCGAAACCGAAGTCAGAATCAATTCCGGCAGAACCCGTTCCGAGCATTCCGAGCATGCCAGCGCAAATTGAAGATCCTGCCGCAGCTGAACAGACGCAAACTGTAGCGCCTGCCGCGCCGGTAGCAACTCAGCAAACGCAGACTGCCACACCTGCCGCGCCGGTAGCAACTCAGCAAACGCAGACTGTAACACCTGCCGCGCCGGTAACGACTCCGCAAACGCAAACTGCAACACCTGCCGCACCGGTAACGACTCCGCAAACGCAAACTGCAACACCTGCCGCACCGGTAACCACGCAGGGGACGCAGACGCCGAACATCACCGAACTGACGCCCGTCACTCAGTCGCCAGCATCACAAGCGACGCAGGATTCAGCAGCGTCTGTTATCACAGATTTAACCTCCTCCGCTCCGCAAACTTAATCCGCCTTTACCGCTGGTGCCTGATGCACCGGCGGTTGACCTGTGGCCTTCCTCAGAATTTCACCACCGCACCCAGCTCAATCACCCGGTTTGGTGGAATATGATAATGTTCCGGCGCACGCAGAGAATTTCGCTGCAACACCTGGAATAGTTTTCCGCGTGCCTTCAGGTACCACGGGCGCGGCTCGCCGAGAATAAAGGTGTCGCGCGACATAAAAAATGAGGTTTCATTCATGTTGCTTTGCAGGCCTTCCAGCCCGCAACGATAAAGGATATCCGTCACATTCGGCTTTTCCCGCCAGCCATAACGGGCGATAACCCGCCAGAATGCCGGTGAAAGCTGTTCGATAATCACCCGCTGTACGTTATGCACATACGGCACATCCTCGGTGACGATAGTCAGTAACACCACGCGCTCATGCAATATCTTGTTGTGCTTGAGGTTATGCAACAACACCAGCGGCACTTCATATTGCCCGCGCGACATCACCACGGCCGTTCCCGGCACCCTTTGTGGCGGCGCTTTTTCAAGCGAGGTAATCAGAGCCTCCAGCGCTTCCGGATCCTGACGCAAGCGGCGCAGCAACCGCGAACGTTCCGTTTTCCAGGTCAGCATGATCACCAGAATGGTCAGCCCGATTGCCACTGGCAACCAGCCGCCCGAGAAAATTTTGCTCAGGTTGGCGGCAAACAACGGTACATCAATCAGCAACATGGCCGTGATCACCAGGCCGCCAGCCCAGCTTTTCCATCCCCAGTTTTTAATCATCACAATGCCGATCAGCACAGACGTGATCACCATCGTACCGGTGACCACAATACCGTACGCCGAGGCCAGATTGCTGGAATGTTTGAAGCTGACGATCGCAATCAGCACGGCAAAATACAGCAGCCAGTTGACGACCGGAATGTAGATTTGCCCCGACTCCACATCGGAGGTGTAAATAATGCGCATCGGCGGCAAATAGCCCATACGCACGGCCTGACGCGTCAGAGAGAACACGCCGGAAATCACCGCCTGCGAAGCAATGACGGTCGCCAGCGTGGCCAGCACCAGCAACGGAACCAGCGCCCAGTCAGGTGCCAGCAGGAAAAACGGATTCTTAATGGCCGCAGGCTGGCTGAGTAACAACGCGCCCTGCCCGAAATAATTCATCACCAGCGAAGGCCCGACCAGCACAAACCAGGCGATGCGGATGGGTTTCTTACCAAAATGCCCCATATCTGCATATAGCGCTTCGCCACCGGTGACTGAAAGCACCACCATACCGAGTGCGAAAAACGACACGGTTTTGAATTCCACAAAGAAATGCACCGCCCAGTAAGGGTTGAGCGCCTGTAATACGTCAGGATTACGCACGATGCCGCCGATGCCCAGCGCGCCAATCGTGATAAACCATACCACCATCACCGGGGCGAAAATTTTCCCCACGCTACCGGTACCGTTCTTCTGAATAAAAAACAGCAGCGTCAGAACAGCAATAGAAAACGGAATGATAAAGCGGTCGAGCGATGGCTCGATAATTTCCAGCCCTTCAATCGCCGAAAGCACCGAGATGGCAGGCGTGATAACGCCGTCACCATAGAAGAAGCTGCCGCCGACCAGGCCGATAAACATAATGCACGGGATCCAGCGCGGATTCAGATTGCGGATAGCCAGCGCCATCAGGGTGAGAATGCCGCCCTCCCCGTCGTTATCAGCCCGCATGACGAAACTGATGTATTTAACGGAGACGACCAGCATGAGAAGCCAGAAAATCAATGACAGAAAGCCGAACAGCGCGCTTTGCGTCACGGTGATGCCCGCCTGTCCGGTCAGGCATTCACGCAGGGTATACAACGGGCTGGTACCGATGTCACCATAGACAACACCGATACAGGCCACGGTCACAGTAAGCAGCGATGATTTATTTTTAGTTTGCTTCATGAGTGGCTTCACAATTTCCGGGACGACGTTGGTCGTCCCACAGAAAGAGTATAGATACACTCGTACGCCATCGGGTATAGATGAACGCTTTATTATTCAAGGCTAACTTTTGACATTAAGGGCATGATAGTCATGCGTAAAGCGAACCGGTTTAAGGGGGCTTACACATGACGCTCATCTCTGTGAAAGGGATCTTTAACGAGAAATGTCAATAACCGGAACGCCAGGATTACATTTTTTCATCCGTTCAACTAACTTGTACAACCTTTCGTTAATCTCTAGGGTCGCTTGCCGAGTCGGACGTATAGTCTTAGGTGCTACAAAAATCCCCGCTATTTTAATCTCACGCGTCGGAGGTAATCCCTGATAAGTATTAATATCCGGACGACCAATAAGCAGGATCTCATTATGCCATTGGTAATTAGTGTTCTTGAGTATCTTTTGGGGTGGCTGAATTTGATTGTAACCACCGGGAGCAATGATTTCTTTCTTTTTAGATCTGCCCGCGAAAATATTGTCAGCAAGGGCAAAACGGTTATAGACCATACCATTACTGACACCCGCATGATTAGGGAACCATACATCACCGCTGAATGTTCCCATTATATTTTGCACCGGCACATCGAGAATAAAGCCTGCTTCAAAAAATAATCCTGATTGCGATCTGACCGTGAGTCCGGCCCCCAGCCGGAAACCGGCCAGCACGTTATCCAGATCAATGAATGAACTTGAAATAATATCCCAGGTTTTAAAAACATCTCTGCCCGGTTTCATGAGCAGTGGTGTATTCACATAGTTAGCAGAAACCGTGTGAATCAGCAGTTGCCTTTTTTTATCACGAGCGGCCCATTTCTTCAACGCTTTGACTTTATCTGCATCGGGAGACTTTAACTGTTTTTTACCAAACATAATGTAACTCCATTACATGATTACTATTAATAAATTCTTCAGATGTGCTTTTCAAATAAATACATAAAATAGATTGAATTTAACGCTTCGATTCTTTGTGAGACCTGCTTTAATAATGCCGAATTAAACTGATCGGTATTTTCATTTTGCTGACTGAGTTGCCAGAGTAGGGTTTCAGCGGGCACACCATTGCGCTGCAGGTCCTGCCGTATCTGATATACCGCTGTTTTCAATTCTGACACGGTCATATATTGGCTGTGTTTCTTTTCAGCGTTCAGCAACCGGGCTTCAAGCTCATCAAGATGTTTATTAGCAAGCACTAAACCGTCCAGCGCCGGAATATCTCCCGCCTTTTCATCTACTGTGCGCTGCCATTGAGCACTGTACTGATTTCCCGGATAGGCTTTTTCCAGATGATCAGACAATATTTCACCCTGACGCAGCAATACATCAGAGGGTTGTTCGCTCAGCCATGTCAGCACCGGCGCCGCCTGCGCTAGCACTGCCTCTTTTTGCGCATTCAGATCGGCTTCAGGCGCTTTGTTCCAGGCGTCATTTATTTGACGCTCACTGTGTTGCAATGTCAGTAACGGGACGCTCAACTTTTCACTAAAACTCAACGTCTGTGATGAGAACCAGAACGCCGCAGCGACGGCGCAAACCGCTATGCCAGCAGCCATTCCACCGAGCCCCCACAATAACGGGCGCGGGTGATGTGTCTCAGCAAGCTGGATTTCAACCGGTTCTACATCAGGTACGATGTCAGTCAGCAGTGCAGCGACATTTTTCTCACTCAATACCTGAGGAGTCTTATCTACGGGCTCACGTATCGCTTTCGTCACTTTGGCGTGGACCGGATACGGCACGGAACGACAGCGAACCTGCAGGAAATAATGCAGATTGTTCAGCGAGTCATGGCTGCGTGATTGCAGGTTTTTGGACTGTGTGCACAGCACACCGATACTTCTTTCTACCTGTCGCATTTCCGCGCTGTTTTCCGGCCCGTACTCCAGCGTATAAATATGCGTCGCCACATTGGCATTGAACCAGTCGATCAACTGCTGTCGCTGCTGAACGGCGGCCACCGGCGGCCAGCAGCGCTGGCTGTTGTGGGTAAATGCCGTCGAAAGCAGATCGAGTGCCAGCGCCAGCCCTTTCCAGCTCTTAAGCCGCAGATTGATGAGACAAAACCACATGCCACTCTGCAGGTCGTAGCCATATTCATGGAACAGCTGAAAACACCGTTCTTCCAGCGCATTCCAGTCCAGTCTGGCGGGAATGGTGCCGTTCAGCGGGCTTAGCTCACTGCTGAGCAACAGAAAGGATTTGCTGAGCCTCGGATCGTGCCCGTTAATTTTCAGTGCGCGCAAATTCACCGGTTTTTCATGGTTATCCTTTTCCTGTCACTCAGACGGGTTGTTTCGCGGCAGAGCGTTTTGACGCTGGCTGTTTCGTCAGAGTGAGCTGATCTTTACTGACACCAACCTGCAGGCGGATATCGGCTTTGCTTTCGACCGCCAGCAGACGATCGGTCAGCAACGGCAGCAATTCCCGATTCAGGACGGCATCAATTTCGCGCGCCCCGCTTTGTTCGACCTGACAGCGGCTGGCCATGAACTCCACCACTTTTTCGCTGTAGCTCAGGGAGGAATTACCTTCACCGGCACCGCTAAAGCGTTTGCACACTTTATCGATTTTGAGACGGATGATTTTTGCCAGTGTTTCGCCCACGACCGGCAGATAAGGGATCAGCTGTAAACGTCCCATCAGCGCCGGACGGAAGTACTGATCGAATTCAGGCCGCAGGAGTGCTGTCAACGCTTTCTGATCCGTATTTCCGGCGGCACAGGCGGTCATCACGCGATCGCTGGCCAGATTGCTGGTCAGAATAATCAGGGTATTGCGGAAATTGATCAGTTGGCCTTCAGCGTCTTCCATCACGCCTTTATCAAATACCTGATAGAAAATTTCCATCACATCCGGATGGGCTTTCTCAACTTCATCGAGCAGCACTACGCTGTATGGACGACGACGCACCGCCTCGGTCAGCACACCGCCCTGCCCATACCCCACATACCCGGGCGGGGAACCTTTCAGGCCTGATACAGAATGTGCTTCCTGATATTCGGACATATTGATGGTAATTAAACTTTGCTCGCCACCGAAAAGCAGCTCAGACAAGGCCAGCGCCGTTTCTGTTTTCCCAACTCCGGAGGGCCCGGCCAGCATAAAGACGCCGGTCGGCTTAACCGGATCCGCCAGATTGGCGCGCCCGATGCGGATTTGCTGCGCAATGTCCGCTAATGCGTGGGATTGCCCGATCACCCGGCTTTCCAGACGTGCAACCAGATCGCCAAGCTGTTGCTGCTCTTTTTCCATCATCCGGCCCAGCGGAATACCGGTCCAGCCAGCAATCACGTCTGCGACACAGGTCGCATCCACGCAGTCATATACCAGAGCTTGATCTTTATGCATCTCAGCCAGTTGCGCACGCAATGCGGCAATCTGCGCCACATCCTCGATACTATTAATTTGCGCCACGATCTGCTGTTGCTGACGCCAGACCGGCAGCAGTGCCTCTAAACTTTGCTTCAGTTCGCTTTCACGCTGGTCCAGCCATTTCACCCGGGAGGGATTCTCGCCCTCTTTCAGCAGACTTTCCCGCTCAGTGTGAATGTTGCTGATCATCGCATTAAGATCTTCGATCTCTTTGGGCTCATGGCACTGTGAAATCGCCACCCGAGCGCAGGCGGTGTCCAGCAAGCTGATGGATTTGTCCGGCAACTGGCGGCCAGAAATATAGCGGCTGGAGAGGCGGACAGCGGCCACGAGCGCGCTTTCGAGGATTTGCACGCCATGATGTTTACTGAGAGCCGGTTTCAGGGATCGCAGCATGGCGATGGCGGTCTCTTCATCAGGCTCCGCCACTTTGATCACCTGAAAACGTCGTGCCAGGGCAGCATCTTTCTCAAAATATTTTTTGTATTCAGCCCAGGTGGTGGCTGCCACCACGCGCATTTCCCCGCGAGCCAGCGCTGGTTTAAGCAGGTTAGCAGCGTCGTTCTGACCGGCCTGCCCCCCCGCGCCAATCAGTGTATGCGCCTCATCAATGAACAGAATGACCGGAGACGGGTATTCTTTCACTTCACGCAACAGGGTTTGCAGGCGGTTTTCAAATTCGCCTTTCACGCTGGCACCGGCCTGAAGCAACCCCATATCCAGCGACAGAATCTCCATTGACTTCAGCGCTTCCGGTACAGTGCCATCCGCAATTCGCTGTGCCAGCCCTTCAACCAGCGCGGTTTTCCCCACTCCCGGTTCACCGGTCAGCACCGGGTTGTTCTGACGGCGGCGTAATAGCACGTCGATCAATTGACGAATTTCAGGCTCGCGACCCAGCGCGGGATCCAGTGCCGCATCACGCGCCTGTTCAGTCAGGTTACGGGTAAATTTCATCACCGCGGAATCCGTATTGTGGCGGGTTGCAGCAGGATGATTCGTGGCCTGTGCCGGTGCGCAGGCATCGTGCAGCAACCGGTCAGCGCGATCAACCTGACACAGCAGCGCCTGCTGTAAGGCTGACGACAGGTGGATCTGATTGTCTTTTTCACTGGCAAGCAGGCTACCCAGAAAGGCCTGTACCGGCAGTTGTGTTTGCTGCCAGCAGGCACTGGCGTGCAACCAGGATTTCTCCAGGTGTTCGACCAGCAGCTCCGATAATACCGGGCTACGCGTATTGCCGCTGCGCAGGTGGTTGAGGCTGACTTTCAGCGCATCGACTAACGCATCACCCCGCAATCCGGCATTCAGACAGAGTTGCTCAATCAGCGCAGGCTGACGGGTCACCAGTGCGAGCAGTAAATGCTCGATGTCCACTTCGTGATGCGTACGGCTGACGGCCAGACTGATCGCGGCATCAAGGCACTCACGTGCCTCGACATTCATTTTCTCTACAATTTTCTTCAGGTAATTACCCATAAATTATCCTTTCTAAATTTTTCAAAAGGCGTCCTGACCAGACGCTCAGTGACATCCGGTAATGCGGACAGGCAGTTGCGAGAACGCACTCTTCAGCGCTGTCGGTCGTTGTTTTTCCGCTTTTTTAAGGCCGGTTTCCTGCTGCGCCTCAGCGTTGTCATTCAGTGCCTGATTGAGTTCCTGCCACTGATGCCAGCGATCCTGCAACGCGTTCTGTGAGCCGCTCTGATAACGCACCATGACTTCTTTGATGCCCAGTGCCGTCAGCTGAGCGGCATCATCCGGGAAATCTTCCGCTTTGAAACGATGCTGCCCGTCGGAAATGTCCTGCAGGAAATCAGGCCATGCGGCGTCGCCGAAGTATTCGTACGTCAGATCAAAACCAGGGAACTTGATCACCAGCGTGGCACGGCTGCAATGCCCCGGACGCCAGCGGAATGCCGCCTGTTCGCTGAAGTTCATGCTATTGAGCTTCCACTGTTGCTCATCGCAGAACAGCGTCAACTGAGTGCCCACCGGCATCAGCCGCGCACCGCCGGGAATGGTGGCAGGCAGGCTTTTAAGCGTCAGTTCCAGCGGTTTTGCTTCCAGTGCCGCCATTTGAGCCTCCAGATCGGCCTGCTCATCTTTCAGGGCGGCCAGCGCATCGTCATTGCGGGTATTTTCACGTTCCGGCATCGCCAGCACGTCATCCGGACGCAACACGTGATTGACCATTCGCAGAAATTCCGGTGTCAGGCCCGGTGTCTGCCCGTTGAATTCGCCCGCTTTTGGCCCGTTATCTTCAACCACCAGCACACTTTTTGCCGGTCCACGGATAAAGTCAGACAGGTATTGCCACGCCAGATCCTGTTGGTCGTCGTACTCCAGACGGCTGGCATTATTTTCCATTGGCCACAGCACCCGGCTCTGCCATTGCTGTTCAAGCCAGCAGGCAGAACGCTGCATGGCATGTGCCACCAGCCAGTGCGCATCATTCTGATACAACGCCCACACCGCGTTGGTGGCAAAATCATCGCGTTCCGCCGACAGGCTCTTACGCAGCACGTTAAAACGGCTGTCGAGTAACTGCAGTGGATTGCTGTCGCCCGCCGCTCCGGTCTGGAACAGTCCGCGCGTCAGACGATCGCTGCTTTTCGGCGTAGCAAACACGTCCGAAACCGCCGCATGCAGACTGTTTTTCCAGGCATTCCAGTTTTTCACATTGAGATCGGAAAGCACGGGTGTCAGGGTTTTGCTGTCGATTTTCAGCAGTGCTGAAATTTTCTTCTGAAAAGACTGCTGGACCTTGCTGATACGCGGTATCAGCGCACCGGGTACCGACATAGCCTGTAACTGATTCAACCGGCGCAGCTCACGCAACCAGGGCTCGGCATCCTGAGCACGGATGTCTTCTAGTTGTTCATTGACGTAACGGGAAAATTTCATTGATGGGCTGTTACCCTGATCGAGCGTAATCAGCGCGGTTTGCCACTCTTCGCTGGTCAGCTCCGGGGCGGGTTGCTGGTTCATCGCCAGCATCATCGTCATCCATTGCGTCTGGCGCAGCGCAGGCCAGTGCTGTTCAAAAGCCACTAGCGCAGGCATCGGGACCTGTTCACCTCCTGCGCGACGGATTTCCTTCAACCAGCCCTGAATTTGTGCGGTGCCCTGTAGCGTCCACAGACCACTGACCTGCGTTTTATCCTCAGACGAGGGCATGAAATCCGTCAGATTCACTGGCGTCAGATCGCCTGAAGGAGCCACCAGCCATGCCATCTGCGGATCACTGTTGACCAAACGTCCGAGCAATTCGCGCAGTACCACAAGTTGCTTGCCGCCTTCCGGCAACTGTAACAGCGCGCGTTGCAACACCACATCCTGTTGATAGGGTAAGGACACGGTGGCCCCGGTCATGCTCAGCGCCGCGGGAACCGGCGCCTGTTTTATCAGCTCACTGACCGGCTGCTTTTCCCACATGGCCTGTTTAGTGATAAGCGTGCTTGCCAGGTTCAGAATCAACTCGCGTTTTTGCTGTGGATCGGCGTCGGTGAACAGCTGCTGGTAGTTATCTGCTATCTCCCGCAGGTTCACCTTATCGCGTGGGGATGCAGCAAGAATGCTGGCCTCAAGCTGCGTATGGCGATGGTTGAGAACGGGAACAAAAGGTAAATATTTCAGCGGATGTGCATTCCAGTGCTCAATGCTCTCAAGCTGCTGAACCTGCGCCGTGACATCCATTTTCGCGGGCGAGCCCCCGGTGAGGCGGTTGGTGAAATAACCGGACACCAGCACATAGGTTATTGCCAGCACACTGAAGGTCATCGCCCCCCATTTATGCAGATAGCGACGGCCAAACCCAACAGGCTCAATTTCACGCTGGCGGCTTAGTTCAGGCAGTAATCGGGCCATCAGGTCATGGATAAAGAAAGCCTGACGCGAAGCACTGTTTTTGCTGACAGGTTCAGTGGCGGTAAACCAGATACCACCCAGTGCTGCGGGCTGAAAGTAAGCGTCCGGCTCACACAGGGCGGCCAGATAACGTTGCAGTGCAGGTTGCAACTTCGGTAGCTGTTCAGGGAAATCCATCAACGCCAGCGTGTCGCCATCCGGTTCGCCGCCCGAAAGCATGCTGACCCGCACTTTATCCAGTCCGTCTTTCACGCACGTAAACAGCGGATCCAGCAAGGCCGGATCTTTCCCGTCGACGACAGGCGAACGGCGCCAGTAGTAACCCAGCGGTTGCTGGCGCTGTTCGGCGGAGAGATTATTGGCCCAGTGGCTGAAACCGGGCACCCGGTCACAACAAGTGATAAACAGATACACCGGCAGACGGCGTTTGACTTTACTGACCAGCGGTTCGATCTGCGTGCGGATATGCCGCGCATGCAGATGCAGTTCCGCGTCATCTTTTTCGAGCAACTCACTGACCGATACGCACACCACGATGCCACCCGGCGCAGGCAGACGGGCACACCAGTTCACCAGACGCAACCAGCCGCGCTCGAAGGCCGGGGTTTTATTCAGAAAATGGCTGGAGAGGTCGAGAAAACCTGCGGAGCGAAAAAACCACCAGCGTAAGGTGCGGGTCGGCACAACCAGAGAACTTTCCGGTTCATTGGAAAACAGCGGTAATCCTGCACCGGCCATCAGCGTCGTTTTACCACTTCGCCCGCCAGTGAGTATAAACCAGGGTATTGGCTGTTTGCGTCTTCTGATGCGCTTAATTACCGCAGCCCCGGTTTTCCAGTGTTCGAATAAAACATATTCCAGCCGGGTGAGTTTAAATCTTGCCTTCAGGGAGGAGAGATATTTCGCCTGCGCCATACCGGAAACAGATCCCCAGACAAACCGGGAAAATAAAACGGCAATGATCAATATCAGCCACAAAATTAATGCATGAAGGAGTGTTTGTTCGAAAACAACAGACATGACAACACAAACAATAAGTAACAGGCACAGAAATAGTGTCCATGCGACAAAGGAAAGTAATTTTTTAAACATGATAGGTTACCTGAAAAATATCCCTAAGCCGGTGGACAAAATCACTAAATAGACGACAACAGGCAGTGCCAGTAACAGCCCTTTACGCTGGCGTAGTTTTTTCACCACCGTTTTATTTTTTTCGCCGCCGCCTGCGTCCTGTTCAACCAGCAAGGCATTGTTCGGCCACTGACGCCAGGCTTGTGGCAAGCACTGCCGCTCATCCTCGATGCGCTGTTGCAAAAGCTGCGCATCCTGTGAGGTATATTTTCCGTGGAAGCCCATCAGCAGACAGAACAGATATACCATTCTCAGTTGTGTATTGGTTTTATCGGTTTGATCCAGCCGGTCGAAAAACGCTTCGCCGCCGACAGAAATATCAAAATAATATTTCTGCAACAGATTACTTCGCCATTCTTTCACCCACTCCGCGCGGGATCTTAATACCCGCTCATCTACCCACAGCACCACCGCGAAATAAGCATCATCGCACTCTGCTTTTTCATGATGACGTTCTGACTCAAGCAGGGCCTGCTGTAATAAAGTAATAATTTTTTCGCGAAACTCTCTGTAATCAGAATATTCCTGCGGATTAATAAAAAACGCCGTCACATAGCGAAACAGCGGTAAATAACAATTGAGCAAACTCATCATGAAGGCACCACAAATATAATCTGCACCTGAAGATCTTCCGGCATGTCTGGCCAGTAGAAGGAAATGCTGCTGTGCTGCCGGGCTTTGTTCCACAACTCGCTATCCTGCTCGACAAGGAAATAATGCGAATCTCTGCGGTTTGGTACACCCCGCGGTGGCTGTGGACAACGAACTACCGGAATGCCCGGCAGAGCATGCTGGATCAGCGGTTCAATCATTCTTGGTGAGGCCAGTTTGATGCCCCCCGGATTTTTTATCTGACGATTTTCCATCGGCATGCTGGCGGAACGTAACAGCAGCAGTACCGTTTCGGGATTTTTACTCTGCGCGCTGTCAAAGCTTCCGGTGAACACGCCCTGAAGATCGTTTTCCAGCGTGATATACGTATTGTCCTCAAGCACCAGACTGTTCAACAAGGTAATCAGCGTCTTACGGGCGCTTTCGAAACAACTCAGCAATTCATTGTGGTTGTAGGTTTGCAGTGAATTTTCACCGTCGTGCCACTCACCAAGGAAGGTGCAGCTGTCATTGAATGAGGAAAGATCGCCCACCAGCTGGCACAACACGTTGTAGACCTGCCACGGATGAACCTGGCGCGCCTGACAGAAATTTTTCAGTTGTGGCAACATCCGGTTGAGAGAACGCATCGCTAACAACTGTGTCACCTGGTCGCCACGGTCGGCATCACTGACCAGTCGCTCTGAGCGTTTGTATTCTTCAAGCTTCCTGGCCCGCGCACTCAGTTCAAAATAAATAGTGTCAATCAGCTTGCCGAGGCTGAATGATCCAAAAAGCGTCACGGAAGGTGGCGAGAATGTCGGATCGAGGATCACCCGTTCGTTTTCATAACGCAGTCGGGTGAGTGGAATGCATTCGCAGTCAACCGCATCGTCTTTTTCAACGTCCGTCAGCAACCTGACGTTGTAGCACAGGCGTGCCACTGCAGCATCCGGCGCATGATCATAGACATCTTTCATCACCCGCTCTTCGCTGGTGTTGATCCAGCGCGTGACGGCGCGATCATGCTCTTTTTCCAGCGTGGTGACATTACTGTGCAGCGGATCAAAGCGACGTAAAGCCAGCCAGATGGTCAGCGGCTGATCGCGCTGTTTCCAGAGGTCACGGAAGTTGCGTTGTTCAACACGGCTGTTGCCGGGCAGCGAGAGCAAGGTACCGCCGGGCAAAATACAACGGATCTGCTCAACGCTGATCACGTAGTCGCTCAGTGCTGCTTCATTAATACTGACCTCAATCAGCCCGTGATTATAGGGCTGCGCCAGCCGCAAATGCTGCGCGAGGTTCCATTCATAATGCAGGTCAAGTGACTGAAAGTGCTGCGGTTGCAGATAAAGCCCGGAATGCCAGTAAATTTGCTGTTGTTCTGGATACATTATTTTTTCTCTCCGGCAACAGGGACATCTGCACTGACAATGCTTTCACTGCCTAAGGTCACAGAAAGAGTGACCGGCGCTAAATGCGCCTGCCAGACAGGCTCCCACCAGCCAGTGCTCTCAGACTCTACCGGCACCAGTGCGCTGACCATGTGTTTCTTTACCGGGAACGGATAGTAGCCTGCGACCAGCGCCACATTGCGGGTATCTCGGGCGCGATCAATATGCACCGTGTTGGTTTGTCCCGGCATCATGACGTAACGATCCACCTGCAAAACGTCTCCTTCGCTGCCGGCACCGGCAAACAAGCTTTTCAGCGTCGCGGGATTATCCAGTATTTTATCCAGCGTCGGTTTATCCTTGGCTTGTAGCAGTAATACTGTACAGCTGTTGGGCATGTCGTTCAGGCTGTTCAGCCCCGGCTCAGCCCGCAGTTGCAGAGTGATAGCCCCATTCGCGAAAGGCGCAGCCACTTCGCTGATCGCCTTCTGACGGCTTTGCCCATCATCTGACGCGCAACCTGCCAGCAGCATGACACTCAGTATCAGCCCGGTCAGTCCCCTTTTCCCCCTCATTCTCTGCCGTGTCCTTTCAATACTTTGTTGATATCGCGCATACTGCTGTCATCCTGCAACATCTCTTCCAGCCATTCGGTCAACGTCATAGCCGCCCAGCGCGCCGCACGCTCCATCAGAAAAGGGACGGGGCTTGACGGTTCGGTCTGGCGGAAAAAATGGGCAATGGTCAGCATCTGGCTGATGGCCAGATCCCGTGACATCGTTTGTTTTTTGGTGTTATTCATCAGTGAACTGACGTCATTGGCTTGCTCATCTTCGTCAGGCATTAATACGTTAAGGGTCATCACGTCGTCATAAGCCGGTGCCGCACGGTCAAACAGGCGTTTCACAAATTCCTGCATTTCGGCGACGGCACTACGCATCTGCCCCATTGCCAGAGAATCAGCCTGCGGATTCAGCTGACCATAGAGGGTTTCAAGCGTATCCAGCATAGTCATCAGTTGAGTTAACGCCTCGTTCTGTGCCGCAACTTTCTGCGGATCCAGTGTGGCAGCCCAACGGTTGAAGGTATCCATCGAGAAATCATCGTCACTGCCCCGTTCCGCAGCGCTGTCAGGTTTCATCGTCACCCGGTGCTCATAAGCGAGCACCTTGCGCCAGTGATCCAGCGTGCTTTCCGGCTGACCAAACAACGGATGACAATGCAGCAGTTGCGCCAGCTGGCGGTCCAGACGATTGATCATGCCATGGCGGATCACCAGGCCGTCCTCATCCTGTTCCGGCCAGCCGTTTTGCCAGTAAGTCTGGATAAACGGCGTCAGAAAACCGACGCCCTCCAGCAGCCCCGCGATGCCGTGTTGCTGGCTCAACCCTTCAATCAGCCAGCAGGCAACCTGAAAATCTTTGCTTTCCGCCTGCAACACCTTCGCGCTTAAGCGAACAACTTTGCTCCAGTCGGCTTTCCGTAATTCCGTGGCCCATTCGCCCTGCGGCAAATAGTCAGGATCGCTTTCCCGCGCCTCACGGATCTCGTTATAGACCTGCTCATATTCCATATTGCGGCCAGCGGGCCGATCGTCACTGACCGGGGCGAGCAAAGACTCAACATTCATTATCATTTCAATACACTCTATGAAATCAGTACGGTCGGACAACCCGCAACAATGGTTCCGCCATGCGCCGTGCTGTCGCCCATCCGCGCTGCGGGTTTACCGCCAATCAGCACTTTCGTGCTGCCCATGATGACCGAATCCGGTGGTCCGACGCACACTGCCATCGAGCCCATAGTCGCGGCAGGCATACCTCCGATAAGTACGGTCGGCGTACCGGGAGTGGTCACCGGTCCGCCAACGTGGGGAATCGGGGGTAAGCCGGGTGTCACCATCGGGCAAACATGCATATCGCCAACGCGAGCAGCGGGCTGTCCCATCAGTAACCTCCCCCGGCAGCGTGCCACTCAGAAAGCAATGTCTGTGCTCCCTTAAGTGGCGCGTCTTCCGCCGCGATCGCCACGCTGAGCAATTTCAACGCACAATGGAGCATCAGACGGGACAAATGGGGTTCTGGGTACACCGCATCGAACTCTGCGGGTGTCATGCTGCCTTGCATCCAGAACAGTGACAGGCCGAGCGCGCCAACGGGGGTATCAAACCCGAGCTGTTCTGCCTGCTGGAAAATACGGAAACGCCGGTCATCATCAGGATTTGCCAGCCACTGATGGATTTCACTGGCACATTGCTGCATCGCGGGTTCCTGTGATTCAGGGCGGGTCAGCGCCTTTTGCAGCGTCCATGCCAGCAGTTTCTCCTGCACAGAATCAGCCGCCACGCTTGCCAGCGCATCTTCCCAGCGTTCTGCGATCATCAGTTGCGCTGCGTTTTCAGCGCCGTTTTGCAGCGGGTTGTAAGCAGCAAGCGCTTCCGGCGTGAGTAGTTTTTCTTTCATGTTATTCATTTCCTCAGCCAATCATCGTCACGCCGCCCTTGATCTGGGTCATACCGCTACCCTGAACAGTGACCATCGCACCTTTAAGTTCTGCCGTGCCCTTCCCTTCAATTTTGATCGTGGTGCCGCTCAGCGTAATGCCGGAAGGAGAAAGAGTAATTTTGCTGCTACCGACTTTTAATTCGATAGACTGGGTAGATTCAATAACGCAGGCTTTGTCCGCTTTGACCGTGCTACCGCCACCGCTGATGTTTAGCTGATGGTTACCGCTGGTCAGGCTTTCCTGCAAATTGCCTTTAATATCCAGGGCATAATCGCCCTGTTTGAGCGTCAGGCTTTCATTACCTTTGGTTAACTCGGTCGTGCGGTTCTCACCAATGGTTTCAGTGACGTTTTTGGTAATACGGGTGGTGACGTCGTTTTTCACCGTCAGCAGCAGATCTTTTTGCGAGGTGATGACCAGACGCTCTTCGCCTTTTTTATCGTCGAAGCGCAACTCATGGCCTTCTTCAACATTGCCGTTGAGGGAACTGCGTGAAACGAATCCGGCGTGATTTTTCTCCTCAGGCAGGCTCAGCGGCGGTTTGTTTTGCCCGTTGTATACTGAGCCGGTCACCAGAGGATAATCAGGGTTGCCATGCACAAAGCTGACCGTAACTTCGCTGTTGACGCGAGGCAGGAACATGGCGCCGAAACGGCCACCCGCCCACGGCTGCGAAACCCGCACCCAGCAGGAACTGCCGTCGTCATGTTTGTTTTCGCGATCCCACGGGAACTGAATTTTGATGCGGCCATATTCGTCCGTGTGGACTTCTTCTGATTTTGGCCCGACAACGATGGCAGTCAGAATACCGGCGATTTCAGGTTGTCTGGTGAGGCACGGCGGACGCCAGGAAAGGCTGTCTTTCAACACAGTGAGCGCGTAGCCAAAATCAGGCTGCCCGTCATCAATGTTGCTTGATGCATGCATATGAACCGACTTGATTCGGTAGTTTCCCCGACAGGAAGGATGCCCGCTCAGAAGGAATTTATCGCCACAGCCTAGCCACCACACGCTGGCTTCGGCGTAAAACTGCTGGTTATCGGCCTCAAGCTGTTCCATCTTCAGCCGGGCTTCTGATTGCAGTAATTCGCGTTTTTCATGGCCGTGCGCGTCCACGTAGCTGACACCCGGCACGGAATATTCCGCTTCCACGGCTTTCGATTCGCCCTCCACACTGGCTGCCTGCACAATGTTAAAACCTTTGAGCATCACGGAAGAGGCCGCCAGTGAAGAACTGGCCACCCAGTTCAGGATACCGACGCCATCGCCTCGCCCCTGCAGCGGCATAAAGGGTAATTCCGCCGTTTTGCCAGACTGATGGCTGGACGGATGATCGGCCAGTACCAGCGTGTGTTGCCCGGCATCATGCTGGAAGAAGTAATAGATCCCTTCCTGCTCAAGAAGGCGGCTAATGAAGTCAAAATCGGATTCGCGATACTGAATGCAGTATTCACGCGGCTGATAAGTCGCACGCAGGCGCAAATCAATGTGGCTGATATTCTGCTGGCGCAGCAGCTTGCACACTAAATCCGGTACGGTAATATTCTGGAAAACCGCCAGGTTACGTCCGAGACGCAACAATGCCATGCGCGGTTCCAGCGTACCGGTGAAGGTACTGATGCCATCGACATTATTGTCTTCTTTAATCTGTGTCAGCACACCATGCACGTAGCGCTTTTGGTTGCCACGGCCAATCTCACAGGCCATTTCATGCCCCAGAAAACGCCCCATCTGCGGAGTTATTAACGACGTGCGAAACTGGACCTGATAGCTGAAGGTGTCAGAGAATTGTTCATCGCCCTCGATATACATCAGCGTCAGTGAATCAGCGGCATCGCCAACGAAACGGATAAACCGGTTGTCTTGTCCTGCTACTTTCGACATTTTTTATTTTCCTTCCCGGCAGACGGGTAAACGAATTTTATGCTGGCCTGCTCCCTCGGAGGCCCCGAGACAAATATCCAGCCCGAGTTGCCCGCACCCCAACGAGGTAACGACGTTCGTGGTATTTTCGATCAGCAGATCAATATCAAAATCCAGACCCGGACCAACGTATTCACGCAGATGCGACCACAGATTTTGGTAGTGCTTGCCCTTTGGCAAAAAAAGACCGGCGTTTTTCATCGGCACCGGTCCCAGTGTCACCGTAAAATGTGATTGCCGATCCCAGTACACGCTGCCCAGCATGGGAGCAGCGGCCAGCGTATGTGACGGTTCTCCCAGCCGGCAACACTGGGCCGGGTCCATGACCTGCCATCCGCCGGTAAAAGGCGTGACTTTCGCCGCCACGGAAAAGCGGTGTTTTAACCAGGTTTCAACGTTGAGCATTGAGCGCACTGAATGCGCAAATAAATCAGCAAACTGCTCCTGCTGCAGAGATGGCGCACTGTTTGCCACGCCGGATAACGCACGGATGGCCTGACTCAGCGGCCGTGTTGCACTGAATTCTGCCATGGCGTAATAGTGATATTTCTGCCAGGCGAGATAGCGCAGGCTATGTAGCCGGTGGTTAAAAATGTCCAAAAAAGCTTTGGCAGTTTTGTCCCCATGGCGATAATAGCGGTCGATCATCCACTCGGTGTATACCGTGGGTAACGCGCCCAGCGCCCCCGTCAGTCCCTGGGCGGCCACTTCAACTTGCCAGCGCTGCTGATCCAGCGGAGTTACCGACGTAATGTCACCTTTCGGCGCATCCAGCGAGAGCGGTGAAATGAAATCAAGTTGCGCTTCGAGCACCTGTATGCTGTCTTTTCCCTGTGCTCTGGTCAGACTGCGTAACATCAGCCGCACCTGTTGGAAAAAGTTATGCGGACTGAGGATTTTGCTTAGATCCATGACAGCCTTCCTGCCCGCACAGGCCATGTCCGTGGAGTTTCACCCGGTGAGTCAATGCAGGTGATTACACGGGTGAAACTGTTGACCGGTGCGTACAACGCCAGGAAACAATCAATAAAGCGACACAGCAGGAAGTACTCAACTTCTTCGGCCGCTTCGCTGGCAAAGGTTATGCGGATCTCCATCCCCCGCGCCATGGAACGGGGATCCAAAGGCGCCAGCCGGGTAACAACCGGGCCAGACTCGACATGCAGGATCAGGTTGATCAAGCGGGTAATGCCCGGATTATCGACAAAGTTGTAAAGCGCCAGTGATTCCCTGAGTACACGGGCGCCTTCCGGCCCACTGATCAACATATGGTTGAGCGAAAGCTGAGAAATCAAACGCCAGCGCGTAGCCTGCTTAGCCGGTGGCCTGACCGGCAGCGTCGGGCGTGTCAGCGCAATAATTTTCATGCCCGCAATCGGCAGCTCTGATTCGAAATCGCCTTCAGGAGCGCCGTTGCGCATGGCTGCGGGAATCTCACGATTGGTGCAGGTCAGGTTCATGCTGACAATGTCGCAACCGGGCGCTAACGGGCTTTCTCCCCGGTCAGAAAAAGCGATAAATAACGATGTGGCGACACCGTCATTTTGCATGGTTTCGCGGCGCATACATTGCCAGAACAAACCGGTTTCACCGTCACTGGCGGAATGGTCCAAACCAAACAATGGATAAACAGGCCGGGACTGTGTTTCATTGCCCAGTTTGCGCATCGCCGAAACGCCGTCTACAGACCAGACTTCCATCGCATCCTGGTGACGAATGTCAGGGATAACCGGATATTCCGCCGTTTCGTGATCAGGTGAAATCGGTTCGGCCCGATGGGCGAAAAGATTAACAGCAGGCGTGCAGTTGAGCAGAAACAGGTTTTCGTTCACCGCACCAGCTATTTTCTCCAGCTGGCGCGCTATCATGCAGCGGTTGAATTTCACCACCAGTGAAAGCTCGCTTTGACTACCCGCCACCATGCCAGCGGGCAACGGCATATCAACAAAATGAAACTTTTGCGGGAAGTAAAAATAGTCCTGCAACAGGCTGTGAGTGGGCGAAACCCGTGAATCACCCGCAAGCAAGCCTTCATTTTCACCGAAGCCTACTGCGCGTATAGTTTGCGGTGACAGCGTATGACTCTGCCCTTGCTGGAAAACTGTCAGTGACTCAACTTCGCTGCACAGCAAGGTATAAAGGATGTTGACGATGCGACTGGCGCCGCTGAGATGCAACCTCAGGGAATCCGCCGCCAGTGTGGCACCGGGCCAGACCGATAATTGTATTTTCAGACTCCAGCTCATGTCATCGGCATCCAGATGCAGGCTGACGTTATGCAGACTGACAGGTTGAAGCGTAACCGGATAAGTGGTGCGAAAACGGCAGACCTGTCCGTTCACCGGACGGGAATATAATGCTGTTCCGGCGTCAATGCGGTTACTGGCTGTCAGCGCACTGACTTTGATATCTGGCTGCATTTGTACGACGCAAACCGAAGGAAAAGGACGCAAAAATTGTGGAGCCAACACCGTCAGTAATGCATCAGTCACTTCCGGCATATCCTCATCGAGACGTTGCTGAATCTGCGCCGTGACCAGCGCAAAGGATTCAATAATTCGCTCAATATGCGGATCTTCTGACGTACCTTCTGACATTCCTAAGCGTCTGGCGACTTTTGGAAAATGGCGGGCAAACGCCTTTCCCTGCGTTTTGAGGTAAGCGAGTTCATTCTGATAATAAGAAATTAATTTTTTCGCCAACATTATAAATACTCGTTAATCACGCAGAGAAAATTGACTGATGACATCGTCCCACATTAGACGGTAGCGAACTTCACCATTGAATGTTTCAGCATTAATAATGAATGAACAAAGACTTCCCAGTTCTTCACCGGGGGTCACGCAGACGTTTTTCAATCTTGGTTCAAAGCGTTGTAATGCCATTTCAATACGTGATTGCATAATGGCATTGCGCTCAAGACGAGGCGTATCACTGGAAAAAACGTCACTGACTCCATAATTAAGTATCGACTCATTAATCAGTGGAATATTATCAATGCGGTAACTTCGGGGGCGCGAAGACAAAAGCAGCAATATTTCATCAATGAGTGTGCTGCTTTTGTCTTCTTCCTCAATAAGGTCATTTTGATCTTTTGGGTTATTGTCAGATAATTGCTGTAATAAGCTCTTCATCAATAAGCCTTAATACAGTGCACGCTTACAGCGTGCACTGTTGTTTTAAAAATTACAGCTTAGTGTTCTCAACCAGATTCCAGCCCACAGGACCTTGTTTGCTGGTTTTACCGTCTGGCTCAACCATATTAGTTTCGAATGTCATCTGACCAAATACAAAGCTCAGATTTTCACTCGGAACATCCCCTTCTGAATAAGCGTTGAAATTGTAGCTGTTCAGTACACAGTTTTTATAGGTCAGCTTGAGTGCTTCAACCAGTTTCTCACCCTGGAACAATGCTTTAACAATAACAATTTGCTTAACATTGCTGCCTTGCGCAACCATATTGGATAACTGAGTAGAGGTAGTATCCATTACTTTTGAAAATGAAATTGCATCAAAGTTGACGCCATCGCTGTTTACCTGACCGCTAGCATTATCAATTTTAGCTGAGCAGTAAACACCGAAATTCATATTCTCAACGGCAATCCAACCTTCATAACCTTTATTACTTACAGTGCCTTTAATACCATCAATTTGCATGAAAAGCGATTCAGTGGCCATTTTATATCCTTATTTTTACGATTAAGTATTTATGCACCCGTCGATGCAGGAAGTTCCGCTACCAGACGCAGCGACATGCTGAGTCCTTCAAGCTGGAAATGCGGTTTTAAATACGCAACGGCGCGATAACTGCCCGGAGAACCTGGTACATCAACAACTTCGACCACAGCCTCACGTAACGGATGGCTTGCTTTAATCGTTGGTCCTACATTATCTGAACCCACAACATATTGGTTGATCCAGTTCTGCAGGAAATTCTGGCATTCAGATTTGGACATGAAGCTGCCCACTTTATCGCGCACGATGGATTTTAGATAATGAGCAAAGCGCGACGTTGTCATAATATATTGCAACTGACTTGACAATTTGGCGTTAGCATTCGCCAGCTCAGAATCGTATTTACGCGGTTTATTGGTCGACTGCACAGCGAAGAACGCCGCGTAATCTGTACCTTTGCAATAAATGAGCGGAATAAAACCAAGCTCAGCTAACTCTTTTTCGCGACGGTCAGAAATTGCCACTTCTGTCGGGCATTGCATGACCTTTTCGCCGGTCTGCGAAATGTAATTGTAGGTCGGCAGAGACTTCACCAAACCGCCGCCTTCAACACCACGGATCGCCGCACACCAGCCGTGCTCCTCAAACGCCTCGACCATACGGCCCGCTAAATCATAAGCCGCGTTGACCCATAAATAGCTGGCTCCTTCATTATTTTCATCAATTTTTTCTTCGAAATTAAACGCGTCTACGGATACAGTTTTTGCACCGTAAGGCAGACGGCCGATAACACGTGGCAGCGTTAAGCCGACATAACGTGAGTCGTCACTCTGACGGAAGGATTTCCAGCGGGCGTAGTCAGAGGTTTCAAACAGTTTGCCCAGATCACGCGGACGCGGCATTTCGGAGAACGATCCCATCGCAAACATGCCAGGGTTCGCAGCACTCAGGAATGGCGCGTGGGCGGCGGCGGCAACATGTGAAATCTGTTCCAGCAGTTGCACATCTTCCGGCATACAGTCGAATTCAAAATCACCCACAAAAGCAGAGTAAGGGTCACCGCCAAAGGTACCGTATTCGCTTTCATAAATGCTTTTGAATAATGAAGACTGATCAAAGTCAGAGGCGGATTTAAAATCACGCAGCAGCTCTTTCTTCGTGCAGTTAAAGACACGCACTTTGGTGTTTTCCGTGACGCTGCTTTGCACCAGTTTGTGCAAACCACGCCAGGAAGATTCCATACGCTGGAATTCAGGTGCCTGAATAATTTTGCTGACCTGAGAAGACAGCAGTTCATCGATGGCGGCAATGCGTGCTTCGATGCTACCCACCAGATCATTGGAAACAATGACCGCACCTGATGCCACTTCCGACAGGAAGTTATCCAACTGGCTTTTTACTTTATTACGATCGGATTCCCGGCGGATGGCCTGGGTATTATCGATAATCTGATCGAGATAATCACCGGACTGCTCAGCTTGAGCTGAAGCATTCATGACCTGGATATCGCTCATTCTACTTCCCCTTTGGCAGGTTCTGCGTCTTTCGCCATACCCTCTAATAATTCAACCAGTTGCTCTTTCAGACGGTCATTGCTCGCAGTTCTGTTGCGCAAATCACTCAGTTGCTCGCGTAATTCAAGAAGTTTGCGCAACGGTTCCACCTGCATCGCCACGTTTTCAGGAGAGAAGTCATCCATAGAGTTGAATTCCAGTGCAATAGCCATCTGGCCTTCTTTTTCTGGCAACGTACTTTCCACCAGCATGTCCACAGCAGGCTTCATTCCTTCCATGACATTATTAAAGTTGTCTTTATCAATGTGCGTAAAACGACGGTCGCGCAGTGGCAAATCATCTTTAGCAAAATTCCCGATAACCCCCATCACCAGAGGTAATTCTTTTTTGGATTCAGCACCGCCAACTTCAACGTCGTACGTAATTTGAACGCGAGGGGGACGCGCTTTGCTCAATTTATATTGTGTATTACTCACGGATAAATCACCATAATGTTTAAAAGAGAGAATTAATATGGCCGTGATAATAAACAGTAATTATAGATTTTCACATATCCGATTGCTTACTAATACATTTACCTTTGCTAAAGTATTTTATTTTTTTCATAAAAAATAACAATATACAGGGTTATTTTAATTATTTGTAAATGAAAAAATAGAATCTATCGAGATTAGATTTTAATATTTATAATAAGGAATGCTTGAATTTTTTATAAAAACAAGAAATACCACAAATATTAAATGATAATTATTTTTACATTTCATTTTTGACATTCCCCATTCAACTCTTTTTTAAAGAAATAGTATGTGATAGGACCTGCAATGATAATTGTTTTCACGCCATACAAGGGTACGCATAACTTCACAACCTGTACCTGTACCTTCATCATCACATTCAGAATGCGGCGTCACTGGAGATCTTCGGCCTGGTGACGTTCTATACTGTCCTGAAACAGTAAGATTTTCTGAATAAATCATACTCACTCTACATCGTTATGATGATTGATGTTTTTGATGTTTCTCATCGTAATTTTCATCACTTTGCGGGCATTTTGAACAAATATAGCCCGTGCTAACATTCTTAACCAACACTATAACACACTGAAAATAAAGGTTTTTCTATTTTGTTTTTTGTGGCAGACTGCGCATCTCAATTAATAAATAGCCTTTGGGATTACCGAAGGCCTGACTGGTCCGTTTTATGCAACTTTATACCATCCTCATTCTGGCGTTCGGTATGTCCATGGATGCCTTCGCAGCCGCTATTGGCAAAGGTGCCTCTCTGCACCGGCCACCGCTAAAAGAGGCGTTACGCACAGGGCTTATTTTTGGCGTAATTGAAGCGATTACACCGGTGATCGGATGGGGAATTGGTCTGGCGGCCAGCCAGTTTATTATGAGCTGGGATCACTGGGTGGCATTCACCCTGCTGCTGATCCTTGGTATCCGCATGATTGCGGAAGCCTTCAGGAAAGATAAATTGGAAGAAGATACGCAGGCACCACGTCGTCACGGTTTCTGGGTACTGGTCACTGCAGCTGTCGCGACCAGTCTGGATGCAATGGCTGTGGGCGTCGGTCTGGCCTTTCTTCAGGTGAATATTCTGGTGATGGCGCTGACTATTGGTGCCGCCACCACCATCATGGCGACATCCGGTATGTTGCTTGGCCGGTTTCTCGGTGCCGCGATGGGCAAATGGGCTGAAATTCTGGGTGGCGTGGTGCTGATTGGTATCGGTACGTCAATTCTCATCGAGCATCTTGGTCTGCTCGGTTGAGTCTTCATCCAGCGAAGCTATTTTTTATAGTGCCGACTAGCAGGCTACTTTTCGATTCCTCAGATAATTTATGTTTGAGATTATCTTCGCGCACAAAATCGATAAACGCCTGTAATGGCGCGGGGATCAGACGCCGGTCATTGTAGTACAGATATGGCCCGGAAAACGACAGCCACCATGGTTGCAAGATAGCCTCCAGTTTGCCGCTGGCAATGGCAGGCCGCAGCCATTCTTCGAACAGATAGATAATACCCGCACCCGCCACCGCCGTTTCTACCGCCAGATCCACCGCGCCCCCTACACTCACCACCAGCGGGCCGCTGACCTGAACGCTGAGGCTTTCGCCCTCATGTTCGAACTCCCAGTCCGGCATAATCCCGCTGGCATAGCGACCACGCAGGCATCGGTGTTGTATCAGATCCCGCGGATGCGATGGCCGTCCATGCACATTGAGATAATCAGGGGAGGCCGCCGCCGCATAACGCTGACGGCGCGGTCCGATGGGGATCGCCACCATGTCCTGCTCGAGACGTTCGTCGTAACGAATACCGGCATCGCAGCCATCACGAAACACATCCTGCACGTTACTTTCAGCAATGATTTCCAGCTGGATATCGGGGTAACGCCGGAGAAATTCGGGCACAAGTGCAGGCAAAACCAGCCGGGTTGCGCTGACCGGCACATTCAGCCGCAGTGTACCGCCGGGCGTATTGCGATAACGGTTGAGAGCATCGAGTGCCGCATCCACTTCATTCATGGCCGGGAGCAACCGCTCGAGCAGCGCCCTGCCCGCTTCGGTCAACACCACCGCCCGCGTTGTGCGGTGAAATAAGCGAATGCCCAGTTGTTGTTCGGCCCGGCGCACAGCATCGCTCAGCCGGGATGCATTACTGCCTGTGACGCGTGCCGCTTCACGAAATCCTCCGGCTTTGGCCACTTCTACCACTGCGTGCAACAGCGCGATATCCATCGGCATTGTGCGTCACCCTGTACAGTTACTTCTGATTTAACCGGATAGTTGCACACTCACAACATCGCGACAATCATTTGATTGATCCCGGGTGACACACAGAGAATCGCGGTATTAATTAAACCGAAAGCCCCTCACGAAATACTAACGATCTTTAACACAATCTTTCCTTTACGCTGACGTTATGCGTGGAACTAACTTTTTAGGATTAAGTCTACCTTAGCAGTAAATTTCATTATGTCTTTATGACGGCCCTTTAATAGAACACCCACATGATGATAATGAAGTTTATATATAATGATAAGAGTCAGGCATAAAGTTACATTCTTGATGACAGTGTATTTAATGAGGAAAGAAATGAAAATATTAATAATCAGACGGGAAAACATTGGTGATCTTATCCTTACAACCCCGCTGATTTCTATGCTGGCGAAAAATCATCACGTCGATGTGCTGGTTAATTCTTACAACAAACAGGTTCTTGAAGGTAATCCCGGCGTCAGTAAAGTTCATCATTATACTAAACTGCATCATGAAGGATCTTACACTCAAAAGATAAAAGCCATTTTACGCCGTGTGGTCACCACTTTGGCTATTCGGAAAGAAGGTTACGATGTGGCTATTGTGGCAGGGAACTGGAATAAAAGACCTTTGCGATGGGCAACATTATCGCGGGCCAAACGAATCATCGCGATAGGAAGTGATTCGCCAGACTCTGTCACCGATAAAATACCTTATATGCGCGATGGCATGCATATGGTTGAACAGATGGCTGAACTCGCCAGGCCTTTAAATTGTCACGCCAAACCGGGGAAACTGGCTTTATGGGTGACAAAATCTGAAAAAGAACGGGCAGCTCACAAAATAAAAAATACTTACAATATGCCCTTATATGGTTTGCAGATCAGCGCCCGAAAAGAAAAACAACGCTGGCCCGTTGAGAATTATATCGAAATCGCGCACAGGCTGGCGCGTGACGAACCTTGCAAAATTATTCTTTTCTGGTCGCCGGGTTCGGAAGATAACTTGTATCATCCCGGGGATGACCAGAAAGCGCAGTACATCATCAACGCCTGCAAAGATATTATTATGGTTCCTTTCGATACCGTAAATATTCGTGAACTTATGGCCGGAATGTCTCTGTGCCACCAGATAATCACCAGCGATGGCGGTGCATTGCACATTGCAGCGGGTGTGGGAAAACCAGTGGTGGCGCTTTTTGGTAACAGCGATCCGCAGGTCTGGGGGCCATGGAAAGTGCCGTGCAGAATCATTGCTGCTGCAGACGAAGAGGTTTCTCATATTTCAACCGATGAAGTTTATAACAATTTCGTTGCACTGAGAGATGAAGTGCTTACTGAAAATACAAAAAAATGAGTAACAGCCTAAAACTCTATTTGTAATTTAATTGAAAAATAGTCCCTATCATCGCGTTGCGGGTAACCTGAACAGAAATGAAAGCCATCAAGATAAAAGTAATAAAGACGATATTGCATATTTATTGTTTTTTAACGAGAAGAAAAAAATATTCGCTGAAAGAGCGTGAAACATCACCGGGTAATATTGTCATTTACTCCACTACCGCGCTGGGGGACTACCTCATGAACACACCAGCAATCATGCATTTAAAGAATAGATTTCCAGCCAGCAAAATAATACTGGTTACCAGTAAGAAAAATCACAGCCTGGTTGTGCAATATGATTGGTTTGACCATATTTATATATGGGATAATAAGGTTGTCAGAATATTACCTTTGTTATGTAAACTCAGAAAACACAAACCTGATATTTCCGTTATTTTACACGCACACTTTCCTTATGACATATTTTGTGCTGTTTTATCCGGCAGTAAAATGATTTTACGCGACCACTATGGCAGTGAGTCTCCCGAACTTAATCGTTATTTAGATCACTATTCCGGTTACTATGACGGACATACTATCCGGCGCAAATTGAAGTTACTCGAAACACTGGGAGAAAATACTGGCGACACGACAATGCATCTTCCCGTGATCAATACTCTTTTACCGCGTCAGTATTTACGCCAGCGCATTGGATTTCAGTTAGGGGCATCCAATGAGACCCGTCGCTGGCCGGTATGTTTTTTCAGTACACTCGCCTGTATGTTATTAGACAACGATCGGGATCTGGAAATCATTATCACAGGCACAACATCCGAAAAGAATCTGGCAAATGATTTCTTAAAACAATTACCCGCTCACTATCAGAACAATATATGCGTAATGTCTGGTCATACGCAGTTGACAGAATTAGTCACACTGTTGAAAAGCCTGGATGTTCTTGTTACGGGTGACACCGGGCCGTTACATATCGCAGTGGCCGCTGGCGTAAATACAGTCAGTCTTTTTGCCACAGCCAACCCAGCCTATACCGGTCCGTGTCAGGATCCGGACAAGCATATTATTTTGCACCGTCCTGATGGTGAAAAAACAGAACATCCCATGATGGCGATTCTGCCTGTTGAGGTTTACCACGCGGTCAGGGAATTGCTGGGGAGGACATATGACAGTGAATGATGTGCTGGAAGGGAAAATCATTGATTTTCTTGAACAACATAACCACCCCACCGTGTTTGGTTTTTACAATAAGATCTGCGGGAGTGATTTTTCATTGTTAAAGCTTTCGCTGAGTGAAATACAGACGGATATCCTGATGAACGATTTTTTCATCCAGTTCAAGGTAAAACCCAAAAACTATCGCACATCCAACCATTTCCCCGAAAAAACGGGTGTTCTCGGTTCATTGATTTTTACCCTAAACCGGATGCAGGGAAAAGTGACACCCATAACCGTCAGAGCGCTGCATGATGCGGCTCTTATGGGCGTCTGGCCTGATTATCTTCAGCGCAAAAATCAATAAACAGTGTCCTGTACAGAATTCAGCGCGATAACCTTCGCCATTGTGCGCCAGTCCGTACAGTTTGTCCTGATTTCACCGGATAGTTGCACAACCTGCCCGCGGCTACAATCAGTGAACAATCACACAGGAGAATCCCATGTCACAACCCTCAATGACTTACCCCCTCGGCGACAGAGAAGTGGCGCGCTTAGGTTATGGCGCGATGCAATTGGCTGGCCCCGGCGTTTTTGGCCCGATCAGCGATGAAGCACGGGGCATTCAGGTGCTGCGTGATGCCCTGGCATCTGGTGTTAATCACATCGACACCAGCGATTTTTATGGTCCGCATGAAACCAATAAGCTGATCAAAAAAGCCCTGCATCCGTATCCCGATAATCTGTGCATCGTGACAAAAGTCGGCGCACGACGTGATGAAAAAGGCGGCTGGTTACCGGCTTTCAGCCCGCAGGAACTGACGCAGGCGGTGGAAGATAACCTGCGCAATCTCGGGCTGGAGACGCTGGAAGTGGTAAATTTGCGCAGCATGCTCGATGAACGTCAGCCAAAAGAAGGGTCACTGGCACCGCAGCTGGAAGCGCTGATTACGCTGAAGGAGCGCGGCCTGATCCGTCATATAGGTCTGAGCAATGTGACTGCAAAACAGGTCGCCGATGCACAGAAACTGACGACGATCGCCTGCGTTCAGAACATGTATAACCTGGCGAACCGTCACGACGACGCGCTGGTGGATAGCCTGGCTGAACAGGAAATCGCGTATGTGCCGTTCTTCCCGCTGGGCGGTTTTTCGCCATTGCAGTCAACGCAGCTTGATGAAGTGGCGGCACAATTGCAGGCGACGCCGATGCAGGTCGCGCTGGCCTGGCTGCTCAAACGCTCGCCGAATATCTTGTTGATCCCCGGCACGTCATCGCCGCAGCATCTACAGGAAAATCTGGCCAGTGCGAAGGTGATTTTGTCCGATGAAGTGATGGAAAAACTGAACGGAATAGCGGGTTAGCGCTCACACATCCCCCGGCACATCATGCGGGGGAATGGTTTCCCCGGTGGCTGAATCTTCGCCCCGTGGTATTAACGGAGCCTGGTCACTCACAGCAATTCATGGGCCTGCGCGCAGATCAGTTGTCTCAGCCATTTCTGCGCATTGCTGTCATCAGAACGCCGGTGCCACAACAGATAAAACGGGATCTCCGGCAATGCCACCGGCGACAGGGTCATCAAGATATTGGGGTGTTTCTCGCTCACTACCACGCTGCGTTTGAGCACCGTCGCGACATACCCCGTCTGCTGCACCACACCGGCAACGCCAGCCATGGTCGGCAATGTCAGACGAAGTTCACGAACCAGCCCCATCTCCCTGAGTTGTTCATCGACCAGACCATAATGATTTCCTTCCGGCGAGACCAGAATATGGCTCATCCCGAGATAGGTTTCTAACGTCATGCCGTTGCGTGCCGCATCACTGTCGCGGCGGATAAGCGTGACAAATTCATCACTGAACAAGGGCTGCGATAAGATGCGGTTTTCCGGCCGGGTCGGGGGAATACCGATCACCACATCAACCTCACCGGCATCCAGCATCGACACGGATGCATCGCGGTCGGTGAATGTCCTCACATGCAGTGTCACTCCGGGCGCCTGTTCGCTGATCGCCCGCATAATGCCGGGCAGTAACACCATCAGCGGGTATTCGGACGTGCCAAGCGTAAAAGACATTTTTCTGTTTTCCGGCGCAAAATTGTCGTCCGGAGCCAACAGATGACTCAGTTCGTTAAGCGCTTTTGACACATGCAAACCGATCTCTTTTGCCCTGGCGGTAGGCAGCAAACCGGAAGCACTGCGGATAAACAGCGGATCCGCAAAATGCGTTCGCAGGCGCGACAATGCCGCGCTCATCGCGGGCTGACTGACCACCGCTTTGCTGGCGGCACGGGTCACATTCCGCTCTTCCATCAGCGCATCAAACGCGACCAGCAGATTCAAATCGAGACCCTTAAAATCCATAAAACGTATATTCCTCTATATGCTTTTCTTATTTCAATTATTACTGATATGAATGTGATACTCGCTGCGTGCACCACATTAACCCTATAAAAATGCAATCAGCCAGAGGAATTTCACGATGTCAGACAACAATAGCGAGATGGCAAATCGTCTTATCGCGGAACGTAATGCCGTTGAAAAAATCTATCAGGCTTTTAGCCTGCATGATCCGGACTTAATGGATGAGGCAGTCACGCAGGACTGGAAAGATATTCCCCTCGCGCCCGGTCAGGCATCCGGCCCCGAAGGGTTGAAACCGATCATCCGGGGGTTCATTGAGGCTTTTCCGGATGTGAAGATCACCATCCACGACCTTCTTCAGACCCCGGGGAAGATTGCCGTGCGCGCAGAAATTACCGGTACCCATCACGGCAGCTTTATGGGCATCGAACCGACCGGCAAATTTGTCAGCATCCGGCTGCATGAATTTCATGAGCTGAATGGCGAACGCGTCACCACCACCTGGCATCTGGAAGACTGGTTTGGCGCGTTCATGCAACTCGGTCAGTTCCCGCCGCAGGGTTAACAGCCGGACAACAATTAAAGGCAAGAGCTGACCCGTCTGATAGATTTCATTTCGGATTGTCTGGCGGTGAGGCGGGTGCGGCGAACCAGTTATCCTGAGTTACCATGACCGCCGTTTCCGGCTGATTCACAAAATTCGGCGACATGATCTGCACATTAAATTCGTTGAATACGTCCTGAATGTGACTGTGCAATTCGCTTCTCACTGTGGCAAGAGATTCACCCGGCTGGAGATGCACCTGCAGTTCATAAGCGATGTACCAGTCCATCAGGCTGAGCTGGCGCACCAGCGGCTTCTGCTGAAGATCAATACCTCGCGTGCGACTGGCGGCCAGTTCCAGCATGGCATGAACCTGCCGCCACGGCGTGTCATAACCGATGGTGACGCTGGTCGTCAGATTAACGCCACCTCCCGGGTTTTGTGCGCTGAGATTGGTGATTTTGCCGCTAACCACCACAGCATTCGGCACCGTGACAACGTAACTTTCGCGGGTGATAATTTTAGTCGCCAGCATGCCGATTTCACTCACCAGCCCTTCGTTATCGCCGATGCGGATCACATCGCCTTTACGCAGTGCCCGGGAATAAATCAGCACCAGTCCGCTCATCGCATGGTTCATCACGCCTGCAGAACCCAGCGTCAGCATCAGACCAAAGAATACGCTGACACCTTTGAAGGCCAGTGAATTTGCCCCTGGCAAAAACGGATACGCCGCCGACAGCGCAAACAGCCAGACCATCACGGAAATCAGTTTTCGCGTCGCGCCCACCGTTTCAGGATGCAGACCGGGTATCTTAAGTTTTCGGGTTTCAACCCGTTTTAACATTACTTTCAGCAGCTTGAGAATAAACGCCGTAATGAGGAAAATGATTGCCACGATCATCAGTCCGGGAAACGCCGACACAATCGCTAATGCGATTTTCTGCACCACATTTACTGACCAGTCGCCCAGCGATTCGCCCCAGATACGTGTCCACGGATATAAACGGAACAGCCAGCTCAGCCACAGATAGAATGCAACGATACTGAGTAGAATCATCAACATAGCGTATAAACGCACTTCAACCGCACCCAGTAAGCTGCGCCACCGGTACGGGATCCACCCCTTCTTCAGCAAAATCTTTGCCGTGAAATACGCTTTCACTTTGGCCCAGGATTTAAACGCGGAGTAATACAACAGGATCAACACCGCGGTGCCCGCCACCACTTTTAGTGTTGCGATCGCCAGATAGGAGGAAGAATACTGCTCTGTCAGAGAGGTACGCTGTGCATTGAAACGCGCCAGCACCCGCTGCGCGGCCTGATCGAGCGTCAGATCATCGCCTTCATCCAGATCACTTTCTGCCAGCAGCATCAGCGGCTTACCGTTGATCACAAATATCCGTCCCTGCTGACCATAACGTTGCACAGGCAGGATCTGAACCGGATGGCGTATATCTTCCCTGCTCAGCGAACGCAGCGTATTACGGATGCGCAGCACACGCTCTTCCGGCGTGGACAAGCCGAACGTGGCCTGCAACATCACCACCGGCTGGTGAAAAATATAAACAGTGCGGGCTTTTTCCTGATCAGACGGCATCTGCCGGGGTTCAGCTGCCTGCAGAGGAAAGGATGCAAAAAACGCCAGCCAGGCCAACAACGCCATCACCTTCAACCTGCTGTCACCCATTTACAGACTCCCCTGCGTTATTGATGTCATTTCTGCCACCGGGTTTGATCGGTATACTTCGCTTTTTCGTAAGGCATCAGCGTCGGAATCCCCGGCCTGAACACAGAACGATCAGTGGCTGTTGTGCCCTGATGAATGAATCCATAAAAATAATATCATTCAGAGACAATCACGTTGGAATAAAGAAACTGACTTAAAAAAGCACAGTAAAAGCCCCTAAAATAAGCATTTTCATTGAGGGGAAACTTGAATAAATGCTAGTTACTAAGTGAAATTTTTGCTAGCAACCGGACATGTTTTTGTGAACCTTTAGCGGGAGACCGCTTGCGTCTGTCACCCGATGGATTTTGATGCCAAAACCACCGCGAGAGCGACCCAACCCATTATCTCCGGTTATATTGGGATGTTTTTTTGAGCGCCGGCAGCACATTTCAGCGCCCGGATATTACTGCCATCCATCGCTGTGGCAGACCAGTCAGCAAGGCCATAAAGCAACCTGTTGAAAATAAGGTTAATCACTGCCGATTTTGACCATTGGTTAAAGCGGATAAACGTTTTTCCACGGCCCCTATCGTTTAGATAAATCGCGCCATAGGGCACCTGAACACAACACCCAGAACATGCCGTTGAAGATCATGCGGTGCTGTGCCCATGGCCGTCCGACCCGTGACGTAGCAGGCTCAAGAGGCAACAAGGAGTGGATGATGGTCCATGCTTCGCCGGGAAGGTCGTAGCGAGGCATAGTTTACTATGTCTTGAAAACAGATAGTTACTATAGCCCGGATGATTAAGGGACACAGCCTGGCTGCAGGTCACCTGCAGCAGGCCTTAATTCATTTACGGTGAAGGTTTTTCGGGCCCATTGTCGCACAGTTATCTAACGTTACTCTTCGCCTTCATAAGCCTGACGATAGAGTTCAATGACCTGCTCTTTAGTCGCTTTGCGCGGGTTCGTTAACTGGCAGACATCTTTTTTCGCATTCTCGGCCATGATGGCAAAATCTTCAGGTTTGACGCCCAGGCTTTTCAGATCGCGAGGAATGCCAACCTGCCTGCTCAGGCGGCGGATGGCGTTAATGGCTTTAACCGCAGCCTCATCGGTAGAGAGCCCGGCCACGTTTTCCCCCATGGCCTCTGCAATATCGCGGAAGCGATTAAGGTTGCCAATCAAGTTAAAGTACTCAACATAAGGCAGCAGAATGGCATTACATACCCCATGGGGAAGGTTATAGAACCCGCCCAACTGATGCGCCATCGCATGGACATAGCCCAGAGAAGCGTTGTTAAAGGCAATCCCGGCGAGGTACTGCGCGTAGGCCATATTATCCCTTGCCTTCATATATTCGCCGTTTGCCACAGCTTTGGGAAGGTACTGGGTGATCATCCTGATCGCTTGCAGCGCGGCGGCATCAGTCAGCGGATTCGCCATGGTAGACACATACGCTTCGATGGCGTGAGTTAACGCATCCATGCCGGTCGCGGCGGTCAGTGAAGGTGGCATCCCGACCATGAGTACCGGGTCGTTAATCGAGATTTGAGGCGTCACGCGCCAGTCAACAATCGCCATTTTAACTTTACGTGCTGTATCAGTGATGATGCAGAAACGGGTAATTTCTGAAGCGGTACCTGCGGTGGTGTTGATGGCCATTAATGGGATCATATCGTTGCGGGATTTATCAATACCCTCAAAGTCGTGAATATTTCCTCCATTGGCTGCGACTAATCCAATACCTTTCGCACAGTCATGGGAGGAACCGCCACCGAGTGAAACAATACCATTGCAGCCATGTTCCCGGTAAAAACTAATCCCCGCCTCTACGTTTTTATCTGTGGGGTTAGGTTCCGCGCCACCAAATATACGCGCTTCAATACCGGCTTCTTCATAAATTTTAGCGACTTTGTCCGCCATACCGCTTTTTGCCAGGAAAGCGTCCGTGACAATCATGATTTTTTTTACATCTAACGTTTTTGCCAGTGTACCGGCTTCCTGAACACTGCCTTCGCCAAATACATTTCGTGTTGGCAGAAAATAATATGTCGACATTGAGCTTCCCCTGTTCATAAATGTGATTGTTAATGTGTCCATGACTGCTTTTGAGCGGTAGACAAAATGCATCAAGCGCGGAGCGGGTGATGCGAACAAAAGCGCGGACCGAACATATCCACGACAATGGTAAGGGATTACTGGTAAAGAACAGAGAACAACCTCACAGAAGGAAGGGTCTTTATAACAAAAAGAATTATCTTTTTTCACATTGCATGTCTGGTGGGTCGTTGACCTGGTCGATTCAGGTTACCGCTGGAGATTTCACGCCGGCCAATACACAAATGTTGTTGCAAATCTTGCGACGTCTGCGGCAGAGGGAAGCGGCGAAAATAATCGGGTGAGCCATACACGGCGGCGGTGAAGGGGCCTGTCTCCGATCTTCGTACGAATACATAAACAATTTCCTGACAGTCCAATAATCGTCCGCACCACCTCGCAGGATACAAACACATCGCTGGACAGCCTATTTGTTTCGGCCTATTTTTAATCAATCGATTGATTAACTTTTTTATGAGGCAATATGCCGACCTCTCAACCTCCCATAACTTCTCGTGGCGAACAGGCTAAAAATAGCCTTATTAAAGCTGCCATCGCTCAGTTTGGTGAATATGGCTTGCAGGCGACCACCCGTGATATCGCGGCTCTTGCCGGGCAAAATATTGCGGCTATCACCTATTATTTCGGCTCAAAAGAAGAGCTGTATATTGCTTCTGCTGGGTGGATTGCTGATTTTATCAACGACAACTTTCTTGAGCACATGCAGTGCGCCGAAGAGGTTATGAGTCAGTCGCCATCAGACAAAGCGCAAATCCGCCAGCTAATTCATACGGCATGTGAGCAAATGATAAGGCTGCTCACCTCCGATGAAACTCTGAATCTCAGCAAATTTATCTCTCGCGAACAGCTTTCGCCAACACCCGCTTATCAGCTCATCCACGATCGTGTGATAGCACCGATGCACAGCCACCTGACTTCCCTTGTGGGCCGTTACACTGGACGTGATCCCCTGGATACCGAAACCATTTTGCATACTCACGCTTTGCTCGGACAGATTCTGGCCTTCCGACTGGGGCGGGAAACTATTTTACTACGCGCCGGTTGGACAAACTTTGATAAGGCCAACCGGCAGCAAATCAGTAGCGTTGTGTTAACCCACGTCGATTTCATCCTGCTGGGATTGTCTGTTAATTAAGGAAGATCGTGCCATGAAAAATAAAAAGCCCATGGTTGTGCTCGTTGTTATTGCGTTGCTGGTCAGCTGTTTTGGCGGCTGGATGTGGTATCAAAGCGAGCAGGAAAAACCATTAACGCTCTACGGGAATGTGGATATTCGCACAGTGAACATGAGCTTTCGCGTCGGTGGTCGCCTCGCTACGTTGCAGGTCGATGAAGGCGATTCAATCAAGGCTGGGGAAACGCTCGGGGAACTGGACAAAGGCCCGTATCAAAACGCCTTGCAACAGGCGGAAGCAAACGTTGCAGCGACACAAGCGAAATTTGATTTGATTATTGCCGGCTACCGTGACGAAGAAATTGCCCAGGTGGCCGCGCAGGTGAATCAGGCGCAAGCTGCCTATGACTATGCCCAGAATTTTTACCAGCGCCAACAGGGGCTGTGGGCCAGACGCATGATTGCTGCAAATGAGCTGGAAAATTCCCGTTCATCAAGCGATCAGGCAAAAGCTACGCTGAAAGCCGCGCGCGATAAGCTCAGTCAGTACCGCAACGGTAACCGTCCACAAGAGATTGCCCAGGCACAGGCCAGTCTGCAACAGGCTAAAGCACAGCTCTCCCAGGCGCAGCTGGATTTACAGGACACCACGCTTACCGCCCCATCCGCCGGCACATTGCTTACTCGCGCCGTTGAACCAGGGAGCATGCTCAACGCGGGTAACACGGTATTAACACTTTCCCTTACGCGCCCGGTGTGGGTACGCGCTTATGTGAATGAAGTGAGTCTTTACAATGTACAGCCGGGTACGGAAGTGCAGATTTATACCGACGGGCGTCCCGAAAAGCCCTATCACGGCAAAATTGGCTTTGTTTCTCCTACCGCGGAGTTCACCCCTAAAACGGTTGAGACGCCCGATCTGCGCACCGATTTGGTCTATCGCCTGCGCATTATCGTGACCGATGCCGACGATTCGCTGCGTCAGGGTATGCCGGTCACCGTAAGTTTTAACAATGGTGCCCAGCATGACCCGCTATGACAGCGGCATCATCCGCTTGCAGGGGCTGATGAAAAACTTCCCTGAACTGGGTAAACCCGCGGTAGCAAGCCTTGAATGTGAAATCCACCCGGGGGAAGTCACCGGGTTGGTGGGGCCTGACGGCGCAGGGAAAACCACGCTAATACGTATGCTGGCAGGCTTGATGAAACCTAGCGGGGGAAGTGCACAGGTCATAGGCCTCGACCCAATCAAAGATGGCAGTGCCCTACACGCCGTAGTAGGGTACATGCCGCAAAAATTCGGGCTGTATGAAGACCTGACGGTAATGGAAAATCTCACTCTGTACGCAGACCTGCGTGGAGTGACGGCCGAGGAACGTAAAAAAACATTTGCGCGGCTGCTAGAATTTACTTCCCTCGCTCCCTTTACCTCGCGCCTCGCCGGCAAACTTTCCGGCGGTATGAAGCAGAAGCTAGGCCTCGCCTGTACACTGGTCGGCCAGCCTAAGGTTCTGCTGCTCGATGAGCCCGGTGTCGGCGTAGACCCCATTTCGCGACGCGAGCTGTGGCAGATGGTGCACGAACTGGCAGGTGAAGGGATGCTGATCCTATGGAGTACTTCGTACCTCGACGAAGCTGAACAGTGCCGCGAGGTGCTACTGCTGAACGAAGGCGAGCTGCTGTATCACGGAGCACCAAAAGAGCTGACGCAGAAAATGGCCGGGCGTTCGCTGCTGGTGAGTCATGGGGGAGAAAATAACCGCAAGCTGCTTCAGCGGGCGCTGAAATTGCCGCAGGTCAGCGACGGTGTGATTCAGGGGCGTTCCGTACGTCTGATACTGGCAAAAGACGCCACTATAGAAGAGCTGGCACAAGCATTGGATCTGTCTCTGGAGCAAATAACGCGTACCGTCCCGCGTTTTGAAGATGCGTTTATCGAACTGCTGGGGGGCACCGGCACGAAGGAATCACCGCTAGGAAAAATACTGCATACGGTGGAAGGCAGTTCCGAAGAAACGGTGATTGAAGCCAAACAGCTCACAAAGAAATTTGGTGATTTCACAGCGACTGACCAGGTCAATTTTACCGTACAGCGCGGCGAGATCTTCGGGCTGCTTGGGCCGAACGGCGCGGGTAAATCCACGACGTTTAAATTGATGTGCGGGCTGCTAGTGCCGACCTCTGGCAAGGCGCTGGTGTTGGATATGGATCTGAAAACCAGCTCCGGTAAGGCCCGTCAGCATCTGGGATATATGGCACAGAAGTTTTCGTTGTACGGCAACCTGACGGTTGCACAAAATCTGCGTTTCTTCTCAGGTGTGTACGGGCTGCACGGCAAGGCGCAGGACGACAAAATTTCCCGTATGAGCGAAGCGTTTAACCTCCAGCCGATATTTAACAGCCCGACAGATTCCCTGCCACTCGGCTTCAAGCAGCGCCTGGCGTTGGCCTGCTCACTGATGCACGAGCCGGATATTCTGTTCCTTGATGAACCCACGTCTGGTGTTGACCCGATTACACGGCGCGAATTTTGGATGCACATCAACGACATGGTTGAAAAAGGCGTAACCGTGATGGTCACCACACACTTTATGGACGAGGCGGAATATTGCGACCGTATCGGGCTGGTATATCGTGGCAAGCTTATCGCCAGCGGCACGCCGGACGATCTCAAACAGCAGGCGGCAGACGACGAGCAGGTCGACCCAACCATGGAACAGGCATTTATCACGCTGATAAACAAGTGGGATAAGGAGCACACGCATGAGTGAGCATAAAATAGTCTCATGGAGGCGAGTACGCGCCCTCTGCGTGAAGGAAACGCGCCAGATTGCGCGTGACCCGAGCAGTTGGTTGATTGCTGTGGTGATCCCCCTGCTGCTGCTTTTTATTTTCGGCTTTGGCATCAACCTGGATTCAAGCCGCCTGCACGTGGGGATTCTGCTGGAACAGCAAAGCGAAGAAGCGCTGAGTTTCGCTCATACCATCAGCGCTTCGCCCTACATTCAGCCGACCATCAGCGATAACCGCCACGAACTGATTCAGCTCATGCAGGCGGGAAAAATCCGCGGCATAGTGATTATCCCTACAGACTTTGCGCAGAACATGGCGCGCGCCGGGGCTACAGCGCCGGTTCAGGTGATTACCGACGGCAGCGAACCGAACACCGCAAACTTTGTGCAGGGCTATGTCGAAGGGATCTGGCAGGTATGGCAACAGCAGCGCGCGAAGAGCCGGGGTGAAAGCGTCGAGCCACTGATTGATGTGCAACTGCGTTACTGGTTTAACCCTGCTGCTATCAGTCAGCATTTCATTATTCCGGGGGCGATAACCATCATTATGACGGTTATCGGTGCCATTCTGACATCGCTGGTCGTGGCGCGTGAGTGGGAACGAGGCACTATGGAAGCCCTGCTTTCAACGCAGATAACACGTACCGAGTTGTTGCTGTGCAAGTTGCTCCCCTACTATGTGCTCGGCATGCTGGCAATGCTACTGTGTATGGTGGTTTCGGTATTTATTCTCGGCGTACCCTATCGCGGTTCGCTGCTACTGTTATTTTTGATTACCAGTCTGTTTTTGCTCAGTACGCTTGGTATGGGTCTGCTGATTTCGACTATCACTCGCAACCAGTTTAACGCCGCTCAAGTGGCGCTGAACGCTGCATTTTTACCTTCCATCATGCTCTCGGGCTTTATCTTCCAGATCGACAGCATGCCAGCGATTATCCGCGCAGTGACTTATATCATACCGGCGCGCTACTTCGTGAATACCCTGCAAACCCTGTTTCTCGCGGGAAATATCTCCACGGTGCTGATAGTTAACGTACTGTGTCTCATTGTCTCGGCGGTGATGTTTATCGGCCTGACGGCGTTGAAGACCAAACGTCGTCTGGATTAAGGGAAAGTTATGTATCATCGACTCTGGACATTAATTCGCAAAGAACTGCAATCCCTGCTGCGCGAGCCGCAAACCCGTACCATTTTGATTTTGCCGGTGGTGTTGCAGGTGATTCTGTTCCCGTTTGCCGCCACGCTTGAGGTCACTAACGCCACCATCGCGATTTACAACCAAGACAATGGCAGCCATTCCGTGGAACTGACGCAACGTTTTGCACACGCCAAAGCTTTTAGCCATCTGCTGCTGTTAAAAAGCCCGCAGGAAATCCAGCCAACCCTCGATAAACAAAAAGCGCTGCTGCTGATCCGCTTCCCTGCAGATTTCTCGCGAAATTTGGCAAGCAATCAGCCAGCTAAACTGCAAATTATTCTTGACGGTCGTAACTCGAACAGTGCGCAGATTGCCGCCAATTACCTGCAGCAAATCGTGAAAAACTACCAACTAGAACTCATGACTGGTCAACCGAAGTCGAATAACAGTGAGCTGGTAATACGCAATTGGTATAACCCAAACCTGAACTACAAATGGTTTGTGGTGCCGTCGCTTATCGCCATGATAACGACCATCGGCGTAATGATTGTGACTTCACTGTCCGTTGCTCGTGAACGTGAACAAGGCACGCTCGACCAGCTCCTGGTGTCGCCGCTTGCCACCTGGCAGATATTTGTTGGTAAAGCCGTACCCGCGCAGATTGTCGCCATTGCGCAGGCCACTATTGTGCTCGGTGTGGGAATATGGGGTTATCAAATCCCCTTCTCTGGTTCGGTCTTACTGTTCTACTTCACCATGTTGATTTACGGGCTTTCGCTGGTGGGATTCGGGCTGCTGATTTCTGCACTTAGTTCGACGCAGCAGCAGGCATTTATTGGCGTATTTGTCTTTATGATGCCGGCGATTCTGCTTTCCGGCTATGTCTCACCGGTAGAGAACATGCCCGTGTGGTTGCAAAATCTGACGTGGATAAATCCTATCCGGCACTTCACGGACATCACAAAACAAATTTACCTGAAAGATGCGAGTCTGGACATTGTATGGGGAAGCCTGTGGCCGCTACTGGTGATTGCAGCGATAACAGGCTCAGCGGCGTACTGGATGTTTCGCCGCAAAGTGGCCTGATCTGTCAATCAAATTCTTCGCCGGGGGCTGTCACGCACATTGATGACTTTACGCAGATGAGCTACATCCTTCAGCATGGCAGCCACACGTTGAAGTTGAAATTGCTGTCATAGACCACCCTTGTTAAAAAATAGTGTTATTTTTGACCAGAAAGCTCCGTTGTACGACGTACCGCAGCCAGAACGCTGCTTTGCAGACCAGCGGCGAAATTAATTTTATTCAACTCATATAAACCATTAATGCCAACCCCTGCCGGAGAGTTATTAATATCCATCAACTGGCGCGGATGGCGCCCGGATAACTTAAGCATTTCAACCGCGCCAACCAGGTTTTCCCACACCACTTGCGTTGACTGAGTCCGGGTTAATCCGGCAAGGACACCGGCGTCCGCCAGCGCTTCGACAAAATAATAGACATAGTTGACACCAGCGACAGCAAAACCGGTGAAGACGTCAATCAACCGTTCTTCCAGCACCATCACCTTGCCGAAACTTTCCAGAAACGGCATTACAGACGCGCTGTTAACATAAGCATTAAACGCCACGCCGCTGTAGCCCAGCCCGGTATCCGTCAGCGTATTCGGGATGATACGCGTAATCGGGCGTGACTCGCCCAGCATCAAAGACAACTGGGTCAGCGTTACGCCAGCAATAATAGAAATGACTGACGTCTGTGGCGCGGCATGCTGCTTAATCAGTTGTGCGACATCAGCAATATTATCCTGCGGACGTACCCCAATCACGATGTGATCCGCTGCGGCCAGCGCGTTTGGCAAATCTTGTGTATTACTCAACTCATAGCGCGCTTTCAGCGTTTCAATTCGCTCTGGATCAATATCCGATAAGCTGACCTCGTCCGGGTTTAATGCGCCGCGTTTTAAGGCGGCGCGCAGAATCGCTTCGGTCATTTGACCAGCACCAATAAAGTGGATATGGCTCATAGTTAATCCTCAGAAGTAACAGAAACAGGACCCAATGACCTCTCCACCAGCGATACCCAAAGACCGATGCCAGGTGCGATAAGTTGGTCATTAAAATCGTAATGCGGGTTATGTAATGCCGCGCCCGGCGTTGGGCCATCGGCCCCCAGCCACAAATAAGCGCCCGGACAGGCTTCCAGAAAATAGGCGAAATCTTCTGCCGCCATTGAGGGTGATAACTGTGTGTGGACCTGCGTGATCCCCTGGACGTGGCGTGCGGCATCCGCCAGAATTTTTGCCTGTTGCGCATGGTTGACGGTTACCGGGTAACCGTATTCCCAGCGAATGCTGCCACTGACGCCAAATGGCCCGACGAGCTGTTCGACATACTCCGCCAGCAGAATCTGGCAGCGCGCTCTGGCCGTCTGGCTCAGGCAACGCAGCGTGCCGGACAATTGCATTGTTTGCGGGACGACATTTATTGCTTCCCCGGCCTGGAGTTGCGTCACGCTGATCACGGCGCTGTCCAGCGGAGAGAGTCGGCGCGTCATGATCGTTTGCAACGCGGTAATCAGGTGTGCGCCGGCCAGCACCGGATCGGCCCCTTTTTCCGGCATCGCCGCATGGCATCCCACGCCAGTCAGCGTGATAAAAAAATTGTCCTGCGAAGCCATCATTGGGCCTGTGCTAACGGCCACTTCCCCCACCGGCAGCCCCGGCCAGTTGTGCAGCGCATAAACCGCAGAAACGGGAAAGCGCGTAAAGATCCCTTCTTCCACCATTAAACGCCCGCCGCCGGCATTCTCTTCCGCAGGCTGAAAAATAAAGTACACCGTCCCGTTGAACGCTCTGGTCTGGCTGAGATAGCGCGCCGCCCCCAGTAAAATGGCGGTATGCCCGTCATGTCCACAGGCGTGCATCATGCCTGGCGAGGAAGAGCACCATGCAACAGCGTTGTTTTCCTGGATGGGTAATGCATCAATATCAGCGCGAAGGGCTATTGACGGCCCCTCGCCATTGCGAAGAACACCCATCACGCCGGTACCCGCAATGCCGGTATGCACTTCAAGATCATATTGGCGCAGCAGGCTGCTGATTTTCGCGGAAGTATGAAATTCTTGTAAGCCAATCTCCGGGCGCGTGTGGATCTCACGTCGCCAGATAATCGCCTGTTGAATAATCTCTTCGGGAATGGAGCGCATATATCCTCTACATTTTCCCGGCACAATGCCGCAGCATGACGCTGTGAATGAATTACCGGAACGCGTAATGCCCTCTGGTAGCTGATTAAATTATCGTTTTGGACCTAATGAAAAGAGTGGCTCAGGGCTTCCCAAAATAAATCCTGGCAAGCCCTTCTTTTGTGACTTCAACCGCGTGCTCGGCACTCAATGAAATATGTTGCTCAATCAGCACCACGCCTTTTTCGATATTCCGCTGGCGTAATGCTGCGATAATTTCGACATGCTCGTCATAGGCATTGTTCCTGCGCACGGGCGTTTCGAGATCGATACGCCGGAAAAAGCGGCTCAGCGAATTCAGACTATCGAGCATTTCATAGAGCCGACTATTATGGGAAATACGGGCTATTTCCATGTGGAAACGCTCATCAATTTCCGCAATCTTCGCCCAATCCTGTTCGGTTTGCGCCGGGCGATGCTGGCTCACTTCTTCCCAGATAGCCGTGGTCGTAGCGATCTCTTCATCTGTTGCCCGCAGGCAGGCGAAACGAAAGGTCGATTGCTCTATAACCATTCGCACCTCATAAAGTTCGCGGACACCTTCCGGCGTCAGGTCACGGGAGTAAAAACCCCGGTTGGGTACAAAATTCATAAAGCCGTCTTTTGCCAGACGGTTCAGCGCTTCCCGCACTGGTGTACGCGAGACCCCCAGTTGTGCCGCAAGCTCAACTTCATTCACCCGTTCGCCGGGACGAAAGTAGTAATCAATCGCCATGCCTTTCACTTTCTCGTAGACCTTTTCCACACTGTCAGCGCTACGGGATTTCTTTTTTATGATAACCACATTAACCCCTTAATTTACCGCATGCTCAGCACGAAAATAAAAATGCGGCAAAGATTATTTCACGTAATGTTTTTATAGATAGCACAGCAAAAAAAACAACTCAACACAAAAGTGAATACACTTTTCTTTAATTAAAAAATTACTCATTCATAAGCATTTTTCATCTTATTTATTCTTATGTATTTTCCCCGCACCATTTTACGGCAGCATTGCACTAAAATGATTCAAAGTGTATTCACTTGTGCACACAGATATTTTTATTGACCCTGATAAAAATGAAAACGAAAGTTTTTTAGATATTTTCGATTCCATTGTATTTATTCATGAATTTGCATTCGTTTAACCTGAAATAAGCACTTGATACCGGGAACGTCCTGTTATCTGGCATCGTCTTTGCTTAATACACAAGTGTATGCACTTATATATTCACTTTAGTGCGCTCTTTTTCGGCATTACCAGGCAGACTTGTGCACATTTGCGCAGGCGACAAAACACCGGCCTCAGAAGCCGGCAACAGCAAACCGGAGAACCAACATGAAAAATCGTTTCGGGCAAGGCATGATGCTGTCAACACTGGCAGGTATGACGTTGTTTGGTCTGGCGCGCACGGCGCAGGCCGATGTGAACATTGGTGCAATTTTGCCCTTAACCGGCACCAGCGCCAGCATTGGTGAAGATCAGCGTCGTGGTATTGAACTGGCGGTTGAACAGGTTAATGCCCAGGGCGGCGTTAATGGTCAGCCATTACATGTGATCGTGGAAGATTCCGCCGAAAGCCCGGTTACAGGCCTGAATGCCGTACGTAAGTTAACTCAGGTTAACCATGTCCCTTTAGTGATGGGCAGTTTTTCCTCTGGTGTCACCATTCCGGTTGGGCAATATCTGGTGAAGAACAATCTGCTGCACATCAATATTTCCGGTACCAGCACCGATATCCGCAAAATCGGCGCTACCTCCTGGAGCGTTATTGGCCTGGATTCTCTTTCCGCAAGCTTCTCGGCAGAAGATGTGCGCCAGCTCGGTTACAGCAAAGTGGCCTTTATCGCCCCGGATGGTGCTTACGGTCAGGGTATGGCGAAGCAGTTCACCAACGCGTTTGAAAAAGCCGGGGGCAAAGTGGTCGCCAAAGTGCTCTATGCCAGCGGTCAGCCTTCTTATCGCCGCGAGCTGGAACAAATTTCTCGCGCTCATCCGCAAGCCTACGTTTACACCAGCTACGGCCAGGATGCCATTGTGCTGAACCGTGAGGCCTGGGAGCTGGGTCTGAATAAAACGCCCTGGTATGGCATGTATTTAACCATGGCCGTTGAAGGTTCCCCGGCGCAGTACACCAACGGGCAGGTTGGTATGGAAGTCGCAGGTATTGACCAGAAAACGTCGGGTGGTCACGGCGTAAATTATGCTGAGCTGTACCAGAAAAAATTCCATGAGAAACCTCGCTCTGTGTACGGTAGCTATGCCTGGGATAGCGTAATGCTGGCGGCGGCAGCTATCGACAAAGCGCACAGTGCCGATCCGGCAGCCATGATCGCGGCAATGAAAACCGTTGCGCCTGGTTTTACCGGCATTACCGGTACATTAAATCTGGATGCCGATAACCAGCGTATGTCTCAGCCCTACCTGAAAGTGAAAGCGTTTAATGGCGTACCGGTTCCCCGGTAACGAGCCGCTTTATCTTGCCAGTTCACGCTACATCATCGGGGAAAAACCATGCTGCAGTTTTTGATTGATACATTGATTCGCACTGCGGATTTGTCGCTGGTCGCGCTGGGATTAAGCCTGGTTTACGGGCTGGTACGGTTCGCCAACATCGCTCATATGCAATATGCCATGGTCGGTTCATTTATCACCGCCGCCGGGCTTCGTCTTGGCATGCCGTTGGCTCTGGCAATCGTGTTTTCTGCATTGGTCTGCGGCATGCTGTCCATGATTTTGCATCACTGGGTTTATCAGCCACTGCTGAAAAGCGGTACCGCTAACGCCATGATCGGATCGCTTGCAGTATCGATGGTGCTGATCGCACTGGTTCTCGGGGTTGAGGGATCGGCCCCGGTGAATTATTCCCTGCCTGTGGGTGCGCTCTTGCAGGTTGGGGACACCCGAATCTCCTCTGACGAACTCTGGGGTCTTGGCGTCACGATTTCGCTGGTGGTGGTGTTCAGCCTGTTGCTGTTTCGTACGCCGCAAGGTCGCGCTATCCGTGCGCTGGCAAGTAACCGGGATCTGGCAGCAGCCTCCGGGTTAAATGCCAGCGCAATTATCCACACCGTCAACTTGTTGGCTGGAATGCTGGCCGCTGTGGGAGGCAGTATGCTGGCGATGAATGCCAGCGCATGGGTCAACCAGGGCAATGATCTGATGTTGCCGGTGCTCGCTGCCGCCATTCTCGGCGGGCTGGGAAATCCAATGGGTGCCATTTTTGGTGCACTTCTTATCGCTGCAACCGAAACCCTCGTGACCAATATCGACTGGAGCTGGCTGTTCGGCGGCGACTTATTGTTTATCCCGGTGACCTGGGTGAACGCCTCATCGTTTGTCATTCTGCTGCTGGCGCTGTTACTGCGTCCTTATGGCCTGTTTAACCGGGAGGTCCGCCGTGTCTGAGTTTTTACTGCATATCCTTTGCCTTGCCGGGATCTATGCCATTATCGCGCTTGCCCTGAATTTACAGGCAGGTTACGCCGGTTTGCTGAATTTCGGTCACATTGTGTTTGTCGGAACCGGCGCTTATGCCGTCGGTCTGGGAAACAATTTTGGGTTGCCGCTGTGGGTGGTGATCCCAGCCGGGTTACTGTGTGCCATTGTTATCAGCGCGCTGATGGCGTTGCTGGGGCGTCAGCTAACGGCGGACTACTGGGGCATTGCCACGTTGGCGCTGGCTGAAATCATCCGCATTGCCGTCGTCAATGAAGACGCACTGACGGGCGGCGCGCAGGGGATTGGCGGCCTGTCTTCGCCCTGGTCGACCGGTGATACCGTCACCGATACGCGTATCTTCGCGATCATTATTCTGTTCAGCGTCATCGTCGCCACGCTCGCCAGCCTGCGTATCGGCGCCAGCCGGTTTGGGCGGGCGCTGCGCCTGATGCGCGAACAACCTCAGTTAGCGATCTGCATGGGCTATGCGCTGCCGTGGCTGAAATGCCGGGCGTTGATGAGCAGTGCTGTGATGTGCTGTCTGGCCGGTATGTTACTGGCCTGGTACACCGATTATGTCAGCCCGGATTACCTGCTTTCGTCGGAAACCTTTCTTATCTGGAGCATGGTGATGATCGGTGGTATTGGCAATGTGCGCGGCGTGTTGCTGGGCGTGTTGCTGGTGGAAGGGCTGTATAACTTTATCCCCTTTGCAAAAGACTATTTCCACATCAGTTCAGACCTGACTGGCGCGCTACGCCTGGGGTTGGTGGGTCTGGCTTTATTACTGTGTCTGCTCACACGGCCAGGTGGTCTGTTACCGGAAAAATTAAGGACTTTCTCATGAGCCGTTTGCTTGAAGTGGCTGACATCAGCAAATCCTTTGGCGGCAACCAGGTACTGACATCCGTATCATTTACGCTGGAAAAGGGGGAGATTCTTGGCCTGCTCGGGCCGAATGGTTCCGGTAAAAGTACGCTGCTCAACACCATTTCCGGGTTTAACCGGCCGGATGGCGGCAGCATCACATTTGATGGACAGTCCATTACTCGTCAGCCCAGCCACCGGATCATCCAGGCTGGCATTGCACGCACCTTCCAGCTCCCCGTCATGCCGGAAAAGATGAGCGTGATGGAAGTCGTGATGACTGCCGGTACTCGTCAGCACGGGTTATTCAACGGTCTGCTGGGACTGGCTTCCGGGCGTAAAGCCGAACAGGAAGACAGAACCCGCGCCAGCGAATTACTGGATACCTTGCTGTTAACCAAAGTTAAAGATCTGCCTGCTGCGGCGCTTTCCGGCGGACAGAAAAAATTACTGGGTATTGCCTGTGCGCTGATGGGTAAACCGACGCTGCTGATGCTGGATGAGCCTATGGCCGGTGTGCACCCGAAATTACGCCAGGAACTGGTGGAAACGTTGGTCAACCTGAGCCGTCAGGGTATTTCACTTTTGGTTATTGAACACGATATGCATTTTATAAACACCCTGTGCCAGCGCTGCATCGTGCTGGATCGCGGACAGATTGTCGCCAGTTGCCGCCCGGATGAACTGGCGCAGAACCAGCAAGTACTGGATGCCTATTTAGGGCAAAGCACCGCAACATTGCAGGAGGCCGTATGATTACCCTCGAAAACGTGGTCGCCGGTTATACCCCGGGGATTGATATTCTGCACGGTATTTCATTGCACGTTGAACAGGCGGAAATCGTGACGCTGTTGGGGCCAAATGGCTGCGGCAAATCCACCTTGCTGAAATCGATTGCCGGATTTGTCTCCCCGCGCGAAGGACGGGTTGAAATCGATGGATGCGAAACGGCAAAAATTCCGGTGCACCGGAAAATCCGTGAATGCTCACTCGGATTTGTCCCACAACTGGACAACGTCTTCAACAATCTGACCGTGGCAGAAAATCTGCAAACCGGGGGACAATTTTTACCGCCAGGCCAACGTAAGCAGCGAATGGCGCAACTGGCGGAAAATTACCCGGTGTTACATAAAAAATGGCAATCACCCGCGTCAGCGCTTTCCGGCGGCGAGCGACAAATCCTCGCGCTGGCAAGGGCTCTGATGCCTGAACCCGCAGTACTGCTGCTCGATGAACCTTCGGCCGGGCTGTCACCGAAAATGCTTACGGAAGTTTTTAGCGCCATACAAACCATTCGCCGCCAGGAAAAAGTGACCATTTTAATGGTCGAGCAGAATGCTATGGAGGCACTGCACATTTCCGACCGGGTCTATGTTCTGGCGCTGGGGAAAGTGGCGATGGAGGGCTGCGCGCAGGACCTGCTACACGACCCCCGTATGCGCGAACTCTATTTTGGCGGTCGTGCCGCCTGACAGGATCAGTAAAAAGAAAAGAAGGAAGACACTATGCCGATTACCCCGGTTATCGATCACGCGGTGATTAATGTCGATGAAGAACTGGATCAGGCGCAAGGCCTGTTCCAGCGGATGGGATTTCAGCTCAGTACACGGGGGCACCATTCGATGGGCTCCAGCAACCATCTGGCCGTCTTTGCAGATAACTATCTGGAACTTTTAGGTTATGAGCCTGCCAGTCAGACAGACTCGCGAGGTTTGTGGAACGTTGCGCCAGGCCTTGCCGGACTGGTCTGGAAAACCCGGGATGCGCATGCGGTATGGCAGCACCTCCGGCAATGTCAACTCGATGGCGAACCGCCGACCCGCTTCTCACGCCCGGTGATATTGCCGGACGGCAGCCAGACTGAGGCCCGGTTCTGCATCTCGCGGATCCGCGCCAGCGCCCTGGCATACGGCTTCAGTTTTTTCTGCGAACATCAAACGCCGCAGGCCGTTTGGCAGCCCGCCTGGCGGGTACATCCTAATGGCGTGCAAGCGCTGTCTGCCTTCGTTATTGCCTCGCCTCAACCTGAACAGACGCTGGCGCTGTATCACCAGTTGTTCAGTGTGGAGGCCCGCGCGGAGGCCAACGGTGGTTATGTGCTTGATTCAGGGACCTGCTGCCTGCGTATTATCACTCATCAACAAGCACGTCTGGAATTCGCGCTTCCGCCTGTCGCTGCGCAGGCACCGGCGAAAATGGTGGCGCTCTGTTTCCAGGTAGCATCACTGGAGCAGCTCAGGCGCTGTCTTAGCCAGGGGGATATTCAGTGGCGCGAGCAAGATGATCAACTGTTGGTGACGCAGCAGCATGCTCAGTGGCTGGCGATGCGCTTTAAGGATAAATAGCGGTGAAGCTCCGCCAGTTACTGTTGGTAAATCTCACTTAATTTCCATTTGTTCATCCCTGAAGTGGAAGTTAACGCCCACAGCAGCACTGAGATTATTACTGTCAGGAGCTTCGAATTTTAAGTCATTGACATCCTGTTCTATAAAGTATTAAAAAAGTCGGCTGATATTTAATTTTATAAATTATAAAGAGCTATACATGATTAAATATATTGTGTCATTTTCAATTATGATTGTCGTTCTCATTATTTTTTTGCTTAGCCGATTATATGATTTCGATCTTTCAGGGTACGGGCAACAACGTTCTATATCTTTTAAGCATAATAACGATGTTCTGATGGGGACGTTGATTATGCCTCCAGGTAAGGTTTCTCCTCCGTTTGTGCTTTTAGTTCATGGAGACGGACCTCAGGACCGCTGGTCAGAAGGTGGATATATTCCATTGGTTAAATTCCTTGTCTCACAGGGAATTGCCGTTTTTTCATGGGATAAACCTGGTGTGGATAAAAGTACAGGTAACTGGCTGGCACAGACAATGTCAGATCGCGCAGAGGAGGCGGTTTTGGCGTTAAAAAAACTGAGAGAGCAGCCGGAACTGAAAAAAAGTCGCGGAGGTTATCTTGGATTCTCGCAGGCAGGTTGGGTTGTACCGCAGGCGAGCCAACTGACAACAACTGAGTTTGTTGTGCTGATAGGTGCGGCGATAAACTGGCGTAATCAGGGCATATACTATACAGGGCAACGACTTAAAGTCGAAGGTCGCTCCCTGAATGATATTCAGGATGCTAAAAAACATGAAGCCGTGGTTTTTGACCGCCAGTTTACAGAAGAAGCAGCGGTTCTCCCCTGCCACTCCCAATGTACGCGCCAGGACTTCGAACGCAGGAATTCCCTGGCTGATGCGACGAAAGATATTTCCGGTACACATACTCCGGTATTAATTCTGATGGGCCAGGATGACCGAAATGTAGACGCTGATGAAACAGCCGCGGTCTGGGCCAAAGCACTACCAGCGGGCACTCCCCGCTGTATCAGGCAGTTGCCGGAGGCAACTCACGGACTTTTACGAAGCGAATGGTTTGATTATCAACTTGCTTCTCAGTGGCCTTTGTGGAAACAGGGACTTTTTCTGCTGTCAGGGAGATACTCATATTCGGCCGGGGCGCTCAGGACTGTCTCATCATGGATCCTGAATCAGAACTGTGTGGACTGAACTGCATTCTTATTACGTGCCGAAAGCCAGTTCTTCATCGAAGAGCAGGGACCGAGGTGACTTACCGTCAGAGTGCTACGGTTTCGCTGAACTGAGTTTAAGTCAGGCAACAAAACTATATTGGATACCACACAAACTAAATTAACAGACACTTCAAGCACTTTCAGGAATCGCTTCACAAGTTTCTTGATCCTTAGCTGCATTCAGCAATACTGTATATAAACACAGTATATCGGGATCAACATCATGCAGCTCATTCGACCAACTGAGGCTTCTCAACCAGTCATGCTTCCTCTCTTCTCTGAGAAAGTGCCCTGTGGCTTTCCGAGCCCAGCGCAGGACTATGTCGAGGACAGACTGGATCTCAACAAATTGCTGATAAGACATCCGAGTGCCACTTACTTCATAAAAGTTAGCGGGGAGTCTATGCATGGCGCCGGCATCAGTGATGGGGATCTTTTAGTGGTGGATCGCTCGCTTTCAGCCGTACATGGCGATATTGTTATTGCTGCTGTTTCAGGTGAATTCACCGTGAAAGAACTTCGTACTCATCCTTATCTACAGCTAGTACCTCACAACGATGATTATTCTTCGATTTCATTTCAAAATGCAGAAGAATTAGAAATATTCGGAGTGGTCATTTTTAGTATTAAGGCGCATAAATAATTATGTTCGCTCTCATCGACGTAAATAGTTTTTATACTTCTTGCGAAACTGTTTTTCGGCCAGACTTGCAGGGGAAGCCTGTTGTCGTCGTTTCCAATAACGATGGCTGTATTATTTCTCGCTCAGCCGAGGCAAAATCCCTTGGTATTAAAATGGGTGAGCCATTTTTTAAAATAAAAAACAATGCATATAGCTCCAGGGTTTATGTATTCAGTTCTAATTATGCACTTTATGCCGATCTAAGTGAGCGAGTTATGCAGACGCTAACTGAAATGTCTCCTTCGATCGAAGTTTACTCAATAGACGAAGCCTTCGTTAATTTATCTGGGGTAATAAATTGCATGCCCCTAAATTGCTTCGGTCATGAAATGAAAAATAGAGTATTTAAAAATACAGGATTAACTGTGGGGGTTGGTATTGCACAAACAAAGACATTAGCAAAGTTAGCTAACCATGCAGCCAAGAAATGGCGTGGCACTGGTGGCATTGTCGACTTATCGAATATTGAACGTCAGCGCAGGCTACTGGCAATTATCTCTGTTGAGGATGTCTGGGGCATTGGTCGGAGAATTAGTAAGAAACTTAATTCAATGGGTATTAATACAGCACTTGACCTGGCTGAAAGCTCATTATGGGTAATAAGAAAACACTTCAGTGTTGTTCTCGAAAGGACTGTTCGTGAACTTCGAGGTGAACAATGTTTTGAACCGGAAGAGTTTGCACCAAAAAAACAACAGATCATCTGCAGTAGATCTTTTGGCAACCGCATAACTCAGTATTCGGATATGCATCAAGCCATTTGTGACTATGCTGAGCGAGCATCAGAAAAACTACGTAGTGAGCGCCAGTTCTGCCGTTTCGTTAGTGTTTTCCTTCATACCAGCCCACACGCACATAATGAAACATACTATGGAAATCAAGCATCCATGAAGCTACTGCCCCCTTCTAATGATACTCGTGACATTATAAATTCGGCCACGAACTCCCTGAAGAGAATATGGGTTGATGGCCATCAATATATGAAGGCTGGCGTTATGTTGGCTGATTTTTTCAGTAATGGAGTAGCGCAGCTAAATTTATTTGACGATAATGCTCCACGAAAAAACAGTGCAGCGTTAATGGAGGCTATCGATAAATTAAATAACTCCGGGAAAGGAAAGATCTGGTTTGCAGGACAGGGTATTGAAAAAAACTGGGCGATGAAACGAGAGATGCTTTCTCCCGCTTACACAACCCGATATTCAGACTTACCAGTGGCGAGGTGAAATTATTCATGCAAGCCACGAGGAAAGGAAACAGCCTCTGATGAATGCCACTCACGTTCGCCACGCTCACGAAAATCAGCGCCAGCGTCTTCGATGACTTGCTGACTTAAGGTTGGTGAAAACAGTCCGGCTATCACCCGGACTGTTTTCAAACCTGGCGGGGGAATATCAGCTGATATCTGCGCCGTTCGTCTCGATCACTTTCTGATACCAGTGGAACGATTTCTTCCTGTAACGGTTACCGGTGCCGGAAATCTTATCGTCGAGGTCGACATAAATCAGACCGTAGCGTTTACTCATCTCACCGGTAGACATACTCACCAGATCAATACATCCCCACGGGGTATATCCCATCAGTTCCACGCCGTCGTCAATGGCTTCAGCCATCGCCTGAATATGCTGGCGCAGATAGTTGATACGGTAATCATCGGCAATAAAGTGGTTTTCATCCGGCTTATCGACGGCGCCCAGCCCGTTCTCGACAATAAACAACGGCTTTTCATAGCGATCGTACAGTTGATTGAGGGCAATACGCAGGCCGACCGGATCGATTTCCCAGCCCCATTCACTGGCTTCGAGGAACGGATTGCGCGCGCCGCCAAGCAAGTTGCCCTGCGCCGAAACCGCATCAGGATTGGTTTTGTTGATGGTTGAAGACATGTAGTAGCTGAAACCAATGTAATCCACCGTATGTTCTTTAATCAGCGCTAAATCACCCGGCTGAATATCCAGTTCAACACCCTGAGACTTCCATAAACTTTTGGCGTAATACGGATATTTACCACCGGCCTGCACGTCGGCGCAGTAGAAATTAAACGCCTGCGTCTCTTTCAGGGTTTCCAGTTGATTGACCGGATTACAGTCATAAGCGTAGTTGGTGGCAAACAGGATCATGCAACCAATCTGAATCTGTGCGTTGGTTTCATGGGCGATTTTGACCGCCAGACTGCTGGCGACAAACTGGTTATGCCACGCCTGGAATTTCGCCTGCGCCTCAAGTGCGCCGGTTTTCACCGTCAGCCCCTGACTCATGATCGGGAAATGTGCCGCGCTGTTGATCTCGTTGAAAGTCATCCAGTACTTCACTTTATGCCCAAAGCGGGTCAGCACCGTGCGGGCAAAACGCTCGAAGTGACCAATCAGTTCACGGTTTTTCCAGCCGCCAAACGCAGTGGCCAGATGGAGCGGCATCTCATAATGGGAAATGGTGATCACCGGTTCGATACCGTGTGCAATACAGGCGTCAATCACCTGATCGTAATGCTTCAGCCCGGCTTCGTTAGGCTCCTGTTCAACACCGTTCGGGTAGATGCGGGTCCAGGCGATAGAAAAGCGGTAACATTTGAATCCCATTTCCGCGAACAGCGCGATATCTTCCTGAAAGCGATGATAGTGATCGATGCCTTTATGATTGGGATACGTGTAGTTTGCAGGATCAAGGGTGAAATCAAATTCCGGTGAGGAAACGATGTTCAGACGCGCTTTGCCACCCGGAATCGCATCGACGATGGACAGCCCTTTGCCATCCTGATCGTAAGCACCTTCAACCTGATTGGCCGCCGTTGCCCCGCCCCACATAAAGCCTTGCGGAAACTTACCTTTCATAAAAACTCCCTGAATGTGTTGATTGATCCCTCGGATCATTTAGCAAATGAATAATTTACCTGTCAAAACACGGCTCTGCCACAAAAGTTACGCCGATGCCCGGGCTTTCAGGCATAACCGGCCCAGTGATCTAAATCACAGATTTTGCTGCATTAATCGCTCCCTGAACCGCTTATTCCGCGTAATAACCGCTTATCTCCCTCTGTGACCGCTTACCAAGTTTCCCCCCTGCGCGCCTGCGAATTTGGCACCCTATGCGGGCAGTAAAGTGTGTAACAAAACAGGTCCCTGCCTCTCTGAAAGCGGTCCTTAATAAAGAAAACAGAGACGGGTATTTCGTGAGTCTTTTAAAATAACCGGGTTATTTATGAATAAAAAAGCATTATTCAAGCACATACCGTGGATGATTGTGGCTCTCCTCGGTGCCTGCTGTCTGGGTGTGGTTGCCCTGCGGCGGGGTGAACATATCAGCGCCTTATGGATAGTCGTGGCCTCTGTCTCGGTTTATCTGGTGGCCTATCGCTATTACAGCCTGTATATCGCGCAAAAGGTCATGAAACTCGACCCTTCGCGCTCGACGCCTGCGGTAATCAACAATGACGGCCTGAACTATGTGCCGACCAACCGCAACGTACTGTTCGGCCACCATTTTGCCGCTATCGCCGGGGCGGGTCCGTTAGTCGGGCCTGTGCTCGCCGCGCAAATGGGGTATCTGCCGGGCGTTCTGTGGTTGCTGGCCGGTGTGGTTCTGGCCGGTGCGGTGCAGGACTTCATGGTGCTGTTCATCTCTTCACGCCGGAACGGTGCGTCCCTGGGCGAGATGATCAAGGAAGAGATGGGGCCGGTGCCGGGCACTATCGCCCTGTTCGGCTGTTTCCTGATCATGATTATTATTCTGGCGGTGCTGGCCTTAATCGTGGTGAAAGCACTGGCTGAAAGCCCGTGGGGCGTGTTTACCGTGTGTTCTACGGTGCCGATTGCCCTGTTTATGGGCATCTATATGCGCTTTATCCGCCCGGGTCGCGTGGGTGAGATCTCGGTGATTGGCGTGATCCTGCTTGTCGCGGCTATCTGGTTCGGTGGCGTTATCGCCAGCGATCCTTACTGGGGTCCGGCGCTGACCTTCAAAGACACCACCATTACCTTTACCCTGATTGGTTATGCGTTTGTCTCCGCTCTGTTGCCGGTGTGGCTGATTCTGGCGCCGCGTGATTATCTGGCAACATTCCTGAAAATCGGCGTTATCGTCGGGCTGGCGATCGGTATCGTGATCCTCAATCCGGAACTGAAAATGCCTGCCCTGACCCAGTACATCGACGGCACAGGTCCGTTGTGGAAAGGCGCGCTGTTCCCGTTCCTGTTTATTACCATCGCCTGCGGTGCGGTGTCTGGTTTCCACGCACTGATCGCCTCCGGCACCACGCCTAAACTGCTGGCCTGCGAAACCGATGCACGGTTTATCGGTTACGGCGCAATGCTGATGGAATCCTTCGTGGCGGTGATGGCGCTGGTCGCGGCATCAATCATCGAGCCGGGTTTGTACTTCGCCATGAATACCCCGCCAGCCGGTCTGGGCATCACCATGCCAAACCTGCACGAACTGGGCGGTGATCATGCGCCGATGATTCTGGCGCAACTGAAAGACGTCACGGCGCACGCCGCAGCAACCGTCAGTTCATGGGGATTTGTGATCTCGCCTGAGCAGATTATGCAAACGGCGAAAGACATCGGCGAACCCTCAGTGCTGAACCGCGCAGGTGGTGCACCCACGCTGGCCGTCGGGATTGCGCATGTGTTCCACAAAATTATGCCGCTGGCCGATATGGGCTTCTGGTATCACTTCGGCATTCTGTTTGAAGCGCTGTTCATCCTGACCGCACTGGATGCGGGCACCCGTTCCGGCCGCTTTATGTTGCAGGATCTGCTGGGTAACTTTATCCCGTTCCTGAAAAAAACCGATTCGCTGGTCGCCGGGATTATCGGCACTGCAGGCTGCGTCGGGCTGTGGGGTTATCTGCTGTATCAGGGCGTGGTCGATCCGCTGGGTGGCGTAAAAAGCCTGTGGCCGCTGTTCGGTATCTCAAACCAGATGCTGGCCGCCGTCGCGCTGATCCTCGCCACCGTCGTGCTGGTGAAAATGAAACGCACGAAGTACATCTGGGTCACCATGCTGCCAGCCATCTGGCTGCTTATCTGCACCACCTGGGCGCTGGGTCTGAAACTGTTCAGCACCAATGCACAGATGGAAGGCTTCTTCTACATGGCCGGTCAGTATAAAGAACGCATTGCCACTGGCGGCGCGAACCTGACACCAGAACAAGTCAGCAATATGCACCATATTGTCATCAACAACTACACCAACGCCGGGCTGAGTGTTCTGTTCCTGATTGTGGTGTACAGCATCATTTTCTACGGTATCCGCGCCTGCCTGCAGGCACGTAAAACCGACAAACGTACCGATAAGGAAACGCCTTATGTGCCGGTTCCTGCGGAAGGGATAAAAATCTCCTCCGGGCACTGACCGTTTACCTCAAAGCCCCGCACCCGCGGGGCTTTTCAGCATAAATACAAAGGAGTACGTATGTTTGACAACTTAGGTGCGGCGAAGAAATACCTCGGTCAGGCCGCACGTATGCTGGTAGGCATACCGGATTACGACACCTACGTCCTGCATATGCAGACCAACCACCCGGATACGCCGCCAATGACCTACGAGGAATTTTTCCGCGAGCGCCAGCAGGCGCGTTACGGCGGAGATGGTAAAGGCGGAATGCGCTGTTGTTAAGGGGAATAAAATTATGACGCCAATTGCAGTGACAGTATTAACAGGCTTCCTGGGTGCCGGGAAAACCACGCTTTTACGCCAGATCTTGCATACCCAGCACGAGATGAAAATTGCGGTGATCGAGAATGAATTTGGCGAGATGCCCATCGATAACCAGCTGATTGGCGACCGTGCCACACGTATCACCACTTTATCCAACGGCTGCATCTGCTGTACCCGTTCGGGCGAGCTGGAATCGGCGCTGCTGGATTTGCTCGACAGCGTAGATAAAGGCGAGGTGCAGTTTGACCGGCTGATAATCGAATGCACCGGCATGGCCGACCCCGGACCGATCCTTCAGGCGTTTTTCGCGCATGAAGTCATCTGTGAAAGATATGTGTTAGATGGCGTTATCACGCTGGTGGATGCCGTGCATGCCATGTCTCAGTTGGATCAGTTCCCGCTGGCGCAGTCGCAGATTGGTTATGCCGACCGCATCCTGCTGACTAAAACTGATGTGTCCGGTGAATGTTCTGAGCTGACGGAGCGGCTGCAACGGATTAATGCCCGTGCACCGGTTTATAAAACAGTTCAGGGAGATATCGATCCGGCGCTGCTGTTTGATACCCGCGGATTTATGCTGGAGGAAGACGTGGTCGCTGCCAGACCGCTGTTCCATCGCCTCGCGCCACAGCAAAACACCGTTTCCTCGATTGTGGTGGAACTGGATTATCCGGTGGCGCTGACCGCGATATCGAAGGTGATGGAAGAACTGCTGGCCAGTTTTGCCGATAACCTGATGCGTTATAAAGGGATGTTATGGATAGCCGATCACCCGTGCCGCCTGCTGTTTCAGGGCGTACAGCGCCTCTACAGCGCCGACTGGGATCGCGAGTGGCTGCCGGAGGAAACGCCGCGCAGTGCGTTAGTTTTCATTGGCATGCAGTTGCCCGAAACCGAAATCCGCGCGGCCTTTGCCCGGCTGCGTCCGGCCAGCCCTGTCTGACCCATGTGTCCAAAAGAAAAGCGGCGGGGTTTACAGCCCCACCGTCTCTTTCAGTGATTTCAGATAGCGGCGGCTGACCGGCACAATCTGACCATCACGCAGCAGCAGTTCCGCCTGGTTCTTATCCTCCAGACGGATCTCCTTCAGATAATCCATATTCACCAGATATTGCCGGTGACAACGTAACAACGGCGTACGAACTTCCAGCGTGCGCAGGGTCAGTTCGGTGAATGTTTCTTTGCCGTCCTGTCCGGTGACATACACCCCGCCGACCCGGCTGCTGACAAAAGCCACATCTTCAAGCTGCAACAACCAGATACGGTTACTGCTGATACAGGGGATAAACTTCAGCGGCTGCTGATATTGCGGTAACTGTGAGACATCCTGCTCCTGATAGCCCAGTCGTAATCTCGCCAGCGTTTTCTGAAGCCGCGCCGCCTGGATGGGTTTGAGTAAGTAGTCAAACGCGCACTGTTCAAACGCCTGTACCGCATATTCCTCGAACGCGGTGAGGAAAACGATGTGCGGGCGATGTTGCTGATCGAGCATACCGACCATTTCCAGCCCGCTGATGCGCGGCATCTGAATATCGAGAAAAACAATGTCAGGGCGGATTTTGTGGATCACGCCGATCGCTTCAATGGCGTTGGTACATTCACCGACAATTTCAATATCGCTTTCATCCTGAAGCTGTAAACGTAAATTTTCCAGCGCCAGCGGCTCATCATCGACAATCAGCACTCTTAACATGGCGCACCCTCCGCAGGCAGCCGTAACGTGACGCGGGTGAAATCATCCGGTTTACAACTGACCGTAATGCCATAATCATCGCCAAAGCGCGCCCGCAGACGTTTATCGACCAGGCTCATACCTAACCCGTCGCTGCTTTCTTCCGGCTGATATAACCCGGCGTTATCTTCCACTTCGATGATCACCATTTCGCCCTCACTGTAAGCGCGGATCACAATATTGCCATTGCTCAGCAACTGAGAAGTGCCATGTTTGATGGCATTTTCCACTAACGGTTGCAGGGTGAAAGCAGGCAGGCTCTGATCAGAAAAGGCCTCCGGCACCTGTAAATCCACCTTCAGTTGCGACGGAAATCTTGCCAGCTCGATTTGCAGATAGGCATTCACATGCTCCAGTTCATCCGCCAGCGTCACGACTTCAGAAGAGCGTTTGAGATTCTTGCGAAAGAAGGTCGACAGGTACTGCACCAGTTGACCGGCTTTATCACTGTCGTGGCGGATCACCGCCATTAACGTATTGAGGGCGTTGAATAAGAAATGCGGATTAACCTGAGCATGCAACAGCTTGATTTCAGACTGCGCCAGCAACGCTTTTTGTTGCTCAAATTTACCGGCGAGGATCTGCGCCGACAGCAACTGGGCAATCCCCTCGCCCAATGTGCGGTTGATGGAGCTGAACAGACGGTTGCGAACTTCATACAATTTGATCGTGCCAATCACCCGCTGATTTTCGCCCCGCAGCGGGATCACCAGGGTTGAACCCAGCTTGCAGCTGGGATGCAGCGAACAGCGATAAGGCATCTCGTTGCCGTCGGCATACACCACTTCATCGTTCTCGATAGCACGCCAGGTATATTGTGATGAGATGGGTTTGCCCACCAGATGGTGATCGTCGCCGATACCGGTAAAGGCCAGCAATTTCTCACGATCGGTAATCGCCACAGCCCCGATATCCAGCTCTTTCAGCAGCACCTGTGCCACTTTCATGCTGTTCTCTTCGTTGAACCCGCGTCGCAAAATGCCTTCCGTCGAGGCGGCCACTTTCAGCGCGGTGGCCGAAAACGCCGAGGTATATTTTTCGAACATTGCCCGCTTATCCAGCAGGATACGCATAAACATCGCGGCCCCGAGGGTATTCGTCACCATCATCGGTGCGGCAATGCTGCCAACCAGATTAAGCGCATCGTGAAACGGGCGGGCAATAAGCAGGATGATTAGCATTTGCAGTATTTCTGCAACAAAGGTGACACCGGCCGCTACCAGCGGATTAAATAACTTATCGATACGTCCACGTTTGATCAAAACGCTGTGTACCAGACCCCCTAATAATCCCTCGGCGATGGTTGAAATCATGCAGCTCAGCGCTGTCATACCGCCCATCGAATAACGGTGGATCCCGCCGGTCAGCCCCACTAACCCCCCGACCACCGGGCCGCCGAGCAACCCGCCCATCACGGCGCCAATCGCACGGGTATTGGCAATAGAGTCCTCGATATGCAGGCCAAAGTAGGTTCCCATAATGCAAAAAATGGAAAACGTGATGTAACACAATAACTTATGTGGCAGCCGAACCGACACCTGAACCAGCGGAATAAATAACCGCGTTTTACTCATCAGCCAGGCAATCACCAAAAACACGCACATTTGTTGTAACAGCAGCAATATCAAATTGAATTCGTACATTCCCGGGCATCCAAAATACGACAAGCTGAAAATATATCGTGCTCAGATAAAATTTACCTTGAACCCGCACGAAGAATGGGAATATTTTTATTGACGAATTAAATTTAATATTCTTCTAAATGAAATATCAGGAGACTATTTAAAGATGCCGTTCAGTTAACGGTAATATGTATTATGCAGCCACCGCGACCCGCTATTAATGAATCAGAAAGTCGCATGCCTCTTCGATAAAATCATGACTGACTGCTATTGATATCCCCCGCCTTAGCAGATCTGTGCATCAGCCGGCTCAGTATCAGACAGAAAGCCTCACTTGCAGGGTTATAGCGGTGTTCGTTCACACGTAGCAGACAATCCACCGACGGCAACGGCATCCTCTGTTCAAGTTCGCAAAGAGCGCTAACCGGTTTTGCGATGCTGAATTCATTCATTATTCCCACCCCAAGGCCTGCATTTATCGCCGCAAGCATACCTGCCACTGAAGGGCACTCCAGCATCACCATAAAGGTAATATCAGCCTGATTCAGTTTCTCCTCAGCCATACGGCGATAAAAACAATCTGTCCCCCAGGTGATCAGTTTAAGGCGATTACCGGATGCATACCGCCACGAAGGAGGTGCACACCAGTATAATTTTTCTGTCCAGAGTACCTTGTCTTCGCCGCTGGCCATGCCCGTGAAATCCTGGTGTAAAATGATGTCCAGTCCCCCCTCAGAAAAATGCTGACGCAGGAGATGGCTTTGCTCAACAACCATCTGGACATCCACCTCAGGATGATGGTGAGTGAACAGAGCAATAACTGAACATACTTCTGTCAGAGAAATGTGTTCAGTTACCCCAACACGGAGCTTTCCGCGCAATGCCGAAGGTGAAAAATAGGCCACAGCGTTATCGTGTTCGCTGAGTATTTTCACCGCATGCTGGAGTAACACGCTGCCCTTTTCAGTCGGGCAGGCTTTCCCTGCGTGACGTGTCAGGAGCTGACACTGAAGCTGATCTTCAAGTCGCCTGAGTTTCCAGCTCACAGCAGACTGACTCAGGCTGAGGAGTGAAGCCGTTTTGCTCATACTGCCGGTTTGAACGACGGTTCTGAACACCCTGAGCGAATCAACGGAGAGGCGTTTGTTCATTTTATTATGACAAAAGTGGGTTACCAGAGGGAAAGAATGTCACTGGCGTCATATTCAGTCAACGGATAGCCTGCTCAGACTGAATAAAAGCGGAGCAAACTATGCCAGGTTGTAATCCATTACTGACTCAACACGTTGTGATAAAGGGTTGTCGCATTGCGACGGGGGTCCACGGCTCAGGCACGCCACTGATTCTGGTTCATGGCACGCCTGCGCATTCTGTCATCTGGCAGACACTCGTCCCGATATTTGTCGACGCAGGCTTTCGTGTTCATCTGTATGACCTTCCAGGGTTCGGCGCATCCGAACGCCCGGTGAAAACGGATACATCGGTAGCCTCACAGGTGACTTTTCTGCTACGACTGCTTGAATACTGGCAACTGGATAAAGCACACTTTTTGGGTCATGACATCGGTGGGGCAATTTCACTTCGGCTGGCATTCGATTACCCGGACCGCCTCCAGACACTCACCCTCGCCGATATTCCAAGCTACGACTCCTGGCCATCGCCTACATGGAAAGACATGCGGGATAATTATGCGGAATATGCATTGATACCGGCCAGCGAACATTGTATTGCGATGTCACGCCAGCTAAAGATGGCCGTTTTTAAAAAGGAAGTGATGACAGGGGAACGGCTGGAGAGTTATCTCGCGCCACTTTGTGGCGTGGTGGAGCAGGCCTCATTTTATCAGCATCAGGTCGCTCACTATAATTCCTGTTACACGGCAGACTTTGCGGAGAAGCTCCCTCTTCTGAATCTGCCCGTACAGATCTTATGGGGGAAAGAAGATGAATGGCAGCCCGTTGAATATAGCCAGCGTCTGCAACGCGATATTTCGTCTTCCACGCTGCATATCTATGAGCAGGCCGGACACTTTTTGATGGAAGATGCTCCACTGCCTGTAGCCAGACAGGTAGTCGAATTTATTAACAAAAATGAGGTGAGGTAACACTATGGTCCTGATCGGAATGCTGGATTCGCCCTATGTCAGACGCGTGGCTATCTGTATGAAAGTGTTGGGTATTGATTTCGAACATCGTCCGCTCTCGGTGTTTGCCGATTTTGAGACACTGGTGAAAATTAACCCGGCGGTCAAAGTCCCCACGCTTATCACGCAAGACAATCAGGTACTGATGGACTCAACCTTAATCATCAGCTATCTGGAGAAACTGTCCACCCGCTCTCTTGGCAATCCCCCCGAGTCCGGGCCGGAAGGCCTGCGGGAATTATGCCTCACGGGACTTGCTCTGACAGCCTGTGAAAAAGCGGTGCAACTCGTTTACGAACGACGCCTCAGGCCGGAGGAAAAGCAACATCAGCCCTGGGTTGATCGGGTGACCCGACAGCTCCGGGGGACATGGCAAATGCTTGATGACAGCCTGCAGGAAAGCGCCCCTGATATACTGACTGTAGCCGGTATCAGCATCGCCGTTGCCTGGAGTTTTACAGTATCGATGCTGCCAGATATCATGAACGCCGACCAGTATGCGCAAGCGAACAGCTTCACACAGCGGGCCGAACAGCGACCGCAATTTCTGGCAACACCCAGGGGGTAAGTACACCGATCCCTTTCAAAGAGAGCAAATGGATTGAAAGGGACCGATTAACAGGAAAATCCACGATCAGTGTGGTTTCTCACTGGCCGATAACGCAAAGGTTCCCACCGGCATGACAGGCAGGTATTTTTTATAATAATCGTGATAGTTTTTCACCGGATCAATATCCCTGAATAAATCAGGATAAAGGGACTTGGCGATAAACTGCACCATGGTGAAATCCACCAGCGTCCGTGATGCGCCCTGATAAACCCCGAAGAGTTTGTCGTTTTTAATTGCCGGTAATGAACTCCAGCCGTCACGGTGAGCAAATCCGTTGAGTTTTGCTCTTGCCGTGGCTTCATTGACCCCGATGCCCATTTCTAACGCCGTATCGACTTTATTGTTCTCCCTGCCGGAAATAAAAATGACATCCGGTTTGGCAACCAGCAACTGCTCAGGGTTAATTTCGCCCCACTGTTTAACGAAAGGTGCCGCAATATTTTCACCACCGGCAAGACGCAGCATCACCCCCCACATATTTTCACCATAGGTAAATGAATACTCCGCCGGACCTTTATTGCCAAACTCAATATAGACTTTTGGCTTCGGCAGATTCGCCTGTCTGATCCTGTCTTCAATCAGCGTGATGTTATTTTTATAAAGCCGAGCAAGCTCATTCGCACGATCAGTCTGGCCGGTTAATATCCCGATAATTTCCGTGGATTTCACATGATTTTCCACCGTCTGATCATTGTAATCGAGCACGACAACCGGGATATTCAGGCTCTGAAGCTGCGTGACTTCATACTTCAGGGCGGCGTACTGCCAGCTGGCTAAAATGACCACATCCGGTTTCAGGCTAATCACTTTTTCCAGCGACACGTTGTGCAGGTCGATTTCGCCGATATCCGGAATGTTGGCGATGGACGGACGGTATTTAATATACATATCCCAGTTCGCAGGGACTTTGCCATGCCAGGCTTCGCGGGAGATACCGACAATATGATCAAATGCCTGTTCACCACCGACCGCCATATAATCTTCAAAATAGAAACCTAATACCGCTCTTTTCACCGGGGTTTCTAAGGTTATTTTATTTCCCAGAACATCAGTCAGTGTCGTTGTTGCGGCACCGGACTGTCCGGTTATGACGACTGACAGCATAAAAAGCAAACCATGAAGTAACTTCATTTAATTCCCTTAGGTATTGTGTGATTATTATCTGAGGCTGAAAATTATTTTTATAGCAACCGGTTTATTGCACGGTTTATTTAACTTAAGTCGCCGAATCCGGTAATACCGCCATGCCCTCATCGCGGCGGGATATTATACGTTTGGTCGGCTGCATCAGTACAGTCACAACTGCATGTTGCCGCAGATCGGGCAAAAGGGAGCGCCTGAGGTGAGTTCGGGTGATAACCGTTAATATGAAGCGGAAAACGCTTCTCAGATGCTGAGCTATAATTAAAATTTACCGATGAGAAGGATACTTATATGGCTCCAGTCGCGAGTATATCAGGTGGCGTAATATTTATTATCATTGGCATCGTGATGCTGTGGTTATTAATCAAGGCTTATAAAGCCAATCAGAACAAGAAGTTCTTCACGCCGAGCAAATGCATGCTGCTCATCGGGACCCTCGTCTCTTTCATTATCTCCCTGGTTTTTTTCACCTCCTCTTCCTGATGCCAGCATAATTTTTCCGTGAATGCCCCGGCCTCTGTGCCGGGGTTTAATATCCGACAGGATCGCCCTCTTTTTCATCCTCGACTATGATTATTATTCGTTGGCTAACGGCCGGTTAACGCGACTATTTTGCGAGGTAAAGTGATGCAACGCGATGCATTGACGACAAGCTGGGGGGCCAGTTTCATTTCCGCCGGGACAGTTCGCTTTCGGGTCCGGGCGCCGGGTCAGGCCAAAATGACGCTGAGACTTTCCGGCGAAGACAGAGAAATGCAGCCGACGGAAAACGGCTGGTTCGAGTTTGTGGCAGCCGGTGTTTCTGCTGGCCAGCAATACCAGTATATTCTGGCCGATGGCACGCAGGTTCCTGATCCTGCCTCGCGCGCCCAGCTGGCCGGCGTCAACGGCCCTTCCCTGGTCACCTCATCATCGGGCTATGCATGGCGAAATCACCACTGGAAAGGCCGCCCGTGGGAAGAAACCGTCGTCTATGAAATGCATATCGGCACCTTCACACCCGAAGGCACTTTCAGCGCCGCGCAGGCAAAACTCGCTTATCTGGCAGAATCCGGCATCACCATGATTGAAGTGCTGCCGCTCTCACAATTTGGGGGGCAACGCGGCTGGGGTTATGACGGTGTCTTGCTGTATGCGCCTCACTCCGCTTATGGTTCGCCGGATGATTTCAAGGCGTTTGTCGATGCGGCGCACGGTGTCGGCATCTCCGTGGTGCTGGACATCGTGCTCAACCACTTTGGTCCGGAAGGCAATTATCTGCCACTGCTCGCGCCGGATTTCTTCGATGCTCAACGCATGACGGCCTGGGGTGCGGGCATCGATTATCGAAACGAAGCGGCCCGCTGCTATATCGTGGAAGCACCGCTGTACTGGCTAAAAGAATACCGGCTTGACGGTCTGCGCTTTGACGCCATCGATCAGATGAAAGACACCTCTTCCCCGCATATTCTGATTGAAATCGCCGAACGAATTCGCGAAGCCATCACCGATCGCCCGGTGCATCTGACCACCGAAGACAGCCGCAACGTCATCTTTTTACACCCGCGTAATGCCGACGGCACCGTGCCACTGTTTACCGCCGAATGGAATGACGATTTCCATAACGCCATTCACGTTCTCAGCACCGGTGAAACGCATGCCTACTATCAGGATTTCGCGCAGAACCCTGAGAAACTGGCGGCACGCGCGTTAGCGGAAGGTTTCGCGTATCAGGGCGAAAAATCGCCGCAAACCGCTAAACCGCGCGGTACGGTCAGTCGCAGACAGCCGCCGGTAGCCTTTGTCGATTTCATTCAAAATCACGACCAGATTGGTAACCGTGCGCACGGCGACCGGCTGATCACGCTGGCTGGCGCTGAACGTACGCGCGTTCTGTTCGCCGCCTTATTGTTATCGCCGCATATTCCGCTGATGTTTATGGGCGAAGAATACGGCGAAACCAATCCGTTTCTGTTCTTCACCGATTTTGAAGGGGAGCTGGCGCAGGCGGTTCGCGAGGGGCGCGCCCGTGAATTTGAAGGACACAACGGTTACGGCAACGACGCGGTCCCCGATCCTAACGCTCTCAGTACGTTCGAAAATTCGAAACTTGACTGGCAGAAACTGACACATCCCGAAGGCGAAAACACCCTGGCGCTGACCCGCAAGCTGCTGGCGCTGCGCCGGAAATACATCGTGCCCTTACTGACGCCTGCGAAAGGAGAAGTCGGCCAGATTGTCGAAACCTCAACCGGTTTTCTCGCTGTTAAATGGACATTCCCCCGTGGCACGCTTTCGCTGGTACTCAATGTTGGCCAGGACACGCACCCGCTTCCTGAACTGCCAGGAGAAACGATCTTTGCCTGGCCGCAGGATGCCGCGACGTCAGTGCCCGCTTCCCTTATTGTCCGTTTTGCGCCAGGAGTCTTACTGTGAAAATCCCCACCGCGACTTACCGCATTCAGTTCCGTAATGGACTGAACTTTGACACCGCGACAGGGCTTATCCCCTATTTAAAACAGCTTGGGATCAGCCATCTTTATGCTTCCCCGGTGTTTACAGCGACGTCTGGTTCCACGCACGGCTACGATGTTACCGACGCCAACGAAATTGACCCGGCGATTGGCGGGCGCGAAGGTTTCGACCGTATGGCACAGGCGCTGAAAGCGGCGGGGATCGGGCTGATCCTCGACATTGTGCCCAATCATATGGCGGCTTCACTTGAGAATATCTGGTGGCGTGACGTCATTGAACATGGCAAAAAGAGCCGTTATGCACGCCATTTTGATATCGACTGGTCGCGTCGCCTGACGCTGCCTTTCCTCGGGGACGCTTTTGAGGATGCGCTGGAAAAAGGCGACATTGTGCTGACGCCTGATCCCAAAACCGGTCAGCCCGCTTTCGCCTATTTCGATACCTATTATCCCGTTGCGCCCGGCACTCTCACGGCGTCTAAAACAGACGGCCTGAGCAAAACAGAACTGACTGAATTACATGAGCGCCAGCCCTACCGCCTGATGTGCTGGCGTGACGCGCCCCGTGAACTCTCGTACCGGCGCTTTTTCGAAATCACCGGCCTCGCGGGTGTGCGCGTGGAAGACGAGGTAGTTTTCGATGATACGCACCGGCTGATCCTCGAGCTGGTCCGCTCCGGTGTGGCCGATGGCCTGCGGGTCGATCATGTGGATGGTCTTGCCGATCCCAAAGCCTATCTTGAACGCCTGCGGGAGAAGGCCGGGCCGGACTGCTATATCACGGTGGAGAAAATTCTGGGCAAAGGCGAGCGCCTGCCGCCGGACTGGCCGGTCTCCGGCACCACCGGCTATGAGTTCATTGCCTCGCTTTCGGATGTGCTGGTCAACGATGAAAATATCGCGGTGTTTAGTGAGCTTTACGACAGCGTGGTCGGCAAGCCGGTGGACATGCGCAACGAGCTGCGTGCGGCCAAGCTTATGATGGTGGAAAAGAATTTCGAAGGCGAGTACACCACGCTGTGGAAACTGGCGAACAGCATCGCCGGGACCGGGGGCGCGATGTATGACGAAAATGATATCCGTACCGCGCTGCGCGAATTACTGATCGCGTTTCCGGTGTACCGCACTTACGGCACGGAACAGGGTATGCCCGCAGAAGACACCGCGCTTTTGCACAAGATCCTGCGCAAGGTCAGCGCCCCGGCCCTTGCCGTTCAGCCTGAAATCCTTGCGTTTCTGGCGCGTATTCTTTGTGGAGAAACCTCTGCGGCGGCGGCATCGCAGGCCGGTTTATTCCGTACCCGCTTTCAGCAACTGACCGGACCGCTGATGGCTAAATCGGTGGAAGACACACTTTTCTTCCGCCAGAACATGGAACTGGCGCTGAACGAAGTCGGCGCTGAACCGTTAATTCGCACCTTCTCCCTCAGCCGCTTCCATACGGAGATGATAAAACGCCGCGAAGAGCAACCGGCGGCGCTTTCCGCGACATCCACGCATGACACCAAACGGGGTGAAGATGCCCGCGCCAGACTGTTTACGCTGACCGAAGCGCCACAAGACTGGGCCGCCTGTGTAAAACGCTGGCACCGGATGAACGAGTCAAAGGTGATTATGCTTCCCGATGGCCCGGCACCACGCCCTGCGCTGACATGGATGCTGTATCAGGCGCTGGCGGGCGCGTGGCCGGTCACGCTGACGCCGGAAGATGAACAGGGTTTGCAGGAACTCGACGAAAGATTTCAGAGTTTCGTCGAAAAAGCGCTGCGGGAAGCCAAGCTGCGCACCAACTGGGATAACAACAACGAAGACTATGAAAAGGCCGTGCTGGATTACGCGCATCATCTGCTTTCAGCGGAAAACCGGCTATTCCTGCAAGATTTCCACGCGTCGATCCAGCCATTTATCCATGCCGGACTGGTGAACAGCCTGACCCAGACGGTAATCAAACTGATGGCGCCGGGCGTACCGGACATCTATCAGGGCAGCGAGGCGCTGAATTTCAGTCTTGTTGATCCGGATAACCGTCGTCTGCCGGATTTCACCGGGCTGGCGCGGTTGTTACGACAGGATGATAAAACGGGCCGGGGCCAGGCAGAAAGAAAGCTGAACGGCCAGCTGAAACAATACCTCGTGGCGACGCTCGCCGGGCTTCGCCAGCAAAAACCTGCGCTGTTTCAGCAGGGGGACTATGTTCCGCTCAGTGTGACCGGCCAGCACGCCGAAAACATCATCGCGTTTGCGCGGGTGCACAATGACGATGCGGTGATTGTTGCGGCACCGCGTCTGGTGCTGGGTTTGCCAGCCCGGGGGTTCCCGCAGGCGGAAATTGTACTGCCGCCCCACCTTGCTTACCGGCACTACCGGGATCTGTTCAGCGATAAAGAAATTACGCTGAGCGACCAGCTAGACATGGCTGTCTGGCCGGGCTTCTCCCCGGTCATCCTGATAGCGTCCTCGCCATCTTAACGGTCACGTTCTGCCTGGGTTTTAACAATCATATTCGGCAATGCCATTTCGATCCCCTGCTCGATCAGCTTTTCAATAATACGAATATTAATTTCCTGCTGAATATCCATGTATTTATTGTAATCGGCAGTATTGACGATATGGACCACTTCGATATTCAGGCGATCGGTACCAAAACCCAGCAAATGTGCGCGGTCGAATTTCGTTTCGCCGACATCAATAATAATTTCCTTTACCATGTCACCGATATTGCGCAGCTTTTCCGGCAGCGTATTAATCGCAACACCAAAATTGAAAACAATGCGGCGGGTTTGCATGCGTTTGTAGTTATGCAGCGTTTGCTGGAGCAGAATGGCATTACCGCAAACAATTTGTTCCCCGCTCAGGCTGCGTATCCGGGTCGTCTTCAGGCCAATATGTTCGACAGTACCGGCAACATCATTGAAAACGACGAAATCGCCAATTTCGAAAGGCTTATCAAAGCCGATAGATAATGACGCGAACACATCGCTGAGAATGGTCTGGATCGCCAGCGCGATAGCGATACCGCCCACGCCCAGACTGGCGACCAGCGCGGTAATGTTTACGCCCACATTCGCCAGTATCGACAGCAGCATCACCGACCACACTACCGCCCGGAAAATCAGCCCGGTGATCACCAGCGTTACCGGATTTTTGTTCATACCGGGCTGACGCATAATATGACGTAACCACGAGACCACCGCCTGATCCAGCCACAATGCCATCTGGAACGCCAGCACCAGAAACCACGCGTGACTGATGGTGTTGTAGAGATTATCGGGCAGATTAACGAACCGCAGACTGAACAAAAAAGCCGCAATGAAAATGAGTAAATTACTCGTCCGGTTGAGGATCTCGCCCAGAATAAAACGAATCCGGTGGCTGGCCTCATTAACTTCCCCCCAGCGTTTTACGCCCTTGCGCAAAAACGAGACCAGCCAGCTCAGCAGCCAGTATGTGACAAGCGTGACGACACACATCGTCGCGACACCTATCCAGAACACCGGCGCCATCACCAGCGCGATAAAATCAAAGCGTGATAGAAAATTCATCTTCCCTCCCGGAATTAATCACAAACCTCCAGTATAGGAAACAGGTCAGCGCAGGGGTCAGGAATAGGAAAGTTCGGTAGACAACCGGCGTTGTCGCAGAGGTAAAACTTTGCAGACGTCTTAGCGTCATCGGTATTTATATTACGTTCTGTCCGGTTTACTATGATTTCTGGCGTGAGCCCGATGTTCTGAAAAAACGTTCAACTGAGGTGCTTGATATGAAAAGAGCTTTAGTGATTGGTTATATGTCGTTCGTTTCAATTGCATTGGTCGCCGCGCTGATAATCGGTGCCCGAAACGGATAACAAAGGCCCGGTAAGGTGAGTGATAACGTCTGGGTGAGTGCGGGGCATGATGCGAAAAGCGTTCGGCCACCCCAAAATATGCACTCTTTGTGGCACTTTTTTGTCAATGACTTGAACAGGACAGGGGTCTGGGATTACTCTTAGATCAGCTGACGCAAGAGCAGCGGATCGTAAGCACCATACCCTTAAATAGCCCACCCATGAGGTGGGTTCTTTTTTGCCTGTCGCTCAGCATTAAGAATCATCCTGGTCAGAAAATCATTCAGACGTAAAAAAGCCGGTGATACTTTTGTATCACCGGCTTTTTGCTGCGGGTTAACGCAGAACGACACTTATGCTTCAGTAATGACTTATGCGTTCAGCAATTGCTGTGCGGTTTTCTCAACCAGCGCCAGCAGGACTTTCACGTCTTCCAGCGTTACTGTCGGGTTCAGCAAGGTCAGCTTCAGACAGGTGACGCCATTATGCTCGGTCACACCGACGTTAGCACGGCCAGATTCCAGCAGCGCATCGCCGATTTTCTGGTTCAGCAGTGCAATAGCCGCATCGCTGCTGCCAGCCAGTTGCTCAGGACGATAACGGAACAGAACACTCGCCAGTTGCGGCTTCATCACCAGTTCCAGCGCGGCTTCAGAAGTCACATATTGCGCGACTTCCTGAGCCAGCGTCACACCGTGATCGATAATCGCGGCGTATTGTTTCTGCCCTAATGCTTCAAGCCCCATCCACAGTTTCAGTGCATCGAAACGACGGGTGGTTTGCAGGGATTTGGACACCAGATTCGGTACGCCAGCCGCTTCGTCGAACTCAGAGTTCAGGTAAGCCGCCTGATAACGCATCAGCTCGTAATGACGCTCTTCTTTGAGCAGGAATGCGCCGCAGCTGATGGTCTGGAAGAACTGTTTGTGGAAGTCCAGCGTGATGGAATCCACTAACTCGATGCCGTCCAGATAATTGCGGTATTTTTCGGACAGCAATAATGCACCGCCCCATGCCGCATCCACATGCACCCAAATCTGATGCTCTGCCGCCAGTTCAGCAATAGCACGCAGCGGGTCGATAGCCCCCGCATCGGTGGTACCGGCTGTCGCCACAATGGCCAGGATCTGATCGCCACTGGCTTGCGCCTGTGCCACTTTCTCGCGCAAATCGTTGAGATCCATACGGGCAAACTCATCGGTTTTCACCAGCGTGACACACTGATAGCCCAGACCGAGCAGCGCCATGTTCTTCTGCACAGAGAAATGCGCGTTTTCAGAACATAACACTTTAATTTTGCGCAGATTGCCGACCAGCCCATCCTGCTGAATGGAATGCCCCTGACGCGCGAAGAAGGCATCGCGTGCCAGCATCAGCCCCATCAGATTGCTCTGGGTGCCGCCGCTGGTGAACACGCCTGCATCGCCAGCCTGGTAGCCCACCTGAGTACGCAGCCATTCGACCAGCTTCATCTCAATGATGGTTGCTGACGGGCTTTGATCCCAGGAGTCCATACTCTGGTTCGTGGCGTTGATCAGCACTTCCGCCGCCTGGCTGACCACCAGACTCGGGCAATGCAAATGCGCCACACATTGCGGGTGATGCACAGACAGGCTGTCTTTTAAAAAGTACTCAATCGCACGTTCAATCGCGGCCTGGTTACCCAGACCGTTTGGATTGAAGTCCAGCCTGATACGTTCACGCAGCTCAGCAACGGTTTTGCCCTGATACATCTCAGGTTGTTTCAGCCACTGCACAACAGCTTCACTGCTCTGCGCAATGGCCTGCTGGTAGGCTTCAGTGCTTTGCGCTGAGCCTGCCAGAATCGGATTTAACTCGGACATCAGAATCTCTTACTCCGCTCAGACAGGTTTGATGCCAGCCGCTAACAGCGCCTGCTCAAACTTATCGAGGAAAATACCCAGCTCATCGTTGGTGATCAGCAGGGAAGGCAACAGGCGCAGCACGCAACCATTACGGCCACCGCGTTCGAGGATCAGGCCAGCCTGGAAGCATTTTTTCTGCAGCAATGCAGACAATTCGCCGTCAGCCGGATAGCAACCCATGTGATCCTGCGCTTCGTCTGGTTTGACGATCTCAATACCGATCATCAGGCCCAGACCACGCACGTGACCGATAACCGGATAGCGTTTCTGCATGTCAGCCAGTTTGGCTTTCAGCCATTCACCCTGCGCTGCCACTTTCTCGGCGATTTTTTCTTCTTTCAGGATTTTCAGCGTGGTCAGGCCGGTGGCCATCGCCAGCTGGTTACCGCGGAAGGTGCCGGTATGGTGACCCGGAGCCCAGGCATCGAACTCTTTCTTAATACCCAGAACCGCCAGTGGCAGACCGCCGCCGACCGCTTTGGACATCACGATAATATCCGGCTCAATGCCCGCATGTTCGAAGGCGAACTGTTTGCCGGTACGGCAGAAACCCGCCTGCACTTCGTCGAGGATCAACAGAATGCCGTGTTCCTGAGTCACTTTACGGATGCGCTGCAACCACTCAGCCGGAGCCGGGTTCACGCCGCCTTCGCCCTGAACCGCTTCCAGAATGACAGCCGCAGGTTTGCGAACGCCGCTCTCAACGTCGTTGATCAGGTTTTCGAAGTAACAGGTTAATGCTTTAACGCCAGCGTCACCGCCAATGCCCAGCGGGCAGCGGTACTGGTGTGGGTAAGGCATAAACTGCACTTCCGGCATCATGCCATTAACAGCTTCTTTCGGAGACAGGTTACCGGTCACCGCCAGTGTGGCGTGCGTCATACCGTGGTAGCCACCCGAGAAGCTGATGATACCGCTACGGCCGGTGACTTTTTTAGCCAGTTTCATGGCAGCTTCAACAGCGTCAGCACCCGACGGTCCGGTGAACTGCAGGCAATACTCTTTGCCCTGTTGTGGCAATAAAGAAAGCAGATATTCAGAGAACTGATCTTTCAACGGTGTTGTCAGATCCAGTGTATGTAACGGCAAGCCGCTGGTAATGACATTTTGGATGCTTTGCAGCACGTCAGGATGATTATGTCCAAGAGCAAGCGTACCCGCACCGGCCAGGCAATCAAGATATTGATTATTCTCAACATCCGTGATCCAAACGCCATTGGCCTTCGCAATTGCCAGAGGCAACTTACGTGGATAGCTCCGAACATTCGATTCAAATTCAGCTTGTCTTGCCAAATAGGTTTCATTGTTTCCGTTTAATGAATTCGCACCAAAACTGTCAATACGGACTTTATCCGTCATCATATCTCTCCTACAACCGTGTGTTATTAGAACGCCACAATTGAATAAATTTGATTAAGAAAATTACAAGCGTATGAAAAACGCGGCCAATATATGGCTTTTTTGCCCCCACCTCAATAATTTATTTTGTATAGATTTGTTTATTCTTTCCTATAGGAATCAATATGTTGATGATTTAATGAACGATCGTGCTGACTTAACTCCGTTACACGGTCATTAATAAAGCACTAAAAAGCACATCCGTCTTGCGGAACGACGGGTCAACACGCGACATATCAGGCTTAAAATCACACCGTTGTCAGGCATCAATACCCCTGCGGCTACGACGTCGCACCGGGGGTTGATGCCCGGTGAACAGTCTTTCAGGAAAGTTGTTTAATTATAGCCTGCGGCTGTTATATGGGCGATAATATTAAAGTACGGTGCAGTAACTGGCTGAATAGCCGTCAGATATAAATTTTGAAATATATTACACCGCGATATCGGTGCGGTTATTACAGAAATAATACAGAGAATAATGTCCGCCGCGTATATAAACAATCCCTTCGGATATTTCCCTAATTATTCAGCTCATTAACCCGACCTTTGCGGTAGAACTCATATAAGGTGACGTAATCCTGGAACACCTGCGACAGAATCGCATCGGTTTCCGGCGGAAGGATGCTGCTGGTCTGCATCTGATAGCGCGTTCGCACCGCATCAATCCACAGTTTATCAGCCGCCGGACCCGGTTCCTGAACCAGATGGGCCAGCCAGTACACCGTGTTTTTCTTCACCGTCACCACAGGCTCAGGGCAACAGCAGCACCACCAGACCGGTTGCAGTATTTTGGAAAATAAAACCCCGCTGACTGATTGCCAGACCGAAGAGGTCAACGGTAGCGGAACCCACGCGCGCTGCCAGTGCGTAGCCTGTCCCGTCAGCAATGACATCATGAGCGCCTGCGCAGATCCTGAAAACGGCCTGGACATTCTATTCCCTTCTCTTGTTTCTAAAATAACCCATATCTGCCCGTTACACGGCAATCAAAAAGGGCTCTTGCGGGCCCTTCTCTTTGTCCTTTTCAACGTAAATCAATAACCCTGCGTCACAATCTTCGCGGCAGAAGCCAGCACATCGCGGCGGGATTTCGCGTCTTTCTGCGGCTGGGTGAAATAGGTAATCAGGATCAGCGGGGCCTTATTATCCGGCCAGATCACCGCAATATCATTGGTTGTGCCGTAATCGCCGCTGCCGGTTTTATCGCCGACCACCCAGGTCGCAGGCAGCCCCGCACGGATACTCATCGCGCCGGTCGTGTTGCCTTTCATCCATTCCACCAGTTGCGCGCGTTGCGGTTCAGCCAGCGCGCTGCCCAGCGAGACGTGTTGCAGACTCAGAGCCATCGCACGCGGTGAAGTGGTGTCGCGGTCATCCCCCGGAATGGCGGTGTTCAGCGTTGGTTCAGTGCGGTCCAGCCGGAACGTTTTATCGCCGAGCGTACGGGCGTATTCCGTGACTTTCTGCGGGCCACCAAGCTGCTCAATCAGTTTATTCATGGCGGTATTATCGCTGTACTGCAAGGCGGCGGCAGCCAGTTCGCCTACCGTCATGCCGGTATCGAGATGCTTTTCGGTGATCGGGTTATAATTTACCAGATCAGATTTTTTGAGGCTGACGCGGCGGTTCAGCAACTCCGTTTGCGTTTCGCTCTGTTTAAGAATGGCTGACGCGGCCATGAACTTGCTGGTGCTGCACATGGCAAAACGTTCATCGGCGCGGTAAGCAATCTGGGAATTGTCTTCAGTATTAATCAGCATCACACCAAGACGACCGCCGCTGTCTTTTTCCAGCGCCGCAAGTTGCTGCTGCACAGACGTCATTTTTGTCGCCGTTTGCGCCCATGACACCGCACTGAATGCGAGCATTGGCACTACAGCCGCCGCCATCAGCACGGTTTTACGCAGGGTATTTTTCATCATCAAAGCCTTCTCCTTTATATTGGCGAAGGGATTATGGCAAAAGCTGAGGCAGAAAGTAAAAAACCCGACAGAAATTGTCAGGTTTTAAACATGAAACGGAAAACTTTGAGAAACTAACAGGAGATTTAGAACGTTTCCCAGTTGCCCTGGTCAGCGGCCGGAACCGGCTGACGGTTTGACAGCAAGGCGGGAGATTTTGTCTGCCCGGCTTTACGCACCGCCGCCGTTGCCGAACCGGCGCTGACTTTAAAGATACTGATCGCCTGGGATAAACGCTCAGCCTGCTCATTGAGCGAATATGCCGCCGACGAAGCTTCCTGCACTAATGCGGCGTTCTGCTGGGTGACTTCATCCATCTGAGTGATGGCTTTGTTGATCTCTTCAATGCCGGTGCTTTGTTCGTTACTGGCAATCGCAATTTCGCCCACGATGTCAGTCACATTTTTTACGCTGGACACCACTTCCGCCATGGTAGCCCCGGCTTTGGCAACCAGTTGCGTGCCGTTATCCACTTTCGCCACCGAATCGTCGATCAGCACTTTGATCTCTTTCGCGGCACTGGCAGAACGTTGCGCCAGGTTGCGCACTTCGGAAGCCACGACAGCAAATCCACGGCCCTGCTCACCGGCACGCGCTGCTTCAACGGCAGCGTTCAGCGCCAGAATGTTGGTCTGGAAAGCAATGCCGTCAATCACTGCAATGATATCGACGATTTTACGCGAGGAAGTGTTGATACCTTCCATTGTATTCACCACTTCGCCCACCACTTCGCCACCCTGCACCGCCACGCGGGAAGCCTGCGCGGCCAGCAGATTAGCCTGACGCGCGTTATCAGCGTTCTGCTTCACGGTGGCGGTCATCTGCTCCATCGCCGACGCAGTTTCTTCCAGCGAACTGGCCTGCTGTTCAGTGCGGGAAGACAAATCGAGGTTTCCGGCTGCAATTTCGCTGGACGCGCTGGTGATGGCATTGGTGCCGGCACGCACTTCGGTCACAATTTTCAGCAGGTTTTCATTCATGTTTTTCAGCCCCTGCATGAGCTGCCCGGTTTCATCCTGCGACATCACCTGGATTTGTGTGGTCAGATCCCCTGCCGCCACGTTTTCTGCCACTTTGACTGCGGTATGCAATGGACGGGTGATCGAACGCGTCAGGAAATAGCCCAGCGCCGCCGCCATTAAAATCGCCAGCGCGGAGAAAATCAGCGTCAGCTGAATGGCGGTGGCGCCATCTGCTATCGCTGTTTTACCTTCAGCCTGCAACTGCTGATCCTGAGAGTTGGCAAATGCGGTTGCCAGATCCAGATACGCATTTTGCGAGGTGGTGAGTTTGCGCAGAACAAATTCGGTCGCACCGTCCATGTCACCGGCACGGGCTAAGGCAATCAGTTGCTCTTTCGCCGTTTCGAAGGTTTCACCTGCTTCCTGCAACGTTTTAATTTTCTGCTTGCCCGTCACGGTGGATTGGATCGCGGCGATTTTATCCATCGCTAAATTGGTTTTTTTGACCGTGTCATCCAGTTGTAAATAACGCTTTTTATTCTGCTCAGGATTTTTAGTATCGATAACGATACCCCGCAGATATTTAATCTGATCGTTTACGCCGTCGCGAACATCAAATGCCAGCCGGACTTTCACGTACCGGTCGCTGATTATTTGTTCAATACTGGTGTTAATGCTGCTTATTTTGGTGATTGCAATCCCGCTGACAATGACTAAAAGCAAAATGACAAGGCTGAATGCGGCCCCTAAACGGGCGCCGACACGCATATTGTTGATCAGTTTAAACATTTTATTTCCCTTATTTCCTGGCCAATAAAACAAATACCATGAAAAAAAATTCAAAATATTGGTTACATAGCGGAACGACTTTCTAATGATTTATTTAATTCAAAAGGGTTATCGGTATAAATAAGGGAATCTTTAGTGACGTTAATATTGCGAAAGTGTAAATAAGGATGACCATTTTGCTTCCTCCCCTGCGAAGGGGAGGAGCACAACAAAACCGCCGGGCAGGAGGACAAGTATTAATTAGCAAACATTTCCTCCAGCCAGCCCACCCGCATTTCAGGCACCGAACGCAGTAACTCGCGGGTGTAATCGTCCAGAGGTTCAGCGAGTGCAGATGCCACCGGGCCGTGGCGCACAATCACGCCTTGCCTGAGCACCGCGACTTCGTCCGCCACTTCACGTACCACCTGTAAATCGTGGGTGATAAACAGGTAAGCAATGCCAGTTTCCTGCTGGATCTGGCGCAGTAACGCGAGGACATCGCGGGCGACTAACGGGTCGAGTGCCGACGTTGGCTCGTCACAAACGATAATTTTTGGCTCAGCCGCCAGCGCCCGCGCAATACACACACGCTGTTTCTGCCCGCCGGAAAGTGCGGCAGGGAAACGCATCGCAAGTTCAGCGTGTAATCCGACCTGTGCCAGCAATTCACTGACCCGCGCCTCACGCTGGCTGCGGTTCAGCGACGTAAAGCAGGCCAGCACACGGGAAATCTGGCTGCCAATACGCTCTTTAGGATTCAGCGCCGTGTCGGGGATCTGATGAATGAGTTGCACATCGCGCAACTGAACGCGGCTGCGCTGGCGCAAACTGGCAGGTAATACTTGCTGATTCAGACTGACTTCACCGGTTTGCGGCGTGAGCAGTCCGCAAATCACTTTGCCGAGCGTAGATTTTCCCGAGCCAGATTCGCCGATCACCGCCAGCGTGCGCCCGCGCGGCAAGCTCAGTGAAATGTTTTGCAGCACCGGCTGCGCATGATAGCGCGCACTGATGTTGCGGATATCCAGCGCCACCGGCGCATCGCCGGTTTGCGGCGTTTTGCTCCCGCCCTGCGCATGCAGCAAACGGCGGGTGTAATCCTGTTGCGGCTGGCTCAGCAGTTGCGCCGTTTCCGCCTGTTCAACCGTTTTACCGTGCTGCAATACCATGATGTGATCGCTTATCTGCGCAACGACCGCCAGATCATGGCTGATGTAAATCGCCGCGACGCCGGAAAAGCGGATCACATCGCTGATGGCTTTCAGCACACCGAGCTGCGTGGTGACATCCAGCGCGGTGGTCGGCTCATCGAAAATCAACAACTCAGGACCGGCGCACAGTGCCATCGCAATCATCGCGCGCTGTAACTGACCGCCGGAAACCTGATGCGGATAACGCTGATAAAATGCCTGTGGATCCGGCAGGCCGAGTTGTTCAAACAGCGCAATGGCTTTGGCCTGCGCTTGCTGGCGGGGATAAACTTTATGTTTCAGCGCCGCTTCAATAACCTGCTCACCGAGCGTGATCGCCGGGTTAAACGCTGCTCCGGCAGACTGCGCGACATAAGCAATCTGCCGGCCGCGCACCTGCCGCAACTGGCGGTCAGAAAGTTGTGTCAGTTCCTGCCCGCTGAATGTAATTCTGCCGGACTGAATACGCATCCCCTGACGACAGTGCCCGAGAATGGCCAGTCCGATGGTGGATTTACCTGCGCCTGATTCGCCGATCAGCCCCAGCACTTCGCCTTGCTTCACCGTGAAAGAGACGTCATCCACCAGCGTGCGCGGATTTTTACCCTGCGACACCACGTACAGGTTTTCGACATGCAGTAAGTGCTCATTCATGCTTTTTTCCCCCACACACGACGCTCACCGCTCATCAGCCAGTCCGCCACGGCGTTGACCGCCAGCGCCAGTACCGCGATGGCGCCACCCGGCACCAGCGCCGCCCAGACGCCAAACAAAATACCGTCTTTGTTATCGCGCGCCAGTCCACCCCAGTCGGCGGTGGGTGGCTGAATACCCAGCCCGAGGAATGACAGCGCAGAGAGAAACAGCAGAATAAAAATAAAACGCAGGCCGAATTCGGCAATCAGGGTCTGAAGCGCATTGGGTAAGATCACATGCCAGAGGATCCAGCCGAGGCTTTCGCCGCGCAGCCGCGCCACATCAACAAATTCCATCACGCCGATATCCACCGCGAGGGATCGTGCCACGCGCAGCACACGGGTCGATTCCAGCAAGCCGAGCACCAGCGTCAGCACCAGAATGGTTTTTGGCAAGACGGCCAGCACAATCAGCGCCAGGATCAGCGTCGGGATAGCCATGACGATATCGTTGCAGCGGGAAATCACCTGATCCAGCCAGCCGCCGCGCAGTCCGGCAATAAACCCGAACGTACAACCGACGATAAACGCCACCAGCGCCGCCAGCGCGGTCACCCCAAGGGAAACGCGGGTGCCCCAGATCAGGCGGGAGAGCAAATCACGTCCGAGATTATCCGTGCCGAGAATGGAATCCGGTCCCGGTAAATCCCAGGACATCCCGAGCGTTTGATCCGGCGCGTGAGGCGCCAGCCACGGCGCAAAAATGGCGATCAGAATAAACAGACTCAGCACCAACAGGCCAAGTATCGAAGCAGGTTTTAATGCAGGCATTACAGCAATTCCTAAGATTCAGCGGTTGTGGCGTAAACGCGGATTGGCGACCAGTGCCATCACATCCGCCAGCAAATTCAGCAGGATATAAATGCCAGCCAGCAGCAACGCGCAATCCTGCATCACCGGAATATCACGTTTGCTGATGCTGTCGACCATGTACTGCCCGAGTCCCGGATAAACAAATACGTTCTCAACAATCACCACACCGACCATCAGATACGCCAGATTGATCGCCACGACGTTGATGATCGGCCCCACGGCATTGGGCAATACGTGACGCCACAAAATGCGCGACGGCGACAGCCCTTTGAGCAACGCGGTATCGACATACGCCGAACTTTGCGCAGCAATCAGCGCGGCGCGGGTCATGTTGCTCATATGGCCGAGGATCGCCAGCACCAGCGTGGCACACGGCAGGGAAATGGCGGAGAGTTTAGCTGCCAGCGGCATATCCGCCGTAATACTGCTGTTGCTCGGCGCCCATGCCAGCGTGATGGCAAAAATCAGGATCAGCAGATAGCCGGAGAAAAATTCCGGCAGCGCGACGGTTGCGCGGGTGATGGCGTTGAGCAGCGTATCAATTACGCTGCCCTGATAACGAACGGAAATAAATCCGATCAGCAGCGCCAGCGGAACCGCAATCGCGGCGGTACATCCGGCCAGAAACAACGTGTTGCCCAGGCGGGTAAACAGCGGGCCGCTGATGGCTTCACGGGTGGAGAAACTGGTGCCAAAATCGCCGTGCAACACACCGGCCAACCAGCTCAGATAACGGCTGACTGCCGGTTTATCCAGCCCCAGTTGCAAGTTCAGTTCGCGGATGGCATCCGGCGTGGCGCTCTGGCCGAGGATCGCCGTCGCAGCATTGCCCGGCAGCAGTTGCACACCGGCAAAAATCAGCACGGAAACTGCCAGCACCACCAGCACGCCATAAAACAGGCGTATCAGCACCATGTTCAGCAAGCTGGAATGAGGTTGCGAAAAACGGCCCGCAGGCCGTTGAGTCGCTTTCTGTTGTGCAGATAAGTCAGACATATTTTTACCCGGTTCAGCCTTCGATCCAGACTTTCTCTGCCGCACGGTTACCGCTCAGCGGCATCCCCGGAACGGACGTGAACCCTTTGATTTTGGCGGAACAACCGTCGAGTGCATCGGCATACAGCGGAATGATCTCGCTGCCCTGATCAACCAGCATCACCTGAATGTCATGGTAAATCTGTTTGCGGCGCGCTTCGTCCGCTTCACCGCGCGCGGCTTTGACCATCGCATCGAAAGCCGGTACGTGCCACGCGGATTCGTTCCATGAAGACTGGCTGGTGAACACCAGCGAGAGCAGCGCATCGGCGGTCGGACGGTTCGCCCAGTTCGACGACACGAAGGCTTTCTTCTGCCAGATATCATTCCAGAACGCATCGTCCGGCACGCGCACCACATTCAGATTAATGCCAGCTTTGGCGGCGGATTGCTGATAAAGCTGACCGGCATCAACCGCACCAGGGAAACCGGCATCGGCAACGTTCAGGGTCAGCGGGCCGCTGAACCCGGATTTCTTCCAGTGGAACTGGGCTTTTTCAGGGTCGTACGGCCGCTGCGGAATGTCTTTCGCGAAGTAACGGTTCGACGGGAAAATCGGGTTATCGTTCGCCACGCTGGCGTAGCCGCCGAGCACGGTATCGATAATTTTCTGACGATCGATGGCGTATTTCAGCGCCAGACGGCCATCAACATTATCGAACGGCGCCAGATTCGACAGCCCCGGGAAGGTATAAATCATACTGTCTTTGGCGCGCACCAGTTTCAGGTTCGGCATACGTTCGATGCGGCTGACGATGCGCGGATTCACACGGTTAATCAATTGTGCCGAACCACTGACCAGTGCCGCCACACGGGCCGTTGAATCATTCATCGCCAGCGTTTCGACAGAATCGACATGCCCGCGTTCGCTGTTCCAGTAGTTCGGATTGCGTTTAGTCAGCGTAGAGACGCCCGGCTGGAATTTCTCAAGGATAAATGCGCCGGTACCGATGCCTTTGTCAAAGTTTTCATTTTCAGCGGTAATGGCGAAATGCACCGCGCTCAGCAGCCAGACGAATTCAACGTCCGGCGCGGTCAGTTTAATCGTGACTTCATGGTCGCCGGTGGCTTCAATTGAACTGACGGTATCGAGATAACCTTTCACCGGCGAGGTGGATTTCTCACCACGATGGTGATTCAGGGAGTACACCACATCTTTCGCGCCCAGCGAGCGGCCATCGTGGAACTGCACGCCCTGACGAATTTTCAGCACCCAGGTTTTGCTGCCGTCGGTTGAGGCCCAGGCTTCAGCCAGTGATGGGGCCAGTCTGGCGTTTTCGTCGATTTCCACCAGATTGTTAAACATCTGAGAACCGACGAAATACATGTAAGTTTCGAACCAGAATGCCGGATCCAGACGGTCAGTGCTGGAAGCGTTATCCACACCGACAACCAGATGCCCGCCTTTTTTCGGCTTTTCTGCCTCCGCAGCAAAGGCATTGCCCAGCCACAAAGAGTGGGTAGCCGCAGCAACGGAAAGTGCCCCCGCACTTTTGATAAACGAACGACGATCAATCATGTTTTTCCCCTGTCTGCGAAGAATGCATCTTCAGAATTAATGTGCGTTTTATTCTTTTTATGGATGTTATTTAGCGAAGGCCTGCTTAAGCGCGGCGATGTGTTCCGGCCCGATCCCGCAACATCCCCCGACCATGGTGGCACCCTGCGCCACCCAGTCTTTCGCGAAATCAAGATATCCGGCAGGATCAGTGTCCTGACGCATTTTGCTCAACCCTTCGTTGGCACCGCGCTGATTATCAGAAGGTTCGAAAGCATTGGCATACACGCCGATATCAAGCGCAGATCCCTGCGCCGTCAGTGCGGCACGCGCGGTTTTCACCGCCGTCGCCATCACTTCAGGCCGGCTGCAATTGAACAGCACCGCACCGGCAGAAATCCGTAATGCGCCGTTTACGGCATCATCAACTGATTCGCCGGAGCGCAGCAGCGCATTGCCATTTTCATCAAGATTGTCCTGCAAGGTAAAAGACAGCCATAGCGGACGCGGGTCATCGCCGAGCACCTCACGCACGGCTTCGACTTCCGCCACAGAGCTTTGCGTTTCGGCCAGCCAGACATCGACGCTGTCCGTCAGATTATTCACCAGCACTTGCAGTAATTTTTTGGCTGCCACCGGTTCGAACAGATCCGGACGATAAGACCCGAGAACCGGAGGAAGTGAACCCGCGACCAGCACATCAGCCGGTGCTGCATCCGCTGCTTCCCGCGCCAGCTTGCCGGAAAGCGCAATCAGCGCCGCGCCCTGCTCCACAAAAACATCTTCACTAATATGGAACGGCACCACGGCGTAACTGTTGGTGGTGATGACCTGAGAACCGGCAGCAATAAAAGCATCGTGAGCGGCTCGCACAAACTCCGGAGCCTCCATCAGTGCCAGCGCAGACCATTCAGGCTGACGAAAAGGAGCACCCATCCGGGCCAGTTCGCGCCCCATGCCGCCGTCGAGGATTTTAACGTTACTGAACATTGTGTCACCGCCGTTGTATTTTTCTTAGCCGAATCAAACGTTAATCCGACAGGTAGTGACACTCTACAAAACGAACGTTTAGATGTCTAGATTTCTTAATGGCTAAATGGTGGGTTTTTAATGGCAAATTGGTCTCACTCGCCGTGAGGTCCGGACCGGGACAATTTCGGTTTCTCAAGTGCGGCGATCACTTAACGCGCTGCGCCGAAACCGCCCAAGAGGGAAAAGTGCTTTTTCCCTCTTGGATCTCCCTTCGCTTTTTCAACACGCGCTATCGCTCGCTGGCTATGTTTCAGGTAGCACAGCGACAGGCTGGAAATCTTGCCGCTGCGCGGTGCCTTCATTTCGGGATTGCAGCCTCAGGTCTGCAACCACTCATTCAGCAAGCTTTCTGAATCGCCCGCAGGATCTTAAATTCAACAACAGAGTGTTTTATCTTTGCTCCTCCCCCCGTCTGTAATATTTATTTACATCGTTAAACCCAATGCGTATTATTCTCATTCGCTTTATTAACCATGACCATTTTATCTTGTCCAGCCCTTGTTCCCGGGGATTCTGGCGGGATTTGCTCATGCAGATAAAGCCGTATTCATACAAAAATGCCGTGGCCTAAAAAATAAAAAAATAACCGTGTGGAGAATAGTTATGTCTGCTTTTTCAGGGAATTGCGTTGTCAGGAACAATAAGCAAAATATTCATAATAATTCAGGAAAGAAACTTTCACTTTCAGTGATCGCATTGTTAATTTCGTCGTCTTTGCATTCTGCTTATGCCGCAGAAACTCCCGCTAAAAAAACGGCGGGCGATACCGTTGTCGTGACCGGCGAAAACAATAGCGCCAGCGCAGCGGAGACTGCCGCCACCGATTACAGTGTTCCGGTCACCACCGCGGGCACAAAAATGGCCCTGACGGCGCGCGATATTCCGCAGTCCGTCAGTATCATCAGCAAGCAACGTATGCAGGATCAGCAACTGCAATCTCTGGGTGATGTGCTGAGAAACACCACCGGTATTCAGGAAAGCGTCTCGGATCTCGACCGCCGTACTTATTACGCGCGTGGCTTTCTGATCGACAACTACATGGTCGATAACATTCCGACCACCTTCGACCCGCGCTGGGATCTGGGTGATTCCCAGTCTGACACGGCGATTTATGAACGTATCGAAGTGGTGCGCGGTGCAACCGGTCTGATGACCGGCCCCGGCAACCCGTCAGCATCCGTCAATCAGGTGCGTAAACACGCCGACAGCAAAGAATTCACCGGCAATGTTTCTGCTACTTACGGTAGCTGGAATAAACAACGTTACGTGGCGGATTTATCCACACCGCTGAACGAATCCGGCAGCGTACGTGGCCGCCTGATCACCGGTTATCAGGACAAAAACAGCTACGTTGAACGCTACGGCGCCACCAAAAAATTCGTCTATGCCACCGTGGATGCCGACCTCACCGATTCCACCCTGCTTTCCGCAGGCTACGAATTCCAGCAAACCAACACCGACAGCCCGACCTGGGGCGGTATGCCGCGCTGGTATCTGGACGGCAGCAAAACCGATTATCGTCGCGGCTTTAACTCCGCACCGGACTGGGCGTACAGCGATAAAGAAACGACTAAGCTGTTCACCACCCTGAAGCAGTCGTTCGATAACGGCTGGCAGGCCACACTAAACGGCACCCATACCGAATCCCGTATCGACAGTAAGATGATGTATATCGACGGGACATTCGATAAAACCACCGGCGTCGGCGAATCCGCTTATGCCGGTTATCCGGTGGTGGCGGGAACCGGTTATAACACCGGTAAACGTAAAGTCGATGGTGCGGATGCCTTTGCCAGCGGCCCGTATGAACTGTTTGGCCGTCAGCATGAACTGATGACCGGTGTGAGCTACAGCAAACAGCAGAACACCTATTACAGTTCATTTGCCAATATCTCAACCGAAGAACTGGGCAATTTTAACGATTTCAACGGTCAGTTCCCTGAAACTGACTGGGGTCCGCGCGCGCTGGCGGAAGAAAATGTTATTCGTCAGAAATCGGCTTACGTGGCTACGCGTCTTTCACTGGCGGATCCGCTGCACCTGATCGTTGGCGCACGCTACACCAACTGGAATTCTCACACGCTCACCGACCAGATCGAAAAGAACAACATCACGCCGTACGCCGGTCTGGTGTTCGACATCAACGATACCTGGTCGACCTATGCGAGCTACACCTCAGTGTTCCAGCCGCAAACTTACCGCGATATCAACGGCGGCTACCTTTCACCGGTCATCGGCAAAAACTACGAAGCGGGCGTAAAATCTGACTGGTTTAACAGCCGTCTGACCGCGTCGGTTTCTATCTTCCGCGCGGAGCTGGATAACGTGGCACAAAGCACCGGCCGCATTATTCCTGGCACAACCGATACCGCCTATGAAGGCAAAAACGGCACCGTCAGCCGCGGCGTGGAATTTGAAGTGAACGGCGCGCTGACCGATAACTGGCAGATGACGTTCGGCGGTACCCGTTACATTGCAGAAGATGAAAATGGCGATGCAGTTAATCCGCAACTGCCGCGCACCCAGCTAAAACTGTTCTCCAGCTACCGTCTGCCGATGTTGCAGGATCTGACCGTCGGCGGTGGCGTGAACTGGCAGACCCACGTCTGGGATACCGTTCCGGGGCCAAGCGGCAACGGCACCCGTTATGCAGAACAAGGCAGCTACGCGCTGGTTAACCTGTTCAGTCGTTATCAGGTCACCAGACAACTGGCGGTGCAGGCCAACGTGAATAATCTGTTTGACAAAGAATATGACACCAGCGTGAACCAGTATGTGGTCTACGGCGAACCAAGGAATGTGTCGGTGACGGCGAGCTATAGTTTCTGATTTGCTGAGGCCGCAGCAATTGCGGCTTTTCACTTGCAGTGAGGGCTGGTTTCTCACTCGCCGTGAGGGCAGAACGGGTATATTTCGGTTTCTCACTCGCCGTGAGGACTGGATCGAGAATATTTCGGTTTCTCAAGTGCCGCGGTCACATGATGCGCTGCGCCCAAACCGACCAGAGGGGAAAGGCTTTTCCCCTCTGAACTCCCCTCGCTTTTTCAATACGCGCTCCGCTCGCTGGCTATGTTTCAGGTATCTCCGCGACAGGCTGGAAATCTTGCCGCTTCGCGGTGCCTTCTCTCGGTCCTGAAGCCTGAGGTCTTCAGGCCGCTCCGTTCAGCAAGATTTCTGAATCGCCCACACGATCTTAAATTCAAAAGCAGAGCTGTTTCATCTTTTAAAAATGTTGATTGGCGTGATCAAAAATGGCACCGAATGAACGGTTCGAGACCTATGGCTCGAAACCTGAAATTCGGGAATCGCGCAGCGATGACATTTTGCGCCACTTACAATAGCCACGAAACATGTCCATCGTCCCAGCGGTAGCGCGCAGTAAAAGAGCCCGGGGGGTCTTGGGGGGTGGCGGCGATAGGCCGCCCCCCAAGTCGGTGTGGGCCGACGCCCACGGTCTTGACCTTGACCTGGAAATTGATTTTAAAATCGCCCCTTTGCACCGATCTGTGCAAAATAACCAAAACTTACATAATTCTCCATGTTTCAACATGACTTTATAAAGTACCATTAACATCATGAACACCATTCCACATCCCCCTGTCTTCGACGGTCATAACGACCTGTTACTGCGCCTGTGGCTGCATGATGCAGCAGATCCTGCTGCCCTGTTTCTTGATGGCTCACTGGAAGGACATCTCGATCTCAGGCGTTGTCGCCTCGGTGGCTTCGCGGGTGGCTTATTTGCCATTTTCGTACCACCTGATTCGTATATGCCACAACTGAAGCCAAATTCTCCGGCTGTGCCTCATGACGCGTTAGCCATCACACAGGCACAGATTTCACTGCTGGAACGTATCGAAACACAGTCATCCGGGCGGGCAAAAATCTGCCGGACGGTCGCCGAAATTGAACAGTGTATCGCTCACGACGTGCTGGCAATGGTGATGCATATTGAAGGCGCGGAAGCGCTGGGAGTTGACTTCTCGCGGCTGGAACTCTGGTATGAAAAAGGGCTGCGCAGTATCGGGCCTCTGTGGAATTTACCCAATCAGTTTGGGACCGGCGTGAAAGGCGATTTTCCGGGTTCGCCGGATACCGGTGAAGGCCTGACGCCCGCCGGGCTTGGATTGCTGCGTGAGTGTAACCGGAAAAGGATCTTGTTCGATGTCTCGCACATGAACGAAAAGGCCTTCTGGCAGACGGCAAAATTCAGCGATGCACCGCTGGTTGCCACCCATTCAAATGTGCATGCGCTATGCCCGCAACCGCGCAACCTGACCGATAAACAACTGGCTGCCATTGCGGAAAGCGACGGCTTTGTTGGCGTTAATTTCGGCACAGCGTTTCTGCGGGCAGATGGAAAACGTAACGGTGACACCCCAATCACCGAAATTGTTAAACATCTTGATAACCTTCTTGGTAAACTGGGCGAAGAAAATGTCGGTTTTGGTTCGGATTTCGACGGCATCAATGTGCCGGATGTCCTCGGCGATGTCGCTGGATTGCCGTTACTGATTCAGGCCATGTCTGATGCGGGTTACGGCGACGTATTGATCGAAAAAATCGCCTGCCGTAACTGGCTGAAAGTATTAAAGCAAACGTGGGGTGAATAGTTTTTCATCCGGCATTTTGCGCTAATCCCTGTGGCTTACAGGGCAATATCGGTTTGAGCTCATCGCAACATTTTCTTAGCCAAACCAGCGATATTTGACAATAAGCCGATCACCTGCCGCAATTAAAGCGGCAGTGAACTTAAAACTGTAATCACCAAGAGGACGTAATTATGTGGACTAAACCTTCTTTCGAAGACCTGCGTTTAGGCTTAGAAGTGACGCTGTACATTTCTAACCGCTAAGCCCTTGTGCCCACGGTTAACTGTGGGCATCTTCCTTCCCTTTCCCCCTGGTTCTCACATGCAGATTATCGTACTTGGTTCCGCGGCAGGCGGCGGCTTCCCTCAGTGGAACTGCAATTGCAGCAACTGTCAGGGCGTTCGCAACGGCACCATGAAAACCTCTCCGCGGACCCAGTCGTCAATTGCCGTCAGCGACAATGGCACCGACTGGGTGCTGTGTAACGCCTCGCCGGACATTTGCCACCAGATTGCCGCCACGCCGGAACTGATAAAACACGACGTTTTACGCGGCACCGCCATCGGCTCCATCATCCTGACCGACAGCCAGATTGATCACTGCACCGGCCTGCTGAATTTACGCGAAGGCTGTCCGCATCAGGTGTGGTGCACGCCGGAAGTGCATGAAGATCTCACCACCGGCTTCCCGATTTTCACCATGCTTTCGCACTGGAATGGCGGCCTGCAACACCACGCTATCGCGCCGGAGAAGCGCTTCTCCGTGGCCGTGTGCCCGAATCTGACATTCACGGCCATTCCGCTGCTGAGTAACGCGCCGCCTTATTCGAAATACCGCGGCAAACCGCTCCCCGGCCACAATATCGCGCTGTTTATTGAAGACACGAAAACCGGCACCTCGCTGCTGTACGCACCGGGTCTGGGCGAGCCAGATGATGAACTGCTGAAGTGGCTGCATAAAGCCGATTGCCTGCTGATTGACGGCACGCTGTGGCAGGACAACGAGCTGGCGACCACCGGCGTCGGCCGCAATACCGGCAAAGACATGGGCCATCTGGCCCTTGCCGAAGAACAAGGGCTGATTGCCCTGCTGTCTTCCCTTCCGGCAGAACGCAAAATTCTCATCCATATTAATAATACCAACCCGATCCTCAATGAAGCCTCTGCCGAGCGGCAGGCACTGACGCAGCAAAACATCGAAGTCAGCTGGGACGGGATGCGCATCGAACTTTAGGTAAAACGATTATGACGACATCTTCAAACCGGACGTCACCGATGACGCCGGAAGCTTTTGAACAGGCGCTGCGGGCCAAAGGCGCGTTTTATCACATCCATCATCCGTACCATATTGCGATGCATAACGGTCAGGCGACGCGCGAGCAAATTCAGGGCTGGGTAGCGAACCGGTTCTATTATCAGACCAGCATTCCGCTGAAAGACGCGGCCATTATGGCCAATTGCCCGGATGCGCAAACCCGACGCAAATGGGTACAGCGTATTCTCGATCACGACGGATACGGCGGCAGTGAAGGCGGTATCGAAGCCTGGCTGCGACTGGGGGAAGCGGTCGGTCTGGATCGTGATGTGCTGCTTTCAGAAGAAAGGGTGTTACCGGGCGTGCGTTTTGCGGTCGATGCTTACGTTAACTTTGCCCGCCGCGCCGTCTGGCAGGAAGCCGCCTGCAGCTCACTGACCGAACTGTTTGCCCCGCAAATCCATCAGGCTCGTCTCGATACCTGGCCGCAGCATTACAAATGGATTGAGGAAGAAGGTTATGGCTATTTCCGCAGCCGTCTGAGCCAGGCGAATCGCGACGTGGAACACGGCCTGCAACTGGCGCTGGAATACTGCGATACCGTCGAAAAACAGCAGCGCATGCTGGAAATCCTGCAATTCAAACTCGACATTCTGTGGAGCATGCTCGATGCCATGAGCATGGCTTACGAACTGAACCGCCCGCCGTACCACAGCGTGACGCAACAGGCGGTCTGGCATAAAGGACGACTTCTGTGATCACCATTACCGAACACTACACGCCGATGTTCCGTCGCGGCTACCGCATGCAGTTTGAGAAAACGCAGGACTGCCACGTGATTCTGTATCCGGAAGGGATGGCGAAACTTAACGACAGCGCGACCTTCATTTTGCAACTGGTCGACGGCGAGCGGACGATTGCCAATATCATCGATGAGCTGAATGCCCGCTTCCCGGAAGCCGGTGGCGTGAATGATGACGTCAAAGATTTCTTCGCTCAGGCCCATGCTCAAAAGTGGATTACCTTCCGTGAACCTGCTTAAACCTGCGGTCAAACCACCGTTGTGGCTGCTGGCCGAACTGACCTACCGCTGCCCGTTGCAATGTCCGTATTGCTCGAACCCGCTCGATTTCGCCAAACAGGAAAAAGAGCTGACCACCGCACAGTGGATCAAAGTGTTCGAAGAAGCGCGGGAAATGGGCGCAGTGCAAATCGGTTTCTCCGGCGGCGAGCCATTGGTGCGTAAAGATTTGCCTGAGCTTATCCGCGCTGCCCGCGATCTCGGTTTTTACACCAACCTGATCACGTCCGGTATCGGGCTGACCGAGAAGAAAATCGATGCGTTTGCCGAAGCCGGACTGGATCATATTCAGATCAGTTTTCAGGCCAGCGACGAAACGCTGAACGCCGCACTGGCGGGTAACGCCAAAGCCTTCCGGCAAAAACTGGAGATGGCAAAAGCGGTGAAAGCCCACGGTTATCCGATGGTGCTGAACTTTGTGCTGCACCGCCATAACATCGACCAGATCGACAAGATTATCGACCTGAGTATCGAGCTGGAAGCCGATGACGTGGAGCTGGCGACCTGTCAGTTTTACGGCTGGGCGCAGCTTAACCGCGAAGGACTATTGCCGACCCGCGAGCAGATCGCCCGCGCCGAAAATGTGGTGCATCAGTATCGCGAGAAAATGGCGGGCACCGGTAATCTGGCCAACCTGCTGTTTGTGACGCCCGATTATTACGAAGAACGTCCGAAAGGCTGCATGGGCGGCTGGGGAGCGATATTCCTCAGTGTGACGCCGGAAGGTATGGCGCTGCCGTGCCACAGCGCGCGTCAGTTGCCGGTCGAATTCCCGTCTGTACTGGAAAATACCTTGCAGGAAATCTGGTACGACTCGTTCGGCTTTAACAAATACCGCGGCTTCGACTGGATGCCGGAACCCTGCCGTTCCTGTTCTGAAAAAGAGAAAGACTTTGGCGGCTGCCGCTGTCAGGCGTTTATGCTCACCGGCAACGCCGACAACGCCGATCCGGTGTGCTCCAAATCCGAACATCATGGCAAAATTCTGGCAGCTCGCGAACAGGCCAACTGCACCAACATTCAGATCAATCAGTTGCAGTTCCGCAACCGCGCGAACTCGCAGTTGATTTTTAAAGGCTGAGGGTCTGATGCTGCCAGCCGTACACACCCTGACACTGGCTAACGGATTGCGGGCCAATATTCTTCATGACCCGCAGGCTTCCCGCGCCGCCGCGCTGGTTCATCTCAATGCCGGAAGCCATCACGAACCGCAGCACTTTCCCGGGCTGGCGCATCTGTTTGAGCATGTGGTGTTTGCCGGAAGCCGTGAGTTTCAGGGCGATGACCGGCTGATGATGTGGGCGCAGTCCGAAGGGGCGCGACTCAACGCCAGCACGCACGCCACCTCGACGGCGTGGTTTTTCGATATGACACCGGCAAAGTTTGCAGACGGTCTGGCGCGTCTGACGGACATGCTGGCGCAACCTTTGCTGGCAACGGAGGCCGTGCAGCAGGAAGTGGCGGTGATCGACGCCGAATACCGCATGCTGACCGGTCATGCGGATTCCCTTTGTGATGCGGCGCTGAGTCTGGCCTTTGCGGCTCCGGCACAACTGCATGATTTTCACGTCGGTAACCGTACCGCTTTCGGAGAGGATATTTCCGCTCTGCAACAGGCACTGACGGACTATCATCAGCAATTCTTCACCGCAGGGCAGCTCACGTTGTGGTTACAGGGGCCGCAATCTGTCGCTGAACTGACCACGCTGGCAGAGCGTTACGGCAATGCCTTTGTTGCCTGCAACGGTTCTCAGCCAGCGCCTGCTCAGCCTCTGGTATTGCGCGACGAACGCCATCTGCAATTGCGTCTTGACGGGTCACCACGACTGCGTTTTTCTTTCCCGGTCACGCCCTCGCCCGCGCTGACGTTATTGCGTCAGCTCCTGGCGGATGAAGCGCCGGGCAGTTTGCTGGATCAACTTCGAACCCAGGCGCTGGCAGACAGCGTGCAGGTTTCGCTGCCGTACGCATCCGCCCGTGACGCTATTCTCAGTATTGAATTTCTCGTCTGCGATACCACGCCTGCTTTATGTGCACGTGTGGAAACACTGTTCTGCCACTGGCTGCAACAGATTCATGCTTTACGCACCGGGCATTTGCAACATTACACTGCCCTCGCGCATCGCGATTTCAGCCGCCTGACGCCGCTGGATCAACTGCGCGCCCGCACCCTGGATTTCCCGCCCGCCGCGCATAACGGCTGGCAGATATTGCTCAGTGAGTTAAAGCCGGAAAACATGACGCGGCTGTGGATTGCGCCGGATGTGTCTGGTCAAAACACCCCGGTAAAAGGCTTCACCCTGCCGGTCAGTTTTAAAGAATGGCAATCACAATGTGACAACGTCACGAAATCACCTTTTAGGTTTTACCTCCCGGCTGCCAAAACCTCGTTAAAAACGAATGAAAGTGTCCAGACAACCGGTGCCCCGCTGACCTTACTTCAGGCGTGTATCGCCCGCGCCAGCCTGCGCGCCCTTTGCGCGCAATCTGCCCATGCAGGTCATTCTCTGGTGTTTACCTGTGCGCAGGGCAACGGATTATTACAACTTAGCGGCTCTCAGGCATGGGCGACGCGCACGCTCGCCACGGCGCTCGAACTGCTGCGCACGCCTTCTCCCGCCGCGCTGGCACAAGGCAAACGGCTGTTTGAGCAGGAACAGCATCAGCTGGCATCGGATATCGCGATACGCACCCTGCTGGCAAAACTGCCGGAAGTGGTCAGCAGCTCGTCAGGCGGAGTGCATGAATTCACGACCGCCGGAGACGATGCTGCGGTATTGCTATTCTGTCCGCTGGCGGAAAACACCGCTGAATGCCTGGCCGCCACGCAGATTTTAGCGTCGTTTCTCGAACCCAAATTCTTCCAGCAATTGCGCGTCGAAAAAAATGTCGGATACGTAGTGAGTTGCCGTTTCCATCAGACCGCCCGCCAGTCCGGCATTTTGTTTGCATTACAATCGCCTACGTATAGCGCAGAAACACTGCTGGGGTTTATCCATACGTTTATCGCGCAGATCCCGGCCATCATTGACGGCATCACTCCGGAGGCACTGGAAGAAAAGCGCTGCGTGTTGCGCGAATCGCTTAGCGCACGGCCCGCTGACAGGCTGGAAGCGGCGAGGCAGCAATGGTTAAGGGAGTTTGCCTTTGCGCCCCCCGCGAATGAGATGGTCATCGCGGGAGTAACTGCGGAACAACTGGCTGACTGTCTACGAACACCGGACAACGCCTTCCCCTGCGAAGGGGAGGGTTGGGGTATTACCAAAAAATCAAGAAGTTGATGTCTGCTTTGGCCATCGTTTCGTCCTTAAAACCCCTCCCGGCCTCCGCAGGGGGAGGAGTAAAAACTCTTCTTCGTCTACACTATCCACGAAGACGACGTTAAGGAAAACCATGCAAAAAACCACTCACACGCTGCAAGACACAGCGTTTAACGCCCTGCTGGATCACTATAAAAAAGCGTCACTGCGCATCAGCGCTATCTGGTTGCTGCTCGCCAATCTTGGTTTTGTGCTTTTTTTATTCGGACGTCATCAGTTCAGGGTATTACTGGATCCGAACGCCGACGTGGCGGTTTCCGGTCCGGTGCTGGATAATTTAGCCCTGATTTTCCTGGTATTTTTTATCATTCTTTTGCCCGTGCTGCGCTTCATACGCTCACGTACGCCCGCGATGATACTGGCGTTTCTGGTCGGTTTATTCTGGGCCGTGGTGTTTCATTTCATGCTGGCCAGTGACACGCAGCAACAACTGGTCTTCCCGCTGTTCTGTATGCTGATTTTTACGGCGCTGATTGCGCTGTACCCGACCATGCCGATCCTTTACAGCTTCACATTACCGCTGTGGTTTTCATTATTTTTTCATCTGGTACTGCTGAAAGAGGATATTCCGATTCTGGAAATCGCTGCGATGATTGTCGTCAGCGCCCTGTTTGAAAGCGCGCGTATTATGCTCAGCCGCTGGTTTGTCCTTTCTGTCAGGCGGGAATGCGACAACCAGTTGCTGGTCAGCAAGCTGGATAATCTGGCGCATTATGATCCGCTGACGGGCGTAGCGAACCGCCGCCAGCTTGATAATCAGCTTGAACAACTGATTGCGCAAACGGAACGTCAGGGCGGCACCTTTTCCCTGATCATGATTGACGTGGATTATTTCAAAAAATACAACGACCATTACGGCCATCAGGCCGGAGATACTTGTCTGGTGGGCATCGCGGAGTGTTTCAAACAGGTCGTAAGACAACCGGCCGATCTGGTGGCCCGTTATGGCGGTGAGGAGTTTGTGATCCTGCTGCACAGCGCCACCGCCGACGATGCGGAGGTCGTCGCGGAACGCATCAGGCAAAGCGTAACGCAGGCGGCTATCCCGCACGCCTTATCACAGGTGGCAGACACGGTGACGGTCAGCCAGGGCATTATGCAATGGTCGCCGGGCATGACTTCGCTGGAATTACTCAAACGTGCCGACGGTGCACTGTATGACGCCAAACATGCGGGCAGAAACGGCTATTGCGTGGGGTAATGAAACAGGGCGTGGCTTCAAACGGAAGTTGCGCCCTCTGCATTTTACAAGGTCGCGCGATGCACCTGATTCCGTCCGTAAACCAGCGAATCGCCACTGATATCAGCAATGGATTTCGCCCCGGTCAATGTCATCGCTACCCGCATTTCTTTTTCGATCAGGTTCAGCAGATTAATGACCCCAGCCTCGCCCGCCGCCGCCAGCGCATACACAAACGCCCTGCCCAGCAGCACGCTGTCTGCACCGAGCGCAATCATGCGGACCACGTCCAGACCGGTGCGAATGCCGGAATCGGCGAGAATGGTGATGTCACCTTTCACCGCGTCTGCAATAGCCGGCAGTGCGTGGGCGGTGGACAACACACCGTCAAGCTGACGGCCGCCGTGGTTGGAGACCACAATGCCATCAGCACCAAATTTCACCGCGTCTTTTGCATCTTCCGGATCCAGAATCCCTTTGATAATCATCGGGCCTTTCCAGAACTCACGGATCCATTCCAGATCTTTCCATGAAATCGACGGGTCGAAGTTCGCGCCCAGCCAGCCGATATAATCCTCCAGCGTGGTGGGCTTGCCGCGATAAGCGGAAACATTACCCAGATCATGCGGTTTGCCGTTCAGGCCGACATCCCACGCCCATTGCGGATGCATGACCGCCTGCAACATGCGGCGTGCAGCGGCGTTCGGGCCGCTCATGCCGGAATGCGCATCGCGATAACGTGCGCCGGGCGTCGGCATATCCACGGTAAACACCAGTGTTTTAACCCCCGCCGCCTGCGCGCGTTCCAGCGCATTGCGCATGAAACCCCGGTCTTTCAACACATAAAGCTGGAACCACATCGGCCGGTCGATGGCCGGTGCAACCTCTTCAATCGGACAGACAGAGACGGTGGAAAGCGTGAAAGGAATGCCTTTTTTCGCCGCCGCGCGGGCAGCCTGCACTTCGCCGCGTCGTGCGTACATACCGGTCAGACCGACCGGTGCCAGCACGACGGGCATCGCCAGTTTTTCGCCAAACAGTTGTGTCTCAAGACTGAGATCGGACATGTTTTTGAGGATGCGCTGACGCAAGGCGATGTCGGCCAGATCGGCGGTATTACGTCTGAGCGTATGCTCGTTGTAAGCGCCGCCGTCGATGTAATGAAACAGGAATGGCGGCAGTTTACTTTTTGCCGCGGCGCGGTAATCCGTTGATGCAGAAATGATCATGATGTTTTCTCGTTATCTTGCGCTCTTTTGATTGGCGCTGTAGGGGTGTCAAAAGTGTAGCTGATAAACACAACCTGAGAGAAAACAATGGCAACGAAAAACCATATTTTTACGCGGCAGAGCATGGGAGTAGAAAGAAGGAGAAATCTTGAAAATGCGCGGCGGGTTTAATCTCGCCGCGTTGATGATGTCCACGGATTCATCATTTATCGGGTTTGTTGAGATGCCAGTGTAAAAGCCTGACGATCACCTGATACAAAATAACTGTGATAACAGGACAAATAATAAATAGCGTCAATCCGATAAAGCCTTCAACGTCTGGTTCTCCAAATAACGCGGCTGTGTCATTCCAGAAGATATATTGTTCTTTAGTCACAGGGTATGAAGGCCGCAGAATAAGAAAAACCAGAACGTAAATGCCCACTGCAATTAATATTCTAAATCCCGTTGTCACACGACGCCTGCCCATTCAGGATCACCTCTATCATTCCATAACTCATTAAACCATTGGGTAATTCTGTCTGCCGGGTAGACATCAAGGCCTGACGAATAGCCATAAAATCACTGCGATGCTGAAGGGTGAAAGTACCTGCGCCGAACCTCTTCAGTGGTAAAAAACACACATCATTAACGACAAATTTTCCATGCAAGGTCATGAAGCATCATCCTTAAATTTAACTTAACACGAGATTTTACAAGTTTGAATGACAAAAAAGCATGACGCTCGCGCCACAATCTATAACACCCCATTTCACCGCACAATACACATCGGCCTGCCCGACGCCGGTTCAGGGTAGATTTGCGCATCGATATCAAAAACCTGCGCCAGTAATTCGGGTGTCATCACCTCTCCCGGCGTGCCCTGCGCGATAATCTTGCCCGCTGCCATCATCACCAGATAATCACAATAGCGGCTGGCCTGATTCAAATCGTGCAGCACCGCCACCCGCGTTTTCCCCTGCTGATTCTGACTGCGCAATATGCTGCTGCAGTAACGCCAGTTTGCGGGCGAGCTGGCGGCCATGCAAAGTTGATAAATCCTCGTGGCCGAGACGCAATATGCCGCCAGCCGGTGTCAGCAAACGTGCTCTATTTCCCCTTAAACCAGACCCTAAAAGGAAATTTATACGTTTCGGGCTGGCAATCGGCTATAACTTTCTGAGAAAGAGATATATATTTTTACCCCGCAGATGACGCCATTAATAATATTAATGGCGGTTCCTGTGCCAGCGCACTTATTTTTCGACAATCTCTTTTACGTCACCCTGATGAACCTGGTGAACACTGCCATCAGTATCTTTATAAGAGATCAGACCGGTATCTTTGTCTTTCACCGGCTTGCCATGTGTTGTAATCATATGCCCGTCATTGGTTGAAATGACATAATCACTGGAACAGGCACTGACAGCAAACATGATGCCCATAACAGCCACTACGCTTAATACTTTTTTCATCATAACTCCTGTTGAATTTTAACGCTAAATATCCGAAAAACACGCTATCAGGCTAATAAATATATCATTATTTTCTAACCACCCGCTTTCACATAAGCGTATTCTGGTGGCTCATGTTATGGGTTCATACTGTCCTTAAATTCAACGCTTTGACAACGGGATGCTGAAAAATAAGGATGATGTTAATATTTTAACATCCGGATAAAGAATTTTTTATGCGTACATTACGCTGAATCCATGCACATATTTTCTAATTTTAAATTGTTGGTGTTCGTACCGGAACGCGATAATATTCATTATCGGGCGTCCGCAGAGGTATATGCACAGCAATATCATCATGCCCGGTAAAAGAGAGAATCAATAACCGGAATAGCTCTAATGCAAAATGAGATGAGAATAACTATGCTCAGGAAACCAATATTACTCACGCTGATATTTCTGATATCAGCATGTGCGGGTGAAAAGAATTTTTCAGTGGATTATATTAATAATCATCCCTGGGACATTGCTTATTGTTTACGTCAGAACCTGAATCAAAAAGGCTATCAAACCGGAACACCCGAAAATGATGCAGCCAATATAATGAAAGAAATGACCGTAAGTAAGAATGGAGAAACAGCGGGTATCTACTGGATTGATAAAGCCACTGTGGGGTCTATTGGCCGCTCAGTAAGTACACATAACGTTCAGGACTGGGCGTATCGGGATATGGATGCCGCGTTGCATCAATGTAAGTCAGAACTGGATCAGTAATCCTTTTTAACTTGATACAGATCATCTAAAACGTGGGTTAGGTTTGATCGAATGATAATCATTATCGTTTAATGCTCGGGAATGATTGATTCTTCAGGAGAAGAAGAACCCTATGAGCTTAGACCTCTCGCGTTTTTATGCCGCTGATCAGGGGCTGCCATTTCCCGACCGGCGGGCAGTGATGCCATGGCGACCTCAGCAGCCCGTCGCCCCGCAGGATGTCCCTGCTCAGTGGCAGGCGCTCTGCATGCGCACACTTGCGGCCAATAAGCGCCTGGTCTATCTGCACATCCCTTTTTGTGCCACGCACTGCACATTCTGCGGGTTCTACCAGAACAAGCTGGAAGCGCAAGCCACAGAACAATACTGCGATTATCTGATCCGCGAAATTGAGCAGGAAGCCGGTTCGCCGCTGCATCAGTCCGCCCCTGTCCACGCCGTGTACTTTGGTGGCGGCACGCCGACCGCGCTCAGCGCGAAACAACTGCACCGGATTATCACCACGCTGCGCCGCAGTTTACCCCTGGCGCCGGACTGCGAAATCACCGTCGAAGGACGCATTCTTAACTTTGATGATGAACGGATTGATGCCTGTCTGGATGCCGGTGCGAACCGCTTTTCCATCGGTATTCAGACCTTTGACACGCGCATCCGCCAGCGAATGGGGCGCCGCGCGAACCGTGACGAAGCCATCAGTTTCCTGCGTAAACTCGGCGAACGTGACCGGGCTGCCGTGGTCTGCGACCTGATGTTCGGATTGCCGGAGCAGACGCCTGAGAGCTGGCGGGAAGATTTGCAGATTATCCGCGACCTGCCGCTGGATGGCGTTGATCTTTACGCGCTGAACCTGCTGCCTTCCACGCCGCTGGGCAAAGCGGTCGGGAATAAACGCACTACACTGCCGGATGTCAGCATGCGCCGCGATTTTTATCTCGAAGGCGAGGCGTTTCTGGCGCGTGATGGCTGGCATCAGATCAGCAACAGTCACTGGGCGCGCAACACCCGCGAGCGCAATCTCTACAATTTGCTGATCAAAAAAGGCGCGGATTGTCTGGCCTTTGGCAGCGGGGCGGGCGGCAATCTGGATGGTCAGTCGTATATGACGGCGCGCAGTCTGGAAGCGTATTACCAGCAACTGGACGCCGGGTTGAAACCTATCATGATGATGACGGCGTCAACGACCCGCGAGCACCGCTGGCGGCTGGATTTGCAGGGCGGCATCGAAGCGGGCCGTTATGATCTCAGCCGTATTGTTGAAGACCCCTTCCCGCTTGAACCCCTGTTGCAACAATGGCAACAGTGCGGCCTGATGCACAGCGAAGGCCCGCGCTTTAATCTCACGCCTGCCGGGCGGTTCTGGGCCAGCAATATGTTGCAGGCCTTACAAACACTGATCCCTCAACTGACCTTACGGAATGACGCACATGCACACGGATAACCTTCAGTCCCTGATCGACTTTTTAGCCACGCAGCCCGAAGGCACTGTCGAAGATATCGCCCGGGAATATGCCATCACGCCGCTGGAGGTGATCCGCAATCTGCCGGGAAGTTATCTGTTTGCAGGCACGCATTTTGATGCGGTCTGGGACAACATCACGGCATGGGGCGAGGTGACGACGCTGGTGAATAACGAGGATCTGATCCTTGAATTCCACGGCGAATTGCCGACCGGCACGCATCGTCACGGCTACTTTAATTTGCGCGGTAAACACGGAATGAGCGGCCATATCCGTGCCACACACTGCCAGCATATTGCCCTGGTTGAACGGCCATTTATGGGAATGAGCACAGCAAGTGTCTGGTTTTTAAACGCTTGTGGTTATGCCATGCTCAAGGTTTTCGTCGGGCGCGACAGCCATCGCCAGCTTCTTGCCGATCAGCTGAATGCTTTTCGTGCCCTTCCCGCCATGCTGGCTGAGAGAGAGAAACAACCTTGAATACTTTGCTGATTTTTGGCGCAGGCAGCGGTGTCGGCGCAGAACTGGTTAAGCTCACGGCGCAGGATCGCCCGGTAGTGGCACTGATCCGCAACCCTGAACAAGCCGCAGTATTGCGTGAACAGGGCGTGACCGTCATTGAAGGCGATGCACTCAATTCCGCAGATGTATTGCAGGCCTGCCAGATGGCCGGTCCGGACGCGCAAATCGTGTCAACGCTGGGTGGCAAACTTGCCGATTACACTGCCAACCGGCTGATCATTGATACCGCAGAACAAGCCGGCATCCGCCAGATGTTGCTGGTGACGTCTATCGGTTGCGGCGACAGTTGGCCAACGTTATCCGCACGGGCAAAACAGGCGTTCGGCCAGGCAGTTCGTGAGAAATCACTGGCGGAAAGCTGGCTGCAAACCAGCTCGCTCGAAGGATGTATCCTTCGTCCCGGTGGCCTGATGAACGGTGAGGCGACCGGCAAAGCGCACCTGATCCAAACCGAAGCTCACGGCCGCGTGCGCAGGAGCGATGTCGCCCTGCACATCCAGCAACTGCTGGCCTCAGGCGATGGCTGGGGCAAAGTGTTTGCGCTGTGTGATGCGACGCTGGAGGGAGAACGGTTCTGAATTAAATGCCCCGGAAACGGGGTATTTCGCCCCCTGACATGTTATTCAGAAATTTTAACCAATATCAGCAAATCACTTCGCTATTCATTCTAATCCCACGGCGTTATTCTTCTTCTCATCGAAGGCACATGGCCTTCCCCAAACAAACATTGAGAAGGAATGACATCATGAAATCTATCAAAACTTTCGTTGTTGCTGCTGCACTCGCCACGGTTTCTTTCGGTAGCTTCGCCGCTGAAATCGGCACCGTATCTGCTTCTGGCAATACGTTAGAGGGTCTGGAATCCACCTTCGCAGCCAAAGCCGCTGCCGCCGGTGCAACCTCTTATAAAATCATCGAAGCCGGTGGTCAGAACCGTCTTCACGGCACTGCCGTGTTGTACAAATGATTTGCTGAAGTCCTGAGATAAAAACAAAAGCCGCTCCTTTTACAGAGCGGCTTTGTCATTGAGGTAAAAAACATAATGAGTGGGATATCACTCATTATTGCTTTAAAAAACCTTTAATGAGTGATTTAGGTAACATTAAATGGACTCTCATTGGATAATGAGTAATATACTACTCATACACTAATGGGAGCCCATATGGAATTTTTAACGTTACAAGCTTTCCTCAATAATACCTGGGTTGATATTGCTAACATCACTTTTCCCGGCAGTGAGCAGAATAACTATCGTCTGACAGAACTGAATTATCATTCGGATTACGCTATTGATAACCTTGATCGTGACGATAACCATGCCGCATCGTTGAATCACCCCGTCTCTTTGTTTTTTGATGGTGACGATGAGCGAGGTTGGCTGAAGTTTCTTGATGATATTATTCCCAGCGGTTCAAGTCGCCGCTATTGGGCAAACTATCTCGATCTCGAAGGACTGACAGCCGATCAGCAAAATTTCATTTTGCTCAAACATGGCACCTTGTCCCCTGTTGGCAATCTGCGCATAAAAGAATCATTACCGGAATATAATCCACTGGCTGAAAAACTTTTCTTCACTATAGAAGATGTTAAAAACCGGGCGGGTGACTTTCTGGACTACGCACAACAACGCGGTGCGGCTGCCGGTGGCGCGACAGGCGCCGGGGGCGAAGCACCAAAGCTGTTGCTGCGTTGTAGTCAGGAACAGCAAATCTGGATTGATACCTACCAGAATGACACTGCCAACCGGGACATTCCCTATTTGGTCAAATATCCCCGTGGCGCAAGAACAGAGGTAGACTGCAATATTCTTCGGGCAGAATTCTATTTCTACCATGAGCTTGAAGCCATGGGGTTTGACACGATCCCGACGCAAAACATGCGGCTGGAAGAAGGGCTGACTTATCCGTCACTCTGGCTTCCGCGTTTTGATATTTCTTTTGAAGAGGAAGGACTTATCAGACGTTTCGGAATGGAATCAGTCTATTCACTCCTGCGCAAAGCGCCCGGTGTGACGCTGTATCATGAAGAAACCCTCCGTGCACTGATCGATAAGATTTCACACAGTCATATGGTGACAGAACAAGGTTTTGATTTTGATATCCCGGGGTTTGTGACTGAATGGGTACGACGAGATCTGCTCAATATTATTTTTGGTAACAGCGATAATCATGGGCGTAACACCTCTTTCCTGAAAGATGAACGCAGCATCCGGCTTGCACCAATCTACGATTTTGCGCCGATGAAAGCCGATCCGGAAGGTATTGCCAGAACGACGAAATGGAAGGCTCCGCTGGAAATCGGCGGTGAATACGATTATCCCGGCATTGCACAATCACTCGATGATCTTGTCCCGGCAGAAACATTACTTTCGGCACTTAAAAACACGTCACATCAACTATCGGGACTGAAAGAGCGGCTGGAAGCCCGTGGCATACCGCAGCAAATTTTGAACATGCCCGCGATAAGTTTCAGTTTTATTCCTGAAAAGTTACGCCGCTGGGGGTTGTTATGAAAGAACCAGAGATTGCCGCAAACTCTGCGAGAAATACCATTGATAAAATACGGGCTAAACAAAATGAGGCGAATCATGTGCGGCGTGACGCCGGACAAATGCTGGCTCAGGAAGAAACATCTTCCACGGGAAAAAAACAAGCCCAGCGAAGAGTGTCGAACCTGACGAAACCCGTCAGCACCAATGACCGAAATCAAGCCCGGCTCGACATCATGCGGGCGTTACTTTTGGGTGAAATCACGCAGGGACAAGCACTAAAAGCACTGAGGATTACGGTGCTGGGGTTAAAACAAGACGCCTTTGGGAAATTAGTGACAGTGTCACGTAAAACGCTATCAGAAGTGGAAAATGATAAGGGAAATTACACGCCTGACATCATCAACAAACTGTTTAGACCATTTGGCCTGAAAGTCGGGCTGGTGCCGGTTTCTCAGCAGATATTCAGGACTCTCTTTGAGCGCAGTGAGTAAGATGTAAAAAAAAGCCGCTCCTTTTACAGAGCGGCTTTGTCATGTTCCGCGTTGCCGCTTCTATCCTTTCGTCGCCACTTTCAGCAAAATCACGCCTGAAAAAATCAGCAGGACGGCGATGACGCGCAGCGGATTAAGGCTTTCGCCAAACATCACAACACCGAGAATGAAAGCGCCGATAGCGCCGATGCCGACCCAGATGGTGTAAGACGTGCCGAGGGGCAGCGTTTTCATGGAAATCGCCAGCAAAACGACGCTGAGTATCATGAAGAAGACCGTAAGCATACTGGGAATGAGACGGGTGAAACCGTGAGATTCTTTCATCGCGGTCGACCAGACCACTTCGAAAATACCGGCGAAAAGCAGATAAACCCAGGCCATAAAATGTCCTTAAAACACGCAAGGTCGTCCCTGCATCAGTATGGCTGAGTCTCTGGTCGTCCAGTCAGCATGAAGAGTGGGGATTATAGTTCACTCTTTCCTGACTTTACAAAATCTACGCCTCGGGCAAAAAAGAATCTTTTTCAGTGTGCAGGGTAATAATGGCCGGACGGAAAAGTTTCCCCTTCTGTTCGATTTCAAAGCTGCGGAAGTGACGGCTCTCACCCACTTCAGATTCCGGCATCAGCGCCGCACCGACCAGACCGTCGCGGAACATCTCGATCACCATCCGGGGTTCGGACACTTTCATGATCACATTCACGTCTTTCACTTCTTCATACAGTCGGTTGAGCAGCACTTCATACGTCCCCTCGCCGCCCATGCGGTGCAGCATCACCAGCGGGAAACCGGAGAGATCAGCGAAAGAAAGCGTGCGTTCCGGCAGCGTGTTCGCCAGTTCGCCGGACACCACCGCGACCAGTTTTATCGGCTCGAATTCACGCACGTAGAAAGAACGCACGTCAGCGGGCGTCTGGATCATCGCCATATCCAGCGTTTTGTTCATCACCAGCTCTTCCAGACTGGTCGATTCGGACACTAAAATGTTCGGATCCCAGTCCGGGTTTTTGCGGTACAGCTCGAGAAAAACGGTGTTGAAATAGCGCAGATAAAGGTAAGAAACGCCGATACGCACCGGGCGTTTTTTTTGCGAGGCGATATCGATGGCTTGTCTGGTGACGCTGTTAACCTGATTGAGGATATCGCTGGTTTTGCGATACAGAAAGCGTCCGGCTTCAGTGAGTACCATTTGTTTGCTGGTGCGGATAAACAGCGGCGAACCGATTTCTTCTTCCAGCTCATGCAGGCGTTTTCCGAGCGGGGGCTGTGCGATATTCAGCACTTTCGCCGCTTTGCTGATCGAGCCCTGCTCAGCGATGGTACAGAAATAGCGCATTCTTTTGAGATCCATCTTTCTTTCCCTTCCTGTCAGTCTGGCCGCGTGACGCCCAGTATACAAAAAGCCACTTCACGGGGAAGTGGCTTGTGCGGACATCCGTCAGTGGATAAGCAGGCTCCAGTAGTGGGAAATGGGCATGACCAGAATTAACGCCGGTAATAAATTTCCTACTGCGATAGATTTAATTCCGCTGATGCGAAAACCGGCCGCCAGCATAATAAAACCGCCTGCTGCGGTGAAATCACCCATCATTTCAGCATTGGTCAGCGGCAAAATAGACACCGCTGCCGAGGCGATAAGAAACTGCACAATCCACTGCGGAATAAAAATTAGTGCAACGGCATAACCCAGCACCGTAGCAAAAATCGCAGCTGTGAATAAATCCATGATGGCTTTTACGAACAGGATGTTCGGATCATGCGTCATGCCTTCGGTCATCGCCCCGATAATCCCGGTGCCACTGGCGCAAAACAGCACAATAATCGCCACGAATTTCTCGGTAAAAACGTTATGGTCCATGCCGGTATCCGGCGCAAATTTCGAAGCGATACCGCGTGCCATATTCCCAAGACGGGCAATATAGCGTTCGAGATAAAACAGTTCACCGATAGCCGCACCGAGGATCACCGATAAAATCACCACCGGCATGCTGTGCATTTTCACCAGCAGTACGACGCCGAGCGCCATTGAGCACAAACCGAAGGTCTGGGGCAGCGAGGTTCGCAAGCGCTCTGGCATTTTTACGCCAAGAAAGCCCCCTAACAGGCCGCCAAGAATAATGGCACCGCTGTTAACAATAGGTCCAATTAACATGTTAACTCCACAAATTTAAGGTATTTCGCTCTGTGCTGTTTATCGGTCTTCGCCCCAGCGCTTAATATTGCCAACATTCAGGTCAAATAAATCCAGAGCACGTGCCACGCTGTGGTGAATAATATCATCCACGCTTTCAGGTTTATGGTACAGGGCGGGAACCGGCGGGAAAATAATCCCGCCCATTTCCGTCACCGCCTGCATATTTTTCAGATGCGACAGATTCAGCGGCGTTTCTCTGACCATTAATACTAACCTGCGCCGCTCTTTTAATACGACATCTGCGGCGCGTGTCAGTAAATTACTGGTGAGTCCGTGAGCAACAGACCCCAGAGTGTTCATCGAACACGGCGCGATAATCATCCCGATGGTTTTAAAAGAGCCACTGGATACCGACGCCCCAAGATTATTAATGGAATGCACGTCATCGGCCAACCGGATCACATCCTGCCGCCCGATATCGGTTTCGAGACTACGTGTCACTTCGGCACCTTTACTGATAATCAGGTGCACGTCGATATCGATATCGCGCAATATTTCCAGTGCCTTCATTCCATACTGAAATCCCGAAGCCCCGCTGATGCCGACAATTATCCGCCTTCTCTTCATTTCACCTCTCCGCCCTTCATACTTTGCACTGCAATGCGAAGTATGAAGGGCACATAATATTAATATTTAAAATCAGGCAGGAATTTCTTCACATCGACGTCTTTAAATTTGGAACGTTCGAAATGGGCTTTCAGATGAAACGGCACTGTGCAGTCGAAAATAGTTTTGCATGACATACCTTCCTGCAAAATACCTGGGCTGTAGGCTGGATGTTGCGAAGGATCCAGCGGATGGCAACGCACACCCGGAATAGTGACGGTATCCACGTCGCCCTGATAGCGGGTTTGCATCGCCCACAGGATGTCATCGGTATCGAAAATATCCACATCTTCATCCACCAGAATCACGTGTTTCAGCTCGGAAAAGGCTGCAAACGCCAGCAGCGCGGCTTGTCTCTGACGGCCTTTATCCACCGGTGAGGATTTTTTAAATTGCAGCACCGCCAGTAACTTACCGCCACCGGAGGTGTGCGCATGCACATTCAGCACACGTCCCGGCATGGCGCGGTCGATCATATCCAGAATACTGGCTTCGGTCGGAATACCGGCCATGCTGACGTGTTCACCGCTCGGGCCAAGCGTGGTTTGCAGGATAGGATTGCGGCGATGCGTCACCGCTTTCACCTTAATCACCGGCAGCGCAGCTTTGGCTTCACCGGTATAGCCCGGGAATTCAGGCATCGCTTTGCCGGTGTTGGTGTTCTGATCTTCACGGACACGCACGTCCGGCAGCAGTTCGCCTTCAATCACGATTTCGGCGTGGGCAATGGCTTTTTCGTCGATGGAAACACAGTGCGTCAGTTCCACCGCTTTCCCGCGCAATGCACCGGCAATGCTCAGTTCGTTGAAGCCCAGCGGCGTGGTTGGTGGCTCGAAGCAGGCGGCAATCTCAATCGCCGGATCAACGCCGATGCTGATGGAAATCGGCAGCGGTTTACCCGCACGCTCGGCTTTTTCGCGGAAAGCATCAATATGGCGACCCGGGGTCAGCCACATCGACAGTTCGTCGCGGCTCTGAATGCACAGGCGGTGAATGGTAATGTCGGATTCTTTGGTTTCAGGATCAGAGGCATAGCACATGCCCATGGTGAAATACGGACCGGCATCTTCTTCGGTATTGGTCGGTGCAGGCAGCAAGGTGCGCAGGTCAAAATTCGGATCATCCGCCAGGTACGTCACTTCCTGACAGGGTGCCGTGCCGCGATCCACAACCACGGGCGCGATGGCGTTTTTCACCGAATCTTTCAGCAGGAAACCGAGTTTTTCCGGCGCACAGTTCAGCAGATAGCCCACACGTTCGCGGGTAGACATCAGACCGGTGACCACACGCACCCCCGGAAAACCTTTGATGGTGTTAAACATCATCGCCGGGCCTTTACGGGTCGGACGTTCACAGGTTCCCCCGGCACCGACATAGCGGTACACGCCGGAGAGTTCCGCATGCGGATCCACTTCCACATCGGTACTGACCATTTCGCCTGGCAGGCTTTCTAAAAATGCAATCGCAGACCGGAGGTCATGCACGTTATTATTTTGAGGGTGGCTTTCTTTCTTAGACATATTTTTATCCAGGTAAATAAATATTCCACATAATGAGAAAATTATTTTCATCGCCGGATTGAATATATATTTACTGCCGAAGATCAAAAAGTACCGTTTAAATTCACGCGCTAAACCTTTTTGGTTTATATCAAAAAAAATAATAATTATTTAACACTAATGAATACATCACAATAACTTAATGACGAAACATTACGTTATTTCCGCCACGGCATTCATACCCTGACGGAAATTAAAAATCAGGAATTTAAACAGGTACGGAAAACTGAAAACAGGCACCGTGTTTCGGTTGTTCAATCAGCCGGATATCGCTGCCGTGGAGTTGCAGAATGCGGCGCACGATCATCAGCCCCAGCCCGCCGGCACGGTGTTTATTGGTACTGAGGATTGACGGACGCACAAACAGGCTGTCTTTCAGCTCCGGCGCAATGCCCGGTCCGCTGTCTTTCAGTTGTACCATCACCTGCCCTTCCTGTTTCCACAGTTTTATTTCGATTACGCCGCCTTCCGGGGTAAAACGAATCGCATTATCCAGCAGATTGGTCAGCACCCGTTCAATCATGCCTAAATCGGCATTCACCAGCGGAATACCCGGTGTGATATCCGCCAGTAATTTTTGCCCGCGCGTTTCAGTCGCCAGTTCAAATTTCTGGAAAACATCCTGCACCAGTTCACTCAGCGAGAACGGTTCTTTCTGCGGTTTCACCACGCCATATTCCAGCCGCGCCAGTTCAAATAACTCCTGCGCCAGCCGCCCGACTTTTTTACTTTGCGTCAGGGCAATATTCAGATAACGCTGCCGGTCTTCGTTGGTCAGATGTTCAGCTTTCACCGACAAGGTTTCCAGATAGCCATGCAGGGAGGTCAGCGGCGTGCGCAGGTCATGAGAAATATTGGCGATAAATTCCCGCCGCTGTTGATCCTGCACCATCAGACTTTGCCATTGCTGGTCGATACGTTTTGCCAGCGCGACAAACGCCTGCTGTAACTGCGTGACTTCATCGCGGGCGGCACCGGCCGGTGTATCCGTTTTCGCCAGCGCCTGAATTGCGTCCATGCCGCCGGAATCGAGTTGTGCAATCTGCGCCGTGAGTTTACGCACCGGGCGCGTCACCCAACGGAACGCCAGCGCACCGGCCAGCAGGCCAAACAGTGCCACCAGCCCCATAGACCGCAGCGCCAGAGAAATCGCCGACTGATACTGCGCGTCGCTGGTCAGTGCGGTGTATTCATCACCGAGAAGCACGATATACACATAGCCTTTGGTCACACCGTCTACCTGCAACGGCGCGGCGCTGAATACCTGAGGGGTTTGCGGGTCACGCGGATTGTCGCCATATACCGGCATTTTCGCGCCGTGTAGCAGCGCATTCACCGGTGCTAAATCGATTTTCTGCTGTTGCAAGCGTCCCGGAGGCGCCGCATTGCCGACGATATTGCCGTCTTTGTCGAGCAGATACACCTCAACGCTCGGATTCACCGCCATCAGCTGATCAAACAGCGTATGGACCGCTTTCGGATCCCAGTCGCCCTGGCTGAGCAGCGGATTATTCGCCGCGATCTGCGTCGCCAGATTGGCCGACAGACGCTGGATCACCGACTGGCTGTACTGGTTGCTGGAACGCACCTGCATATAGCCGGAAAGCGCGCAGCAGGCGATCAGCAGCACCATAAACACCAGAGTCAGTCTTTGCGCCAGCGTGAGATTTTTCATGATTTACCCTTGTGACGCCTCAGAAGAGGACACGAATTTATAGCCTTTTCCCCACACGGTCAGAATCCGTTCCGGCTCGGCCGGATTGGTTTCTATCTTGATGCGCAGCCGGTTGATATGGGTGTTCACCGTATGTTCATACCCTTCGTGTTCATAGCCCCAGACCTGATTTAACAGGCTGAGTCGCGAGAACACTTTGCCGGGATTTTTGGCAAAGAAATACAACAGGTCAAACTCGCGGGGCGTCAGCTCGACAGACTGATGATTGAGCATCACGTCACGCGCAATCGGGTCGATCACCAGCCCGGAAAAGCTCAGCGTTCCGGCATCCATTTTCAGATTACGGCTCATCGCTTCCTGCCGCCGGAACAGCGCCTTGACCCGCGCCACCAGTTCCAGCATAGAGAACGGTTTCGCCAGATAATCGTCCGCCCCCAGTTCCAGCCCGAGCACGCGATGCACTTCGCTGGAACGCGCGCTGATAATAATGATCGGCGTATACCGCGTCATGTTGCGTGCGCGGCGGCAGATTTCCAGACCATCGACGCCCGGCAGCATCAGATCGAGGATCAGCGCGTCCCAGCCGCCCTTCTCCAGATGTGCCACCCCCAGATTGCCGTCGGCGGCGTGGGTAATCTCATAACCTTCATCACGCAGATGCAGGCTGAGCAGTTCTGCGATATCCCCGTCATCTTCAACGATCAGGATCTTCTTCGTCTTATCCATGTGTTATCCCAAAACGTGGCGTTTCCTAATGGTTTGAGTCTACACAAGCAACCGTCTGCGAGTTATCACATTTTATTTAACTTTGCGTGAGGTCTCGGGGAACAAATCCGCTCAATACTCGCTACCTCACAGGGCGGACAGCCGGACTTCATTATGACAATACACACGGAATTACCTCATCAGGCAAAATCCAAACCGGCCACGGTGCACCCTTTGTGGCTGCGGCTGACCCACTGGCTGAATGCGCTGGCGGTGCTGATTATGGTGACCAGCGGCTGGCAGATTTATAACGCATCACCCCTGTTTGATTTTGATTTCCCGCCAGCGGTGACACTGGGTGGCTGGCTCGGCGGTGGTATTCAGTGGCATTTCGCCGGTATGTGGTTGTTCGGTTTTAACGGTCTGTTTTATCTGCTGATGAACATTTTTACCGGCCGGATGAAACAGAAATTCTGGCCGCTGACGCCACGCGGCATCTTCAATGATTTGCGGGCTGCCCTGCGTGGCAAGCTGAAACACGACGATTTACGGCACTACAACATGGTGCAACGTGCGGCGTATGTGTTCGTGATGTTCGACGGCATCGTGCTGGTGCTTTCCGGGCTGGTGGTGTGGAAATCGGTGCAATTCCCGCTGCTGCGCGAACTGATGGGCGGCTTTGATACCGCGCGTTATGTGCATTTTCTGGCGATGGCTTCACTGGTGGGATTCGTGGTGCTGCATATCGTGATGGTGGCGCTGGTGCCGAAAACCCTGATTGCCATGATCCGCGGGCGTTAAGGAAGACATGATGAAAAACATCGTTAAAAGAACCCTCAGCCAGATTTTCAGTCCTTCCGACAGCGAAGCGATTTTACAGGAAGCGAAAAAACAGATTATTCGCGAACTGGATGCGCCCTCCCGCCGCCTGTTTTTACAACGCGGACTGACACTCGGCGGCGTGGCGATGCTGACCGGTTGCGATATCAGCGATAACGCCAGCGTGGAAAATGCGCTGGGCAAAATCTCCGGTTTCAATGACCGCGTGCAGGGCTGGCTGTTCGGTTCAACACGCCTCGCGCCGGTGTATGCCGAATCGATGATCACCCGTCCGTTTCCGTTTAACGCTTTTTACGCCGAAGACGACGCGCCACAAGTCGACGGCGACGCTTACCGCCTGAAAATCGCCGGTCTGGCACTGGATAAACGCGAATGGTCATTGCCGACGCTGTACAAAATGGCGCAGGTCAGTCAGGTGACGCGACACATTTGTGTCGAAGGCTGGAGCGCGATTGGTAAATGGGGCGGTGTGCCGTTCGGTGATTTTCTGCGCCTGATCGGGGCAGATCTCACGGCGGAATATGTCAGTTTTAAATGCGCCGACGCGTATTACACCAGTATCGATATGGCGACGGCACTGCATCCGCAAACCCTGCTGGCGCTGACCTACGACGGCCAGATTTTGCCGCGACAATACGGCTTCCCGATGAAGCTGAGAATGCCGACCAAACTCGGCTACAAGAATCCGAAACACATCGAAGTGATTGAAATTACCAATAAATTTACCGGTGGCTACTGGGAAGATCAGGGCTACAACTGGTTCGGCGGAAGCTGAACACTCTCCACAACACCCTTTGTACATCAAACCTATAGAGAAGGATTTACCATGAAAAAGTTAACCATAATGATGATGTCTGCTTGTCTGATGATGGGCGCAGTGAGCACCACCTATGCCGCTGACGCAATGGCGAAGAAAGACACCATGGGCCATATGTCAAAAGACTGCATGAAAAAAGACAGTATGAGCAAAGACACCATGGCGAAAGACAGTATGGGCAAAGACTGCATGTCGAAAGATCACATGAAGAAAGACAGCATGTCGAAAGATTCCATGTCCAAAGACGCGATGAAAAAAGAGTCCTCGGGCCAGTAAGCGCCACTAAACCCGGCCATATAGCGAAAACGCCCCCGTCTGTTCAGCGGGGGCGTTTTACTTTCTGTTAAGAGCCAATAACCCGCCCCTTAACACTTAATTATTTTGTGGCACTGGACGCCAGGCGAATCTGAATATCATTGTCGAGATTATTCACCCAATGGTTGTAACTGCGGTGAATCTCGCCTTTCCCGGCCAGCAGATTGGTGCTGCCGACATAATTAATGGTGTAGCCGCGGGTGTCATAGGTAATACGGATATCTGCTTTGTGTTCACGGTTATTCAGATGACCGTTAATCACGCCCGGTGCGCCATCCGTCATTATCCAGCCACGTTTTTGCCCTGCGTCGATAATAGCGGTTCTGATCTGACTTTCTGAATTATGGGTTGCCAGCGTGGTATGCGGCGTCGTTACCGGCTCGGTACGCGCGCAGCCAGAAAGCGCCATGACACAGACAAGGCCGATAAGTAACTTACTTGTAGATTTCATGTGAACCTTTTGGATTTAAAATTTGGGATAAGAGCTTGAAAAATCAACACAATATACGCCATTTTCCGAAAGGTGTCATGAAACTCGCCGGTTGAGTTTCGTTTTCGCTTTGCGTAGTATATAAAACATATATGATTCGTATACTGCCGAGGCAAGCCCATGGGTATCATTAAGATTTCAGAACTGATGCACGAGAATTTGCGTATTGCCAGCATGGCTTATACGCGTTCGATGAACGCACAGGCCGAGCACTGGATGAAGATTGGCATGCTGATGGAAACCCATCCTGATATGACGCACAGCCAGATTTCGCAATTGCTGGTGCAGTGCAGCATGGAATCTGAAGAAAACACCGGAAGTATCCGCACGCTGTTAAACGTGGGTGGCACACACAGGAAGGCAAGCAATGAATAATGGTTTAGACAGCAGGTATTTCGTCAACAATAACCGCATGATCAAAACGCCGGAAGGCATCGATAAAGCCCGTATCGCCGGTAAACTGGCGGCGCGCGTGTTGCATATGATCACGCCGTACGTAGTGCCAGGCGTTACGACTAACGAACTGGACCGCATCTGCCACGATTTTATCGTCAACGAATTGCAGGCGATCCCGGCCAATATCGGTTATCACGGCTATCAGAAAACCACCTGCACCTCCGTCAACCACGTGATTTGTCACGGCATTCCTTCCGATAAGGCGCTGAAAAAAGGCGACATTGTTAACATCGACGTGGCGCTGATCAAAGACGGCTGGTACGGCGATACCAGCCGTATGTATTACGCCGGTGAACCCGGCATTATGGCGCGCCGTCTGGTGGATACCACCTATGAAGCAATGATGGCCGGTATTGCAGTGGTACGTCCCGGCGCAACGCTCGGCGACGTCGGCTTTGCGATTGCTGCGGTGGCGAAACGCGAAGGGTTTTCCATTGTGGAAGAGTATTGCGGCCACGGCATCGGCATGGGCTATCACGAAGATCCGCAGGTGCTGCACTATGGCGAGCAAGGTCACGGGCTGGTATTGCAGGAAGGCATGTTATTTACCATCGAACCGATGCTCAATGCCGGTAAAAAACAAAACAAAGTCCTGCCCGATGGCTGGACCGTGGTGACTAAAGATCATTCGTTGTCCGCACAATGGGAACATATGATTGCGGTGACGAAAGATGGTTATGAAATACTGACCCCGTGGCCGGAAGATAAGTGACAATACCGGGACAGTAAAGCCTCCATCCGGAGGCTTTTTGCTTTCTGAGGTACGGCTAACTGCGCTCGATTTCTTTTGTTGCCCGGTCTAACGCATCGGTGATTTTATACAGTGTCTCCTGTCCGATGGGGCCTTTCGCCAGCCGCAGGTTAAGCGCCATGCGGATATTGTTTATCGCGCGCTGCATTTCAGGAATGCTGCGATTGTTGGATAAAATCGCCAGCGAATGCAGTTTCTCCGTCACTGAGCCGAGCAGTTCTCCCTGTTCAGCCAGCGATTGCGAACCTTCCGGTGTAATCGCATATTGCTTCTTACCGCCCTCTTCCTGGCTGGCCGAAATCAACCCCTGTTCTTCTAAAAAGGTCAGGTTCGGATAAATGATACTGGCGCTCGGCGTGTATTCACCTTTGGATAATTCTTCGATGGCCTTGATCAGCTCATAACCGTGGGCGGGACGCCGCTGCAAAAAATGCAGCATCAGCAGGCGGATATCCCCCGTTTCGAACATTCTTTCGCGGCGGTGTTTATGATTCATCATCGTTATTTATTATGCCAATAGGCCACACAACGCACCAGGTTCGCATCTAATCCACGGGTTTCCACGAAATAATCATTCAGCCCTTTGGCGAATTTCCCTTCACCGGTGACCCAGATGTAGTAATCACTTTCCGGCAGCGGCAGGCTTTTCAGTTTTTTAACTGCCGCGTCATCTTCCTGATATCCGTTGTGCCCGTCGCTGACAATCCATTCTATGTTGAAGTCTTGTTCATCATCTAAATAGCTGATGCAACTCACGTCTTTCACTTTCACCAGCACGGTGATTTTGGCGTCAGACGCCGCCTGTTTCAGCTCGCGCAGACGGCGTTTCACCGCCGGAAGGCCGGTTTCATCACAGACATACAACTGCCATTTATAGGTAGTCGGGATGATCAGTGAACCACGTGGCCCGCCGATGATCAGTTTATCGCCCGGTTTCGCACCCGCCGCCCATTCGCTGGCGACACCCCCGTCGTGAATATAGAAATCCAGCGTCAGTTCGCTGGTCTGTGCATCGTAATGCAGCGGCGTGTATTCGCGGTTCAGCGGACGCGGCCCTTCGCCCCACACGATCCCTTCTTCGGTTGCAGTGGGTGGTGTAATGACATCCCCCGGATTCGCCGGGAAAAACAGTTTGATGTGGTCATCGAAGCCGCGTGACGTAAACCCGCTCAGTTCGTCGCCGTTTAATACAATGCGTTTAAAACAGCCGGAAATCGTTTCACTGCTTTTTACCGTGATATGACGGAAAACCAGTTCGTTTTTGACACGAACCGGCAGATTTGCGGCAGGGGTTTCAGTGCGATGTTGTGCCATCACGTTCTCTCTTTTGCGGTAAGGTTTGCTGAAAGATATATCTTAGTCATGTTTTCCGCAATCCCGGAAAGTGTAAGGAAAAACAAAAAAGCCATCGCGGTGGATGGCTTCGGATTGCAGTGGCCGGAGGAAGAATGGCTAGCGCACGGCGCCGTACAGGAACATCTCGACGGCGTTTTTCACCAGTTGCTTGATCTCGATGACGTCCAGTGGCGCAGGGTCGCTCTGGTACAAACGCATATTGGTTTGCGCCGTCACCAGCGCCAGAAACTGGCGGGCGCGCAAATCGGCATCGGCATTGCCGAGTTGCCCTTTTTGCATCGCCAGCGCTAAAAATGCCGCCAGTGATTCGATGGCTTCACCCGGACCGGCATCGTGAAACAACATACCGATGTCAGAACGCCCGGCTTCGGCAATCACCATCCGGTATACCGCCAGCGCGGTACCGTCGTTGGTCAGCACCAGCAACATTCTTTCACCAAAACGGGTCAGCACCGTTTCAAGCGGCAGATCAGGCAAGGGGGCGGAAAGCCCGTCAACGGCATCGGAAAGATGCCCGGTGGCGTAGGCTTTAACCACCGCCACCAGCAGCGATTCTTTGGAGGAAAAGTAATTGTAAAGTGTGGCTTTTGATCCGCCAAGCCGCCGGGCAAGCTCGTTCATCGAAGCACGCTCGTAGCCGCACTCCTGAAATAATTCCGCCGCGGCATCCACAATCGCATCCCTTCTGGCCTCGGTACGTACTTTCATTTTCACTCCTTAACTGTACGGTACAGTTTCTATTTGTACCCACTCTAACCATGCCTTTCCGGCTTGTAAAGCCGCGCCCCCCTGGCCCGTTTCGAAAGACGAATTGCAAAGATTTCGTTAAGAATTACATTTTTTTTATCATTTTGTTGATAACAATTATCAGTATCATTATCATTCTCACGAAGCCGAAATGGGTGCGGATGTTAAATAAACCCATATTTTATAAGGATAATGGCCTTTTCACGGAAGAATTGCATGCAGATGACCAGCGCGTCTGATTTGTCGAAAGGCAGTAAATGCGAGCAGAACTTAAAAAAATTAGTCCAGGACTTATAACAAATGTTCAAATCCTTTACACAGCAGGGTTTGGTGAAAAACGTCATTTTCATGGGGACGATTCTCACCACCACCTTTAACGTAAATGCAGCGGAAGCCGTTAAAGACAATACCGATCTCACAGCAAGCAATACGCAATCTTCTGAAGCCATCAAAAAAAAACCGGCGGTGCGTACCGCGCAGGATCTGGCGCAGAACAATGAAGAAGTCATGACTGTCACCGAAACGATGCCGGATAAAAAACCAGGCTCGAAAACCACCATCACGGCGGCAGAAATGCAGCGAAAAGGCGGTAATGATTTCGGCACTATCATGCGTTATGAGCCGCTGATCACCGCGACCGGCGCGAGTGGCGGCTCCGGCAACGGCAAAAGCGGCTTCGACCGCAGCGGTTATACCGGCTATAACATCCGTGGACTGGAAAGCAACCGCGTCGGTATTGACGTCGACGGTATACCGCAGCCAAACGCTACCGGGCGCAGCTACGTCAGCCGTGCGGGCCTGAACACCTTTGGTATTGGCCGCGATTACATCGACCCGTATATTTACGGTCAGGTGGATATTGAATCCGGCGCCACATCAGCCGATCGCGCCAACACCTCCATCGGTGGTGCCGTTTCCTTCCTGCCAAAATCTGCCGACGATTACCTGCGTCCGGGCAAGGAAGTCTATTTCGGTTACCAGTCTGATTATGATTCTTCGGATCGTTCCTGGCACAACGGCATCACCGCTGCCGCCGGTGACGAAACCCTGCGGGGCCTGATCGCCATCAGCCGCCGCGACGGCCAGGAAACCAGCAACAACAGCGATACGCTCGATGCGTATCCGGCCAACTGGCACTCTGACGCCATTATGACGTCGGTCATCTGGCAGCCGAATGATGCGCATAAAATCACCGGTACCCTCGATTACTACGAGAAAGTGAACCACACCCATTACGATACCTGGAACAATGCTGGCAGCGCGATTCTGGGTACCGCACAACAGCAAAGTAACACCCGCCGCTGGGGCGCGAGCCTGAAAGATGAATGGACGCCATTCAACGATTACGTGGATGCCATCGTCTCGAAAGTGTATTACCAGTACACCCAGGCACACGACAACACCTATCTGCCAAACGAAAGTAAGCAGATGATGAACGTCTACTCAAACTATGACGTTAACACCTACGGCGCGGAGACCAGCTGGCTAAAAACGCTGGGTCGTCATGAGCTGAGTGCCGGTATCAACGGCCGCGTGTCCAACACTGAACGTCCGTTCCGCGAAAGCCCGGATCAAAGTGCTTTCACGACTATCATGCAGCCGGAAGCTAACAGCCGGACGTATATCCTCGGCGGTTTCCTGCAAGACACCATTAAGTTTGACCTCGACGGCCATAACTTCTCTGTGGTGCCTGCGGTGCGTGTCGCGTATCAGAATACCAAGGCAGAAAACCTGTCAGACTTATCCAACAGCATTGTTTCTGAAGATCAGGTTTCCACCCTGTACGGTAAAGCCAACTCCGATACACAGGCCCTGCCATCACTGGCCTTCACCTATGACATCACCCCTAAGCTGATGACTTACCTGCAGTACCAGCGCGGTGCCCAGTTCCCGGATGCCAGCCAGCTTTACGGCTCCTGGAACCTCGGTTCTAACTACGCAGGCCGTGGTCAGTACGCGCTGATCGGTAACACTAATCTGAAAACCGAAACCAGCAATAACTTTGAATGGGGCATGAAAGGCGAAGCCACGGAAGGCGTGACCTTCAAGACTTCTCTCTTCTATAACACCTACAAAAACTTCATTGCTAACACCCGTTACACCCGCGCGGGCAGTCCGGGTATGTTCACCAACGTGCCCTCCAATATTTATACGATTTATCAGGCCGAAAACCGCGATGAAGCCTTTATCTACGGTGGCGATCTGAGCACCAAAATTAACTACGGTACCTGGTTCAGCAGCGTTGATGGCCTGAGCACCACCTTCGCACTGGGTTATGCCAAGGGTGAATCGAAATCCAGCTACGATGGCGACAAATATGTTGACCTCGACAGCGTGCCGCCAATGAAGTTTGTGGCTGGCGTGGCATGGGATGCGCCATCCGGCATCTACGGCACCGCCCTGACCGCCACCTTCGTGAAAGGCAAAAAAGCCGAAGCGACTAACCGACAGAGCTACACCAATGCCGGGACGCCAATCACGGGTTCCACCACCGAATACATGAATGTGCCGGGCTACGGTATGGTGGATGCAACGGCCTACTGGAAAGTCGCGAAGAACGTGAAACTCAGCGGTGGCGTTTATAACATCACCGACCGCAAATACTGGGATTACCTGAGCAGCCGCACCCTGACCGAAACCACCAATCAGGATGAGTACAACAAAGCGCTGGCCGTGATGCCGGGTCGCAGCTTCCAGTTGGGCGTGAACGTCGATTTCTAACCGATAACGCCCGAACGGACAACATCAAAGGCGTCATGTGCAAACATGACGCCTTTTTTACGCCTTGTGACCTTCTCCTCAAAACTAAACCCACCTGTACATTTTCTTGACATGGGAATTTTATTACTCCATAAATGAACCGTACCGTACGGTTTTGAAATAAACCGAAACCGACGTCCCGTGACGATTCTTAAAAAGGTAGGAAAATGTCTGCATCCGTTTACGGCTATTCTCTGGCGGCTTTGATTTCTTTGGGTTTTCTCACCGGGTGCGCGAGTACCCAGCCTGTGCCCTACACCGGGGTCACCTCTTCTCCACAAATGAAACCTGATACCCAGGACGATTCAGGCCATATCGCATACAGCTACAACACCCCGACGGACTGGAATAAATACAGCCGCGCGATCCTCGATCCGGTGGTGATTTATCAGGGCAAGGATGCCCAGTTTGATGACGTCACGGCGGAGCAAAAACAGCAACTGGCGGCGTACATGCAGCAGCAGTTCGGCAAACGTGTCGGCGGGCGTTTCCCGCTGACCAACGCTATTACCCCCGGCACCTTACGTATCCGGCTGACGCTCACCGGCGCGCAAACCACCACCGCGTTTCTGGGCACGTTCACCCGCTTTGATCTGATGGGCGGGCCGTACAACATCGTGCAGTCAGTGCGCGGCAAACAGGGTTCATTCACCGGCTCCGTGAGTTATGCGGTGGAAATTTATGACGCCCCCTCCAATCAGTTGCTGAAGGCTTATATCGCGAAGCAATACCCGAACTCGCTGAACATTGGCGCGACCTGGGGTGCGCTGAGTGCGGCCGAAACCGGGCTGGATAAAGGCGCGGAACAGTTGCAGGCACAGCTGAAATAAGTGACGGCAGGACACAGGACATCACCATGAAAATCTATCCGCAGCAGGTGGTTTGCAAACATTGCGACAGTCTGTATACCCGAAAACCTGTGCGGTCCGGCGAGGCCGCACATTGCCAGCGTTGCCGTGCCGTACTGTATCGGGGAAGCTGGCTGAGTCTGGAACAATGGTTTGCGCTGACGGTCACCGCCGCGCTGTTTTTCATTATCGCCAATGCCTTTCCGGTGCTGGAAATTCAGTTTCATGGTCAGGTGCAGGCGGCAACGTTGTGGCAAACCGCGATGGCGCTGGCGTACAGCTACGCATCGCCACTGGCCATTCCGCTGGCCATGCTGATCATCGTCTGTCCGTGTCTGCAAATTCTCTTATTGGGTTGGGTGTTATGGCACGCCTGCCGGAAAAAAGCCGCGCCGGGGCTCGCTTCTGCGATGCGTTTACTGGCCGGGCTGGCACCCTGGAGCATGGCGGAAGTGGCGTTGCTGAGCATTCTTATCGCCGCCATCAAACTCTCGGGGCTGGTGCAAATCACCCCCGGCCCCGGCACATGGGCGCTGCTCGGATTGTGCCTGTTATTACCGGTGATCAACCATCAGGATTTCCACCCGCTGTGGAGCCTCAAAACGCTGAAAGGCCAGCGCGAATGACGCCGGTTCCGCACGCATTAACGCAGGGCATCGTGCGCTGTCATGTCTGCGGACTGGCCTGCGAACAGGTGCCTGGCGTGCGGGCGTTGCCGTGTCCGCGCTGCCATGCGCCGCTGCATCCGCGATTGCCGGACAGCCTCAGCCAGTCATGGGCATTGCTGCTCACCGGGCTGTTGCTGTATCTGCCCGCCAATTTACTGCCGGTGATGTACAACAGTTTTGCCGGTCGCGGCAGTGAAAGCACCATTCTGGGCGGTATTGCCGGGTTCTGGAATGCCGGTGATTACATCATCGCAGCGATCATTTTTACCGCCAGCATTGTCGTGCCGTGTGCCAAGTTCCTGATCCTCGGCGGGCTGCTGATCGCCGTACAACGACGTCCCGCTTCCGGTCAGCTTCGTCGCTCACGCCTGTTCCGCCTGACGGAACATATCGGTTACTGGTCGATGCTCGATGTGATGGTGGTCGCGCTGATCGCAGCGCTGGTGCAGTTCCCCGGCCTCAGCACTGCCGAACCGCGCATCGGTATTGTTTTTTTTGGCGCAGTGGTGATCTTCACCCTGCTGGCTGCCCTGAAGTTCGACCCGCGTTTGCTCTGGGAAAATCAGAATAATGACTGAACACGCTTCACCCCCGCCGGACATTGTCCCGCGCCGTTTTCGCCCCTCGCTGATCTGGCTGGTGCCCGCCATAGCGGCATCAGTGGGTTTGTTTTTGCTGTTACAGGTCTGGGCGGATACCGGCCCGGAAATCTCCATTACTTTTCAGACCGCCAGCGGATTAGAAGCCGGTAAAACCGAAGTGAAATACAAAGACGTCACGGTCGGGCGGGTGAAATCGATTTCGCTCAGCCCCGACAGCCGCCGCGTGCTGGTCACCGTTTCACTGATGAAAAACGCCGAAAATCTGCCCAGAGAAGACACCCGTTTTTGGGTCGTGCGTCCGCGCATCGGCATGGGCGGCGTATCGGGTATCGATACCCTGCTTTCCGGCGCGTATATCAGCCTTGATACCGGCACATCGCAGAAATCCGGCAGTGACTTTCAGGGGCTGGAATCGCCCCCGGCGGTGATCAACGGTATGCCCGGCAAACAGTTTGAAGTGGTGGCCGACGATCTGGGTTCACTGGATATCGGTTCGGCGGTGTATTACCGCCGCGTGCCGGTCGGGCGGGTCTCTTCCTATGCGCTGCGCCCTGACGGCAAAGGCGTCAGCCTGAACGTATTTATCGATGCGCCGTATGACCGGTTCGTCACTTCCGCCACCCGTTTCTGGAATGCCAGCGGCGTGGATTTATCGCTCGATTCTGAAGGTTTGCAGATCAAAACACAGACCATGGCATCGGTGATTGCCGGGGGCATCGCGTTTGCCAATCCACCTGACGACAGCACGGCAAAACCGGCAGCCAGCCACCGCGTATATACGCTGGCAGACGATCAGGCCTCGGCAATGACCCCGCCGGACGGCACGCCGCAGGTGTTGCAGTTGCGCTTCCAGCAGTCGCTGCGCGGCATGAAAACCGGCGCGCCGGTGGAGTTTTCCAGCGTGAAGCTCGGGAAAGTCACGGCGATTGAGCTCGATTACGACCCTGCCGCTTCACGGTTTATCTCGGTGGTGACGATTGAGGTGTATCCGAACCGCTTAGGGCATGTGCAGGAGAAACTGCCCAAACCTGAAAAAGACGGCCAGCAGCAGGCTGCCACGTTCCTGCGCGACATGGTGAAACACGGACTGCGGGCGCAGGCGCGCACCGGCAATCTGCTCACCGGACAGTTGTATATCTCGCTCGATTTTGTGCCTTCGGCGCTGCCGGTGTCTTTTGATATGACTGCGCGTCCGTTGCAGATCCCGACACTCAATGGCGGCTTTGATCATCTGCAGGAACAGCTCGCGACACTGATTGGCAAGTTATCGACAATGCCCATTGAGTCGATTGGCAGCAATCTGAATGCCACACTGGGCAACCTCAATCAGACGTTGATTCAGGTGAACCGTCAGGTTCTGCCACAAACCACGCAAACCCTGCGCCAGTTCGATCAGACGATGGGCAGCGCACAAACCCTGCTGGCGGCGGACTCCCCGCTGTTGCAAACGCTGGCCGAATTCCAGCGAACATTATATTCCCTGCGCACCCTCACCGGCCTGCTCACGCGCCAGCCACAGGCGCTGATCGCTGGCAGAAACAGTGAAAATAAGGAGCAACCATGAATGTCATCCGCGTGATAACCGGGGTTTGCCTCCTGCTGGGGTTAAGCGGTTGCGCCTCTCCTGCGCCTCATTATTACACCCTGATCACACCAGCGGAGAATGCGCCGTCTGCGATACCACCGGCTGCATTTGTGCTGCGCGTACAACCGGTGACCGTGCCTGAACAGCTTAATCAGCCGCAACTGGTGATACGTAAAAGTGACGGCGAAATCGTGATATCGGATAGCGCGTTGTGGGCCGCGCCGCTGCCGGAGGAAATACGCAGTGCGCTGTCGGCGCAGCTTGAACGCTCGCTGAATACAACAGACATCCGCGAATTGACCCCGCCGCCCGATAAACCGGTTATCACCCTGCGCGTAACCGTGCAGCAACTGGATGCCTGGCCGCAACGTCGCGCCAGCCTGACAGCCCGCTGGCAACTGCGTTTTGGCGCAGATGAAAAAATGCTGACCTGTCGCTCACAGCATCAGATTGCTGTCACGGGTGGCGTGCCGGAACTTATCACCGCGCAACAGAAACTGATTGCGGCACTGGCCGCCGATGTTTCAGATGCCATAAAAAGCCGCCACTGCCGCTGAAAACCGGACTTTTTCGCAATGCTTACACGGCAAAAATAGGTTTACGGCATCTTTCCGCCGTTTATCTCAAGATCAATCAGTTACCCCTGTTCTGAACTGTTAAGAAGTGTCAGCAACAGGGGCGAACCTGAGAGCGCCATCATGATTTAGTCATTACAAAACAACGCATTAACACTATCCTTACGTTAGTTTCCCGCTCCGTCACTGTCTTGCCCTGCAAACTTGTAAGATATATCTTGAGGTCGTCGGCAATCAGCGAAGGAGAAAAATCATGAGCAAAACCGAACCTGCTGTACGGCGTAAAAGCAAACTGTTCACCCGTCAGGAACTGGCGCTGTTTGTGTTGCATCTGATCCAGATAAACCCGGTGCATGGCTACGAAATTATCAAAACCATCGAAGGCTATTCTATGGGGGTGTACATCCCCAGCCCCGGCGTGATTTACCCGATCCTGGCGCATATTGTTGACAACGGCTTTGCCACCGCCGCAGAAATAGAAGGCGGGAAAAAACAGTTTTCCATGACACCGGCCGGTTCTGAATATCTGGCGGCAAGAAGAAACGAAATCCGCGCCATAGAAGAAAAAATGAAAAAGCGCGTGATTGAAAATAACCCGCCGCCCGCACCTGAAATGATTTACGCCATTGAGAATTTAAAAATCACCGTACGGACGAAAGCCTATAACGGTGAGGTCACGCCGGAAATATATCAGCAGATGGTTAAATACATTAATGAGGTCACGAAGAAAATTCATGATTTATGATTCCTGATTTATAAACAACGGCACATCTTTAAATAATTTTAACGGGATCCTGACTGTTTTATTTCGATAAAACAGCCGGGACTCCTTTGCCTTTAATTATATTATTTATTATTTACGGACACCAAAATGCTTTTAAGATTCTCCTGCTTATTGATACTTATCGCGCTGAGTGGTTGCGATAATTCACCACCGGTTCAGCCCACTGCCGCGCCCGCTGAAGTGGGCGTCGTCACGCTAAAAGCACAATCGTTCAATCTGGTCAGCGAATTAACCGGCCGGACCACCGCCACACTGACGGCGGATGTGCGGCCTCAGGTCGGCGGTATTATTCAAAAACGTTTATTCACCGAAGGCGACTGGGTTAAAGCCGGTCAGGCGCTGTATCAGATTGATCCGTCGTCGTATAAAGCGACGTATGATCAGGCTGCCGCTGCACTGAAAAGCGCCAAAGCGCTGGTGCTCTCGGATTGCCAGAAAGCCCGCCGTTATGCCGTACTGGTGAAAGAGCAAGGCGTGTCGCAGCAGGATGCGGAAGATGCGCAATCGGCCTGTGCAGAAGACCGCGCCAGCGTTGATGAAAAAGCCGCATCGCTGGAATCGGCCAAAATCAATCTCGACTGGACGCGGGTCACGTCGCCGATTGCCGGTCGTATCGGCATTTCCTCCGTTACACCGGGCGCACTGGTCTCTGCCGCGCAGGACACCGCGCTGGCGACGGTGCGAAATCTCGATTCAATGTACGTGGATCTCACCCGTTCCAGCGCCGATTTGCTCAGTCTGCGTAAACGCGCACTGGCAACGAACAGCGATGCTTTAAGTGTCACGCTCACCCTTGAAGACGGTTCAACCTACCCCGAAAAAGGTCGTCTGGAACTGACCGAAGTGGCGGTCGATGAAGCCACCGGTTCGGTCACGCTGCGCGCCGTGTTCCCGAATCCGCAACACGTTTTACTGCCGGGAATGTTTATCCGCGCTGACGTGGATGAAGGCGTCGTCGAAAATGCCGTGCTCGCACCGCAACAAGGTGTGACACGGGATGCCAAAGGCGACGCCACCGCGCTGGTGGTCACCGCCGACAACAAAGTCGAACAACGTCATATCGAAACCGGCGAGGCTACCGGTACCCACTGGCTGATTGTCAAAGGCTTGCAGGTGGGTGATCGCGTGCTGGTGGAAGGCAGTGACAAAGTCACGGTGGGCGATACGGTGAAACCGGTTGAAGTGAATAACGCCGCCGCTGCGAAAAGCACAGAAGGAGCCGCCTGATGTTCTCCCGCTTCTTTGTGCGTCGCCCGGTTTTTGCCTGGGTGATTGCGATTCTGATCATGATGGCCGGGATTATGGCGATCCGCACGCTGCCGGTCGCGCAGTATCCGGACGTCGCGCCTCCCTCAGTGAAAATCAAAGCCACCTATTCCGGGGCTAACGCCGAAACGCTGGAGAACAGCGTCACGCAGGTCATCGAACAACAACTGACCGGCCTGGATAATCTGCTGTATTTCAGCTCCAGCAGCAGTTCCGACGGGTCGGTGGATATCACCGTCACCTTCAAACAGGGCACCAATGCCGATACCGCGCAGGTGCAGGTGCAGAACAAAGTCCAGCAGGCGGAATCACGCCTGCCGACGGAAGTACAGGAAGCCGGGGTGACGGTCACCAAGTCGCAGTCCAGTTTCCTGCTGATCATGGCGGTGTACGATAAAACCGACAAAACCAGCAGCTCGGATATCGCCGACTGGCTGGTCAGTAATATGCAGGATCCGCTGGCGCGCGTCAGCGGCGTCGGCAGCTTGCAGGTGTTTGGTGCGGAATACGCCATGCGCATCTGGCTGGATCCCACCAAACTGGCGGCGTATGACCTGATGCCGTCAGATGTGGAAACGGCCATCGAAGCGCAAAACGTGCAAATCTCCGCCGGTAAAATTGGCGGTCTGCCATCTTCCACCTCACAACAACTGACCGCCACGGTGCGCGCCCAGTCACGTCTGCAAACGCCGGAGCAGTTCCGTAACATCATTGTTAAAGGCAATACCGGCGGCGCGGTGGTGCGCATCAGTGATATCGCCCGCGTCGAAATGGGCAGCGAAGATTACACCGCGTCTTCACAACTGAACGGTCATCCGGCGGCGGGTATGGCGGTGATGTTATCGCCGGGTGCCAACGCGCTCGATACCGCCACGCTGGTGAAAAACACCATCAGCGAATACCAGCGCAGCATGCCGAAAGGTTATGACGTCGCCTATCCGAAAGACAGCACCGAATTTATTAAAGTGTCGGTGGAAGACGTCATTAAAACGCTGATCGAAGCCATCGTGCTGGTCATCGTGGTGATGTATCTGTTTATGCAGAATCTGCGCGCCACGCTGATCCCCGCGCTGGCGGTGCCGGTGGTACTGCTCGGCACGTTTGGCGTACTGGCGCTGTTCGGCTATTCCATTAACACCCTGACGCTGTTCGCGATGGTGCTGGCCATCGGCCTGCTGGTGGATGACGCTATCGTGGTGGTGGAAAACGTTGAGCGCATCATGCGTGATGAAGGGCTTCCCGCCCGCGAGGCCACCGAGAAGTCGATGGGAGAAATCTCCGGCGCGCTGGTGGCGATTGCGCTGGTGCTCTCTGCCGTGTTCCTGCCGATGGCGTTTTTCGGCGGCTCAACCGGCGTGATTTACCGCCAGTTCTCCGTCACCATTATTTCCGCCATGATACTTTCCGTGGTGGTGGCGCTGACCCTGACACCGGCGCTGTGCGGCGCTTTTCTGCGCCATAAACCACAGGCTACCCGTGGTTTCTTCGGCGGCTTCAACCGTTTGTATTCGCGTACTGAGCAACGCTACGAAAATGGCGTGACGCATGTGCAGCGCCGTCCGGTGGCGATGGCGCTGATTTACGGCGCCATGGCCGCACTGATGGGCGTGCTGATGTGGCAACTGCCGACCAGCTTCCTGCCGTCTGAAGATCAGGGCGAAGTCATGGTGCAATACACCCTGCCCGCAGGGGCGACAGCGAACCGTACCGAAGCCGTCAATTCCCGTGTTACAGAGTGGTTCCTCGGCAAAGAGAAAGCCAATACCAACGTCATATTCACCATCACCGGCTTTAACTTCAGCGGCAGCGGTCAGAATGCCGGGATGGCGTTTGTGTCACTGAAGAACTGGGATGAACGTCCGGGTGCCGTAAACACCGCGCAGGCGGTAGCCGGTCGCGCGATGCGGGATCTGACGGTGATCCGCGACGCAAAAGTCATCGCCATGACGCCGCCTTCCGTGGACGGGCTCGGGCAAAGCAACGGTTTCACCTTTGAGCTGATGGCTACCGGCGGCACCAGCCGCGCGGACTTACTCAAACTGCGCACCGAACTGCTGGCGCTGGCCGCCAAAAGTCCGGAACTGCAATCGGTTCGCGCCAATGATTTGCCACAAATGCCACAGTTGCAGGTGGATATCGACAACAACAAAGCCGTGGCGCTCGGGCTGACGCTCAGCGATGTCACTGCCACCCTGAGCAGCGCGTGGGGCGGCACTTACGTCAATGATTTCATTGACCGTGGCCGCGTCAAGGAAGTGTATATCCAGGGCGACAGTGAGTTTCGTTCCAAACCGGCGGATCTGAATAAATGGTTTGTGCGCAGCAGCGACGGTACCAGCATGACGCCGTTCTCCGCCTTCGCCACCACCCACTGGACCTATGGCCCGGAAAGTCTGGCGCGCTATAACGGATCAACTTCCTATGAGATCCAGGGCGAGAATACCGACGGCTACAGTTCCGGCGCGGCGATGGCAAAAATGGAAGCGCTGGCGGATAAATTACCCGCCGGTTCAACCTGGGCATGGAGCGGACTCTCTCTGCAGGAAAAGCTCGCCAGCGGTCAGGCACTCAGTCTGTATGCCATCTCGATTCTGGTGGTATTCCTGTGTCTCGCCGCACTGTACGAAAGCTGGTCCGTGCCGTTCTCCGTGATCCTGGTGATCCCGCTCGGTCTGCTTGGCGCATCCCTTGCCGCCGAACTGCGTGGCCTGAATAACGACGTTTACTTCCAGGTGGCGCTGCTGACTACCATCGGTCTGTCGTCGAAAAACGCCATCCTGATAGTTGAGTTTGCCGAAGCAGCGCTCAAACAAGGCAGCACCCTGACCGCTGCCGCGCTCTCCGCTGCCCGCACCCGTTTACGCCCGATCCTGATGACGTCGCTGGCCTTTATCGCCGGGGTGATGCCGCTGGCAGTCGCAACCGGCGCAGGGGCTAACAGCCGCATCGCCATCGGTACCGGCATTATTGGCGGCACCGTGACCGCCACCTTACTGGCTATTTTCTTTGTTCCGCTGTTCTTCGTGCTGGTGAAAAAAGTCTTCACCGGTCACAAAGACGCGCAGGAGTCAGCATGATTTTTCGTCTGAGTATTATTTCGCTGGCCATGTTGCTGGCAGGCTGTATCTCGCTGGATCCCGATTATCAGCGCCCTGCCGCGCCGGTGCCTGCAGTCTGGCCTGCGCAGGGCGCACAGCCAGCGGCCACCACGGTGCTGAGCGACTGGCAGGGCATCATGGCCGATGCGCGCCTGAATGCCGTGGTGGCCAAAGCGCTGACCAGCAACCGCGATTTGCAGGAAGCGATTGCTGATATTGAAGCCGCCAAAGCGCTGTATGGCGAGCAACGCGCCAGCCTGTTCCCGACGCTGGATGCGGAGCTTTCGCAAACCCGTAGCCGGACGCAGGATGCAGGCGTCAGCAGCAGCGCCACCGCCGACGGCGCGGTCAGCAGTTTTGAAATCGACCTGTTTGGCCGTAACCGCAGCCTGAGCACAGCGGCAAAAGAAACCTGGCTGGCGAGTGAATCGACCGCGCAGAACACCCGCCTGACGCTGATTTCAGAAACCAGCACCGCGTGGATCACACTGGCGGCGGACAACAGCAATCTGAAACTGGCGCAGGACACACTGAAAAGCGCGGCGGATTCGCTGAGCATTACGCAACGGCGGCAACAGGAAGGCGTCGCCTCGGGGCCGGACGTCAGCTCTTCGATGGCGATTTATCAGCAGGCACGCGCCAGTGTCGCCAGCTACCAGACGCTGGTCGCGCAGGACATCAACGCCCTGAATCTGCTGGCAGGCGACACCGTGGCGCAAAATCTGTTGCCGGGTACGCTGGAAAGCCTGGCACCGCAGGCCATCAAACTGGTGCCCGCCGGGATTTCGTCGTCGGTATTACTGCGCCGCCCGGACGTGCTGGAAGCGGAACATAACCTGAAAAGTGCCAATGCGGATATCGGCGCAGCGCGGGCGAATTTCTTCCCGACGCTCTCGCTGACTGCCAGCGCAGGCGTCGGCAGCAGTTCGCTGTCGAACCTGTTCAGCCACGGCAGCAATGTGTGGTCGTTCGCGCCCAGCCTGAGCCTGCCTCTGTTTACCGGCGGCAGTAATACCGCGCAGTTGCGCTACGCTGAAGCGGAGAAAAAGGGGCTGATTGCCGCGTATGAAAAAGCCATCCAGAGCGCCTTTAAAGATGTGTCGGACGCCCTCGCCCGCCGTGCCACGCTCAGTGAACAGATGGATGCCCAGCAGCAATATGTTGCGGCCGCACAGCGCAGTTACGATTTGGCGCGCCGCAGTTATGAAACCGGTGCGGGCGATTATCTGACGGTGCTTACCGATCAGCGTTCACTGTGGTCGGCGCAGACCGACCTGATTGCCCTGCAACAGACTGATTTTGAAAACCGTATCACCCTGTGGCAGACGCTGGGCGGCGGCGTGAAATAGCACACTATGGCAGGAGGGCACTTGCAGCTTGATATGTCGCCCCAATATAGCGCTACACTATAAGGCTGCAATGTCACCTGCCAGGAGCAATGATAATGAACAGAGAACTGAATGATTTTGAACGTTTTGTCATCGAAAACAAAGGGACAGAGCACCCGAATACCGGTGAGTATAACGACCACTTTTCACCGGGCCGTTACGTCTGTAAAAGATGTTCTGCGCCGCTGTATTCCTCAGAACACAAATTCGAATCCCATTGCGGCTGGCCCGCTTTCGACGATGAAATTCCGGGTGCGGTTGAACGTGTGCCGGATGCCGATGGCCGCAGAACAGAAATTGTGTGTGCCAACTGCAAGGCACATCTGGGGCATGTCTTTGAGGGGGAATATTTAACTGAGAAGAATCTGCGCCATTGTGTCAATTCCGTTTCAATGATTTTTGAAAGTGCCGATGCGCAAGGGAATTACCACAAAGCAGAATAATCGCTTATTTCTGCTGTGATAAACGAATAAAAAGAAGGGCCGCACAGGGGCAGCCCTTAAAAGGAAGAACTCCAACAATATTATAATGGCATGATGTTTTACCCTAAGGGTTGCTCAATAAACATCATGCCGGCATTATAATTGAATCAGATTTATTTTCTATTCTCATTGCGTCTGTAAAAAGTAATAACTTTGTAAGACAGCGTTATTATTACCACGTCTTACCGATATTAAACTGGAATTGCTCCGCACTGTCCCCTTCATATTTCACCAGCGGCTGCGCATAAGAGAATACCAGCGGGCCGAGCGGGGATTGCCATTGCAGCGCAATACCACTGGAAACACGAATATGTGTCGGGTCGCTGTAATCCGGAATACCCGCGGCTTCGGTCGCTGAGGTATTTTTCCATCTCGTATCCCACACCGTACCGGAGTCGACAAATAATGAGGTACGCACTGAACTGGCGTATTTCTCGCTGATGAACGGCGTCGGCACATACAGTTCCGCGCTGGCAATCGCCATCGCATTACCGCCCACCGCATCAGTCGATTTGGTCACCGGACAGGTGGAATACGAGCTGTCCGCGCTGCTGCATTTGTAATACGCCGCTTTCGGCCCGATGGTGTTGGAGGAGAAACCGCGAACCGAGCTGGAGCCACCTGCGTAGAAGTTGTCGTAGAACGGGACTTCGTTGCTGCCAATGCCTGCCGCGTAACCGGCTTTGGCGCGGCCCATTAATACCCAGTCCGATTTGTCGCTCAGCGGAATGTAATGGTTGGCATCAAAGGTGATTTTGTAATAACTGTCGTCCGAGCCAGGCGTGGTCACTTTTGCCGCCAGGCTGGCGCGCGTGCCGGATGACGGGAAGAAGCCACGGTTAAGATCGTTATACGCCCAGCCGACACTGGCGAAGAAGTCATTGGTGCTCAGTTGAGCATCGCTGTTGGTGGAGGTCGTTACCACCCCCGGCTGTACGCCGCTGGCATTGAGATAGCGCCAGACCGCGACCTGCGGTTCCATATCACTCAGCGTACTGTGAACGTAATCCAGCCCCAGATTCAGCGTATTGTTTTCGCTGACCGGCAGGCCAAGATTCACGCCTGTGCCGTAACTTTGCAGATTATACGCCGCCAGATCGTTATCTTCCGCGTCGTAATGGTTGTAGAACACTTTGCCGCCAAGGCTGATGCCATCAACGGTGTAATACGGGTTGGTGGCCGAGACTTCGACATAGGTCTGATAAGAGTTGCGCGTGCCGCTGAAACTGACCGTATTACCACTGCCCAGCCAGTTGTCCTGCGTTACGCCCAACTGATAACTGATGCCGCTGTCGGTGCCATAACCCAGGCCCACGTTGAATGTGCCGGTGTTACGCTCTTTAACTTTATACACCACATCAACCTGATCCGCTGAACCGGGCACCGGCTGGGTATCCACATCAACCGACTCGAAATAGCCGGTACGGTTGAGGCGATCTTTGCCCTTCTGCACCAGATCATTGCCCAGCCACGCGCCCTCCATCTGGCGCATTTCGCGCCGCAGCACTTCATCTTTCGAGGTGTCATTGCCTTCAAAACGAATGCGGCGCACCGAATAACGGTTGCCGGTATCCACGCTGATATGCAGTTTCACGGTTTTATCCGTTTCATTAATGTCGCTTTGCGTCGTGACATGCGGATAGGCATAGCCATAGCGGCCCAGCAGATTTTTGATGTCACCTTCCACTTTGGTGACTTTCGCGCCGTTATACAATTCACCGGCAGGAATGGCGGCGAGCGATTCAATTTCGGAAGAATGTCCGGCCATGTCGCCGGTCACCACTACGCCGGACACGGTATATTGCGCACCCTCAGTAATATTGACGGTAATATAAATCCCTTTCTTATCCGGCGTTAAACTGACCTGGGTGGAATCAATATTAAAACGGGCATAACCGCGGTCGAGATAAAAACTGCGAAGTGTTTCTAAATCACCTGACAGTTTTTGTTTTTCATATTTTTTATCGCCAATCACATTCCACCACGGCACCTCATCACGTAGCTGGAAATGGGCGATTAAATCGTCACTGGTAAAAGCTTTATTGCCCACAATATTGATTTGTTGAATTTTTGCCGACACGCCTTCGGTAAAGACCAGTTTCACGTCCACGCGGTTACGCGGCAACGGCGTCACCACCGCTTTTACACTCGCGCTGTATTTGCCGACGCTGTAATAAAAATCCTCCAGTCCCTTTTCAATCGACGAAATGGTGGTGCGATCCAGCGCGTCCCCGACGCGGATCCCTGAGGCTTCCAGGTTCTGCTGCAACATCTCGTCCTTTATGGCTTTGTTGCCCGAGAACGTAATGCTGGCAATCGTTGGCCGCTCTTTCACCTGAACAATCAGCGTGTTGCCATCTTCAAGCACCTTCACATCGTCAAAATTGCCGGTCGCAAACAAGGCACGGATCGTCTGGCTGATATCGTCATCGGATACCGTATCGCCCACGCGCACGGGGATGCTCAGCAAGGCTGCGCCGACGGTGACCCGCTGCAATCCTTCGACGTGAATGTCTTTTACGACAAACCCGCCGGCAGCAAAAACCGGGGCACTGCTGAACAGCAGCGACGCTAAGAGTAATTTTTTCATTGTCATGTGATCCGTGCTCGCCGTTTTTCAACTAACAAAAATTCCTGTTAACAAAATACTTTGCTATCAGAAGAAATAACCTCGCTAACAGACTGTGGGATATATAGGAGGTTCAGCGGCAAACATTTGATTTTCGTAAAACATGACGTTGGATTACAGATTACTTACATTATTTTCGTCGGGTGAACAGTTGCGGTCCGGGCAACATCGTCGGGCGCGGTTACCCCTGAGAAGAGAACGCTTTTAAGGTAACGCTGTCGGGTAATGCGGTCATTGCGCCTCTGGCGGTGGTAGCAAGAGCACCGCATGCCAGTGCCTGATGAATGATCTGTTGCCAGACACTCTCCGAGGTCAGCGGCCAGTGTTGCGCCAGCCCGGCCAGTAATCCGGCGACAAAAGCATCTCCGGCACCGGTGGTATCCACCGCTTTCACTTCGCGGGCCGGATAGTGCTGCAGACTGGCATTATTTTTCCGGTAAACCGAAACCCCCAGTTTTCCCTGCGTGACCAGCAGCAGTTCGGGATTATAGCGGTCACACAGACGCAGCATCCCCTCCGACAGCAACGCTTCGCCCGTCAGAAATTCCAGCTCATCCTCTGAGACTTTAATCACATTAGCCAGCGACAAGGCGCGGGCAAGATTTTCACGCAGTTGTCCCTCATCAGACCACAAGTCATGCCGGATATTGGGATCAAAACAGACATAACCCCCTGCCGCTTTCATCTTCGCCATTGCCAGAAAGGCGGAGGAACGTGAAGGTTCCGCAGATAACGCGATTGAGCATAAATGCAAGAAATCCCCGGGATGGAAAGCCGGAATGTCGGTTGCCTGGAGGAATAAATCCGCACCCGGACGCACCATGAAGGTAAAAGAGCGTTCGCCGTCAGCATCGTTTTCCACCACCACGGTGGAGGTACGGTGATGAGGGTCAAGGTACATACAGTCAATATTCACCCCCTCATCCGCGAGGGTTTTCATCAGGAACTTCCCGAAAGGGTCATCGCCCACGCGCCCGATAAATGCGCTGTCTCCCCCGAGGCGGCGGATCCCGACGGCAACATTCGCCGGTGCCCCGCCCGGGCATTTTAATAAGCGGTCATCCTCTTCAGCGATCAGATCCACCACCGCGTCACCCAAAACCCAAACCCGGTTATTCATCTTCATTCCTTTTTTAAATCCTGATAAATCGTCTGTCGATAAAATAGAAGAACCGGTTTAGCTAATCAAGAGCAAATGAATTTTCAGGACGAGAGATGGAATTGCCAGCAAGATCACAAATCCAGCACAAGGCTGCCGAACTTCGTTGCGTAAATACATAACGGGTGTTTATTGTGCTCAGGAAAACCAGTTTAGCAATTTAGCAAAATGGTTTTCCCATAATAATTAAACTTCCTCTGAAGGGATAAAAATGATGATGAAACCTCGCTATCTTGCTGTTGCTATTGGACTTATTCTTTCTTCTGCGGCCCAGGGTGCCGATATCTCCGCCAGTGCGATTGAAGCGCGCTTTGCGGCGATGGAAAAACGACTACAACTCGCCGAAAGCCGCGCCGCTAAGGCCGAAGCCCGTGCTACGCAGGCAGAACAGCAGGTTAAGCAACTCGAAACACGCACCGCCAGCAACGAACAGCAAACCCGTCAGGTGGCGAAGACGGCTGAAATCACCCAGCAGCAAACCGCCGATGTGGCTAAACGCACTGAAACGTTAGCCGCTGATAACAATAAAAACAGCAGTGATAACAGCGGGTTTAAATTCACGGGATATGCCCGTTCCGGCGTGATCATGAATGACTCGGCGACCTCCACGGAAAGCGGCCCGTACGTGACGCCTGCCGGACAAACCGGCGGTGCAGTCGGGCGTCTTGGCAATGAAAACAACACCTACGTTGAGCTGAATCTGGAGCATAACCAGACAATGGCCAGCGGTGCGACTTCCCGCTACAAAGTTATGCTGGCTGACGGTCAGCGCAGCTACAACGACTGGACCGGCGCGACCAGCGATTTAAATATCCGTCAGGCCTTTGTTGAACTCGGCTCGCTGCCGACGTTCACCGGTCCGTGGAAAGATTCCACGCTGTGGGCGGGTAAACGCTTTGACCGCGATAATTTCGACATTCACTGGCTTGATTCCGACATCATCTTCCTGGCGGGGACCGGCGGCGGGATCTATGACGTCAAATGGGGAGATAACCTGAAAAGTAACTTCTCGCTTTACGGAAGAAACTTTGACGATCTTGAAGACGATAACAACGATGATACCCGCATCGAAAATTACATTGTCACAGCCAACAACTATGCCGGGCCTTTCCAGTGGATGCTGAGCGGGTTGCGTGCCAAAAACAATCAGGATCGCGAAAATACCGGCACAAATGGGATCACTAATGCGGCGGACACCGGCTTCCATACCATGCTGGCGTACCACGGCGACAGTTTCTATGGTCTGCGTGAAGGGTCATCCAAAACCGCGCTGCTTTACGGTCACGGACTGGGGGCGGAGGTGAAAGCACTGGGCTCTGACGGACATCTGACTGACGATGCCAGTACGCTGCGTCTGGCAACCTACGGCATCACACCGATCAGCAAAAACTGGAGTATTGCTCCGGCTGTTCTGGCTCAGCAGAGCAAAGACCGTTATGTCTCCGGCGATGACTATAAATGGCTGACCTTCAACACCCGGCTGATTCAGCAAATTACCGAGAACTTCGAGCTGGCGTATGAAGGCAGCTATCAGTATATGGATCTCAATCCGCAGGGTTACAGCGATTACAACAAAGTGAAAGGCGGTTTCTACAAACTGACCTTCGCACCAACCTTCAAAGTGGGCGATATCAGCAACATGCTGAGCCGCCCTGAAATTCGCTTCTTTGCCACTTACATGGACTGGAGCAAAGAACTCGACAGTTATTCCTCCAGTGATTCATTTGGTACAGATGGCTTTACGGCGGGCGGACAGTGGAATTTCGGCATCCAGATGGAAACCTGGTTCTAAACGGCAGGGTTTGATTTTAAAAAAAAAGCACCCGGTCTGACCGGGTGTTAACGGTAAAGATAAATTAAGGGATTCTATGAACATCAATGCAATCGCGACTGAGCTGCTTCCGCTGTTGGGTGGGAAGGACAATATTGCCAGCGCGGCACACTGTGCCACACGTCTGCGCCTGGTGCTGGCAGACGACAGTCTGATCAACAAAAGTGCTATCGAAAAAGTGGAAGGCGTAAAAGGCTGTTTCAGCAACGCCGGACAGATTCAGATCATTTTTGGTACGGGACTGGTGAACAAGGTGTACGCCGAGTTTATTAAAGTGGCCGGTATCAGCGAATCGAGCAAATCCGAAGCCGCCGATATTGCGGCGCGAAAACTCAATCCCTTCCAGCGACTCGCGCGCGTGCTGTCGAATATCTTTGTGCCGATTATTCCGGCGATTGTCGCATCCGGCCTGCTGATGGGGCTGCTCGGCATGGTGAAAACCTACGGCTGGGCCAACCCTGAGAGCGCGATTTTTATCATGCTCGATATGTTCAGCTCGGCGGCATTTATCATTCTGCCGATCCTGATTGGTTTCACTGCCGCGCGCGAATTTGGCGGTAATCCGTTCCTGGGTGCAACACTGGGTGGCATTCTGACTCACCCGGCACTGACTAACGCCTGGGGCGTTGCCAGTGGTTTCCATACCATGAATTTCTTTGGTATCGAAATTGCGATGATCGGTTATCAGGGCACGGTATTCCCGGTTTTGCTGGCGGTCTGGTTTATGAGCTTCATCGAAAAACGCCTGCGCAAAGTGATCCCTGATGCACTGGATCTGATCCTGACGCCTTTCCTGACGGTCATCATTTCCGGTTTTATCGCTTTCCTGATCATCGGCCCTGCGGGTCGTGCGCTCGGGGACGGTATCTCCTTTATTCTCAGCACGTTAATTACCCATGCCGGTTGGGTGGCAGGTCTGGTGTTTGGCGGATTGTATTCGGTTATCGTGATCACCGGTATTCACCACAGCTTCCATGCGATTGAGGCCGGTTTGCTGGGGAACCCGAATATCGGGGTGAATTTCCTGCTGCCTATCTGGTCGATGGCGAATGTTGCACAGGGAGGAGCCTGTCTTGCGGTCTATTTCAAAACGCGTGATGCGAAAATTAAAGCCATTGCCGTGCCTTCAGCATTCTCCGCGATGTTGGGCATAACGGAAGCGGCAATTTTTGGTATCAACCTGCGCTTCATGAAACCGTTTCTCGCCGCTCTGGTCGGCGGTGCGCTTGGCGGCGCCTGGGTGGTTGCGATGCACGTCAATATGACGGCGGTTGGCCTGACCGGTATTCCGGGGCTGGCCATCGTGCAGTCCAGTTCGATTCTCAGCTACCTGATTGGTCTGGTGATTGCCTTCGGCAGCGCATTCCTGTTGTCATTGCTGCTGAAATACAACACGGAGAGTGAAAAATGACAGAAGTCAGTTTGCTGAAAAAAGCGCTGCGCAGTGTGGTGGCCGGTCAGGTCAGAGCGGCGGCAGATCCGTACCGTCCCGGCTGGCATCTCGCGCCGCCGGTCGGGCTGCTCAATGACCCTAATGGCTTTATCCAGCATAACGGTCGATTCCATTTGTTCTATCAATGGAACCCGCTGGCCTGCGCGCACGGTGCCAAGTTCTGGGGGCACTGGAGTTCAGCAGATTTACTTCACTGGCAGCATGAACCACTGGCGCTGGCGCCGTCAGAAGAATACGAAACCCACGGCTGTTATTCCGGCTCAGCCGTAACAGACAACGGCCAGCTGACGCTGATTTACACCGGCAACGTGAAATATCCCGATGGCAGCCGCACGGCGTTTCAGTGTCTGGCGCGCGAAAATGCTGAGGGTGAGTTTGATAAAACCGGGCCGGTATTCAACCTGCCGCAAGGCTATACCGGACATGTGCGTGATCCGAAAGTCTGGTGGCATGACAAACACTGGTACATGGTGCTGGGCGCTCAGGATCTCAGCCTTCAGGGCAAAGTGTTATTGCTGCGATCTGACGATTTATCCGCGTGGGATCTGCTCGGCGAAATTGCCGGTTCGGGTTTACACGGGCTGGGTGAGTTCGGTTACATGTGGGAGTGCCCGGACTTATTCCGGCTGGCCGAAAACGACATTCTGATTTGCTGCCCGCAAGGTTTAGCGGCGGAATCTGACCGTTATCTGAATACCTTCCAGTCGGGTTATTTTGTCGGGCAACTGGATTACGCCAATGCCACGTTTACGCACGGCGATTTCGCTGAACTGGATCTGGGGTTCGAATTTTATGCACCGCAAACCACACAGACGGATGACGGGCGACGGCTGCTGATTGGGTGGATGGGGATCCCGGACGGTGATGAATTTTACCAGCCGACAATACAAAACGGCTGGCTGCATACCCTGACCTGCCCGCGCGAACTGACACTGGTCGCGGGAAAAATCATCCAGAAACCGGCCCGTGAACTGCAACAACTTCGTCGTGACGAGCAGACATGGCAAGGGATTGCGGACAATTGCCTGCCTCTGGACATCACCCACGCCGAGACAGAGATTGTCACTGAACACCCCTTCATCGCCGATTTTGGTGGTGATATGACCCTCAGCTTCGACGGGGAAGAATTGCGTTTAAGCCGTAAAAACCGGCGTACGGGTGAGCCTGAACATCGTGTCTGGCAGGGGCAGTTACGTAAGCTGACGGTGTTAAGCGATGCATCGAGCCTTGAAATTTTCATTAATGACGGAGAAGCGGTGATGTCCGCACGCTATTTCCCTGTTTTACCAGCACAATTGAACTTGCAGGGTTCTCATCAGATTACGCTGCGCCACTGGTCGTTGGCGGAATGCGTGATAGAATAAATGTCTTTCCGGACAACAGAATATGGCGCAGTGAAAAAGACCAAACGCATCACTATCAGTGGCATAGCCGAACTGGCTGGCGTATCGAAATCGACTGCCAGCCAGGTACTCAACGGGCACAGCAAGAAGTTTCGTATCTCCGATCCTACCCGGGATCGGGTGCTCGCCGTGGCGGCTGAACATCATTATCAGCCGAGCATTCACGCCCGCTCGCTGAATGTCAGCCGCAGTTTCACCCTGGGGCTGGTGGTGCCGGAAATGACCAACTACGGTTTTGCTGCCTGTTCTAACGAACTTGAAACACTGTGTCGTGAGAACGGCATGCAGCTGCTGATTGCCTGTACGGATGAAAATACCAGCCAGGAAACCATGGTGGTCAATAATCTCATCCAGCGTCAGGTCGATGGCCTGATTGTGGCGTCCAGCATGCTCAGCGATGCGGAATACGTAAAAATCAGCCAGCAAGTCCCCGTCGTTTTGTTTGACCGTCATATGCAGGACACGCAGCTCCCTATTGTTGTCTGTGAAGCCATCGAATCTTCAGCAGAACTGGTTTCGCGGATAGCGAAAATTCAGCGGGACGAGTTTTATTTTATCGGCGGCCAGCCGCGAATTTCTCCGACCCGCGATCGCCTCGCAGGCTATCAGCTTGGCCTGCAGCGGGAAGGTGTCAGTCTCGACCCCGACTGGATTGTGTACGGCAACTACCACCCGAGCTCCGGCTACGAAATGTTTGCCCAACTGTGTGCCCGGCTTGGGCGTCCACCCAAAGCGCTTTTCGTGGCCTCCTGCGGTTTGATGGAAGGGGTTCTGCGCTATATGAGCCAGCATCAATTGCTTGAGAGTGATATCCATCTTTGCAGTTTTGACGATCACTATCTTTACGACTCGCTGTCCGTGAAAATTGATACCGTCGCTCAGGACTGCGGGGAGCTGGCTATGCACTGCTTCAGCATGATCAGTGATCTGATGAATGAACAACCCATCGCACAGCCACAATGCTTTTTAACCCCTAAATTGCACTGGCGTTCCCCGCACTTCTCGCAGATCAAATAGATATTCAATGTCGTCACATGAGGATGATGAGAGATGTTAATTCATCTCGCGTCATCTGATTGTTCCTGCCAGCTTTGCTTCATCATGTCCCGGCTACGACAGCGGCGAACTCATCATTTCGCTGCCTGAAAGGGTGCTGCACACAGTTGCACCGGCAAATAGCACAGAGAAAATCACAAAACCTTTTGCATTAAATTGACACATTTTGTTATGTTATCACATATCAAAACAGTCGCAGCGATGAACAGGTTTAGGGAATGACACACAACAGGACGCAAAATACTGAACCGGTTCTCGCGGTGGAAGGGCTGACAGTGCGGCTCGCAGGTGAAGAACGCGTCAGCAGACTGAGTTTCAGCGTCAGTGCGGGCGAACGGGTTTGTCTGCTTGGTGCTTCCGGCTCCGGTAAATCACTGACTGCCAAAGCCATCACCGGCACGCTGCCTGCGGGCGCGATACCCGGCGGCAGTATTCGGGTGAATAGCGTTGAAGTGCGCGGCAGACATCCGGTTTCACGTTGTGCTGCCAGCCGCGTCGCCACGGTTTTTCAGGATTCTTCCACCGCACTGAACCCGCTGATGACGCTCGGAAAACAGCTACGTCTCGCCCTGCCCGCCACCAGCGAAGACGAAATCTGCACGATGCTGGATGCCGTCGGGCTGGGCGATATTGCGCAATTTTCCACCCGTTATCCGGCGGAGCTTTCCGGCGGTCAGCGCCAGCGTTTGTGCCTGGCGCTGGCGATGCAATCCTCTTCTTCGCTGCTGGTGGCGGATGAACCGACCACCGCGCTCGACGTGCTGACCCAGCAACAGGTTTTACAGGTCATGCATAAGGCCTGCACCCGCCCGCAATCACCCCGGGCGCTGCTGTTTATCACCCATGATATTGCCGTCGCCGCGCAGCTATGCGAGCGCGCACTGGTAATGGAAAACGGCGTGCTGGTGGAATCTGCCGGTATGGCGCAGTTACTCCGTCATCCGCAACATCCTTATTCCAGAAAACTGGTTCACGCTGCAAGACAGGCCGCCGCGCTGCATCAGAATGCCGCGTCGCTGCGCGGGGTTGCTGTCTGATGGAATCTTCACTGCATCTGATCACCGAACCGTTTCTGCATCTGCATAACGTCAGCCGCCATCTCGCCCTGCCGCGGTCCGGCTGGCGCAGGCAGCACGCTGCGCTTTTTGAGCATCTGTCGCTGCGTATCGGCCGCCACGAAACGCTCGGGCTGGTCGGCGCGTCCGGCTGTGGAAAATCCTCCCTGCTGAAAATCTTGCTGGCGCTTGAATCTCCCGACAGCGGTGAAGTATATTGCGCCGGTGTTAAAATTCGCCCCGGCTCTGCGCGGTCTCTGCGCGCATACCGGCAGCGCGTGCAGTACATTCCGCAGGATCCGGCCGGTTCGCTGCCGCCGGCTCAGACCGTTTATCAGATTATTGCCGAACCGCTGAAACGCCTCGGGTTTAGCGGCAATATCCGTCTGCGCGTGACTGACGTGATGGCGCAGGTCTGCCTGAGCGAAACGTTGATAGGGCGTACGGCAGCCGGACTCTCCGGCGGGCAGGCGCAGCGGCTGGCGATTGCCCGTGCGCTGGCGATCCGCCCGCAATTTCTGGTGGCCGACGAGCCGGTGAGCGGGCTGGATCTTCCCCTGCGCGGGCAGATCAAACAACTGCTGCAACAGGTGACGCAGCAAAATGGCATGGGCCTGCTGATGGTCACGCACGATATCTCGATGGTGGCCGGGCTATGCGACCGGTTGCTGGTAATGCACGGCGGCAAAATTGTGGAAGACCGCGCCACACAGGATATTTTGCGCACCCCGGACCATACGCATACCCGGCAACTGCTGCAGGCCATTCCTCATTTACCTTTGACCGTTAACGGATAACCGGATGCTGACCCGTTCCATTGCCCGCGCTTCTGCGCCAAAACCACCGCTGCTGCTCGCCAGCAATCTGGTATTTAACATTGGCTTTTATGCCGTCGTGCCGTTCCTGGCGATTTTTCTGCGCGACGATTTATTGCTTTCCGGCTGGGCGATCGGGCTGGTGCTGGGTTTGCGGACATTCTCGCAACAGGGCATGTTTTTGCTCGGCGGGGCACTGTCTGACCGCTACGGCGCACGGATCATCATTCTGCTGGGCTGCGTGGTGCGTATCACCGGTTTTCTGCTGCTCGGGCTTTCCGACACACTGGCACCGGTGATTCTCGGCGCCTGTCTGACCGGCATCGGCGGCGCACTGTTTTCCCCTTCGATCGAAGCGCTGCTGGCACAGGCAGGAACGCACAGCGAGAAAGCCGGAAAACGCAGCCGGGCAGAATGGTTCGCGCTCTCGGCGGTCTGCGCGGAACTGGGTGCGGTGCTGGGGCCATTGCTCGGATCGCTGCTGTCCGGTTACGGTTTTCAGCCGGTGGCGCTGGCCGGTTCCGGTCTGTTTCTGATGGCGCTGGTGGTGTTGTTTTTCACGCTGCCCGCCACGCCGGAACGCGCCGCTGAACTGAAAATTGTGCCGTGGTGGCAGACCTTCCGTCAGCCGCGTTTTGTGGCCTTTATTATTGCCTACAGCGCTTATCTGTTCAGCTACAACCAGTTGTATCTGGCGCTGCCGGTGGAGCTGCGCCGTTCGGGCGGCAGCGAGCAGGACCTCGGGCCGCTGTTCGTGCTGGCCTCGGTTCTGGTGATCGTTCTGCAAATGCCGCTGGCGCGTTTTTCCCGCCGGGTAGGCGCGGCGCGGATTTTACCTGCGGGCTTCGGATTGCTGTCTTCCGCGTTTATCGCCGTGGCGCTTTTCGCCTGGACAATACCGCCGGAAGGCTGGCTGCGGCTGCTGCCTTCCGTATTACTGATTACCCTGCTGACAGTCGGCCAGATGCTGATTGTGCCGGTCGGGATGGATCTCATTCCGCGCTTTGCCGGGCAACATAATCTCGGTGCGCATTATGGTGCGCTGTCGTCGATGGGCGGCGCTGCGGTGCTCGCGGGCAATTTCCTGCTCGGTGGCCTGCTCGATAACGCCCTGACACCGTCTCCGGGCGCAGTGATTCCGTGGCTGGCGCTGGCCGCCGTTCCCTTTTTAAGCGCGCTGGCGATGTGGCGAATCTGCCGCCAGTTGCCCCCTCCTGCAATCTGACAAGGAACTTCTGATGTCTCTGTTACGTGTAAGCCCGCTGGCCGGGCTGCTTTCTGCTGCCCTTTTACTGACCGGTTGCTTCAGTGAAGCCGATAAAACCCCCGAAAAAAGCGCGGATCAACGCCTGCGGCTGGCGATGTTACAGCCGCCGCGTTCCGGTCTGACGCCGCTCAGCGACGATGCATTTAAACTCTCACGCTGGAGTACAGCAGAGACGCTGGTGACGCTCGATAAGCTCGGCGAAGCGCAACCGGCGCTGGCCATCCGCTGGCAGCCAATCGGTAATAACAGCTGGCGTTTCGCGCTGCGTGCCGGTGTGAAATTCCACGACGGCAGCCCGCTTGATGCCGCCACAGTGGTGAATGCACTGACCGTCGCCGCACATGCCGCGCCGAAACCGCGCATTCTGGATGGCGTGCAACTGACCGCCGTGGCTGACGGCGCACTGGCGGTGATTGTGACCACCGCACTGCCAGATCCGTTGCTGCCGCAGCGTCTGTCCAGCCCGCAACTGGCGATTCTTTCACAAAAAGCCTACAGCGCCAGCGGCGTGGTCGATCCACGCCATACCGGTTCCGGCCCGTTTGAACTGGTGCAGGTGAATGGCACCAGCAGCGCCCGGCTTGAACGTTTCGCCGGTTACTGGGGTGAAAAGGCCAAAGCCAGCGGCATTGATGTCAGTTTCGTGCCGGACGGCACCGCACGCGGCGCGGCATTACGCAGCGGCACAGCGGATATTGTCGAAGCCATTCCCGTGTCTCAGGCCCCGCTGCTCGATCAGAACTTAATCCACGAGGTGCCGATGCCGCGCACCAACACGCTGTATCTCAATACGCGCCTCGGCGTCATGCAGGATCCGGCGCTGCGTGCCGCCGTTCGCGAGGCGATTAACCGTCAGCAACTGGTGGATAATGTCTACGAAAAACGCGCCGATGTGGCGCAGGGTCTGCTCGGTCCGGCACTCCCCTGGGCAGCACAACTGCGCCAGCCGGTGAGCCATCCGGTAGCTGCCCGTAAACCGGCCGGTGAAACCATCACGTTAGCGACATTCAGTGACCGCGCTGAACTGCCGGAGGTGGCGGTGTACCTTGCGCAACAACTGAAGGCCGCCGGTTTTACTGTGAAACAGGTAGTGCGCGAATACTCACAAATCGAATCTGACGCGCTGGCAGGCAAGTTCGATGCCTTTATTTTATCCCGTGCGACGGTACTGGATTCCGGCGACCCGGTGGCCTATATGTACAGCGATTTTGCCTGCAAAGGGTCGTTTAACATTGCGCAGCTTTGCCGCCCTGACATCGATCAGGCGCTGCAAAAGGCTGCCGTTATTCCGGCGGGCGCTGAACGCCGTCAGGCGATCATGCAGGCTGAAAACCTGATCCTCGCCACGGATGCCGCCATTCCAATGTTGCATGAACGGGTGATTCAGGGCGAAGCAGCGGATATTCGTGACGCGGTGCGCGACCCGCGTGAACGCACATTAATCAATGCCGCGACACAACGTGCGGTTCAGGCCGACTGATGAGTGAATCTCTGTATTGCCGCACCTGCATGGCCGTCAGCCGTGTTCGCATGAGCCAGACCGGCGGCGCGTGGATACCGCTGATTTCGCGCTTGCTGACGCTGGCCGCCATCGTGGTATTGATCGGCCTGTTGCCGTGGCTGTCGGGCAGTGATCCGGCACTGACCTTGCTGCGCGCAAGATCCGGTGAGCAGGAAGCCACGGCAGAAACGCTCAATGCGATCCGCCTGACGCTGGGGTTAGATCAGGGGCCATGGCATGCACTGACGCACTGGCTGGCCGGTTTGTTGCGGGGTGACGCGGGAATTTCCTGGGTATCCGGCATGCCGGTTTTACCCGGCATGTTGCGGGCCACTGGCGTTTCACTGACGCTGATGGCGGTTTCCGCTGGCGTGGCGTTTCTGATTGCACTGCTGTTATGCGCGGGCACGATGATTCGTGGCTTGCAGGGCGGCACGGCACGCCCGGCCGGTTTTCTGGCGGCACTGCTGACCGCGCTGCCCGAGTTTTTACTGGCGTCAGTGCTGCTGATTACCGGCGCTGTCTGGCTGAAATTTTTCCCGCCTTATGGCTGGTCCGGCTGGTATTACGCTGTGCTGCCTGCGCTGGCGCTGGGCATTCCGGCAGGTGGCTATCTCGGGCGGCTGTATTCCGATGCCCTCAGCGGTGTCTTTAATGAAAGCTGGCTGACCACCTGGAGCGTGCTGGGCATTTCGCGCCGCCATACCGCGCTGGCCATCATCCGGCGCGCATTGCCCGGGGTAATGCCGTTAACCGGACTGGTGCTGGTGTCGCTGACCGGCGGTGCAATCGCGGTGGAAAAAGTCTTCGCCATCCCCGGCCTGGGGCGCGCTACGCTGGGCGCGGCGGCAGCGGGAGATTTACCGGCGTTACAAACCGGCGTGCTGATCCTGCTGCTGCTGGCCTCCGCCATCGGCATGCTGACGGGCGGCATGCGGCGGATATTACTGGGCCGTGCGTTGTCATTGGGTGCGGTGCCGGTTCCGCAACCCGATGCCACGCCCGAGAAACAGCGGGCATGGCTGCCGTGGCTTTGTCTGAGCGTTCTGGTCGTTATGGTTCTCGCCGGTTTGCCGCGCGACCCGCTGACATCAGAGTATTTGCGCCTGCAATCCCCCTCTTTCGCTTTGCCGTTTGGCGCTGACGCGATGGGCCGTGACCTTCTCGCCCGCGTGGCGCGTGGCACATTCAGCACCTGTTTGCAGGCACTGAGTGTTTCACTGATTTGCCTGCTCGCAGGCGTGATTACCGGTGCTTTTCCCCGTGCTATGACCGGCCCGATTGAAGTCACTAACGCACTGCCGCCGGTCATTGCCGGGCTGGTGATCGCTGCCATCAATGGCCCAACCGCCACCGGCGCGGCGATTGCCGTCACCGCCGTCAGCTGGGCGCCGCTGGCAGCACATACCGCCGCGCTGGTGGCCGAAATCCGCGCAAGGCCATACATGCAGATGCTTGCGGTCATTGGCGTGGGTGCATTGCGCCGTAATGTATTTTATGTGTTTCCTGCGCTCGCGGGTCCGCTGTTGCGCCATGCCCTGCTGCGTTTACCGGGCATCGCGCTGGCGCTGGCGTCATTAGGTTTTCTCGGGCTTGGCGCATCCCCGCCCGCCCCGGAATGGGGACGCGTGCTGGCGGAAGGGATGCCCTATATTGAACGCGCCCCGTGGAGTGTGCTCGCGCCTGCCGGTGCGCTGGCGCTGCTGTCCGTGATGGCGGTGACGATGAGCAGTTTGCGCTGGAAAAAAACCGGCAGGGCTGGCTGAACTGTTACCTGAATCATTATTTTCGCGCCAATCTGACGGCACTGCCGCCCTGATGACCGGCCAGACTCAATGTCGCCCCACTGTCAATCTCCGGTCAGACGTGTATTTTTTCGCTGTTTTGTTACGTGCTCAAAATCTTCTTTTTTCAGATGCATCGGCGTGATGGGCATGCCGTAGAAATCACGGGTGGGCCCGGTGATTTTTCCACCCAGCTCGCTGATGATCCTGACCGTGGAATCCCGCGCCTCCATTATCACGTTATCTGTTTCTTCAAGCATCTCCGTCAGGGAAACCCGCGCCAGTTGCCTGCCGATGCCCATCCCGCGATAACAAGGATTAACGGCAAATCTTCCCCAGTGCCATTCGTTATTTTCCTGCCAGCAGGCGACAGTGCCCAGAACATATTCTCCCGAGCGAACTATCCAGCATTTAGTTTTAAGCTCTGCGGGTAACAGAATAAGCGCCTGCGGAATATTCTGTTCCTGCGAAAAAGTCTCCATCAAGAGTTTTGTCACTTCGGGAAGGTAATTACTGCGCATAATTTCAATTTGTATTCTTTGCGGATGACGTGCGGCATTCCGCCGGAAAGTATTTATTCTCAACGCACGTAACCCATTAATTATTTCCTGTGCTTGCTGTAATTCCATTGCATTTTGAACAAATGAAAATTCATTATCCGCCGAAGCATCAGCCGCGGCTAAACACTGCGCACCTGCCGTCGTCAGCTGAAAACTTTTATGCCGCTTGTCTTTCACTCCGGCGACCGGTTCAACATAATTTTTTCCGGCCAGCACGTTAAGCGTGCGGCTTAGCGAGGCCTTATCCATGCTCAGTTGCAGGCATAACTCAGCAAAAGACGTCACGCCGTTCTTTGAAAGATAGGTCAGCAGATGCGCCTGCGTAAGAGATAAACCCGAGCGAAAACAGTTTTTATCCAGCAACCCGAGCTCCCTGACAAGGTAACGCAGCTCGGTGCGGATCGAATGAATGGCCGTCATCTTTAACTCTGTTAGTTGATAGTATCAACGAAATTAAACAGCTTCCGCCATTCTGTCAACCCTGAACGACATCCCTCAATCCACTCATACACTACCGTTCAATTCTGAGCCGCTTCGCCGGCATTTATCTGGCATTACGATAACGAAACACAATGGATTCATTTCATAACCAGTAAACAGGGTGTCGATTAACCAGCCACATGCTGCGTTGTGTCAAAGGGAATTAAAAAATGAGCATTCAGGAATATATTCTTGCAGGCAGTAAATTACCGGTCCACAACCATTATCAGCTACGTCTTAAAAGACTTGAATCTCAGCAGCCCGGCGTTGATATTTCGGTGCTCAAATTCAGCGGCAGCGAGGCTATCAGCGATATTCTGCGCTATGAGATAGCGTTTACCCGCACGGGGAAAGATGCGCACCGCTGCCGCGTCTGGGCGATCGCACTCTGTTCGCGGGTTATAACGTGGTACTGGGGTTGCGGGAAGATAATCTGGATAAAATGCCGGAACAGGTGACGATGAAACTGGGCAGAATCAGGGATAAGAGGTAAAAAGGCCGCTGCATCACTGCCGCTACAGTGGCCTTTTCTCCTTCCTATAGCATCACTTTTGCCGCCATTTCCCGGCTGTAGTCACGGCTGGCATCGACCAGCACGCGGGTGTAATCATCCCGGATATCGCCGCGCAGCAAGGCATCAGTGTCCAGCGTTTCGAGGATTTTGCCGTATTTCATTACTGCAACACGCTGGCAAAGATGGGCGATAACCCCCAGATCGTGTGTCACCATCAGATATGTCAACCCTTCCTCTTTTTGAAGATCGAACAGCAAATTAAGGATTTCCGCCTGCACGGAAACATCCAGCGCAGACGTGGGTTCATCGAGCAGCAGAACACGTGGTTTAAGGATCAGCGCCCGCGCAATCGCCACACGCTGACGCTGACCGCCGGAAAGCTGATGCGGGTAGCGGCTGCGAAATGCGCGGTTCAGACCGACTTTTTCCAGAATGGTGTTAATCCGCTGCTCCCGCTGGTCGATACGGTGGATTTGCAACGGTTCTTCCAGAATATCGCCAATGGTGTGGCGCGGATGAAGTGAACCATACGGATCCTGAAACACCATCTGCACCAGTCTGCAACGCTCGCGGCCAATGCGGTGCTCAAGCTGCTGGCCGTCGATTTCCAGCTCGCCCTTCCAGTGAGTAAACAATCCCGCCAGACATTTCAGCACCGTGGTTTTACCGGAACCGGATTCGCCCACCAGCCCGAAAATCTCACCTTCGCGCACGGCGATATTGACATCGGTCAGCACCTGCGTGGTCTTCGCGCCCTCACCGAAACTCAGGTTCAGGTTGCGCACGTCTATCATCGTTTTCTGTGGCATACGTGCTCCTTAATCGGTCAGCCAGCTGGCCTGACGCTGCATCACCGGCAGCGGATAACGGCGGTTATCCATGTCCGGCAGCGCGTTCAGCAGACCACGGGTGTACGGATGCTGCGCGTTATCCAGATCGGTTGCGGCAATGGATTCGACAATGCGCCCGGCGTACATCACCAGCACGCGGTCGCAGAAACTGCGCACCAGATTGATGTCGTGACTGATAAATATCAGCCCCAGACCGCGCGTTTTCACCAGGTCGTCGAGCAGCGCCAGCACCTGCAAACGCACCGACACATCAAGCGCCGAGGTCGGCTCATCGGCAATCACCATTTCCGGGTCAGTGATCAGCATCATCGCGATCATGATGCGCTGCCCCTGTCCGCCGGAAATCTCGTGCGGATACAGGCCGTATACACGTTCAGGTTCGCGGATACGCACCACGTCGAGCATGTTCAGCACTTTGTTTTTAGCATCGTTATAGGAACATTTGTGGTGTGAACGCCATGCCTCAGCAATCTGATCGCCGACGCACAGCACCGGATTCAGCGAATATTTCGGGTCCTGCATAATCATAGAAATACGCTTGCCGCGTACCTGACGCATTTGCTTCGGACTGGCACGCAGCAAATCGACATCGGCGAACTGCATTTTGCTGGCGGTGATCTGCGCTTTTGAAGGATGCAGATGCAATAACGCGCGACCTACGGTGGATTTACCCGAGCCGGATTCACCGACTATCGCCAGTTTTTCGCGCCCGAGCTGGAAAGACACGCCGCGTACTGCCTGCGTGACCTGACGGCCATTCACAAAGCTGACGTGCAAATCCTGCACATCGAGTAACGCCGGAGCGTCAGTCATTTCGGGGATCGAGAATGTCACGAAGGCCATCTCCTAAGAAGTTGAACGCCAGGCTGTTAATCAGGATCGCCAGACCGGGGATTGTTGCCACCCACCAGCACTCCATCATGTACGTACGGCCGCTTGATATCATTGCGCCCCATTCCGGATCCGGCGGCTGGGCGCCAAGCCCGAGGAAGCCCAGACCGGCTGCGGTCAGGATAATCCCCGCCATATTCATGGTGATACGGATGATCACCGACGGCAGGCACAGCGGCACAATGTGACGCCACAACACCCGCAGCGGACTCGCGCCCTGCAAACGCACCGCCGAGATAAAGTCAGCCTGTCGCAGCGAGAGCGTTTCGGCCCGCGCCAGACGCGCAATCGGTGGCCAGGCGGTGAGCGTAATGGCGATCACCACATGTTCCAGCCCCGGCCCGAGTGCCGCGACAAATGCCAGCGCCAGCACCAGACTCGGGAACGAGATGAAGATGTCAGTGACGCGCATCAGCACCATGTCGGTTTTCCCGCCGAAATAACCGGCGGTAACGCCAAGCAGCAAACCGAGCGGCCCGACGGTAACTGACACCAGCAACACGATGTACAGCGTGATACGCGAGCCATACACCAGACGGCTGAAGATATCGCGGCCAAACTCGTCAGTGCCGAACCAGTGCGCCGCCGACGGCGGGCTGAGCGCATTGTTTAAATCCTGCACCAGCGGATGAAACGGTGCGATCCACGGCGCAAAAACCGCCACAATCATCAGCACCAGAACAATCGCGCCACCGATGGCGGTCAGCGGATTACACGCCATCTGCCACAGAAAATGGCCCGCCCGGCCAAACGCCCTTTTCACACGCTGACGTTTTTCGTCGCCCGCGCTGAGCGTGACGGAATCAAGGGAAATCGTCATACTTTTGTCCTCGGATCAAAGACCTGATACAGCAGGTCAGAGAGCAAATTCAGCACCACGAAAATCATACCCACCACCAGCACGCAGCCCATCACCGCATTCATATCGCCCAGCATAAGGCTGCTGGTGAGATACGAACCGAAGCCCGGCCAGGAAAACACGGTTTCGATCAGCACCGCGCCTTCCAGCAGCGAGCCGTATGCCAGCGCCACCACAGTCAGCAACTGAACCAGAATATTGCGGAACGCGTGATTCCACAGCACATGCCATTCGCTCAGCCCTTTCACGCGGGCGGTGATGATAAATTCCTGCGAAAGCTGCGCCAGCATAAAACTGCGGGTCATGCGGCTGATGTAGGCCAGCGAGTGAAAACCGAGCAGTGACGCGGGTAAAATCAGATGATTAAGCGCGTTGCGAAACACTTCCCAGTTGCCTGCGATCAGTGCGTCGATCAGCATAAAACCGCTGTGGCGGGTAACCTGTCCGTCGAGGCTGAAATCCAGCCGTCCGGCGCCACCGACCCAGCCCAGCCAGGCGTAAAACACCAGCAAGCCCATCATGCCGACCCAGAATATCGGGGTGGAATAACCAGCCAGGCTGATGATGCGCACCACATAATCCGCGATGCTGTTGCGTTTTGCCGCCGCCAGCACACCGAGCGGAATGCCGACGCCCGCACCGAGAATGATCGCCAGCGTCGCCAGTTCCATGGTGGCCGGGAACACGCGCAGAATGTCCTGCGTCACCGGTTTACCGGTCAGCAGCGCATTGCCCAAATCGCCATGCGCCAGCCCGGAAAGGTAAATACCGAACTGCGTCCACAGCGGTTTATCAAAGCCGAGCTGATGGTAAACCTGCTCATAGGTGCTGTGGTCGGCGTCCGGTCCGACAATCGCCAGCACCGGATCCACCGGCATCACGCGGCCGATAAAAAACGTCAGCAGCAGCAGTCCGAACAGTGTGACCGCCACCTGCACCAGACGTTTGCCGATGCGCCCGGCGGGGAGTGACATCCGCGCCGTTTGCTTTGAAGCAGGAGCCGGAATTTGCATGGTCATAACCCTTTACCTCCGGTTGGCTGCACGTCAGCAGGTTCATCTTTCCAGACGTCACGCAGGAACGTGGTGGCAGAAGGATGCGGCAGGTAGTTTTTGACGTCCCTGCGCACCACAATGGAATCAACCATTTGCGAGAGCGGCACCAGCGCCGGGATCAGCGCGTCGTAACGTTGCTGAATGGCGAAGTAATCCTGTTTCTGTTTCTCGGGGTCACGTTCAAGCAGCGCCTGATCGATATCCGCATTCAGCTGTTTGTCATAGAAACCGGTGCGCCAGCCCTGAAAATTGGTCAACCGTGCCGCATCGTTGTTATCCGGGTTGTAGACCAGCGCGCGCAGGCTGGAATGCGGATGCGGTTCCACGCCGCTGCCGCCGCGCCCGACCAGCATGTCGAACTTGCGTTCACGCATCGCGCCGTAAATCTGGTTGCCGGTACCGGTAACGATTTTGGCGCGGATCCCTGCCTGCATCAGCGTGGACTGCACCGCAATCGCAATATTGAGGAACGGCTGATCGGCCAGCACCCGCAGCGTAGTATCAAAACCGTCGGGATAACCGGCTTCCGCCAGCAAAGTTCTGGCACGCGGGATATCCAGCTTATAACCCGGATCCGGCAACGTGGCAGGCATACCGACCTGAATAGGACGCTGATGCACGATGCCATAACCGTCCATCAGCGCCTTGCCGATACCCTGGTAATCAATCAGATAGCGCACCGCTTCGCGTACTTTCGGGTTAGCGAAATGCGGCTCTTTCATGCTCATCGCCACGTAATAAATGGTGCCTTTTTTCACCTGATCGACCTGCATGGCCGGGTCGTGGCTCAGCGCTTTCACATCAGACACCGCCATGTTATTGGCAATATCCAGATCGCCTTTTTCAATCATCAGGCGCAGCGTCTGGGATTCCTGAAAATGACGGAATACCACGCGCGACAGTTTCGGTTCACCGCGCCAGTACTGCGGATTGCGACTCATGTTCAGCACATCTTTCGCCTGCCAGCTGTCGAGACGAAATGGCCCGGAACCGGCTTCGTTGGTGGTCAGCCAGCGGTTACCCCAGTCGCCATTCACTTCATGGGCCTGCACGGTTTTGCTGTCCAGCGCCACCACGCTGCCGAGCGCCGCCAGCGAGTAGATCACCAGTTTCGGATCATTGGGTTTGGGTAACTGAATTTCGACGATACCGGGAGACGGCGAACGCACCATCTCATCGACATTCTTTTTGCTGAATCCGTAGGATTTCCACACCGAGGCCTGTGCCAGATTGAGGTGCAGAATGCGGCGCATCGACCACACCACATCGTCAGCAGTCACCGGATTGCCGGAGTGGAATTTCACGCCTTCGCGCAGATGAAACGTGATGAGGTTGCGGGCGTCGTTGACCTCCCACGAGGTCGCCAGCGCCGGGCGCACGTTGGTGAGTTGTTGCGGATCAAGCTCAATCAGCGGGTCATAAAGGTTGACCACGATGCCGACAATATCATTGCCGGTCATCGCTGCCGGATCGAGTGTTAACAGGTTATTCATGTTCATGCCGATGATCAGCTGGTCGGGCGGCGTTTTTGCCTGCGCCGTCCAGCCAGCCGTCATCAGCAGGAGCGCGAAAAGCCATGCGCCCCACGGTTTGCCAGAGTTCATGATGTACCTTCCGGGTAGAGTCAGAGGTTTATTATTTTTTTCTGCCCGCAGGTCAGTCGCGGCTGACGGTATGGGTTTCTATGTAATCAAAATTAATGTCCTCTCCGAGGCCGGGGCGGTCAGAAAGATGAACAAAGCCGTGTTCATCCATCGGGTCAACAATGCTGTTCAGGTATGCAGCAGGTTCGTCGTATTCCAGGAACGGATGCAGCAGGCCGCGTTCGTACCAGCGACAGTTGCGGATTGCGCCGACCACCGCCAGACTCGCCGCGCCGTTGCCGTGCACTTCGCAGTCCATCCCAAAAGCTTCCGCCAGACTGGCGACTTTCATGCACGGCGAGATGCCGCCGACGCCGTTGGCACCGGCGCGTAAAATGTCGCAGGCACCGGCCTTCACCCAGTCCGCACGGCTGTGGTGCTTGCCACCCAGACTTTCCGGCCCGATCACGTCGATAGACAGGTTTTCCGCCAGCCAGGCATAAGAAGCCATGCTCTCTTCTTCCATCGGTTCTTCGAACCAGGCAAAGTTGAGTTTTTCCAGCGCCTTACCGATGGTCAGCGCCTGACTGCGGCTGTACCAGTGATAGCCGTCGAGCATCAGTTCGATATCCGGGCCGACCGCTTCACGTACGGCGGCACAGGCTTTGATGTCCATTTTCGGATCCGGCGCAAATGCCACCGGCGGCATCCAGGTGTGCAGCTTGATAGCCTGATAACCGCGGGCCACCAGTTTTTCGGCAAACTGCCCGAATTCGTCCGGCGTCGACAGCCCGCCCTTCAGTTCGTCGCCACACATGGTGCTGCCGTAAGCCGGGACTTTTTCGCGAAAACCGCCCAGCAGTTTGTGCACCGGCATATTCAGTTTGCGGCCAATAAGATCCCACAATGCCTGCTCGACAAACGACAGTGCCCGCTCGGTCAGCTGATGCGCACTGCCACGTTGCCAGTGAACCAGATCCTGCCAGAGGCGTTCGCGGTCGAACGGGTTCTGGCCTATCAGCACTTTCCTGAAAAATGCGTTCACCACATGCGGACGCACCACTTCCGGCGGTGCGAACGAATATCCGCAATCACCTTCATCAGTGGTGATCGTTAACATGGCCATTTTCGCCTGACTTTCTTCACCCGGATGAGAATGACCCGCGCTGTCAGAAACGCGACGGGTCGGATAAGTAAAAACAGAGACTTCAACAGAACTTATTTTCACAGCGATACCTGCCATTACTGAGAGAGTTAACGCTCTTCAGAGCGCTTTATCATTGCGCGTCCATTCAGCAGTGTGAGCACTCTCACACTTCTTTAAAACCGCAATCCAACAATAATAAAATAGCGTTTCATTATTGAACTTAGCCAGTTTGGTGACGCATTTCCACGGCTAAAAGCCGAAAATTTGCCGGTAGATTTGGGCATCTGCACGACGGAATGTGAGCATTTTCACGAAAGTGAGGGGAAGTGTGATCTGTACAGGAAATAGACGGATGGGATGTAGGGGGATATTGCGGCCTTTACTTTGTGATGAGAAAAGTGGGCACGAGGAAGTCAATCCGTTAGGCTAACGTTTTTAGAAGGTGTTTGCTGACCAGTCGGAGTGGAATATGTTGCGCGTTATTGATACGGAAACTTGTGGATTACAAGGCGGCGTGGTTGAAGTGGCTTCGGTCGACATTGAAGACGGGAAAATCGTCAACCCGATGAGTGATCTGGTGCGCCCCGACCGGCCGATAAGCCATCAGGCAATGGCCATCCACAAAATTACCGAGGCCATGGTGGCCGACAAACCGTGGATTGAAGAGATCATTCCGCGTTATCACGGCAGCCAATATTATGTGGCCCATAACGCCAGCTTTGACCAGCGCATGCTACCCGATATGCCGGGTGACTGGATTTGCACCGTGAAACTTTCCCGCCGTTTATGGCCGGGGATCAAATACAGCAACATGGCGCTCTACAAATCCCTCAAGCTGGACGTGGCAACGCCTGCGGATCTGCATCATCACCGCGCGTTGTTTGATTGCTACATCACCGCCGCGTTACTTATCCGCATCATGGATGAATCAGGCTGGACACCGGAAGAAATGGTGACCATTACCGGCCGCCCTGCGCTGGTCAGCACCATGATGTTTGGGAAATATCGCGGCAGGAAAATTGCTGAAATCGCCGAAGACGACCCGATGTACCTGCGCTGGATGCTGAATAACATCAAAGAATTAACGCCTGACCTGCGGATGACACTCAGGCATTATCTGGAGGTAGAGTAACGCGTTACAGCGTCACCTTATCACGACACACACCCAACACCAGTTGCCGCAGCCAGCGGTGCGCAGGGTCAACTTCTGAACGCGGATGCCACATCTGGGAAATCGTGATTTCACGGGTTTCCAGCGGCAGTTCGAAAGCATATAACCGGTCTGGCTCAGCAATCAGGAATGACGCGGGGATCAGCGCCACCAGATCGGAGTTTTGCGCAATCGCCAGGGCGGCGGAAAAACCCGGCACGACGGCGGCAATTTTCCTTTTCAGCCCGACTTCGGCCAGCGCGTCATCCACAGGTCCGTAAGTGTTGTTGCGACGTGAAACGACAACATGCCCGAACGACACGTATTCGTGCGCGGTGATCGTTTTCTTAAGCGCCAGCGGATGACCTTTTCTCACCACGCCCATAAACCTGTCGCGGAACAAAGTTTGCAAACGAATTTCCGGTCCCATTTCGCCTAAAACACCAATCTCAAGATCCACCCGCCCTTCCCGCAAGGCATTTGAGGTTTTTTCCGGTTTTGGCATAAATCGCAAACATACGGACGGGGCCACCTGCGCAGCGGCGGCAATCATCGCCGCGCCAAATGCCACCACAAAACCATCGTTGGAACGGATCAGGAAAGTACGCTCAAGTCTGGCTAAATTGAAATCTGCTGATGAAGGCCGCAACAGGGCGCGCGCCTCAAACGCCACATTCCGGGTGCGCTGGCGGATTTCTTCGGCATAAGGCGTCAGCACCATATTTCGTCCGGCGCGCACCAGCAGCGGATCGCCGGTGGTTTCGCGCAGGCGACCCAGTGTACGGCTCATGGCAGAGGCGCTTAATCCCAGACGTCGGGCAGCAGCGGCTACACTTGCTTCAGCCAGCAGCACATCAAGTGCAATAAGTAAGTTCAGATCGGGTTCAGTCATCTGAACAGAGTAACGCAACGGCAATAATGAGAGAAGGCGTTTGGTGCAGGTATTAAGTGCAGATGCTGCGTCTTCCGCACTATATTACCTGCCGGTATAGTTACCTGACTCAATATCAATAAGGCGAATGCGTTATGGAATTATTTTCCGACAAACCAGGCGATGAAGGATTACCCGGCCGTGAAAGGGGATTTGCCATGGCCGCCGTGATGATCATGGCAACGATGGCGGTATTCGACGGTTCGATGGTCAACATCGCACTGCCACAGATTGCACATGCACTGGATATCTCGGCAGGTGCAGCGGTCTGGGTGTCGAACGGTTATCTGCTGTCGGCGTCCATGACACTGGCAATCTTCGCCGCGCTGGCCAGCCGCATCGGTTTCCGTCCGCTGTTTGCCGCCGGACTGACGGTGTTCACCCTTGCCTCTTTGGGGTGTGCGTTGGCATCGTCGCTCAACATGTTAATTATCATGCGGGTGCTTCAGGGAATTGGCGCAGCAGCCACGCTGAGTATTGGCCCGGCGATATTGCGCTCCGTTTTCCCCAACCGCCTTCTCGGGCGAATACTGGGGCTGAATGCTCTGATGATCGCCACCAGCACCGCTGTCGCGCCGGTGCTGGGCGGGACAATATTATCGGCGATGAGCTGGCAGTGGCTGTTCGCGATCAATATTCCGCTCGGCATTATTGCGGTCATTCTTACGCTGCGCGTGGTGCCATCAAACCCCGCCAGTACGCGCCAGCCGTTTGATACTGCCGGGGCGATTTTATCGGCAGTCGCACTGGGCGCGCTGATTATGGCGGCAGAATCCTTTGCGCATCCGGGAAATGACAAACTTGCCACCGCCATAACCTATGGCCTGACGGCGATAATTGCAGGCGTGGCCTTTGTCTGGCGTCAGCGTCGGGCGCCAAAACCGCTGCTGCCGCTCGGCATGTTTGCCTCCACCCGGTTCACGCTGGCGGCCTTCACCTCGCTGGCCTCATTCGTCAGCCAGGGCATCACCTTTGTCGCGCTGCCGTTCCTGTTTCAGAGCGTTTACGGTTACAGCGCCTTTGTTTCCGCATTACTTTTCACGCCCTGGCCGCTGGGGATTATTCTGGCGGCACCGCATGCAGGACGCCTTGCCGACCGTTATCCGGCCGCCATTATTTCTACTGTGGGTCTGGCGGTATTTGCGGTGGGATTACTGTTACTCGCGCAACTCCCCGCGCAACCCCAGGTCTGGGATATCGGCCTGAGAAGCTTTATCTGCGGACTGGGTTTCGGCTGTTTCCAGAGTCCGAACAACCGCGAAATGCTCTCCAACGCTTCACGGGAAAACAGCGGTTATGCCTCCGGCGTACTGGCCATTATGCGCACCTTCGGACAGTGTCTGGGAACGGCGTGCGTCGGCATTATCCTGACACTTTATTCTGCCAGCACGGTGTTACACGAAGCGCAGGCGGTGAAGGTCAGTTTGTGGGTCGCGGTGATGGCGACGGTGCTGGCGAGTGTGATAAGCCTCAGCCGCCTGCGAGGTCAGCGCGGTCACTTGCAGGCGGAGAAATAATGGAAATAATAGATAACCGATACCTAAGAGAGTAACACCGTGTCCCGTTCCCAGCGTTTGCTTGATTTAATTCAGATCCTCCGCCGCCACCGGTTTCCGGTGACCGGGTTAACGCTGGCTGCGGAACTCAATATCAGCGTCAGAACGCTCTACCGGGATATCGCAACATTGCAGGAGCAGGGAGCCGATATTCAGGGCGAGCCGGGGCTGGGATATATTTTGCGTCCCGGTTTCATGCTTCCTCCTCTGATGTTTTCCGAGGATGAAATCCAGGCACTGGTGTTGGGTTCCCGCTGGGTATCCAGACGTAGCGACGGGCAACTGAGCGCGGCAGCAAAAAACGCGCTTGCCAAAATTGCAGCGGTGCTGCCCGAAGATCTGCGCATGTCTTTGGAATCGACAACCTTACTCATCGGCCCAGCAGACAATTCTGGCGCAGACGCAGCCTTGTTGCCGCAAATCCGTCAGGCAATTAAAGACGAACGTAAAATTGAAATTGTTTATCGCAGCCTGAAAAATGAAAGTTCCTCCCGGGTGATCTGGCCATTTGCCCTCGGTTATTTCGATCAGGTTCAGATACTGATCGCATGGTGCGAGTCGCGTCAGAGCTTTCGTCATTTCCGCACCGACTGCATTATGTCTCTCAAACGAACGGATGAGCGCTACCCAAGGCGGCGTCAGAGATTGCTGAAAGAGTGGCAGGATAAGGAACAAATCTCACCTCAGTAACCCGAATCACTCCTGACAGAAACTGGCAGTGGTGGCCACTAAGATACTCAGTAACAGACATCAAACCGGATGTCTTTTCATTCCTGAGGAGCCACTAATGATTGATTCAAACTTTGTTATTTTGTACGTCAACAATCCGCAGGTCAGCGCCAGATTCTATGAAGAACTTCTGGAAAAACAACCCGTTGAGGTTTCAGCCACTTTCGCCATGTTTGTTCTACCCTCAGGGATGAGGCTGGGCCTTTGGTCAAAGCATACTGTCGAACCCGCCGCTGAAGGTTATGCCGGAAATGGTGAGATCGTCTTTTCTGCTGACAGCAATGAACAGGTCGATGCTCTCTGCTCTCTCTGGCGCGATAAGGGAATTGAGATAATGCAGGAACCTGTTGAGATGGATTTCGGCTATACCTTTCTCGCGTTGGATCCTGACGGGTATCGCCTGCGGGTTTACCGGTTGTCGATAGAGTAAACAGCTCAACCCGGAGCGCCCTCACAGGCGCTCTGCTTAAATCAACGGGTTCTGATACGCATTCCAGCGATTGCCGCAGATGTTTTGTTATTCCGGTCAGTCCTTGCGCCGGATCTTTCCCAAACACCTGTTTCAGGATATGTTTATGACGAAACAGACCGGCGAACGTCTGATGGTTATCCCTGAAGTCATACTGTTGAAGGATAAATTCTATGCTGGAACTGAGACCCAACTGCGAGTGTTGCAATACCGATCTCCCCCCTGCTGCTGATGCCAGAATTTGCTCGTTTGAATGCACATTCTGTGTAACCTGTGCCGAAGACAAACTTCACGGGATATGCCCCAACTGTGGCGGAGAACTCGTTGCCCGTCCGCGCAGACCGGCCAATAAACTGGCCAATAATCCGGCGTCCATAACACGGGTATTTAAGCCAGAGGGCTGTGCTTCTTAGTTCCGCGCAGTGTCACGCCAGAGTTTCAGCCGCTGGCGTGCCTTCATCCAAAACAACGGTCATCTGTCTTCTCCTTACTTCAGGACATATAAACGCTTCTGTTTCCTGAAACTGAACTAAAGTTATCCTTCTCATGCCACTCCCGCTGCATTAAGGGAGTCAAAGAATTCTATAACATTATTATTAAAAAGGATTTTTATGCCCCGCATCACTTCTCTGGTTTCTTCATCTGCACTGATCGGTTCGGTTTTTCTGCTCACCGGGTGTCCGCCCCCGCCTGATTTAACGCAGTGGCAGCGCCCTGGCAGCACCATAGATGACGCGCGGGTTGCGATGGGGCAATGCGGCGTCCCGCTTCCGGGGCCGGAACCTTCTTTTACCGACAATGAAACGGTGCTGTATTACCAGTGCATGGAGGGGAAAGGATTTACCTATAAGGGCGATTTCCATATTTGCGATTACTACAAAAACACCCCTGCCTGCATCGAGAAACAACAGGGACATCCGCTCAGTCAGCGACAGCTCGAAGCGCTACCTTTTGTCGCCGATAAGGGTTTTCACCCGATCAAACCGGATTCAGGCCGGGATGAGTCACAGCTCATCAGCTGGCGTAAAGCGGGCGCCTCACTGCATTTTTCACACGCTGTGGAGAACGATAAGCTCGCGTTACAAATGATGTATGAATGCGGATATCCGAAACCGCTAGGCTCGGTTCCTTTCGTTCCGACCATTCTTAAGGCCGCGAAAGTTCAGCAATGCATGCTGGATAAAGGTTTTGAACCGAAACATAAACTCATGCTGGTTTGCCGCAATTATCCGCAAGTGACAGGCTGCGGGAAATAGCGAAACCTATGTCCAGATTTCCCTGCCATCCGGCATTGAAGTGGTCAACAAATACACGATGGTTCATCAAGATGGTAAATCCACGAAGTCGAGAATATCTATGAATTTTCTGAGAATGACTGCTTCACTCTCGTCCACCAGAGATCCATAACCCCAATTGGCAAATGCAAACGACATTTCGTATCCCTGGGCGGCCTCAAAATCATTCTTATTGTCTCCGATCATTATCTTATGAAGCTTACCGTAATCGGCACGTGCTACAACTGCGTGTAGGTGTCTGGGGTCAGGTTTCTGAAAGGAGACGGTGTCTCCACCACATACAACATCCATATACTTCAACAGGCCAGTTTCTTTGAGAATAGCAGTGGCAATCGATTCGTCTTTATTTGTACAGACGGATATCCGCCATCCCCTCTCGCGCAAGGCGCTAAGCGTCTCCTTTACACCTTCATAAGGAGTCGTGAGCGAATGGGCCGAACGTCGGTAGCGCGAGACGAAGGTATTCAGCGCGTCTTCCCGGTCATTCATGCCACGTAAGCTGAATGCTCGCCTGGCAAATGACCTCATTCCGTCACCGAGAAATTTTGAAGTAGTTTTGACGAGCAGAGGCTCAAGCTCTCTTTCGACCAGTATTTTGTTTATTTCGGCTGTCATATCGCTCACTGAATCGACAAGAGTACCATCCAGATCGAAAATGATAGCCCCCGCCTCTCCTGTCTGTGCAAGTTTCCGGTTACGCATCGTCATTGGGAACATTCCTCACGTGGTGGATAAGGCTCTCTTTTCTCCCGTGCAGAAACTGCATGATTCATCACGGTGTGAGCTTTTTATTGAAAGCCGCTAACCCGGCTTGAGCGATTTCTTCATCATGTTGGGGCGTGTCTGCGGATACCCCGATCGCTCCCACAGTGTGACCATTAAAGACGATTGGAAGGCCACCACGCATCAGAACGAAGCCCTGGGCGGTAATGGCGGCCGGTCTTGAACCATTGACTGCGTCCTCTAATGCGCCGCTGGGTCGACGAAAAAGAGCTGCGGTCCGTGCCTTGCCTGGAGCAAGTTCGACGCCTGCCGGCACAGCCGCGTTATCCATGCGTACCAGAGCGATGGGCGAGCCAGCACTATCGACAACTGCGATCACGCACGGCCACCCGGACGTTTGCGCTTTGTCTTGTGCAGCGGTGAGTACCTGCTGAGCGACGGAGAGAGTCAGCACTGGCTGGCTCGGCAACTCGATTGCCGTTGCAGGCAGTGAAGCCAGCGCAAGAGACCCGGCAAGTACAAGGGATGTGGTGAGATTGGAAAGGTGATACATAGTTAACTCCTGAGAAGGAAGGTTCATTGATTTAAACAGAGAAAATAATTCAGTTCATTAAAGTGATTTGTTCTTATAATTCAGTAAAACTGAATAGGAAATTCGACTACCATGGATATACGTCATCTCCGTTCATTCATCACTGTTGCTGAAAATCTGCACTTCTCTCGATCAGCTGAGCAGTTGGGCGTGTCTGCACCCACCCTCACCGCACAGATTCAGGAGGTGGAGCGCATGCTGCAAGCGCGTCTATTTAACCGAACAAAACGAACAGTTCATCTGACGCCAGCCGGAGAGATATTTTTGACGGAAGCGCGTGCAACACTCGAACAGCTTGAGAGAGCGATCAACGTGGGCCGACGCGCCGGGCGTGGTCAGGTTGGAAGAGTGGAGATAGGTTATGTTGGTTCAGCGGCATTTTTCGGGGTACTCCAGGAACAGGTCCAGCGGTTTCGCAATAAATGGCCCGACGTTATGCTTAACACGAAGGAATTACCCACCGAGCAGATCATGCCGCTCCTTGGGGAAGGCAGGATAGATTTGGCTTTTGTCCGAACGCCCGTGCATCTGCCTCTGTCTGTCTCCAGCCATGTCATGGCACGGGACCGATTCTGTGTGGCTCTGCCGGCAGACCACGCTCTGTCGAAGATGTCGACGGACATACTCCCGCGCGCGCTTTCCAATGAGTCGTTTGTGATCCCAGAACAAGGTCTGGGCTTGCGTGAGGTCGCAAGGCGTGGAAAATTCGATCCACATATCGTCTCGTCGCCCGGAACTCTGGTTGCGGTGTTGACACAAGTAGCGCTGGGTATGGGTGTCGCAATCATTCCCAGTGTGCTGATCAACACGATTCAATTGCCGAATGTCGTTTTCAGAGAAATTGCCGGCCCTGCTATTGTTTCGGAGGTGGCGGCACTATTTCGAAGGCATGAGCGATTGCCAACGGTGCGCAATCTTATTGAACAGATGCTCGAGACTGACTGCCGCGCTTAGAACGGCGATCCGCTGTGCAATGCGCAGACAAACGCGTAATGATATGGCTGCCTGGCGTCAGACGCGATATATCCACCGCCAGGTATGGCCAATAAGCGGCAGCGGTGCTGATTAACCGAGGAAAGTTGATAGATGACTGGCCAGTCAGACTGAAGCTGCATAATCAACTTGCCTGCTGATAAAACCAGTCAACTGCCACGCAGCTTTAGCATGGCTTTACACACCTATGGCTCAGAGTATGGAAATACGCGTCCCTTGAATACTCAGCGCAAAATCTGCACCAAATACTTTAGCCGGCGTCTGAAATCCAGGCTGGCTTGCTCCGCTAAGCACCCGTCTGGCGGCTTCGACCGCAGCGAGTGGCGTATAGGAATATCCGTTGACCGTTTCAATGACTGCATGGTGAATGTCACCATCAACCCCGGTCATTTCTACCACTGCACGAGCGACATTACCTGCGCGCTCTTCCTGAGAGGGGCCATCAGGCAAGCGTGATAAATCTCCGGATGGAAAGGCATCGCCACTCACATGGACATACATTTCAATATTTGGAATGCCGGTTGAATGCCATGCAGTAACAAGATCACCGAAAGAGAGTGGCGCACATTCTACTTTCCCTTCACCAAAATCAAAAAAGTCTGTTTTGGCATCGGTTTTCGTCGTCAGTTCACCATTGACCCTGGCAAGCAGACCCGCGCTGATAATCTCTCCCACACTGAAGGCCGAACCCCGTGACATTGAGCCTGCAACCTGCAGCGCAATTCTCAAGCGTACAGGCTCATGCACCTTTTCAGCTATCGTCACCGCGAGACAATCCGTTGGCACAACATCCCATCCCACACCAGGCAGTAACATGACCCTGGCCGTGGAGGCGAGATCATGCAGTGACTCCGCCAGCCGATAAACGTTGATTTCTGCAGTAATATCCAGGTAATGAACACCCTGAATAATGCAGGCTCGCATCAGTGATTCTGAGGTGTGAGCAAAAGGACCGGCGCAGTTCAATACAACCGTTATCCCGTCTAAATGACGAGGGAGAGCCCCGGCATCATCCAACGCAAAAGCATGGGCCCTTACGTCCAATGTTTTCGCCAGTTCATCCAGTTTTTCTCTATTTCTGCCGGCAATCACGAAATTGAGACCAGCGTCTTTTGCCTGTTTGGCAATCATGCGTCCGGTATAACCGGTGGCACCGTAAATAAGTAATGTTTTCATGACGAGGTGTGCTGCCAACTTTTATAGACGAATTCCAGGGTGTAGCCGTCGGGATCGATAACACCGGCAGCGTAATAACGGGGATCATAATAAAGGCGTGCGCCCGGCGCACCATTGTCAGCGGCTCCCGCACTCATTGCTGCGGCATAGGCTTCATCAACCCTTTCTTTGCTATTGGCGACAAAGCCAACGTGCGTGGCCCCGCCTGCAGCGTCCCCCTCGCGCAGCCAGAAAAATATCCGGCCGTTGGCACCAAAGCCTTTGAGGTCAGGATGCCCCGGCGGCCCATCATTTCCGTCATAGTCCAGGCGAACGGTGACGCCGAGAGGCGCCAGGGCTGCGGTGTAAAACGCAACGGAACGCCCGATTTCAGTCACCGATAGAAAGATATGATCGATCATAGAGCCTCCTGTCATCATTAAATGTGATAGCCGCCAGCCACTTCGATGGACTGAGCATTAACCCAGCCATTTTCATCCGACACCAGACTCGCAATGACCTTACCTACATCGTCAGGCTCCCCAACGCGTCCAAGCGCTGTTTGTGAAGCGAGTAAGGCTTCGAACTCATCATTCAGGCCGCCGCCCAGGCCGGTACGAATTGCACCTGGAGAAATAGCGTTTGCGCGAATACGGCGTGGCCCAAACTCCTTGGCCATATAGCGTGTCAGTACCTCGAGCCCTCCTTTGAAAGCGGCATAAGGCGCCACGCCTGAAGTCGCAACGCGTGTCGTTGCGCTGGTCACATTCACGATGTGCCCCCCATCAGCAAGGACGGGCAAAAGAGCCTGTGTCAGGAAGAACGGGCCTTTAAGGTGAACATTGAACAGACTGTCGAACTCATTTTCTGTCACCGTTTCAATCGGGTTAAAAAGGCCGAAACCGGCATTGTTGATTAGTACATCAAAATCAGAACGTTGCCAGAAACGGTGTAGTAAATCCTCAAGGGTCTTCCTAAAGGTAAGGAAAGTTTCAGAGCGCGAAACGTCAAGCTGGACAGCGATAGCCTTACCGCCAGTCGCTTCGATTTGTTTGATAACCTTGTCAGCGGCTTCGGGATGATTATGGTAGGTGAGTACCACGCCCATACCGCGTGCGGCACACTGGATAGCCGTACTGGCTCCGATACCACTGCTTCCACCTGTTACAAGAATAACTTTCATGATGTTTCCTTTCTCTGTGTTTGCGTTGGAGTAATAGTAAGATAAGGGTCAAACAGGGGCTTCCGTGTTCCTGCTCGATTCTTGCCTGTTTCTGCTTTATGCTCCTTTCAACGATGAGACCGAGGATGTAAGACATGATGATGCAATCCCAGCTTGATGAGCTTTGTGGTCTTGCCGCACACGCCAGCAACTGGCGAACGGAGACGGGGATCCCACGCGTCGCGATGGTTCAGGGAAATATTCCGGCTTCGGCACTGGCTGCGGTTTATGAGCCAATGATCAATCTGATCCTCAGGGGAAATAAGTCGATGACGGTGGGAGACCGGGTTTTCAACTATGACCCTGCCTCGTATTTTGTGATGTCGGTTGATTTACCTGCAGTGGGTGCTGTTCATCCGTCTGCGACGGGAGAACCGTATCTGGCGGTGAGTCTGACCCTGGAACCTCAACGGGTGGCTGCTATGCTGGACGATTTACCTCAATCAGCCATGAAAAACAGACCGGAAGGCGCGTTCTCTGTTGCCTCAGTGACATCGGAACTTCTTGATGCGTGGGTCAGAATGCTGCGTCTGATGAAGACCCCCGACGATATCCCCGCCCTCGCGCCCAATTATGAGCGCGAAATTCTGTATCACGTATTGAAAGGACCTCATGGCTGGATGCTGAGGGACATTGCTTCTCCGGGCACGATGTTGGCCCGAATCGGCAATGCCATTCGCTGGTTAAGACATAATTTTACAGAAGAGTTTGTCGTTGAATCATTGGCCGAACGGGAGGCGATGAGCGTATCGGCTTTTCATCGTCACTTTAAAGCCGTCACGGCCATGAGTCCTTTACAGTATCAAAAGCGCGTTAGGCTACTTCATGCCAGAACGATGTTATTAGGCAGGCAACAAAGCGTGACGTTTGTTGCCCAGGAAGTGGGGTACAGGAGTGTGCCCCAGTTTAACAGGGATTACGCCCGCATCTTTGGTCTGCCACCGCTAAAGGATGTTGCCCATCTGCGAAAGGTCATCAATGTGCGTGACAATCCCTAGCCACACCACAGGAAAACTTTGCGATCTTTGATGTGTACAATCGACACATAAGAATAACAGGTGGATGGAAAATTTTTTTGGAGTCTGAAAAATGGAGTGAGTACGGGAATTTTGGCGAAGCCAGCATAGCGACAACGCATTACATTACGGGGTATTACGGCCAGACAGCGCCCACTGAAAGCCTGCAGGCACTGTTTTCCATAACTTCGCAGATAGCATTTTTATTGTTTGAGTTCCCTTCACAGTGAGCGATTTCTCAGCCCACGCAATCCTTTTTATTGTACGAATACGTTTTTTCAGTCATCCCCTGCGTATAATCATATTCCACCCGCAAACCATATTTCTGCACCATCGCGGTGGTACAAAAGAACCGGGTGAAACATGCTCTGCTCTGCGTTTCAAGCTGATATCTGTCAGCCGGATATTTTCTATTGCGTAGGTGTAGTTAAGTGTCTGACCATCTATTCTCGCATCTTGCACAACGGTATAAAAATCCAGTCTGAACGGGTACACGCCTTTCGCATGTTCTCTGTCGATTTGCTGACTGAAATTATGCCAGGCTTCCTCAGGCGAATCGGTCATGAGGTTTTTAACCCCGAGGCCAAGACCGGATGTGATTACCGCACACAGAAAGGCCAGTATCATGACTTTTCGTCCGCTCATATCCTGCAAATGCATTCCCGAGTGATACCAGAAAGTACCGATTACTCCGCCAGAAAAATTCAGCGATATTGTTCGTTTAACCTCGGACAGGAGAAATAAAATGCCTCATACCTCACGCAACGTGCAAATCCGTAATGTGAAAGCAGGCCAGGATGTGGTGATTTACGAACCCGCTAATGTGTATGACTGTACTCTCGGTGATGACGTTTTTGTCGGGCCCTTTGTGGAAATTCAGGCCAACACCAGCATCGGACGGGGGACAAAAATCCAGTCGCATACCTTTATTTGTGAATATGTCACTGTCGGGGAAAACTGCTTTATCGGCCACGGCGTGATGTTTGCGAACGATATGTTTGAGGGAGGAAAACCCAATTCCGACCGGGATTCATGGGCCAGGATCCGCGTGGGTAACGATGTGTCTGTTGGCAGCGGCGCGACCATTCTGGGCGTCACAATCTGCGATGGCGCAGTGATTGGTGCGGGAAGCGTAGTGACGAAAGACATCACGGTGAAAGGCGTTTACGCCGGAAATCCGGCGCGATGGCTACGGGCGTTGTAGCCATAAAAAAGGCCGCTTGCGCGGCCTTTCAGATTTCAGAGCTTATGACAGCTAATTATTTAGCGTCAGCGTCTGGCAGTGCGTAAGCGATAATGTAATCGCCCAGTTTGGTGCCGAACGAACCGTGACCGCCTGCTGCGATAACAACGTACTGTTTGCCATTCACAGAGTAAGTCATTGGGGTCGCCTGGCCACCTGCTGGCAGACGAGCTTCCCACAGTTTGTCACCGTTGCTCATATCAAATGCACGCAGGTAGTTATCTGCGGTCGCTGCGATGAAGAACACATTACCGGCGGTAGAAATCGGTGCGCCCAACATTGGCATACCCATTTTGAACGGCAGCGGTAATGGTGAGCTGTCACGCACGGTACCGATACGTTTTTTCCACACGATATCGTTGGTTTTCAGGTCAACGCCGGAGATGTAACCCCATGAAGGCTGCTTACAAGGGAAGCCCAGCGGAGACAGGAACGGGTTCAGCGTCACGCCAAATGGCACGCCGTACTGTGGCTGAATGCCTGTCTCAGTACCGGAACCGCCTTTATCGTTCTCATCTGGCTCCATAGGGTTGCCAGGACCACGTGGGATCAGTTTAGACACGAACGGCAGTGCGATCGGGTTAGCGATAGCCACCTGACGGTCGGTATCCACAGAAATACCGCCCCACTCGAACATACCGAGGTTACCCGGGAACACCAGCGTGCCCTGCTCGGATGGCGGTGTGAAGGTGCCTTCATAACGCAGTTTGTGGAAGATCACACGACACATCAGCTGGTCATAGATCGTTGCGCCCCACATGTCTTTACCGGTCAGTTTGGCTTCCGGACGGAAAGTCAGTTCGGAGAACGGCTGAGTCGGAGAAACGTGGTCGCCTTTCGCTGCGCCTTGCGGAACAGGTTTTTCAGGTGCATCAACAATCAGCTTACCGTCACGGCGATCCAGCACGAAGATGTTACCGGTTTTGGTCGGTACATAAATCGCAGGAACTTTGTTGCCGCTCTTGTCAGTGATATCAGCCAGCGTTGGCTGCGCCGGAACGTCCATATCCCACAGGTCGTGATGAACGGTCTGATAGAACCACGCCAGTTTACCGGTGGTCGCATTCAGCGCCAGCAGGCCGCTCGCATAACGTTCCATTTCCGGAGTACGGTTGCCGCCCCAGATATCTGGTGTCGCTACGCCGATTGGCAGGTAGACCAGATCCAGTTTGTCATCATAAGCCGCAGGCGCCCATGAGTTCGGGGAGTTTGGCGTGAAGTGCTGACCATCTTCAGGGATTTTGTTCGGTTCAGCCGCACCCGGATCGAAGGCCCACAGCAGTTTGCCGGTTTCCACATCAAAGCCACGGATCACGCCGGAAGGCTCGCGGTTTGAGTAATTATCGGTAACCGCACCCGCCACGATGATCACAGATTTAGTGATGATTGGCGGTGACGTTGGCTCGTAGTGGCCTGGCGTTGCGTAAGGCATGTTGCCTTGCAGGTTCAGCTCACCGTTGTTACCGAATGCCGGGCAACGTGCGCCGGTTTCAGCGTCCAGCGCAAACAGACGTCCATCGTTGACGGGCAGAATGATACGACGTGAACAGACAGCAGGCGCTGCGCCATTAGCCGCATCACCTTGTGCAGCAGGTGTGGTCTCGTGATAAGACACACCGCGACAGGTCACGTGCTGGAAGGTCGGGTTAGAATTGAGCTGCGGATCGAACTTCCACTTCTCTTTACCGGTCGCGGCATCCAGAGCAAACAGCTTCTGGTGCGGCGTACACAGGTAAAGCATGTCGCCGATTTTGATTGGCGTCACTTCGTCAGTGATTTCGCCCGGATCGTTCGGGGTCTTCAGATCACCGGTACGGAAAGTCCAGGCCACGTCGAGCTTGCTGACGTTTTTATCGTTGATCTGGTTCAGTGGCGAGTAACGGGTACCGCCCTGAGTACGGCCATAGGCCGGCCAGTCACTGGCAGGAACGCCGGAATCGGTTGCTGCCGGTGCAGCATCGGCAGCTTTAAGGGTGCCGTTGATTTCCTGCGGATCGTTGAAGACGGAGTACGCCAGCACAATCACGGTGAACAGCAGGGAAACGGCCAGAGCGCCGCGTGCGAAAGCGTTTTTCGCCAGCATCTGGTTATACACAACCGGCAGCAGGATCCACAGGCCCAGGAAGAAGGTGACGTCTAAACGCGGCGTCAGTGCCCAGAAGTCTGTGCCTACTTCCCACACCGCCCACACCGTGGTGCCGAACAGGAAGATTGCGTACAGCAGTAATGCAGAAGAGCGACGGCGATACAGCAACCACGCGGTAACCAGCGAGATAACACCGGCAATAATGTAATAAAGAGAACCACCTAATTTTGCCAGCCAGATACCGCCGACAAGAAGATAAATCCCGCTTAACGCGGCGAACAAAGCGGTAATTATGACGACGATGCGTGATAACGAGGCTTTCGTTTCCATAGTTGATGACCTTACTGATTTTTTATAATCGTCGATTCAGGCATAGCCCGAATCTTCAAGAACATCCGGTTCTCACCGGGTGTCATTCCTTGCATGTGCTGCCCCGCTTCAAAAAGTGCAGGTAACGGGCAGCACCGCGTGGTTCGTTGTTCTGCTGACTGAACGTACTGACTAAAAGTTATTCGAAACTATAAGAAAGCGTAGCGCCGCCACCGTAGTTTCTGCCAGGTGCCGGTTCGAAATAACGGCCATTGCCTTCATTAACAATCACAGAACCGACATAATTTCTGTCGAACAGGTTGTCGACGCGGGTAAACAGGTCGAGCGTCACTTTGTTCCAGTTGAAGCGGTAACCCGCATTCACGCTGGCCACGGTATAAGCGGGGGCCTGTTCACTGTTTTCGTCGTTTACTTCAATGTCGCTCATGTATCGCACATCGGCGCCCGCGTGCCAGCCGTCAACCGGTGCCCACTCAAGAGAAGCGTAGCCCATGTTGCGCGCAATACCCGGCAGTCGGTTGCCTGCTGGTGTGCAATCACCCGCGCCACAGGTCTCGTTGCGGAAAGTAGCATCGAGCAGCGTCCAGGCCATTTTCACGCGCCAGTTTTCTTCAATCTGCTGATCTAACGACAGTTCCAGACCGCGACGGCGTGTCTTACCGGCGTTGGTGTAGCTCGACCGCCCGCCGACACTTTGTGCCACAATCAGCTCGTCATCGGTATCGGTCTGGAAGACGGCAGCGGTCACTAAACCGTTGCCCACGCGCCATTTGCTGCCCAGTTCCACGGTGTTACTGGTGGAAGGTTCCAGTCCCAGATTCAGGCCAGATTTACCGTCGGTGCGGTAAGAAAGCTCGTTAATGGTCGGCGTTTCGAAACCGCGCCCGGCCGAAATATAAGTGTTCAGTGCAGGCGTCACGGCATAGTTCAGGGACGCCATCGGCAGCAGTTTGTGATAACGGCGCGAACCGCTGTCATCAGGGTTGCTGCCGGTAATGTAATAATCCTGCGAGTCGAAACTCACGGTGCTGTAACGCGCACCGGCATCCAGCGTCCAGCGCGATGTCAGGTTCCACGTGGTTTGCAGATAGGGATCGAGGTTCCACATCACATTCTTTTCGTTGCGACGTTCGTCGCCTTTCACGCCCAGATCGCCTTCATCATTGAAGTTTTCATAACCGAAACGACGCTCGGTCATGGTTTCATAATCCAGACCGCCGGTGACGGAAAACGGTACGGAACCTATCTGATCGTCATGTTTCCAGCGGGTATCCACACCGGAATACTTACGTTCCAGAACAATCACCCCGCCCGCGTTCAGCGGATTTTTCTGCGATGCCGCCGGAATGGTCTGGTACTGCGTCGTGTGGCGTTCGCCGTGATAAGTCATCAGGCTGAACTCGTCGTTTTCACCCATCTGACGCTGATAGCGTAACCCGACCTGAGTCTGATCCAGACTCTTACGTGCGTTGTACTGATCGGCGCGTTTGGCCTGCTTCGGGTCATCATGCCATTCAGATTCTGTCAGGCCACCCGGATCGTTGGCATCCACGGACACGCTGTTAAACATCAGCGTCAGGGTGCTGTCATCATCAATACGCACGCCCAGTTTGCCGTTGCCGAGATTTTTCTGCGTACCGCTATGGTCACGGTAGCCGTCAGTGGTGAAACGGGAACCGGAAATCAGGTAATTCACATCACCGGCATGGGTGCCGTCGCCGGTTGCGCCGCTGGCTTTGACGCTGTTACGAAACGAACCGTAGCTGCCGAAATAAGTGCCCGCTTCCAGTTTGGCAGGCTGTGAACCGGTTTGGGTATCGACGTTCACCACGCCGCCGGAGGCGTTGCCGTACAGCGCTGAGAACGGCCCGCGGAGCACTTCAACACGCTCTACCGAGTTCAGGTCAATATTGGAGGTCTGTCCCTGCCCGTCCGGCATGGTGGCCGGAATACCATCAACGTAAATACGCACACCACGCACGCCATACATGGAACGGCTGCCGAATCCGCGAACGGAAAGTTGCAGATCCTGCGCATAGTTCTGGCGGTTCTGAACCTGTAAACCGGGGACGCTGCCAAGGCTTTCAGACAGATTGACCTGCGCTTTGCTGTTTCTGAAATCCCCGCCATCAATCACGCTGACCGCCGCCGGGGTATCGAGTTCGGATAATTTACCGGTGCTTTCACGCTTGATGACCATCATTGTTGATGAGCCGGCGGTGTCACCCGCATCATCTTTCGGCGACGCTGTCGAAGACTGGGCGTAACTGACTGATACCGGGTTAAAAAATGACAAAAACGTGATGATAAAAGCAGAGGTTTTGGCGTTCACTTTATGAGTTCTTTTGTTTTACGTTAAAAGGTTGAGTCAAAAAATACGACGCATCTCTCAATTCTGGACATAAGAAGTAGACATAAATTGACCAATCTGATTGAGAGCCGTGAAGGGGCTCACTATAGATTTTTTCTTCTTGTTAGTACATACGCAACTTTACAAATATAACTTTTTAACAAAATACCGCACGCAGTGTACATCTGAGGCCATTTTCAAATTCTATCTCCGCGCAAAATACAGGGTTTTATTCGTCTGATACCGTTTATATTCCGACACAAAATAAACATCCGCTTTCATTCGAAAAATCATCCAACGATCTCCCGGTATTTATCCGCGCCTCAGTGGTAACGATTACACAATATACAACCAACTGATAATTAGGTGATTTACCGGAAAACAAAAATGCACCTGATGCGTATTTATCAGAGAATATTTTCAGCTGGCTAATTCCTTTTTATCTTTCGAAATCCAGACGAAGGCGCAGACTTCAGAATAAATATAGACCACTATTTCAAGACAGCGGCATATTCATCGCTGTTTTTTCAGACGATAAGTTCCGTGTAATGAAACCGTGGCGTCTTTACAAAAGATATAAAATGGAGAATTCTCACAGCGCTTAAAATACCCGCAAATAAAGCCGGGGAAACGTTTTCACCGCATCCTGCGGGTCAGCGGCTTTATGACTTTTTTGTCATCCGCAGGTCACTCCTCTGTCAGAGCGCCACACGCAAAGTGGCATCACACACTGAGTTTCATTTCTGATCACAGTAAAAGAGGTCGTGCCATGCGTTTACGTGTAGTTTCAACATTGTTGTTTGCCGCCACTGCGGCGTTCGGTTGCCAGGCAGCCACCGCTGCGCCAGTGAAAAATATCGTGCTGGTTCACGGCGCGTTTGTTGGCGGCTCTGGCTGGCGTCCGGTATATGACATTCTGACCCGCGATGGCTATAAAGTGACACTGGTACAGGAACCACTGACGTCGTTTGCCGATGACGTTGCAGCCACTAAACGTATTCTGGACAGACAAAACGGCCCTGCCATTTTGGTCGGCCACAGTTATGGCGGCGCGATTATTACTGAAGCAGGCAACGATCCGCACGTAGCGGGGCTGGTGTATATCGCGGCGCATGCGCTGGACAACGGGGAAACCGAAGCGATTAACGGTAAGAAATTCCCGAACTCCGCGCATCCGTTTGTGAAAACACCGGACGGTTTCCTGTACATCAATCCGGCCAATTTCCCGTCTGATTTCGCCGCAGACCTGCCACGTAAACAGGCTGAATTTGAAGCGCAGGCCCAGATGCTGACATCCGCCAGCGTATTTACTGCGAACATTCCTGATCCGGCCTGGAAAGTGAAACCGAGCTGGTACATGGTGGCGAAGTCCGACAAGATCATTAACCCTGATTTAGAACGCATGTACGCCAAACGCGCACACAGCCACACCGTGGAAATCGCAGGCGCCAGCCATTCCGTTTATGAATCACATCCAAAAGAAGTGGCCGCACTGATTGAGCAGGCGGCAATGGGGGCAGTGAAGTAAAGGCAGGCAACGCCCCCCCGGTTACGCCCTGCGGGTAAACGCAATCATCAGGGAAAGGGCATAGACGACGCTGCCCAGAAATACAGCGGGGGCGAGACTGTCAAACAGATGTCCGGGTTGGGCATCTGAGTACAATACCAGCGCAACGACGGAAATCCCCATCATGGCGCCGGGTATGTGGATCCAGCGGGTCAGGCGTTCTTTTTGCTTTTTGTAGGCAGCAAATTCCTGATTTGTTCTTTCCAGCGCATTACTGAGCCGTTCGCAGTCTTCTTCGTTATCACACAAGCGTTCGGCCAGGCGGCTGTTTTCATCTTCCAGCTCGGCAATCTGCTTCTTCAGTTTTGCCTTTTCGTTCTTCGCGTTCTGCCCTTCATACTCTTCGAGTTTCAGGCTGGCCCGTAGCTGCGTGATTTTACGGTTCGCCTCGGCCGTCAGTTCTTTCTGCTGTCCGAGCAGGGCGTAATTCCCGTCAGCACGGCGGTTGGCGGCATGGCGTTTATCTTCTTCCTCACGCACACGGCGTTCCGACTCGGTTTCCAGCCGGGTTAAACGCTGTTGCAGCGCATCACGCGCCGCCGCCATCGCGGTCATCTGACTGCCGGTATACGCAATCAGGCTGTTGGCGGCATCGAGTTCTGCGGAGTTTGAATGGCCGTCTGCACGCTGGCGCGAACGCAACAATGCCAGTTCATCGGCATGCTGCTTTTTCTGTATGTCAGATTGTCGAAGCAGTTCGCTGATGCGGGTGTTAAGACGCAACAACTCCCCTTTCATCCGCTCAGCGTCTTCTGTATTGCCTTTGCCTGTTTGGTTACGCGCAACGGCCAGTTCATTCTTCAGGCTGTACACCTGTTTTTCCAGTGAGGCGAGCTTTTCGAGCGTGACGGCGGTGTCTTTATAAACAGTTTTTACTTTTGCCTTATCTGTCTCGGCGCGGCTGAAACTGATGCCTCTGAGCGCGCTTTCCACTTCGCGGGCGATGGTTGTTTTATCCATGGCTTTCATCCGGTTGCACGCACTGGCCAGGAAAGTGGCTGCTTCGTTGCTGTTACCGGTTCCAAATGCTTGTTTGATAAGGCTCTGTATCACGCTCATGGTTGCCGCACTCACTTGCCGTAAAAAGTCAGGGCACGCCCGTTGTGCACCCGTTTACTGATTGTATCAGATAGGATTTATTTTATTTACAGGAGTTATTTTAAGCGGGATGAGTACAGCAGGATCCGTGGGTTTTCGGACTTAAAGCGCGATCACCCGCAGGCTTTGGACGCCTTTGGCACCCAGCATCAGCGCACTTTCGCTGTCGGCCATCGCCGCCGGGCCGGTGATCATAATGGTGTAGCGGGCATTGAAAGGTTGCGGCTGACGGTGGGCGAGATGCAGATGTTCGATGATGTGGTTAACGTCGAGCAGCACGACCAGGTTTTTAGCCATCGCGCTGAGGGTGTTCACACAAAGTTGCGGATCACTGAGAAAGACGGCGCCGGTTTCTGCGACACCAAAACAGGCACGGACCACGCCGACATCAACATCTTTCAGCGATGCCGCCTGAGTACGGGCGTCGAGACTCCTCTCTGCGATAATCTCCGGCGTGGCGGAGCAAAACAGCGAGTCTGCCGGATATAACCCGCGCAGATAGGCATTCAGCGTGGTGTAGCCATTTTGCGGTGCCCGCAGGAACCGGTCATCCCAGATACCGCCCATCAGGGTCAGCGCACGGCCAAATTCTTGCTGCGGATGGGATTTTTCAGCCGGTGGCGGGAACAGCGTTTGCATGAATTTATGCTGACGAATGCCGGTCAGGAAATCGTTGCGGCTCATGGGGTTTCCTTGTCAGGTGAAAGTCAGCAAAACCGGAGTCAGGTTCCCCTGCTCCGGCCACAGTGTGTTAATTAATGGAACTGCAGGTACGCGACATGCGTTTGCAGATATTCCTGCAAGCCATGTTTACCGTCGGCACCACCGACGCCCGACTTACGCCAGCCCGCATGGAAGCCCTGCATGGCTTCGAAGTTTTCACGGTTGATGTAAGTCTCGCCGAATTTCAGCTGTTTCAGCGCTTTCATCGCCGTATTTATATTGCTGGTGTAAATCGATGACGTCAGGCCATATTCGCTGTCGTTTGCCATGGCAATCGCCTCATCCAGCGTTTTGAACGTGGCGACCGGCAGCACCGGACCAAACACTTCTTCATGCATGATCGGCATGTCCTGCTTCACATCCACCAGCACCGTCGGCTGATAGAAGAAACCTTTGTCGCCATGACGTTTGCCGCCCAGCAGCACTTTTGCGCCCTGTGACACGGCTTTCGCCACTTTATCTTCCACACGCTGCAATGCCGCCGCGCTGATCAGCGGTCCCATATCCAGCTCTTTTTGCTCGGCGGTATTGCCGAACGTCACTTTTTTCATCGCTTCGCTGATGCGCGAAATGAATTCGTCGTATACGCCTTCCTGCACGTAAACACGCTCCGCGCAGTTACACACCTGCCCGGTATTGATGACGCGCGAGCTCACGATGGCTTTCACCGCCAGATCCAAATCGGCGTCATTCATCACGATGGCTGGTGCTTTGCCGCCCAGTTCCAGTGAGACTTTGGTAACGTTCTGTGCCGCCGCAGTCATGGTGGCGATACCTGCAGCCACGCTCCCGGTCAGACTGACCATGCCGACTTTAGGATTCGCCGCCAGTTCCTGCCCGACGGTCGGGCCGTAGCCGGTGACAATATTCAGCACACCTTTTGGCAGGCCAATTTTGTGAATAATTTCCGCGAAAATCACCGCATTGTTTGGCGTGATTTCACTCGGTTTGATGACGATAGTATTGCCGGTGATCAGCGCCGGGGCGGCTTTACGGGCGATCAGGAAGAACGGGAAGTTCCACGGCAGAATACCGGTGGTCACGCCGATGGCTTTGCGGAACACAAAGATGTTTTCATTTGGCCGGTCACTCTGAATGATTTCGCCTTCGTAACGGCGTGCCCATTCCGCCATGTAATCAAGGTAGTCGGCGGTGAACAGTACTTCGGTTTGCGCCAGGCCGTAGGTTTTGCCGCCTTCCGCGATAATGGTTTCCGTCAGTTCAGCTTCGCGCTCACGAATACCGTCGGCGATTTTATGCAGCCACACGCCGCGCTCTACCGCAGGTAACGCTTCCCAGCCCGGCTGCGCCGCTTCTGCTGCATCAATGGCTTTTCTGGCGTCTTCTGCTGAGCCTTCAGGGATCTGCGAAATCACCTGTTCTGTCGCCGGGTTCACAACGTCGATCCACTTACCGCCGGTGTTTTCAACGAACTCGCCGTTGATGTACATACGTTTCTGAACTGTGCTCATGTAAGGGTCTCCAAAATACGGATAGAGTTGATGAACGAGTTGTTAATAAAAAAGTTCTTTTTTGTGAAGTTTTAACAGCCTGTTCTATCCGTCTGGTTTTTACCTTTCCGTGATTGCCACTTAACTTTAAGAAATGGCAAAAATGTCATGGTCGGACGGCCCGACATAACAATTTTGCAAAATACAGGGTTCCGCTTACTGATACTGACGAACACTTCTGGGTGCATAGCCAAATTCACGTTTAAACAATGTGGAGAAGTAATTGCTGTCGCAGAAACCACAGTTGTGGGCAATCTCGGTGATCGGGCTGTCGCTGAAACGCAGCATGTTGCGCGCATTGAGCAGACGCAGGCGGTTGAGGTAATTGAGCGGTGTGCAGCCGGTTTGTTGTTTCATCTGACGATGCAAGGTACGCAGCGACATCGAGAACTGCGCGGCCAGTGCCGGCCAGTCGATTTCCTCATCATAATGTTCATTCATCCAGTCCAGCACATTGTTCAGGTCACCGCCCTGCCCGCGATATCCGACATCACGGCTGCCTTTGCGCAGCAATAATAAGAGCTGCATAAAATATAATTCCTGCTGAGCCTGAGATTCCGGCGATTGCATGGCGGGTTGTCGCGCCAGCAAATTAATCAGCGTTTTGGCCTGCACAATCTGAGTCGGGCTGATGCGCCAGTGCGCCGGATACACCCCGTCCACTTCCTGCGGCAATAAATCACCGACGCCATTAAGGAAACGAAACGCGTTCGGGCTGCGATACAGCACGTTGGTCAGATGCAGGTTTTCGGTATCTTCATAAAGATGATGGTCGCTGTGACGCACAAAACAGACGCTCCCCGCGCTGAGGATCAGCGGCTGGTCATTAAAAACGTGCGTGCCGGTACCTTGCTCGACCAGGACAATTTCATTGAAATCCTGATGATGATGTTCAGGAAAAGTTTCCTGCGGATAACGGGGTTCAATGGCGACCGGGAAATCTCCTGAGGGGAAATACTCACTACTGCGTAACACGGTCATTTCCGACTCCTTATTAACACTATCGTAATATCTTAGTCGTCGCCGGGGCAGCCATCGGGCTGAAACTGTGATCCGCCAGCCGCTTTTGAACAAAACATTTCCCGCCTGATGAAATCCGGTGCAATCCGGCGTTCTGCGTAGCTTTATGCCTTATTTCAGTGCGGTTTTCTGAAACCGGTAATGTGTGTTTTTCTGACCGTTTAGCCTGCCTGAAATAAGATTGTTATCAAATTGTGAGGTTGTTCGCTCAAACCTTTGCGTCTTTGCCATAGTTCGCACTGAACTGGCACTCGCGGAAAGGTGAGGCTGTCAGCAACCTCCTAGAGTCGTGATCATGCGCCTGGCGCGTCGGCAACTTTTTGGTCGTTAAACTTTATGCGGACTTATGCGGAGTACAAAAAATGAAATTAAAACACGTACTGAGCCTTACCCTGATGGCGAGCAGCATCCTGCTGGCAGGCGCGGCATCGGCAGAAGTGAAGATCGCCCTGGTAGCAAAATCGTTGGGTAATGGTTTTTTTGAAGCAGCAAACGTTGGCGCACAGCAGGCAGCTAAAGAACTGGGCGATGTGAAAGTGATTTATACCGGCCCGACCACCACCACCGCCGAGGCGCAAATAGAAGTGCTCAATGGCCTGATCGCCCAGGGCGTCGATGCCATTGCTGTCTCCGCCAATGACCCGGATGCGCTGGTGCCGGTGCTGAAAAAAGCCATGCAGCGCGGCATTAAAGTCGTGTCATGGGATTCCGGTGTCGCCAAAGAGGGCCGCCAGATCCACCTTAATCCGTCTAACAACGCGCTGATTGGCGAAACCAACGTCAAACTGGCCGCCGATGCGCTGAAAGCCCTGAACGTAGAAAAAGGCGATGTAGCCATCCTGAGCGCCACGCCAACCTCCACCAACCAGAATCTGTGGATTGCGGAAATGAAAAAAGTGCTGCCGAAATACCCTTCGGTGAATCTGGTGACGGTCGCTTATGGCGATGATCTGTCAGATAAAAGCTACCGCGAAACCATTGGCCTGCTGAAATCCTATCCGGACCTGAAAGTGATTATTTCCCCTTCTTCCGTGGGTATCGTGGCGGCCGCACAGGCAGTGAAAGATCAGGGCAAAATCGGCAAGGTGTATGTAACGGGACTGGGTCTGCCGTCTGAAATGGCGGGCGCAGTAAAATCGGGCGCCACCAAAAGTTTTGCTATCTGGAACCCAATTGACCTGGGTTACGCCGCCACTTATCTGGCTGATGATTTAGTGAAAGGCACCGCCACTAAAACCGAAGCCAGCATGGGCCGTTTAGGCAAAGTGAAACTCGATGCAGACGGCAGCGGCGCCATGGCTGAACCGTTTGTCTACGACGCCAGCAACATCGATAAATTCTCTAAAATCTTCTGATCCTGAATGCGGCTGACCGGGTTACCGTTCAGCCGTTTTGTTGTACTTAGCCAGACAGGGGAAACTCCATGAGTGATTCAGCGACACCGTTGTTGTCATTGAAGGGCATCAGCAAAGTCTTTCCGGGTGTCAGGGCGTTAAATAACGTTCATGTGGATTTGTATCCGGGAAAAGTAACCGCCCTGATTGGCGAAAACGGCGCGGGGAAATCGACGCTGGTGAAAGTCATGACCGGCATTTATCAGCCGGAAGAAGGCGAGTTGCACTATAAAGCCATTCCGATAAAACTGCCGAATCCGGAATCCGCACACAAAATCGGCATCACCGCCATTCATCAGGAAACCGTGCTGTTTGACGAGCTTTCCGTGACCGAGAATATCTTCGTCGGTCACTATCTTTACCGCGGCATTTTTAAACGTCTGAACTGGCCGGCGATGCATCAGCAGGCACGCGATATTCTGACGCGTCTGGAAGTAAACATTGATCCGCATGCCATTCTGAAAGAGTTAAGCATCGCGCAGCGCCATATGGTGGCCATCGCCCGTGCGCTGTCGTTTGATGCGCAGGTGGTCATTCTCGACGAACCCACTGCCGCCCTGTCTCAGCATGAAATCGTTGAGTTTTATCAGATTGTCGAACGCCTGAAACAGGAGGGTAAAGCGATTCTGTTTATCTCGCACAAATTCGACGAGATCTTCTCCATTTCCGATTACTACACCGTTTTGCGCGACGGCAGCTATGTCGGCTCCGGCAAAATCAGCGACATCAGCGAACAGCAGATGGTGACCATGATGGTAGGACGTGAAGTCAGTCAGGCTTACCCGAAAGTGAACTGCGAACCGGGCGACACGGTACTGGAAGTGCAAAACCTCAGCCATCCGACAGAATTCGCAGGCATTAACTTCTCACTGCGCAAAGGCGAAATCCTCGGTTTTTACGGGCTGGTCGGTGCGGGAAGAACCGAACTGATGCAGGCGTTATTTGGCGTCACGCAACCGAACGGCGGCAAAATTCTGATCAACGGCAAAGAACACCATTTTTCCCGTCCTTCTCAGGCCATCCGCGCAGGAATTGTGTATGTGCCGGAAGAGCGCCAGAAACAAGGCGCGATTATTGATTTGCCCATCAGCCAGAACATCAGCCTGCCGCAACTCAGCCAGCTTAATCCGCGCGGCGTGCTCAACGACAAAAAAGAGTGGGCGCTGGCCGATGATTACGCCAGACGGTTGCAGGTGAAAGCGTCAAGCTGGAAACAGGCCGTCGGCACGCTGTCGGGCGGAAATCAGCAGAAAGTGGTGATCGCCAAATGGCTGGCGACCAAACCGGACATCATCATTCTCGATGAACCGACCAAAGGCATTGATATCGGCTCGAAAGCGGCAGTGCATCAGTTTATGTCTGAACTGGTCGGGCGCGGGCTGGCGGTGATTATGGTGTCTTCCGAATTACCGGAAGTCATGGGCATGGCCGATCGCATCATTGTGATGCATGAAGGGCTGATGGTCGCCGAATTCAACGCCGGTGAAGCCAGCGCAGAAATGATTGTCAGCGCCGCCAGCGGCGCGGGCGAGGAGGCAGCATGATCAAGAACCTGCTGAAATACCGCGAGCTGCTGCTGGCGGTGGTCATCGTACTGATGGTGCTGGGCGTCGGCGTGCGCTCGCCGGAGTTTATCGGTGCCGGAAACCTGCTGGAGATGTTTAACGATACCTCGATTCTGATCATCCTGGCGCTCGGGCAGATGATGGTTTTGCTGACCAAAGGTATCGATTTGTCGATGGCCGCCAATCTGGCGCTGACCGGCATGATCGTCGCGCTGATTAACTTCCATCATCCGGATATTCCGGTGTGGTCACTGGTGTTACTGGCAACCGTACTCGGGCTGGTGATGGGCGCGATTAATGGCCTCCTGGTGTGGAAAGTGGGTATTCCGCCGATTGTGGTGACGCTCGGCACCATGAGCATTTATCGCGGCATTATCTTCCTGCTTTCCAACGGCGGCTGGATCAATGCCCATCAGATGAGCCCAGAATTCCTCAGTCTGCCACGCACCACCTTTATTGGTCTGCCGCTGCTCGGCTGGTGTGCGATTGCCGCGCTGATTCTGGTGGCGTATTTCCTGCGTTACAGCCGGACCGGACGCGCACTTTACACGGCTGGCGGCAACGCCACGGCGGCGTATTACACCGGCATCAACGCAGGCAAAATGCAGTTCGTCAGCTTCTGCCTTTCCGGCGCGCTGGCGGGTTTCTGCGGCTATCTGTGGATCTCACGCTTCGCCGTGGCTTACGTGGACGTCGCCAACGGCTTTGAATTACAAATTGTTGCAGCCTGCGTCATTGGCGGGATCAGCACCATGGGCGGCATCGGCTCGGTGGTCGGTTGCCTGCTGGGCGCGCTGTTCCTCGGCGTCATCAACAATGCCCTGCCGGTGATTGAAGTGTCGCCGTTCTGGCAGATGGCGATTTCCGGCGGCGTGATTGTGATTGCCGTCATCCTCAACGAACGCGCCAACAAACGTAAAGGACGGCTGATTCTGCGCCACTCTCCCGCCGTCCAGCCTGTGCGAACTGAAACAGGGGTAAGATCATGAACAAGACCTTAACGTCGCGCAACACGCCGCATTCCGCTGCCGGAGAAAACACCACCATGGCTGTCACGCCGTTTTTCCGCCGCCTGATGTGCTGGGAAGGATTTTTACTGCTGGTGACGCTGCTGGTATTTGTGGTGAATGCGTTCGCCTCGCCGTATTTCCTCAATATATGGAATCTGTCGGACGCGACGTTTAACTTCACCGAAAAAGCCATCATTGTGCTGCCGATGGCGATGCTGATTATCGCCCGGGAAATCGATTTGTCGGTCGCTTCAACCATGGCGCTGAGTTCCACCATTATGGGATTCTGCGCGCAGGCCGGTTTGCCAACACCGGCGCTGGTCGGTGTCGGATTGAGCGTCGGCCTGTTGTGCGGGCTGATTAACGGCCTGCTGGTCACCCGGCTGAATCTGTCGTCTATCGTGATTACCATCGGCACCATGAGCTTGTTCCGTGGCATTACCTACGTGCTACTGGGCGATCAGTCGCTGAATAAATATCCCGCCAGTTTCGCGTGGTTTGGTCAGGGCTATGTCTGGGGGCCATTGTCGTTTGAATTTGCGCTGTTCCTGGTGCTGGGCGCGGTGTTTTATTTCCTGCTGCACAAAACTAACTTTGGACGCCGCACCTATGCCATCGGCAACAATCCGGTCGCCGCGTGGTACTCCGGGATTAACGTGAAACGCCATAATCTGACGCTGTTCGTGCTGGTCGGGGTGATGTCCGGACTGGCAGCGGTGCTGCTGACCTCACGGCTCGGCAGTACGCGTCCGACGCTGGCGCTCGGCTGGGAACTGAGCGTGATTACCATGGCCGTGCTCGGCGGTGTCAGCGTGCTCGGTGGTTCCGGCAGCATGACCGGCGTAATTATTGCCGCGTTCCTGATGGGGCTGCTGACTTTCGGCCTCAGTCTGCTGAATGTGCCGGGTATCGTGATGTCGGTGATTGTCGGTGCGATGTTGATCGTGGTGATTTCACTGCCGGTGCTGTACCGCAAGGTTCTGGCGCGGGGGAAATAACGGTGTAACTCCCCCGTCTTCGGGCGGGGGGTGTCGAATGAGTCATTGACGTTCAGTGTGAGGATTGCGTTTCAATGCCTTCACGTAACGCTTCCGCCAGTTTATCGAGCATAAAACTGATAAATGCCGTGCAGTCGCTGGCGCGATCGCATTCGCCAAGAATGCGGTAGTAATCCTGCTGCTGATTATGGATCAGCGTTTCTACCGGCAGCCAGGCGAGCTCTGAACGCCACTGGCTGAGGATCAGCGTCTGCCATAAGCGCCCCATCCTGCCATTACCGTCGGCAAACGGGTGAATAAATTCAAACTCATAATGGAAAATCGAACTGGCGATGAGCGGGTGGATATCCGTTTCCTTCAGCCAGTTCAGCAAATCTGACATCAGACGCGGGAGTTGCCCGGCCGGTGGTGCCATATGAATCAGCCGATTGTCACGATACACACCCACATTGCCGCTGCGCAGGTGGCCGGGCGCATCCACCAGTCCGAGCATCAGCGTCTGGTGAGCTTTCAGAACATCCTCAAGACGATGACTTTTCAATGCCGGTAACTGTTCGTACGTCAGAATGGCGTTACGCACTTCCTGAATATCTTTTTGCGGCGCCAGCACGCGTTTCCCTTCCATAATGGCGGTCACCTGCGGTGTCGACAGGCTGTTGTGTTCGATAGCGAGTGAAGCCTGAATCGTGCGGATACGGTTTTCTTTTCGCAGCAGCACAGATGACTGTTCAGCATGCGCAGCCCAACGCCCCAGCAATTCCCCGACGTCCACAACCCGGTTGAGGATATGCGGTGTGATACTGTACGGAGGCTGATAACCTGCCATTCAGTGCTCCTTGTTGAAATAGTGATGGGGCATAGTATCACGCGGCAAAATCTTCAAAAATCCCTCATTCATCATGGCTCTTGATCCCTGCCGCCCTCCTCCCGTAGTTTAAACAAACACAGGGTTTCTGAATGTCTTGATAAAAAAGGATAACGCATGAGAATTTTAGTGGTGGGTGCTGGTGCGACCGGTGGGTATTTTGGCGCCCGTCTGGCGCAGGCCAGGCAGGATGTGACGTTTCTTTTACGTGAAAAACGGGCGCAGGCCGTTCAGCAGGACGGGCTAACCATTCACAGTCCGCACGGTGATTTCCATTTCCAGCCCAATGTCTTACAGGCATCGCAGCTGACCGGGCCTTATGACCTGATTTTGCTGACTGTAAAAAGTTTCGGGCTGGAAGCAGCAATGAAAGATATCGCGCCGGTAGTAGGTGAAAACACGATGGTCATGCCGGTGCTGAACGGAATGAAACATATGGAGACGCTGAGCCTGCGTTTTGGTGAACATGCGTTAATCGGTGGTTTGTGCAAAATCAACGCGACGCTGGATACTGACGGACATATTCATCAGATGACGCCATTGCATCAGATTATTTACGGTGAACTCTCCGGCGAAAAAACTGAACGCATCCTGAAAGTCGATCAGGCATTCCAGAGTGCGGATATCGAGGCGGTGCTTTCTGAAACCATTATCAGTGATTTGTGGGAGAAGTGGCTGCTGCTTTCAAGCTTCGGCGCGATCACCTGCTCCATGCGCGGCAATATCGGCCAGGTGGCGTCTGCGCCAGGCGGGACGGAGTTCGCACAGGCCATTGTCACCGAGGCGCTGACCACCATGAAAGCCTTTGGCTACGCGGAACGCGCCGCTGCCGTGGCAAAAGTCAGGGACGCTGTCACTGATAAAAACTCACCGCAGACCTCCTCCATGTACCGCGATATGATGCAGGGTTACCCCATCGAAGCAGAGCAGATTATTGGCGATCTGGTTGAGCGCGCAACGCGTGTGGGGATCAATATTCCATTGTTGCAGGCGGCGTATACGCATTTGTGTGTGTATCAGAAGAACGGCGTAAAACAGTAAAATTTTTGCGCCTGTTTATGCAAATTAAAATGCTGAACGGGCGCATTCAACATTCATCCCGATGATAACCCGCAATGAATAATAAATATCTGAAAATCAGTCTATTACAACAGTCGCTAATTGTGCCTGGCTGAACAAAGGAATAATTTTAAGCCTCACTTTTAAAAAGGAATTTTCGGAAATGGCAATCCCGGCATATTTATGGCTTAAAGACGACGGCGGAGCACTGATTAAAGGCGGTGTGGATGTTAAAGATCGGGAATACAGTATTGAGGTTCGAGGTTTTCACCACAACTTAATGATTCCCACTGATAACGCTACGGGCAAAGTGACGGGTACACGGATGCACTCACCATTGCTTGTGGTTAAAGAGTTCGATTCGTCCAGCCCATACATCTACAAGGCAGTGGCAACGGGTCAATGCCTTGCTTCAGCTGAAATCAAATGGTATCGGATCAATGATGCTGGTCAGGAAGTGGAGTATTTCAACATGCTGTTGGAAAAGGTGCGTATCGTTTCGATTACACCAGCAATGGCCGCAGCCAGCAATCCGAATGAAAATCATATGGAAACTGTTGAGTTGCGTTACGAGAAAATCACCTGGAAGCATAATGATGGGAACATTATCTTTGCTGACTCGTGGAATGATCGCCAAACCGCATGATTAAAAAAGGGGCTAAAGCCCCTTAATCATAAAGCCATTTACCCGCCTTAGCCGATTCTGCGAACATTCTTACAGTTAAGGGCTTTCTGGTCTTTTCTATGTCCTTACGCTTAACCTTAAACCAGCGAGTGAAAAACGGAAGGTTTTCCCAGGGAAAGTAGAAGGACCAATTTACGACTGACAGGTCCACTTTAAAGGTTTTTTCATAAGCTTCGAGGGCATATACGAAATCATCACCTGGAGCAAAATCTTGTAGCTCGGTATCAAACTCAAGCGGAACCTCTCTTTTCAAATCGAAATCGTAGTAGCCAGGTATTTCCTCGCGGAACATTGATAAGACTTTTTCTTCCATTAAAAGTATGTCCATGCAATACGATCTTCTGGACGGGCTATTAAATTATATTTTGATCTGGTTTCGGCTGCCACCTGCTGGATTAATATGACCGCCATTGCATATCCAACAAAGGGGACATATCTATCTATCAGTGCAGCCCATTTTGTGGTTTTTCGCATAGTCAAGGTATTGAACGACTTACCAACCGGCGTCCACGCTTTAAGGCCAAAGGGCAGTTTCGCTTGCTTTAAAAGGGCCCTCGATAGCTTTGACGCCACGCTTGTTCCCGGTATTGCAGTTACCATCTTGCCCGGAACCGGAATGTAAGGCTGCCCTGTAATAATGAGAACTGTAGCCGTAGTATCTAACCCGAGGTGATTTGATAAGCTTTCAATAAAAATCAGACCAAATAACTCTTGATTACTCAGATTGGCGTTGCCGTGATAAAAGTATGTACCGCCCAGTGTTTCAGTAGTATCCATTTCAATATCCTTTTGATTAGAAGGGCTTTAGGATACTGCCGCATTTATTAGCAGGCAATATGCCCCCTCGCACTGGATATCATCATTGTTCCTTCCGTCACGTTAATCGCTCCGTTGATACCAGAAACTTGCAACGGTTTCTCAGACCCACGCATCCGCGGGTTATTTTCGCGAAGGTAACATCCGGATTAGCGTGTTATCGCGCCGGCGATAGTGATGCCAGAGGGCAGCCAGAGCATGTAATCCGATAAGATAATACCCGGCGTTCGCGAGCCATTCATGCAGCGTTTTAAACTGTTTCTGTAAAGGGAGATCCGGAAAAACACTTTTAGGCATAAGGATGTTAAACATCGTCCAGTCATGGCCGCCATAATAACGTGACAAGATGCCCAGCACCGGCAAGCTTAAAAACATCAGATATATAAGTACATGAGCCGAACCTGACAAATAATGCTGCCAGCGCGACAACACGGGTTTAACCGGCGGCGTGACATACATTGCGCGAACAAACAGACGCATACACATCAGGAATAATACGCAAAATCCCAGGCTGTAATGCGTAAGGGCTAATAACTCCCTCGCTGGCGTGCCTTTTGCAAACCACCCTTTTATATCCATCGTGGCATAGGTCAGTACGACTAACACAAACACCAGCCAGTGGAGCATAATTTGAACGAAAGAATATCGGGTACGCATAGAAGTTCCGGTAAACGAAGAGACGTTAACCTTACTTATGCAGACTTAAGCTTACCTTAAGAACAATGACGGAGAGTAATGAAAAGGAAAAAATCCCCAGAAACGCGAGAATTTTTAAAAGGGGGAACAGCAGAATAAAAACTGGCGGTGAAGTACGTTTTTCTGCCCGGCTAAAAAGCGGGGCAGAAAAGCGCAGCACATCAGCCGTGAGGTCAGCGCGCGATCAGGAAGCTTTCAAGTGTAGCGCCGCCATCCAGCGCTGCTTTAATGGCAGAAGGCGTGCGACCCTGACCCGTCCAGGTCTTTTTAGAACCGTCAGTGTCTGTGTACTCGTAAATGGCCGGACGTGGCTTACGTTTGGCTTTAGTGGTTTCTTTCGCGCTCTGGTGGCCCAACAGGTCATCAATCGCGATGCCATCGTTTGCCAACATTTCGCGGTATTTCAGTAATTTTTCGTCGCGCTCTTGTTGCTGCGCACTGCGCGCTTTGGCATTTTCGCGAGTTTCTTCAACAATGGCAGTCAGTTTCTCAAGAATTTCTTCCAGAGTACTCAAAGGCATTTCGCGAGCCTGAGCCCGAAGTGTACGGATATTATTCAAAACGTTTAATGCGTTGTCCATGATGTGCTCACTTTAGATATGTGCCATTAAATTAGTGACTCTGATTCTACACAAACCAATATTGATATCAATTGCGTCAGGATAATATTACAACCTATTACACAATTCCTGCGTGAGCCTCTTTGTTTTAATGCGTTAGTTTTATAAGTAATTATTGTATCTGGGTTAATAAATTTTCAGCGCACAAATCACCTTCAGAACTTCAAAATAAGCAGGAAAACATTATTAAGCTAAATTTACCTCTCTTTATAAGAGTATCAGTGCGTGAATAACATATGTTGCTATTATGTACAAATCGGGCCAGTTCTTTTCTTTTGATGCGGATCTCACGCTTACTCTTATTCATTTCGCTAAAAATTTTCCTGCCGGAAATCGACGAAAAGCATCTTCTGCACAAAAAATTTAAAGCGGTTTACGCAGCATCGCTTTAAAATGTGACTCACGTCACACAGGATGTTTATTTACCCTATGTTTAAGACCATTTTTATTGTTTGCGCCGCGTGTGTGGCGCTGAAGCTCGCACTGGACTGGCAGATTATTTTGCAGGTGGCGGAAGGTTAACCGTTAACTGAGAGGCCAGAGCCGCAAATTCTGTCAGATTGCGGGTTAATGCGCCGCGCCGCCATATCAGCCACGTTGTCAAAAAACGATAATTGTCGGCCAGCGGCCAGATGCTCACCGTGCTGCTGCCCGGCATACTTTCCAGCATACTGCGCGGCATCAGCGCCAGCCCGCCGCCGGCTATCACACAAGCCAGCATGCCGTGATAAGACTCCATTTCGTAGATTTTCCCCGGCGCAGCGCCATCATCCGCAAACCAGCTTTCGAAATGGCGACGATAAGAGCAGTTTGACCGGAACGCATACAGAATCTGCCCGTTAACATCCTGCCCACGAGTCACAGGCGCGTGATGTAAGGGGGCGACAATCACCATTTCTTCTTTATACACTGGCACGCCATCCAGAACCGGATGCAGCACAGGGCCGTCGACAAACGTCGCTTCCAGCGCCCCTTCCAGCAATTTATCCAGCAATTCCCCTGAAGGGCCAGTGCTCAGCGCCAGTTCAACCTTGCTGAATTGCTGGTGATAACGCGCCAGTAAAGTGGGGATCCGCACCGCTGCAGTGCTTTCCAGCGCGCCCAACGCAAATATCCCCTGCGGTTCTGTGCCCGCCACGGACACCCGCGCTTCTTCGACTAAATCGAGAATACGGTTGTTGTAACTGAGAAAGTTTCGCCCTGCTGGCGAAAGGCGCAGACGCTGATTCTCGCGGATGAATAATTCGACGCCCAGTTCCGCCTCAAGCTGTTTAATGCGTGTTGTCAGATTCGACGGGACACGATGCACCCGCTGGGCAGCGGCGCTGATACTGCCGGTTTCAGCAACGGCGCGAAACATCTCGAGCTGTGACAGATTCATAGTCTTTCTCAAAAAGTGAACGGTTTACTTATTTTTATTCATTTTTATTCATCTTCGCAAGTCTCTATGCTGAACGGACTGGATAAATGAGGATCACATAATGACAACGCCCGACACACACGCAATTTCGCTCAACCCGTTCAACGGCCAGCGTATCGCAGAGTATCCTTTCGACACCGCACTGACTCTTGAGATGGCAGTCACACAAGGCAGCGCGGCCTATAAGCAGTGGCGCAAAACGGATATCGCTCAGCGCGCATCCCATCTGCATAATCTGGCGACAGAACTTCGTGAAGCCAGTGAAGATATCTCCCGCATGATCAGCCGCGAAATGGGTAAACCCATTAAACAGGCGCGCGCTGAAGTGGAGAAATCCGCAAGCCTGTGCGAATGGTATGCCCTGCAGGGCCCGGCGATGCTCGCACCTGAACCCACCATGGTCGATAACGGCGAAGCGCATATTCATTACCGCCCTTCCGGCATGATCCTGGCGGTTATGCCGTGGAATTTCCCGGTCTGGCAGATCCTGCGCGGCGCGGTACCTGCGTTACTGGCGGGAAATACGTTCCTGCTTAAACCTGCCCCTAACGTGATGGGCACGACCCGTCTGGTGAAACAGGCTGCGCTGAAAGCCGGTTTCCCGGCAGGGGCCTTTGGCGTAATTAACGTCGGGAATGCAGATGTTGCCGGGTTGATTGCTGATCCGCGCATTGTTGCCGTCACGGTAACCGGCAGCGTGCGTGCCGGTGGTGCTATCGCGGAGCTGGCAGGTAAATCACTGAAGAAATGTGTGCTGGAGCTGGGCGGTTCTGATCCATTTATCGTGCTCAATGACGCCAACCTCGATGAAGCGGTGAAGGCGGCTGTCGCGGGCCGCTATCAGAATACCGGACAGGTTTGCGCCGCCGCGAAACGTATGATTGTTGAAGAAGGTGTGCTGGAAGCCTTTACCGAGAAATTTGTGGCCGCCACGCGGGCACTGGTCATCGGCGACCCACAGGACGACGACACCTACATCGGCCCGATGGCACGCTACGACCTGCGCGATGAGCTGGACAGGCAGGTTCAGCAAACGCTGTCAGAAGGCGCAACGCTGTTGCTCGGAGGTGAGAAAATTGCTGGCGAAGGTAACTTCTATGCCCCCACTATTCTGAGCAACGTGACGCCACAAATGACCGCATTCCGTCAGGAGTTATTTGGTCCGGTCGCAGCGATTACGGTTGCACGCGATGCTGAGCATGCGGTCGAACTGGCGAATGACAGTGATTTTGGTCTGAGCGCGACGATTTATACCGCCGACCTGGCACGGGCAGAACAGATGACTGGCGAACTGGAAACCGGCGGCGTATTTATCAACGGCTACAGTGCGTCAGACCCGCGCGTAGCGTTCGGTGGCGTGAAAAAAAGCGGCTATGGTCGTGAGCTTTCACACTTCGGTTTACGCGAGTTCTGTAACGTGCAGACCGTGTGGAGCAACCGTAAATAACCGTTAACCGGTGGAGGTTTAAACTAATCACAGGATTTTATAATCCTGTGATTATTATTTTTTTGCCAGCCTGTGAGTGAGGCCGGGCATCAATCGCCGTGACGGCCTGCTGATAACGAGACGCCTTTGAGGTTACTTAAACAGCCCCATCAGATGGTCCAAAATCAGCGAAGAGAGGGTGAAATCAGGGTCAGCAAATGTGACACCCTGCGCACCAAGATGTGAGAATAATGGCAACGTCAGTGCAGGTAATACACATAACAGCAGTCCGTTGATACCACTGGCAATAATCGCGCCACGGAACCCGCCGGTGGCGTTACCGAAGATGGCCGCCGCGCCTCCCGTAATAAAGCTCGCCATAATGCCCGGAACAATAATGGGCAATCCGACAAACGGGAAAATGAGAATACAGGCCAGTTCCACAGAGAAGCTCACCAGAAAACCAATCAACGTGGCATTTGGCGCTTTAGTGAAAAGCACCATGACATCCACCGCCGGGACCGCGCCAGGTGCGAAAACTCGTGAGAATCCTTTAAACGCCGGTACGATTTCCGCCGTAAATAAATTGACGCCCGCTTTGGCGAGATACAGACCGCAAGCAAACACAGCCGACTGCTCAAGAATAAAAATAATCGTATTTTTATCTGCCGCACCGGCGCCATACACAAGCGTCATCGCCGTTTTGATCTGCGGTTGCGTAGCGAATACACAGGATATCAGCAGAAGAACCAGCATCGTTAAAAGCGTGGCGATATTGGGTTCACGCAGGAAATCAAACTTGTTACTAATTTTGAGATGTTCTGTATCGGTCTTTTTATTACCGAACCATTTTCCCATATATGAACCGATGATATATGAAGATATGGCTGCGTGAGAAATGGCATATTCGTCAGAACCGATGATTTCACGGCTAAATCTGTTCAGGAAAAACGGAGAAGCGGCCATATAAAGACCGATGAAAATCGACGAGATGATAATAATGGGATAATAGCTATAACCCAGTTGCATCAGCACTGCTGTTAATGCAAAGGACATAAACAGGACAAGATGCAGCGAGAGATAGATAAATTTAAGACGCGTAAAGCGGGCCAGAAGAATATTAATCACCATAGAGAACAACAGAATTATCGCTGCCGTTGAACCAATCTGATCGATGGTTGCTGCCATGATGGCTTCATTACTCGGCACCACACCAACAATGTTAAAGGCGTTAGAAAACAAGGTGCTAAAAGCCGTTAACACTTTCATTAAGATTGAGCCACCGACCTTTATCATGGTAAATCCGATAAAAGAAAGTGCCGTTCCGGTGATGATTCTTGATACTGATGCTTTTTGAAATACCAATCCCAGAAATGCGATAATCGCAATGATAACAGCCGGTGTTTTAACCAAACTCAGAAATATTTCCATCTTCCCCTCTTTCATTGAATTTATATTGATTGAAAGTTGCGGCCTTTTTATAAGAAACTTTATCGTTACATTTTTTCAACATTCCTCATTCATCCTTGCTCAGACGTCATTCGAAATTTGTTTTTATGAAACGATGTTTCTTTTTATTTGGCACGGTGTTTTATATAGAGTTCGTGAAAGGGATGATGTGAAGTGACTCGCAATTAGTAGAGCAGAAGGCATTTTTTAATGTGTTTTGGAATGGACATAACAAGAGGACACCGGTCTGGCGAAGCGCAATGCTGGCCGCCGCTTCCCGCGCCGTGGGTCTGAATACTTCGACGCTATCCAGCGCACTCTCCGGATCGTGGACGAAAGGTGAAATGCCCATACTGCAGACAGGGCGCGAAATGTGCCCCTCTTTGCACTCATTTCAAAAATACATGACCTGTAACCAGGTGAAAATATCCTCTGTTACTTTCGTGTTAATTGTGGCGGGAGGTTGCTTAACAAAGAATTAGCAATTAAAGCTAAAGGTCATTACATGAAAAGGTATTTATTAACCTCGCGCTCGTTAAATATCTCAGATGCGTCATCACAACGATCGATTAACGGTGCGGCTTAATATCCGATTTAGAAAAATGACCTGATGAGGAGTAAATCCATGAAAGGCTTAGTGAATGATGTCTTATCCATATTCTCACCCAAAGCGGTTAAGCCTGTTTTGGTTCGCTCAGGGTTATCACATCGCGAGATCGCCTCGCTGCAAGCTGTCGGCGTGAGCACGGTGTCCTGGGCCACCTCCATGGAAGAACTCAACAATGCATTTGTTAAAAAAGCACTGGATGCAGGCGCTGTCGGCTACCACATTACCCATGTGGAATCGCACAAACCGGGTAAAGAGCAGCAACACGTTATGGCTGCCACCGCGACCTTTTACCATATCAATCACAAAGTGGCCTATGGCTGATGTGCCGAGCAGAGTGTCATGAAATAAGAACGCCGCAGGCTTTAGGGTTTGCGGCGTTATTTATTGATGAGAAAGCATATTGAAGACCATTCACTGGCCGCGCGGTACACGGGTGGAGCGCCGCCCCATCAGCCTGGAGCATCATCATTCTCTTTTTCTTAATGATAATTACGGGTAAGATTAGTCCGAATAATAACATGTAAGGAAATAGAAATGGGATCTATGGTTTTTTGTAGAGGATGCGGAAAGGAGATCCATGAGTCGGCTAAATCATGCCCTCATTGTGGCGCCACTCAAAGTATTAATCCTCAGGGGACTAAAAGCAGGGTTGCTGCAGCGTTGTTAGCTTTCTTCCTGGGTGGTTTTGGTGTTCATAAGTTCTATCTGGGTAAAATCGGGCAAGGGTTCTTATACCTCATCTTCTGCTGGACGTTTATTCCTTCAATAATTGCATTCATTGAATTCATTATTTATCTGTGCGATTCAGATGAAAACTTCGCCAAAAAATACGGTTGAGTTTAATTATCTGATTATAAAAGCCGCTTTCAAAGTGGCTTTTTGAAATCTACTAAACATTAAAAAAACCCACACCCACCTTTCGGCAGATGCGGGTTCGCATAATCTCTGTACGCTAAATCAGATTACATCTGGATCAGATGTTTGATTTTCACGTCAGGATTGGTGTCGGCAGCATAATCAACACCGTTCAGGCCAAAGCCGAACAGACGCATAAATTCGCTTTTGTAGCCTGCAAAATCAGTCAGTTCAGCGATGTTATCGTTGGTGACTTCATTCCACAGTTTACCCACTTCAGCCTGCACTTCTGGCGCGATCTCTTTCAGGTCAGCGCGCAGACGGCCTTCGTTGTCGACTAACGGCTCAGCGCCATACAGGCTGTCTTTGTACAGACCGTAAACCTGCTCGATACAACCTTCGTGAGTGCCCTTCTCTTTCATCACTTTGAACAACAGTGACAGGTACAGTGGCATCACAGGAATAGCAGAACTCGCCTGCGTCACAACGGCTTTCAGTACGGAAACGCGTGCGTCGCCGCCCTGCTCTGCCAGTGTGCTACGGATATCCAGAACACGTTTGTCCAGATCCTTCTTGGCTTCACCGATAGAACCGTTCCAGTAAATGTCCTGCGTCACTTCTTCACCCAGATAGGTGAACGCGGTAGTTTTCGCGCCTTCAGCCAGCACACCGGCAGCCTTCAGATCGTCGATCCACATCTGCCAGTCTTCGCCACCCATCACTGCCACGGTGCCCGCGATTTCTTCAGGTGTTGCCGGTTCCAGTGTGGTTTCGTTGATGGTTTCTTTGTCGGTATTGATGCCGCGAATAGTGACTTGCTTACCGATTGGTTTCAGGGTGGAGTTGAACACTTCACCGGTTTTAGGATGGGTACGACGTGGCGCAGCCAGGCTGTAAACCACCAGATCAACCTGACCTAAATCTTGTTTGATCAGCTCAATGGTCTTTTGCTTCACTTCGTCAGAGAACGCATCGCCGTTGATGCTTTTTGCGTACAGACCTTTGGCATCCGCAAATTCTTCGAATGCGGCTGAGTTGTACCAGCCCGCAGTGGCGGTTTTGGATTCATCGCCCGGACGTTCGAAGAAGATACCCAGCGTTGCTGCGTCAGAACCGAAAGCAGCTGAGATGCGGGCAGCGAGGCCGTAACCGGTAGAAGCGCCGATCACCAGGACTTTTTTAGGACCGCCTGCGATTTTGCCTTGCGCGGTAACGTAGTCGATTTGTTCTTTAACGTTCGCCTTGCAACCTTCCGGATGGGCAGTAACACAGATAAAGCCACGGATGCGTGGTTTGATAATCATATAGACCTCATTGCAACTGTCTCAGTAAATTGGCCGATAGAATATAGGTTTGCGCCGTTTCAGGCAAAACCTGACGCTTCTTCGCCGTGTAAACAGAGTTCTCTGACCCGAAAACAGGCTCGTTTTCGGCAGAAAGCATAAAAATTGAGCCAAAAATTATCTCTGTAGTGTAACGCAGTCCCGCCTGGATGTTCATTTCAGGCCTCACGCATTCCAAAAACATGGCGGCGGCATACCGGACATTCATTATCCTGCGCAGACCAGGCGGGAAATATGCAGCCACACACCCGGCATTCTGCTTGTTCAAGCCTGGAAACGGTTAACGGACTTTCACTGTTTTCACGCGCGGATACGGAGATAGCGCCATCGAAGCACACCACCTCGCAGTTGCCACAACCGGTACATTTAACAGGATCCAGCGTTAATGCCAGATTATCCAGGCGGATGGCTTGTTCGGGACAGACACGGCTACAGGCACCGCAGAGAACGCAACGTTGTTTGCCGAGATCAACGTGATATTCACTGATCTGCGTAAAACGGGCGCGCCTGGGCCGACGCCCGACAGGTACGTTACCGGCAGAAGCGCCTTCGTTTTTAAGATGCAACCACCGGCGGCGTGAACCGTTCATCGTTTGCCGGGACGGCGGCACAATATTCCACAGCGGTTCCTGCATTCGTTTCAGGCGAACATTCAGCGTGGCGATGGCCTGAAACCAGCCAGCCGCGCTTTCCGCGTTCATCTCAACAAAACGGATGCCGTATTCGCTGTGCCACATCAGCAATTCTTCAGTACAGGGCGCAACGCGAGTCAGCGGCATCACCAGCCGGTCATCGCGGTAAAACATCACGTTAGTATTGATGTGCATCCAGGTCGCGACAGACGTATGAGCGTAAATCGCGCTCATGCAGAAGAGATCAATCAGGCCCAAAAGAGAAGCGAGCAGCAGAAGAGAAGTCACGACGCGTTTTGCTACCAGCCCGATCAGCCTGGTCAACCCCAGAATACCGAGATAGAGACTGGCGAAAACGATTTCCCGGCTCAGCCAGGAACTGCTGATATGACTCAGTGCATGAAAGGCATTCAGCGGATAGCCCAGATGCGCGGTTGAAGCGACAAGGCCCAGCGCACCGGCGACAAAAGCCAGCAACATGGCAGGTACTGCAACGCGCCATTTTTCCTGCGTATTCAGGCTGTCAGCGGCATACATCAGGATAAATGTGGTGAAAAGCGTGCTGCCTGCGGAAAGCTGGATATGGTGGCCAGCAGCGTCGAGCCGCGCGCGGTACGTTCGCCACAATTATGCCGCGGTGACTCACTTTTAGGTAAGAATAGAGGTTTCATCATCGTTTGATGGAGCCTGACATTCTTGATGTTTATTTGTTAAGCATTACTAATCACTTTTACGAATATCTCGTCACAAAAAGTAACATCCCCCCCGTTAAATTCAGCGCCACCAGCCTTCGTTTCCCTTCATTTTTCCCGTTTCCTTTCAATATCCGGATTATGCGTTAGATTTATAATGTGTGACATGAGTCACACAAAAACCATAAGAAAAGTAATGATTAGGGAGCATCTGTGAGTGAGAAAATAAACAGTGGCGGTCGGGATGATGCGGCGAAAGCCTCACAACCGACCGAACCGCTGGTGAAAGTAATTGCCTTTATTGCCACCCTGGGTGGCTTACTTTTTGGCTACGATACCGGGGTGATTGCCGGTGCTTTGCTGTTCATGAAGCACGATCTGCATCTGACATCGTTAACAACCGGGATGGTCACCAGCTTCCTGATACTGGGTTCGGCTGTAGGTGCAGTCTGTGCTGGTCGCGTGGCTGATCGTTTCGGACGTAAGAAAGTCATTCTGGTGATGGCACTGATCTTTATGGCCGGTTCGCTCGGTTGTGCCATGGCGCCCAACGTCGTGATAATGATCATCTGCCGGTTTATTCTGGGGCTGGCAGTCGGTGGCGCGGCAGCGATTGTGCCCATCTATATCGCGGAAATCGTCCCCTCTCATCGCCGCTGGCAGTTCGTTACATTACAGGAACTGATGATCGTCTCCGGCCAGCTGATTGCGTATACCAGTAATGCGGCCATCAACGAAGTGTGGGGTGGCGAAACCACCTGGCGCTGGATGCTGGGTGTCGCCTGCGTTCCGGCGGTGGTGTTGTGGGTCGGGATGCTTTTCCTGCCTGATACTCCGCGCTGGTATGCCATGCACGGCCGCTATCGCGAAGCGCGTGACGTGCTGGAACGTACCCGTAAGGCAGGCAGAGTAGAGAAAGAGCTGAGCGAGATCCGCAGTTCCATGAGTTCCAAAAGCGAGAAGCATTCCCGCCGCCAGAAGACTATTTCCGTCTGGATGAAACGCCTGGTATTTCTGGGGATTGGTATCGCCATGCTGCAACAACTCTCCGGCGTGAATACCATTATGTTCTACGCACCGACCATGTTGCAGGCCACGGGGTTAAGCACTAATGCGTCTCTGATGGCGACTATCGCCAACGGGGTCATCTCAGTGATCATGACGTTTGTGGGCATCATGCTGCTCAGCCGTTTCGGGCGCCGTCCGCTGCTGCTGACCGGTCAGATCGGCTGTACCCTGACGCTGCTTGCCATCGGATTAGTCACCTGGCTGATGCCGGAAACTGTCAACGGTCATCCCGATGCGGTTCGCAGCTATCTGGTACTTGGCGGTATGCTGATTTTCCTGTGCTTCCAGCAGGGCGCGTTGTCGCCTGTTACCTGGCTGCTGCTGTCGGAAATGTTCCCGATGCGCATCCGCGGCATGGCTAACGGCGTATCGGTATTTGCCATGCAGATGACCAACTTCTCCATCGCCTTTATGTTCCCGATCATGCTGGAGTCTATCGGGCTGACGATGTCATTCTTCTGCTTTGCCGCCATCGGTGTCGCAGGCGGAATATTTGCCATTATCTTTGCGCCGGAAACACAGGGCAAAACGTTAGAACAGATTGAGAAACACTTTAAAAAGCACTTGCAGGATGACCCTGCTCCGCAGGAAGCAGGAAGTTAAGCTGGTCATGTAATAACCCTGCCTGGTCAGCATGATATCTGGCCAGGCAGTCACTTCAAAAGAAAGAAAAGCCTGCCCCCGCCATCCTCACATTTGATGCATCATGTTGTATAATCGTTTTCCACGGCCTCTTCCCAACTCCGGGTATGCGCACTCTCATTGCTACGGTGAACTTTTGAATTATCCCATCAGCTCAATTAATCACGCCTATCTGGGCAGCAGCGTTTACGCCACCTTGCGCGAGGCACTGATTACCGGCCGCCTGAAACCTAATGATCGTTTACGTATCCGCGAACTGGCCGAACAAGTGGGTACCAGTGTCACGCCGGTGCGGGATGCGATTTTACAGCTGGCCAAAGAGCAGGCGCTGGAAATGCGTACGCCGAAAGACATCCGCGTACCGCAGCTCGATGAACAGCAATATCAGGAAATTCGCACCTTACGGCTGGAACTGGAAGGTCTCGGGGCGGAGAAAGCAGCACAATCGGTAACGGAATATGAGTTGCAACGGATTACGCAGAATATTAAAGATAACCGCAAAGCCATCAGCAGCGAAGATTTGCCCGAAGCACTGCGCCTCAACAGCGAGTTCCATCTGATGCTGTCACAAAGTGCGCGGATGCCCCTTTTAAGCAATTTCATCGACAGTTTATGGATGCGCACCGGCCCGCTGATTGCACAGGCTTATGCTCATTTCTCACAACGTATGGCCATTGAACATCACGAAGAGATTTTGATTGCACTGCGTAAAGGCGACGGCGCAACCGCCAGGCGTGCCATTCAGGAAGACATTCTCGACGGCAGCCAGAAGATGGTCGAGTTTCTGAGCGTAAGTCGCGAAGTCCTGTAGCGTGCGTGCTAACGTATGCGCTGAGAAAAAAGGGTATTCAGGGGGTCTGAGATTATCTCGCGGACTCTTTTTAATGTATTAAGTGAAATATCACTTATTTGACATATAGAGGAAAACATCAGCCAGTAGTAACTGGCATACTGTGACAACAGAAATTACCTGAGGATATCATTTTCAAAAACAACTTCATTTCTCTGACGCTTTGCCAGATAGAGATTCGTATCGGCTTTAGAAATGATTTCTTGTAATGTTGCATTCTGTTTCTCACACTGAGAGATACCGATACTTACTGATAAAGATAAATCATCAAGTTTTAAACTCTTCACTGAATGACGGATCCTGTTTGCAATTAATAATGCATCTGCAGGTGTGGTATCTTTAAGTATAACGATAAATTCATCGCCTCCCACCCTGCCAACAAAGTCAGTTCCACGTAAGCTCTTAAGTATTGTTTCAGCAATCAGAGAAATAGCCGTATCACCTTTGGCATGGCCATAGGTGTTATTCACGTCTCTTAAATGATCAAGGTCGATCACTAAAACACTAAAAGGCACGTTATTTTTCTTGGATTTTTCTAATTCGTAACTTGCTTTCGCGTAAAATGCCTCCCTTCGTAAACATCCTGTTAATCCATCTTTAGATGCATATTCATTGAGTACCCGGAGATATCCTCCTGCTATTAATGACAGTAAATAGCTAATAACCATCGATAAAATGATAATAATTAATGCAGGCCAGACGTTCGAAAAATTCATTATAGATTTCGAGAAAGCGGGTTTTCCCAGAATGGAGTATTTACGTATTTTAACCCCGACTAAACTGTAGCCTTTATCATGCAAGGGTAAAATAGAAATGATGGTATTCTCATCAGCAAACCTTCCGATAGCAAATCCACGATTAGCACACACTTTATTTAATACAACGGGAATATTATGAGGCTGTATTTTTTTGACTGAAGTTAAAAACTCTCGGATTTTGGCGTTACATTCTTGCGGATTTCCTGACTTAGAGAACAGTAAAGTCTTAACTTGCACCTCAGTGTATTGTGAAGGATTCCTGATATAGTTTCCTGCTGAGATATCTCCTTGCAAATTATCTGAATCATAAAAGCTGCCCATATTTTGAATGTTATTAATATTGCCTTTCCACTCCTGAACATCCTGGCTGTACAATAAAGGGAAAATAATAAGTGAAGAGACCACACCACCAAATAAAACAAATGAAACAGGTTTTGTAAGTAACGGGAGTAATACTACCCACTTCCAACTTGAATAAATCATTCTTTACTCCCTGAGTAACCATCACATTCTTAATACATTCAAGTAATTTATAATTCCCTCATGTGATTTTAAAATACCACTCACCAGGTCTTCAACAAAGATCTTTTTGATAAAGAGTTAACTCTGTTTTTGTTATGAATTGACTAAGATTTTTAAATCGCCACATTCAAGACCCAACATTCAGTACCTCATCAGCTAAAGGCGCATACATTACGCGGATAGCCGATGTTCCTGAATTCTATAGCACATTCGGTTTCGCAAATGTGCGTTCCTTATCCCGGCATCTCCGCCAGCACGCTTGCCAGTGTTTGCAGCAACAGCGTCGCGTGTTCCGGCTGGAAGACCAGCGGCGGGCGAATTTTCAGGACGTTCGCCGCCGGTCCCGTAGCACTAATCAAAACCTGTTTCTGGCGCATTTCATTGACGATAAATGCCGCCAGTTCCGGCGCAGGCGTATTGCGCTGATCGCTCACCAGTTCCACACCGATAAACAAACCGTCGCCGCGCACATCGCCGATGACCGGATAACGTTGCGCCAGTTTTTGTAGCCCTTCACGCAAGATTGCGCCGGTCATCTGCGCGTTCTGCTGCAACTCTTCACGACGCAAAATCTGTAAAACGGCATGCGCGGCGCGGCAGGAAACCGGGTTACCGCCGAAAGTATTGAAATAGCGCTGACGACGGCCAAATTCCGCGAACAGTTCCGGTCTGCCGACCAGCCCGGCGACCGGATGACCGTTACCCATCGGTTTGCCCAGACTGACCAGGTCAGGCGTCACGCCGTAGCGGGCGAAGCCCCAGCGCTGGCTGCCAGTACGGCCAAAACCGGGCTGCACTTCGTCTGCGATAAATAATCCACCTGCCGCACGCACCAGCCCGACGGCGCGCTGCATGTCCAGCGGGTCCGGGCTGAATACACCATCACTGGAGAAAATCGTGTCCACTAACAGCGCCGCCGGTTTCACGCCCGCGTGTTTCATTTCTTCCAGCGCGCGCTCCACGCCCGCAGAGAATACGCCGGGATGGCGGAACGTGTCCGGCGCATCAGTCAGCCAGACATTTTTGCCTTGCTCAAACCCGTCACCAAGCGAGGGGGAAAGTTCTGCCAGCGCGCTGGTCACACCGTGATACGCCCAGCTCGTCACAATAACGCCCTGCCCGCCGGTAATTTGTCGTGCGACACGCAGCGCCAGATCGTTGGCTTCGCTGCCGGTGCAGGTCATGGTCAGGTTGCGCAACTCAGGAGGAAACTCGGTCAGGAAATCTTCAGCAAATTCGACAATCGCATCATTCAGATAACGCGTGTGTGTATTGAGTTGCGCGGCCTGCGTGGTGATGGCTTCAACCACCGCCGGATGGCAATGACCGACAGACGCAACATTATTGTAAGCATCCAGATAGCGCCGCCCTTCGCTGTCATATAACCAGACGCCTTCGCCGCGTACCACATGCAGCGGTTCCTGATAAAACAGCCGGTAACCGCCGCCAAGAAATTGCTGACGACCTTCTAAAACCTGTTTCGGAGTGAGCATATAACGGCCTCTTATTTCTGTTCAAACGCGCATGACTGACGAAATATCAGGTCAGTCTGCGAAAACGGCAGCGCCATCAGACGCGATAAACTTCCCCATGCATGCACCTGATTACGCAAAATATAATCACGGTTTTGCGGATACAGCACCGCACGATGCTGGGCAATCAGCAGACTCAGCGCCAGCCGTGACGCCACCAGTTCCGGTAAAACATCCAGCTCGGCACCGGTGAGTTGCAAACGCGCGGTATACGCAGCAATCATCGGACGGCAATAAAGGAAAAGATCGTCGCCGTCGCTGTCGAGCTGATAAGCCAGGGCGGTAGCCAGTTCGTTAATCAGGGGCGCGTGAAGGGCGTCACCGAAATCAATAATGCCCGCGAGACGCTGCGGATCAGCGCTGTTTACCAGAACGTTATGGGCATTCAGGTCATTGTGGATCACTTGTCTGCGCAACCGCTGGCTGGCCGGAACCACTTTTTGCCGGTGGGTTTCCAGCACGCGGGTAATGGTGCGGCGCTGCTCAGGGTCAGTGAGTTGCGTTAACCAGCCCTCGAGGCGTGACATGTCGCTGATGTCCCACAGCAGATCACGCTGTGCGCCGGGATGGTTAAAATCGCTCAGCGCGATATCCAGCCGTGCCAGCGTGTCGCCAATTTCCCGCATCAGCACCGCTGAACGCGACACCTGATATTGCGCGATACCGGGCAGATAACTGACAGCACGCAGCGTCAGCATTCGTCCGTCAACCGTCACCTGCGGCGTAAGTTCACCGTGGCGACTTTCCTGCAACCGTGGCACCGGCAACTGGCTGTCGCGTATCGCCAGATGGCTGAGAATGGCGGTCTGGAAAGCCACTTCTGCGGGCACTTCCGCCGGATTAACAAACCGCAACATGTAAGCGTGACCAGGCCCCGTGGTCAGGCAAAAATTGCTGTCGCGTTCGCCGCCCAGCACCTCCGCTTTGCCTTCCAGCCCGTAAACCTGCGCAGCAATATTTTCGGCCTGCGACCTGCTGACACGCGGTACCTCCGTGGTGAGCAATGACGGCGCTTCAGACATGCTGACCGCCGTTCACATGTATTTCGGCGCCGTTCACGTAAGAAGCGCCCGATGTGCACAGAAAATGGATCAGTGAAGCGACTTCTTCAGCCTTACCCAGTCGCTGCAACGGCACGCTGCGCTCGACAATTTCCTGCGTGCCCGGAGAAAGAATCGCGGTATCAATTTCCCCCGGCGCAATGGCATTTACCCGTATACCGTGCGGGCCGAATTCGTGTGCCATTTCGCGGGTCAGCGTCGAGAGCGCCGCTTTAGAACAGGCATAGGCCACACCGGCAAACGGATGCACTTTGCTGCCCGCAATCGAGGTTACGTTGATAATGCTGCCCTGTGCGGTTTTCAGTTCATCAAATAATCCGGTTGCCAGAATGGCGGTTGAAAACAGGTTGACGTTAAACACCTGCAACCAGGTGGCGTAATCACTGTCGAGCACACCGAGACGGCCACCGGTGGGGGTTTTCGGTGAAATACCCGCGTTATCGACCAGCGCATCCAGCCGCCCGCCGAGGCGTTCTTTGATCATCGGCAGGGCTTTCTGCACGCTGTCGATGTCTTCCAGATCCAGGTGAATATGATTGAGAAACCCCTCTGCCCACGGACATTCATCCACCCAGTTCTGCCGCGATGCGGTGAAAATCCGCCACCCCGCAGCATAGAAATGTTTGACCGTCGCGTGACCAATGCCACGGCTTGCGCCGGTCAGCAAAAGCGTTTTTTTCTGAGTTGTGTCAGTCATGAGAAATGGCTCCCGTTACTTTTGATATTTGATGCATCAGGAATAATCAAAAAAAGAGGACCTGTAAAGTCCTCTGATGAATTTAACGTCAGTGTGTTGCCGGCGAATGACGCAAACGTTCGCCACGGCGGCGCAGCAGTTCCATCACCAGCAGCAAAATCAGCGATGCACCGACCATCAGCGACGCCGCCGCCGCAATGGTCGGGTCGAGGTTTTCACGAATACCGGCAAACATCTGGATAGGCAGCGTGCGCTGACGCGGGCTGGCAAGAAATAACGTCACCACCACTTCGTCGAATGACGCCGCAAACGCAAACAGCGCCCCGGAGAAAACACCCGGCGCAATCAGCGGCAGCGTAACTTTACGGAATACGGTCCACGGCGACGCGCCGAGGCTGGCGGCGGCGCGGGATAAATTGCGGTCGTAATTTTTGAGTATCGCCACTACCGTGATCACCACAAACGGCACGCCAAGTAATGCATGTGCCAGCACCAGCCCGAGATAACTGTTGAGCAGCGATACGCGGGCAAAGAAGAAGAACATGCCAACGGCGATAATCACTACCGGCGCGATCATCGGCGAAATCAGAATGGCCATCACCAGTGATTTACCGCGAAATTCACCGCGCACCAGCCCGACCGCAGCCAGAACGCCGAGAAGAGTGGCGAGCAAAGTCGCCAGTGGCGCAATCAGCAGGCTGTTACCCAGTGAACTCAGCCATTCATTGGAATGGAAAAACGTCTGATACCAGCGCAGCGAAAACCCTGTCAGCGGATAGCTGAGAAACGAACCGGCGTTAAATGACAGCGGCACGATGATCAGCACCGGCACAATCAGAAACAGCAGGACCGCCGCACTGTAGAAATTAAAACACCAGCGCCATAACCGCAGGATTAACGCCCCTTTTTGTCTCATTGCGTGTTTCATCTTCGGGCTCCTTAATGCGCTGCAATTTCAGCTTTAGTGCGCGTAACGCGGATGTAAACGATGTACAGCAGCACCACAATCACCAGCAACTGACTGCCCAGCGCTGCGGCCATGCCCCAGTTCATGGTCGTATTGGTAAAGAACGCCACGAAATAACTGACCATCTGATCGCCCGGACCGCCCAGCAACGCAGGCGTGATGTAGTAACCAATCGCCATCATAAACACCAGCAATGCACCGGCAGTGACACCCGCGTAAGTTTGCGGCACGTATACCCGCCAGAAAGCGGAGAAAGGATGCGCACCCAATGAAATCGCGGCGCGAACATAATTAGGCGAAATGCCTTTCATCACCGCATATAAAGGAAGGACGATAAACGGCAGCATGATGTGCGTCATCGAGATATAAACGCCGAGGCGGTTGAACACCATCACCAGCGGGTGATCGATAATGCCGGTGGAAAGTAACGCCCGGTTAATCAGGCCGCCCGATTGCAACAGCACAATCCAGCTGGCCGTGCGGACAATCAACGACGTCCAGAACGGCAGTAACACCAGAATCATCAGCAAATTCGCGCGTCCGGAAGGCTGTTTTGCCAGCCAGTACGCCAGCGGATAACCCAGCACAACGCAGCAAATCGTCACCACCAGCGCCATCCACAATGTGCGCAGCAGCACGTTGACGTACAGCGCCTGATCCGGTGGCAGTGCGACAATTTTGCCGGTATCCACGTCTACCTTCCGGTCGAACGCCGACAATAAATAGAGAGAAGTCACCGGACCCGAAGCACGTTGCAGCGTCTGCCAGGTGCTGAGTTCACCCCACAGCGGCATGCTCTGGATTAACGGTTCACGGATCGCGCCCCCTCCCGCGGGTACTTGACGTAATGTGCCAGTGATCAGGCTGCGGTAACGGTTATCTTCGTAGCTTAAACGCTTGGCAATGGTTGCCATCTGACCGCTGCTGCGGGCATGACGCAAATCAGTGACCAGTGCAGTAAACGTTGCTTCATCCGGCACGGTTTTGCCGTCCCAGTGTGCAAGCTGCGCCACAGTTTCCGGCAGGGTTGCGCCCAGTTCCGGATTAGTCACACTCTTGCCCAGAATGGACGCAATCGGGAACAGAAAACTGACAATAACAAACAGCAACAGCGGCGCGATCAGCAATAAAGAACGACGCGTATACGCCGCTTCCACTTTACGCAGACGCTGACGCAATGTTGGCCCTTCTGCTGATCCCTCCGTCACCGGTGTGGTCAACATTTCGGTTTGACTCATGTTTTTCTCCCGCTGCGAGGTTTTTATGCTTTTATCGGGCTCACAGCCCAAACTCATTCGAGTTGCAGCAAGGCGGCGAACGAGACGGATCCCCGGGAGCATACTTGAGTATGTGACCGGGGTTCACGAGTGAAGCCAGCGCAGGTGCAGCTTGAAGGATGAAGGGCCGACTACTTAGAAGACCAGGCGTTGAACCGTTGCTCGAGATCTTCACCATGCTCAATCCAGAAGTTAGTATCTACCTGCAAAGCGCCTGCCAGGTTTTTCTCAGCGGTTGGCAGATTCTGAGCATATTTCGCGTCTATCATGCCGGTGACCGACTTCTCGGTCGGGCCGTAGGGGATGGTTTCGGCAAAGACTTTCTGGTTTTCAGGTTTGTTGGCGAAGGCTATAAACTGTTCGGCCAGATCTTTGTGTTTGGAACCTTTGACAATGGCCCAGCTGTCGAGGTCGTAGAGACTGTTGTCCCAGACCATTTTGAAATCGTGGCCTTCACCTTGCGCGGCGCTGACGCGGCCATTATACGCAGAGGTCATGACCACATCGCCGGACACCAGCCATTGCAACGGCTGTGCACCGGATTCCCACCACTGAATGTTCGGTTTGATCTGATCAAGTTTTTTGAAAGCACGTTCAACGCCCGCAGGGGTTGCCAGGACTTTGTAAATATCTTCACGTTTCACACCGTCTGCCAGTAAGGCGATTTCCAGCGTGAATTTGGCGCTCTTGCGCAGTGCGCGTTTGCCCGGAAAATCTTTCACGTCCCAGAAGTCGGCCCAGCTGGTTGGCGCTTTTTTCAGTTTACTGGCGTCATAAGTCAGCACGGTTGACCACAGGAAGATGCCCGCACCACATTCGGTGACCGCGCCCGGCACGTACTGCGTTTTGTCGCCCAGCTTGTTCCAGTCCAGCGGTTCGAACAGCCCTTCATCACAGCCGCGGATAAGCTCCGGGCTTTCCACTTCCACGACGTCCCAGCCAACCTGTTTGGTTTCAACCATGGCACGGATGCGCGCCATTTCGCCATTGTATTCTCCTGGCTCAATCGTGCCTTTTCCTGCTGCCGCAAAAGGTTTGTAAAATGCTTTGTCCTGGGCGTCCTTATTCAGGCCACCAAAAGAAATCACGGTCAGGGATTCCGCCTGAGCCTGAAACACCAACCCTGCAAGAAGCGTGGTAAGGGCTATTTTCTTGAACATGCTGTGACTCCTGGGTTAACGAAAAAGTAAGGAAAAACGCTAAGAGAACGGCAGTGTTAAAAATATGATGCATCATATTTTATAATAAAGCATAAACCATGCCATTCCGGTTGAGTCCATCCGCCACGCACAGAACGGCGGGCGGACAGGGATTGAAGAGGCGTTATGTGATTTTTTTATGCCTCATGACACTCAGTTTCTTATTATTGGCACTGCTTTCGTGCATCTGTGCACTCTGTCTGAACGGCTAATCACTCAGCCCGATGCACAGGTTTCCTCAGTCAGTCAGCACACGGGACAAAATTGCCAGGGCTTCTTTAAACTGCACATCAGGAATGGTCAGCGGATAAAGGAAACGGATCACGTTGCCATGCACACCGCAACTGAGCATCAGCAATCCGGCGTCCAGCGCTTTGCGCAGATACTGTTTGGTCAGTTCAGAAGAAGGTTTTCCGGTCACCGGATCGTTAAATTCGGCCGCCACCATTGAACCACGCGCACGGACATCCACCAGTGCCGCACAATTCGCTTTGGCTTTCCCGAGCACTTCAGTCAGCTCTGCACCCAGACGATTTGCGCGCTCGCACAATTTTTCTTCTTCGATGATATCCAGCACTGCCAGCGCAGAGGCCACGGCCAGCGGATTACCCGCGTAAGTACCGCCAAGGCCGCCCGGCTCCGGTGCGTCCATCAGCCCGGCGCGCCCGGTTACGCCCGAGATCGGCAAACCGCCGCCGAGGCTTTTCGCCATCGTGACGATGTCCGGTTTGGCATCGGGATAGTATTCTGACGCGAACATTTTACCGGTACGCGCAAAGCCACTCTGTACTTCGTCGGCAATCATCACGATGCCGTGACGGTCACAGATTCCGCGCAGCCCTTTCACAAAATCTTCCGGCGCGATATTGAAACCGCCCTCGCCTTGTACCGGCTCATACAGGATCGCAGCAATTTGCTGCGGCGCGATATCGCTGCGAAAAATACGTTCAATACTGTCGAGTGCCATTTCAGTGGTGACACCGTGAACGGCGTTGGGATATTGGGCGTGGAAGACCGAGGCCGGGAACGGCCCGAAGCCCACTTTGTAAGGCACTACTTTGCCGGTCAACGCCATAGTCAGCAGCGTGCGGCCATGAAATGCACCGGAGAAAGTGATGATGCCCGGGCGACCGGTGGCGGAGCGGGCAATTTTCACCGCGTTTTCGACAGCTTCCGCGCCGGTACTGAAGAAAGTGGTTTTCGCTTTGCCGCTCACCGGAGAAATCGCGTTGATGCGCTCAGCCAGATTCACAAAGCTGGCATAAGGCACAATCTGGTAGGAAGTGTGTGTGAACAGGTCAAGCTGGTTGCGGATGGCTTCAACGATTTTCGGGTGACGATGTCCGGTGTTCAGAACCGCAATCCCGGCAGTGAAATCGATGTATTCCCGCCCGTGCTCATCCCACAGCGTGGCATTTTCTGCTTTCGCCGCATAGAAATCACACATGACACCTACACCACGCGGCGTCGCTTCTTTACGGCGTTTTTCCAGTTCACTGTGACTCATCTTTCGCTCCTGCCTTCAGGTTGATGTTTTATAGATTGCCGGTTGCGAGATGAACAATTTGTCGAATTAGCAATCTGTACTTGTTTTTTATCCCGCCAGCGGCTCTATAATCCAGAACCAGTTTCATTTATTTTGAGGATCCACTTTTGCGCTCATTGCTTTCAGACCTCATTTTGCAACGTCTCACTGAGCTTTCAGATGCCCGGCCCGGCACGCTGAACAAGCGGGTTTATCAGGCATTACAACAGGCTATATTTGATGGCAGTATTGCGCCTGGCAGCCGCTTGCCCGCCTCAAGAGACCTTGCCAAAGAGCTGGATATTTCGCGCAACACGGTGCTGGCTGCCTACGAGCAGTTGCAGGCCGAAGGCTACATTCAGACCCGCACCGGAAGCGGAACCTTTGTTCCCGCAGATTTACCGAAAGACGGCGTGATCGCCGATAAAACGCCTCTGCGCTGCGCACCGGTTCGCAGCCACGTGTCACTTTCCAAGCGCGGTTCTCAACTGCTGACGCGTACCGGCGTTGCCTCGCATCAGTGGGGCGCGTTTATGCCCGGGGTTCCGGACGTCACAAAATTTCCGCATGACATCTGGCGTAAGTTGCAGAACCGTCTGAGCCGTCGTCTGCCCCCCGAATTCCTCACCTACTCCCGCCATGGTGGCTGCCCGCAACTGCAACATGCGCTGGCAGATTATTTGCGTATAGCGCGGTCTGTTGACTGCACGGCAGATCAGATCCTGATCACCGCCGGCACCCACCAGGCGCTGGATTTGCTGGCAAAAATGCTCTGTGACCCGGGCGATGTTGCCTGGATTGAGGAACCGAGCTACTGGGGAATACGCAATGTGCTGACCATCAACGGCGTGGATATTCAGCCGGTGCCGGTGGATGAAAACGGGTTGAACCCGCCTGACAGCCCGCCACAGGACCGCGCACCTAAGCTGATATGCGTGACACCGTCACATCACTATCCGCTCGGTTCAGTGATGAGCCTGGCCCGACGGCAAAAAATTCTTGCCATCGCCAGCCAGCAAGGTAGCTGGGTAGTTGAAGATGATTACGACAGCGAATTTCGCTATTCGGGCAGTCCGATCCCCGCGTTGCAGGGACTGAGCAGCGATGCGCCGGTGATTTACATCGGTACGTTCAGTAAGACATTGTATCCGGCAATGCGGATCAGTTATGTCGTCCTGCCGCGCCCGCTGGCCTCGCGCCTCAAAATTGCGCACTCCGAGTTGTACCGTGCCGGTAACGGACTGACGCAACTTACGCTTGCGGAATTTATTCGCGAAGGGCATTACGCCGCCCACATCCGCCGGATGCGATTGCTTTACGGCAGACGACGTAATGCCCTGATACGGCTTATCGGACAGGAACTCGGTCCGGAATTCCTGTGTGAAAACAGCAACGCCGGTTTGCATCTGATTTTGTCACTGCCTGATTCGATTGATGATGTGGCGCTGAGCGCAGAGCTGGAGCAGAAAAAAATTCTCACTCGGCCGCTGTCGGCATATTACCTGCGCCCTGCCCCGCGGCGCGGGCTTTTGCTCGGTTACGGTTGCGTTCCTGAAGAAGAAATTGAAACGGCTTTCGGGCACATCGTGGAGTGTTTGCGACACAGGCTGCAAGCCGGTGGTGCAATCCCGGGGGCTGACCATAGGCTGCTGACCCTGCAAGGTGATTTGCCTGATCCTGCGTAAAACACAGATCTTACTGCTAGCAATAAACTCTTTTAAAATAAAAAATAACAATAAAATTCATAAGCCTGCGAGATTTCTCTCAGGCTTATTTTTTGTGTTATTTTGTCAAAAAATGCTTGTTAGCGTCAGATGCGGATGGTAAAGATTTTTAATAACGCCAGACAAACAATCCTTCTGAGGATGTTTTATGCACAAATTGTGCCGTATCGCGTCATCCCATTTTCGATAATTTTATTTGCGGAGTGCCTGTGATGAGAACGTATGTCAGCTTCAAAAATATCAAAAAGAGTTACGACGGGGACAAGCTGGTAGTCAAAAACCTCAACCTTGATGTGCACGAAGGAGAATTTCTGACGCTGTTGGGCCCTTCCGGTTCCGGCAAAACCACCAGTCTGATGATGCTTGCAGGTTTTGAAACGCCTACCCAGGGTGAAATCTTATTACGCGATAAACCTCTGCATAATTTGCCACCACATCAGCGAGATATCGGCATGGTGTTCCAGAACTATGCGCTTTTCCCTCACATGACCGTGGCGGAAAATCTGGCATTTCCACTGACCATTCGACGGCTTAATAAATCTGATATCAAAGAGAAAGTTGACCGCATTCTGGACATGGTCAAACTCAAATCTCTGGCTGACCGCTACCCTGCCCAAATGTCGGGCGGTCAGCAGCAACGTGTTGCGTTAGCCCGCGCACTGGTGTTTGAACCTAAGCTGGTGCTGATGGACGAACCCCTTGGTGCGCTGGATAAACAATTGCGCGAACATATGCAGATGGAAATTAAGCAACTTCATAAAATGTTGGATCTGACGATTGTTTATGTGACGCATGACCAGAGCGAAGCAATGACGATGTCTGACCGTGTTGCGGTGTTCAATGATGGTGTGATCCAGCAGATGGACAGCCCGAATGTGATTTATGAAAAACCGGATAATGCATTCGTGGCTCAGTTCATCGGCGAGAATAACAGCCTGCTGGCCACCAACAATGCTGCCGAAGGCGACTATTACCGCGCATCACTCGATGACGGCACTCAACTGCGTGCAGTAAAAATTCGCCCAAGCTCGCCGGGCAAAAAGATTTTGCTCTCTATTCGCCCTGAGCGTATTCACGTAAATAATCCGCAACCCGGAACGGAACAGGTGAAGGCAAGAATTCAGCAATTCATTTATCTGGGTGATCACGTACGCATGATGACAGAAGTGGCCGGTCAGGATAATTTCATGGTCAAACTTTCTGCAGCAGCCATGAAACCGGAGTGGCAACCCGGCGCTGAAGTGCTTCTTTCCTGGCAACCTGAACATCTCCGGGCACTTGATGTTGTCACGCATTAATCACCTGATTATGTGATTGTATGATTGTATGATTGTATGATTGTATGATTGTATGATTGTTGAATCCTAAGATTCTTTATCTTGGGATTCAATGATTACCAGATGTCAGGATTCACTATACCTATATTCTACTATCTCCTCATCTTGCACTCTCATAATCCTGAAATCCCTGCATCTTCGAATCCGGTGATTTGACATTCCCACTATCTTTTAATCCCAATATCTCTGAATCATTTGTACAGGTGAATGACCAATCATAATCTCAGGATTGCATAATCTCAGATAACCAGAATCACAGGATTCTATTGAGACGCTAACCACATGGTATCCTGCAATCGAAGATCCACCATAGAATCCTGTAATCATATAATCCTCAATAGGAATCTCAGGATTACGTAATCCTTTAATAGGATTCTGTAATCACAGAATCATAACATTAAATGAAATCACTATAATTGACGTAACTACATGTAAAACATCAACTAATCTTTGAATCCTGTAATCCTAAATGTGAGGTTAATCCTGCAATCACATAAGCATCCTGGCATTCCAGGATTCTCTCAATTGCATCTCATGATAGCCAGGCAGCAGAGTATTTAATTAATGTAATCCTGAAATCCTATAATCTTAATTAGGATTCTATTATCCTGTAATCATAGAATACCTGGAGGCTGGTACAGGATAATCTTAGCCCGTCTTTCATCCTAAGATAGCAGCCTTACAGGATTTAGAGATTCCAGGATTCAAAGATATTTAGCAGCTGGTTCATGATAATCACAGGATTCCAATACTTCCAGGATTAAGAGATTATGTCCGGTTGAATGAAATCCTGAGACTGGAAAAATCCTGTAATCAAACAATCCTGCCACTGCTGAAATCACGCAATCCGAAGATGGTGAGATGGTGAGATGGTGAGATGGTGAGATGGTGAGATGGTGAGATGGTGAGATGGTGAGATGGTGAGATGGTGAGATGGTGAGATTTTATAGCAGGATGTTCATATGTCTGGCGTAAAACTGTATGTACTTAAGACATGCAAAACTCATAAGGAATCATTGCATCCTGTAATCCTAAGATTTAAAAATCCTAAAATCCGGAGATGTACATTGATGACTCTGCTTATGCCCGACTTGCTTTGACATCACCACTGCGTTCTAACCCTAATCACTGAATCATATAATCACAGGCTTTAATCATCCTGGAATCACAAGATTGACTAGTCATTGGCTTCACGCATCATAATCTCATAATCTCATAATCTTGAGATTGCATAATCACAAGATATTATAATTCGATAATCCTAAAATATTGAAATCCCCGGATGCAAACTTTATAGTAGCAGCACAATCCTGTGATTCATGGATTTAAAAATCTCAGAATCCTATGATTACAAAGTTTATGAATCCTGAAATCTTATGATTTTAGAATCATGTTATCTTCACTGAACGCTTCATCAGAGGTTGTCATGGCAGCGAAAATTATTTCTTTCCTGAACGGGAAGGGTGGAGTAGGGAAAACCACGACGTCTATAAACATAGCAACCTGTCTTGCCCGGCAAGGGCACAAGGTCGTAATGGTGGATACCGACCCGCAGGGGAGTATCAGCAACTGGTATGACGAAAGCAAATGCCTGTTCGATCTTGCAGAAGCGGCTTCAGAAAAAGAAGTCTATACCGTCCGTAAGCAACTGAAAGAATACGATTACGTGGTGATCGATGGTGCTGCTGCAATATCAGCTATTTCTTCCGCGGCGGTGATGGTGAGTGACCTTGTACTCATCCCCGTGACACCGTCACCTTTAGATTTTGCTGCCTGTGGCGCTATTCTGGCCGTCGTGGAAGCTCGCGAAAACTTGCAGCCGGTGATTGCCCGTTTTCTTATCACCAAAAAAGTCGCGTCAGCTAAAATGCTTGAAGTGTTGAAAGAATCCATTGCCGATACCGGCGTTCCCGCATTGCGTACTGGTACGACCCAGCGCCAGGTTTACATCCGCACAATGATGGATGGCGGCACCGTTTTCGATACGACAGACGGAAACGCGAAAGGTGAAATTGAAATTATGACCAAAGAAATTACGGAGTTGCTGAAATGAAAATGAAACTTGGCCAGCACAGACAACTGACGACTGCACTGGAAGCGGTATCTAAACCACCCGCATCAGTGAAGAAATTGCAGACCAATATCGATGAAGAGCTACATCGCCGCTTTAAAACCAGTTGCTTCCTGCAAGATCGCGAAATGAAAGACGTCCTGACAGAGCTGATCGAAGCCTGGCTCATCACCAACGAACGGTCATAATGTGCTGATTACTGGCTGGATCGGGTCTCCCAAGGCCCGTTTCTGATGACATCTTGCCTGAGAACATTGCTCTGTCTGCCTTCAACGCTAACTTATCCCTTCTTGAATTATCTACTCCGGGGTGATCAGATCCCAAGATCAAATAATGTTTTGTTTATTTTTTAAGTTTAGATCTTTCTCTTTAGAGACGGTTTTTACTATTTATTATCAATAGGTTACTACACGTATTGTGGAGGTATTTCCTGCTTCAGGTGGAGATCCTTCCTGTTGGATGTGGATCCTTTTCATGCCAAATGTAGAGTCTTTTTCTGTGGATAATTTCTTTACGGATCAATCTATTATCTATGTGGAATGATTTTCTGTGGATATCTCGGTTACCCGCCAGTCAACAGCCGCAGTAAGCTTAACACCTGCCTAACCGACTGTCACAACAGGCGTTTCTCATAAGTGGAAGGATTTCCTGATCCCATAGCTAACATTAATATGTGGAACAATTTCCTGTGACAGCGTCACGTTATGTCACGTACTCCGATAACGGATCCCAAATACCTGCAGACAGGGCAGACCCATCCTCTTTGAGGCGGTCAGGGAAGCGGATATGTGGAAGCTTTTCCTGATCCTGAACCTCCCTATGTGGAAACATTATCTGATCCCTTGAAAGCATCTTCTCATCGCTACTGCATAATAATTGTTATAAATCAGCATATTAAAATAACTGTGACAACGTCACGTCTCTATATGTGGAATGTTTTCCTGATCAAAGATGATGATATTCACGATGCTTACCCGGTGAAAAACCACATTGCATGACTTTAGGTGGAGAAATTTCCTGATCCCGTCCCGGTCTGTATGTGGAAACATTTTCTGTGAGCGCCATCGGGTTTCTTATGTGGAGTAATTTCCTGCTGACGCGATCATTGCCTCTTAATGTGGAGACATTTTCTGATCCCCATGCTGGCTATACGTGGAAAGTTTTCCTGTGCATCAGCTCAGGGTGAGAAACCCTGGACCGGAACGAAGTGAGAAGGGGATCACAAAGGTAAATTTGATGGTTTTATGTGCATGGGCACTTCAAATGTGGAATGATTTTCTGATCGCGGTTAGGGTCTGGTTGCGCATTGCTGATAAAATTCAGCGAAGGTTATCACCCGCATATGTGGAATAATTTCCTGTAAAAAAACCGACGATCCAACGTATTAGAAAAAGGATCCCTGGAAGCGCTGAAAACAATATGTGGAGATTTTTCCTGATCAGGTTTTTCGGATCCTTATTTAAAGTACTGATTTTAAGAGGATAAATAACCCTTGTTTTTACTTTACGTCGGTATTTTTTATGTGGAATAATTTACCTACTTTCCACTTATGGATCCTGCTACATGGAACTGAATAAACTCACCGTAGTTCAGGGGAATGATCTTCTTGAAGGCGCTTACAGCGTCACTCTGGATGAAATGCGCCTGCTAAATCTGGCGCTGGCACAAATTGATAGCAGGAAACCTCAGCCAGATACGCTTTATCGACTTTTCCCTCAGGACTATCAGCGGATCTACGGGGTAAACCCGACCAGCAGCCACCGCCAGTTGCGCGAAGCCGCTGAAAGCCTGATGAAAAAGCCGGTCACCATCTACAAACCGGATGTAAAAACCGGCAAGGTCCGCACTGTACAACTCTCCTGGTTTTCACGTCTTGAGTATGTGAGCAGCGACGATCACAGCGCAGTGGTTCTGCGATTCGGACAGGATGTTGCCCCGTATCTTTATGAACTTAAAGAATCTTTTACCAAATTGAATTTTGCTAATATCGCAAAACTTGATACGCCGTTCTCCGTAAGGCTGTATGGCTGGCTCATCAAAGCTAAGAACCTCTACGGGCGTCGCAGCGGTAAAGCCATAGAAGTGACACTGGATCTCAACTGGATGCGCGAGAAGGCCGGTTTGGCGGGCAAATACGAGGACTATCGTGACTTCCGTCAGAAACTCCTTGAGCCGACGATCAACCGGATCAACGCCAATACCGATATTTCGGTGGTCTGGGAGCCAGTAAAGCAGGGCAGAACCGTGGTATCCATCAAGTTTGCCTATGTGGATGAATCCGCGCCAGAAGCCAGCAAACCACTGCGCCCGCGCTTACCGCGACGTCCGCGAGCTGTTGCCGGATCGGCGCTTGAAGGCGAGTGGGCGCGCCGTTGCATCACGATCTTCGAAGAATATCTCGACAAGCTAAGCGCTTACGATGTGGATGAGAAGGCTACCTTGCCGGACCTGCGTAAGCTTTCTGGATGGTATAAGCTGATCGGCGAGAAGAGTAAGCATAAAGCGATCCTGGCAGAAGTCAGTTCGCGTAGCAAAAAAGTCGCTGCCTGATCCCCTGAAGCAGAAATAAAAATAAACGGCGTATCTTTCACGAGATACGCCGTTTTTCTTTTGTCCAAAATGCAAGTATTCACCGTACATATCCTTCTAAATAAGGCTTTACGGGTTAGTAAGCGCTTACTGGGTAATATCAGGAAATCTTTCCACATTAGCCGTTTTGGCGACTTTTTCTGCGTGCTGTTTAAAAGCTATAAGCCATATTTTTTCGTTGTTAGACAAGGGTAAACGGCATCCTTACTCTTTGTCATGTTTTGTAAACCGTTTGCACACTTATGATGAGGATGTCTTTTGGCTACGTTATTACGCTCTGCATTCGCGCCAGCCGCACAACGCGCGCACCGTACTGCTTCTTTCAAAATCGCATTACTGGCCAGCGCCGTGATGCTGTCTTCTTTTGCATTCGCTGATGATGTATTAAAGGAAGGCATCACACCGGCAACAGATGTCATCCAGGTTCCTGCGGCTGCAAAACTGCGCACTGATACAGTGATCGCCGGGATCTCCGAACCTCAGGGGATTTTTAACCCGTATTTCTTCGTCAACGGCTGGGATGAAAATGTCACTAACGTGATTTTCGCCCGTCTGATTGACTGGGACAGCCAGGGCAAACTGGTTCCCGGCTTGGCGCAAAGCTGGACCGTCAGCCCGGATGGCAAAACCTATACCATCAAACTACGTCCTGACCTGAAATTCAGTGACGGTTCACCACTGACTGCAGAAGACGTCGCGTTCACGCTGACGGTGTTGTATGACCCGAAATACGATGGTGATACCGATATCACGCTGGCGCACATTGCCGGTGGTGATGAATATAAGCAGGGCAAGGCGGACAGCATCAGTGGTCTGAAAGTGATTGACCCGTTGACGTTGCAGGTCACCACCACACAGCCGGGGGCTACCACGTTGCAAAAAATCGGCGGGCCGGTGCTGTCGAAAGCGTATTACGGCAAAGGCTATCAGCGGGGAAACCTTGATTACCTGCGCACGCTGCATGGCAAACCGTTGGGTAATGGCCCGTATGTGTACGATAAGTACATCCCGGGGCAGGAGATCCGTTTCCACGCCAACACCAATTATTATCGCGGCGTACCGCCGACTCCGCGCTTTATCTATCGCGTGACCAATCCGTCGACTAACTTCCAGTTATTCCAGACCGGCGATACTGATTACGATGCCTTCACTTCCCGACCGGATGACATCGAGCAGCTGAAAATGCTCGGCTTTGCCAATATCAACCTGTATGGATCCAGCGATTACAGCAAAATTGAATTCAACGTTCATCGCCCTGCGTTGCAGGATGTGAAAGTGCGTCAGGCGCTGATCTACGGGCTGGATCGCCAGAAACTGATCGACGTGGTTTATCAGGGTTACGGCTCTGTGGCGATTGAGCCGATCGCGCCTATCTCCTGGGCGTACAACACTGATGGCGTGAATCCGTATAAATTCGATCCGGCGCAGGCCAATAAATTGCTGGATGAAGCAGGGTGGAAAGTTGGCGTTGATGGTATTCGTGTGAAAGACGGTAAACGTCTCGAACTGACGCTGCTGGTCAGCAAAAAAGTGCTGAACGATGCGCTGATCCCGATCGCAAAAGAAGACTATCAGAAAATTGGCGTATTGCTGAAACCGCAGGTTGTGGACTTCAACGCCCTGATGTCACAGCGTAAAGCGGGTAATTACGATCTGGCCTCGTTCAGCACCAGCACGCTTAACGATCCCCACGATGGCGTGTGGGATTATTACAGCACCGAGGCTACCGAATCCGGCTACAACAACCCTGAAGTCGATAAGCTGATCAACGAAGGGAACGCGACGCTGGATATCGAAAAGCGTAAGCCGATTTACCACGAGCTGTACAAAGTGCTGGCAAACGATCCGCCGGCGATCCTGCTCGGTAACCGCAAAATTCTTTCAGCCAGCAGCGCCCGCGTGACCGGTTTTAAACCGGACATCTACAACGGCCTGACCGGCAGTCTGCCGGATGTCAAAATTGTCAAATAATCAGAAATAACGCCGCTGCCGGGATCTTCCGGCAGCTTCAATGAGAAAGTCATGAGAAATTTCATTCTGCGTCGTTTACTTCAAACCATTCCGATGTTGTTCCTCGCTTCGCTGCTGATTTTCATGCTGTTTGCCAAAACGCCGGGTGATTTTATCGATGGTAATATTACGCTGACTGCACAACGCGCTGCTGAACTGAAAGCCTTATACGGCCTGGATCAACCGCTGCTCAGCCGCTATCTGCACTGGCTGGGGAATCTGTTGCGGGGGGATCTGGGTTTTTCGTTGCAATATCAGATCCCGGTCAGCCAGTTGCTGAATCAGTACATCTGGAATTCCTTCCTGCTTGCGACCATTGCGATGGTGTTGTACTGGGGGATCGCGCTGGCAGTTGGCATTGTCTCGGCGATGAAGCCTTATTCCCTGTTCGACCATGTGGTGAGCATTGTGATTTTTGCCGCGATGTCCTTCCCGACCTTCTTCCTTTGCCTGCTGCTGATTAAATGGTTTGCCGTGGATCTTCACTGGCTGCCGGTGGGTGGGATGACTAACACCGGCAGTGACGCGACCGGCTGGGCATGGGTGATGCAGGTGGCCGCGCATCTGGTGTTGCCGGTCGTTGCGCTGGTGATGCTGCAGGCGGGCAGCCTGACGCGTTATTTTCGCGCCAGTATGCTGGACGTCGTGCGGATGGATTTCATCCGTACCGCGCGTGCCAAAGGGCTTCGTGAACGCACGGTTATCCTCAAACACGCGTTGAGAAACGCGCTGCTGCCAATTATTACGCTGCTCGGATTTGAGTTGCCGGGGCTGTTTTCCGGGGCGCTGATCACCGAAAAAGTTTTCAACTGGCCGGGTGCAGGGCACATTCATATTGATTCACTGGCAGCGCGTGATTACCCGGTCCTGATGGGATTCACGCTGTTTCTGGCGGTTTTGACCATTCTTGGCAATCTGATTGCCGACGTGTTGTATGCGTGGGCTGATCCGCGTATCCGTGTGAGGTCGTAATGTTTGGCTCTTTATTTTCAACCAACCGCCGTCTGCGCGAAGCGCAAATTCCGGTGCTGGCTCAGGTGACACCGTCACCCTGGCGACAGGCCTGGCGGGCGTTGCGCCAAAACCGGCTGGCAATGTTTTGCTTAGTTCTGCTGCTGGTTATGGCCGTCTGGTGCATAGTGGGTCCTTACTATTCTCCCTGGCGCGATGATGCCACCGATGCGCTGATGATCAACAAAGCGCCGAATGCAGAACACTGGCTGGGTACCGATTTTCTCGGGCGTGATGTCTATACGCGGCTGCTGCTGGCGGGGCGCATCTCGCTGATTATCGGCATGCTGACCATGTTGCTGTCTGTGACACTCGGGTATCTCATGGGCGCGATGCTTTCTGAACTGGATTTTTCGCCGGATTCCCGTGTGTACATGGTGATCGTGATGCTCAGTTTGCTGGAATGGCCGAAGCTGGCACGTCTGGTGCGCGGGCAAATTCTCTCCCTGCGTGAACGTGATTTCATGCTGGCGACACAGGTGCTCGGCTTGTCTTCACGCCGTCGGCTGTTCGGTCATTTACTGCCAAACACGGTGCCAATTCTGGTGGTGATGGCCACGATGGCCGTGGCGAACGCCATTCTCAGCGAATCGGCACTCAGCTATCTGGGATTAGGCGTGGTGCCGCCGACGCCGTCATGGGGAAATATGATGGATGCGGCGAACAGTCTGATCGACTTCCAGCGTCGCCCGTGGTTGTGGATGCCGCCTGGCGTGGCGATCTTTATTACGGTGATTGCGATTAACGTGCTGGGTGATGGCCTGCGTGACGCGCTCGATCCAAAACTGAAACGGAGCAAGAAATGACACAACCGTTGATCCGTTTTAATCAGCTTTCGCTGTCGTTCTCCAGCGATCAGGGCCGTGTGCGCGCGGTACAGGATGTCACTTTTCACGTTCAGGCAGGTCAAACTGTCGGTATTGTCGGTGAATCCGGCTGCGGGAAAAGTGTCACGGCGATGTCGCTGATGGGGCTGTTACCGCCACAGGCCGCACGTATTGATGGCGGTGAAATTCTGTTTCAGGGGCGTGACCTGCTTAAACTGCGACCGTCACAAATGGCGGATTTGCGCGGTAACCAGCTGGCGATGATCTTTCAGGAACCCATGACCGCGCTGAATCCGGTGCTGACCCTCGGTGAGCAACTTGTCGAGCCGCTGATCCGCCACCGCGGTGAATCGCCGAAACTGGCGTGGGCACATGCGACGGAGATGATCACCAACGTCGGGCTGGCGCGTGCGGAAAGCCTGATGACCAGTTATCCGCATCAGCTTTCAGGCGGTATGTTACAGCGCATCATGATTGCGATGGCGCTGAGCTGTAAGCCGCAGTTGCTGATTGCTGACGAGCCCACCACTGCACTGGACGTCACCGTGCAGGCGCAGATCCTGCGTTTATTACGTGAACAGGCGCAGCAAAATCATATGGCACTGATGCTGATCACTCATGATTTGGGCGTGATCGCGCAGATGGCCGACTACGTGGTCGTGATGTACGCCGGTAAAATTGTTGAGCAGGGGGCGACCGCCGATGTGCTGCGCAATCCGCTGCATCCGTATACCCAGGGACTTATTGCCTCGAGGCCTACACCGGGCGAACGCCGCCGCCGCTTGTATTCCATTCCCGGTCAGGTACCGGATCTGGCCGCGCTGCCGCCTTACTGCGCATTCACCGAACGCTGTTCCCGCGGCACGGAAAGATGTCGCCAGGGCATTCCGCCGCTGGAAGGTCAGTTCCGGCAGGCCGCATGTTTTTATAGCGGACTGAACGCGGTCAGTGAGAAGGAAAACAGGGGGTTACAGCCATGAGCGCTGAATATCTGATTGAAGTGGATGGCCTGAAAAAGTATTTCCCGATCCGTGACGGCGTATTCGGGCAGGAAACCGGGCAGTTGCGGGCCGTGGATGGCGTCAGTTTTAACATCCGCAAGGGCACGATTTTTGGGCTGGTCGGTGAATCCGGCAGCGGTAAAACCACCGTCGGACGCACGTTGCTGGGGCTGTATGACAAAACGGCGGGCAGCGTAAAATTTCGTGGCGAAGACCTGCACGGACTGAAACCTAAGCAACTGAAAGCGTTACGTCCGAAAATCCAGCTGGTCTTTCAGGATCCTTACAGTTCGCTGAACCCGCGCATCCGCATTGGTGATGCTATCGGTGAAGCAATGCTGGAACACAAACTGTGTACGCGGGCGCAACTGCACGGGAAAGTGTTGGAGGTGATGAAGATCTGCGGGCTGTCGCCGCTGCATTACAACCGTTTCCCGCATGAGTTTTCCGGCGGTCAGCGCCAGCGTATCGGCATCGCCCGCGCACTGATCCTGCAACCCGATTTCATTATTGCCGATGAACCCATTTCCGCGCTGGACGTGTCGATTCAGGCGCAGATCATTAATTTGTTCGCGGATTTACGTGACGATCACGGCGTGACGTTTCTGTTTATCTCGCACGATCTCGGCGTGGTGGAACATCTGTGTGATGACGTGGCGGTGATGTATCTCGGCCAGTTAGTGGAAACGGCCAGCCGCGATGCGTTGTTCTGTCAGCCCCTGCATCCGTATACGCAGGCGCTGCTGGCGGCGGTGCCGACGCTGGATCCGGACAGTGAGCCGGTGGCGATGGTCAGTGGTGAAATTCCGGATCCGTCAAAACCGCCTGCCGGTTGTCGTTTCCATACCCGCTGCCCGTGTGCAACCGACCGTTGTCATAAAGAAATTCCGTTACTGCGTGAGGTAGAAAGCGGTCATCACGTGGCCTGCCATCTGGTGTAAAAACAAGCCTGCCGGATTTCAGTCTTCCATGATCCGGCGGGCTTCCATCTGCATTTTTTGCCCAACGCTTTTGGTTACGTCGATCACTTTCTGTGTGGCCGGTGAAAGAAACGCACCTTCCAGCCAGGTGATCCCGACCCGGCGTTCCATCACTAACTGGTCGTTATCGATACGGATCAGCCGCGAAAGGAATTCTTCTTCGACCAGAATATTCTCCGACAAAAAGCTCAGCAATCCGCTTTTCGCAATCAGCCCCGGCACCGACGCCAGTGAGCTGATTTCCACTTTCACGTCTGGCGGTGAGCAATGATTTTCATAGAACATTTTATCCAGCCACTGGCGCATCGACACGGTTTTCGCCGGTAAAATCCAGCCATAACGGCTGAGTTCACGCAGGCTGGCGGGTTTACCGGCCAGCGGGTGATCGCGTGACGCGGCGACGATCACCCGGTCGGCGGTTACCGGCAACTGCACCACCGGACTGTCGTAGTTGACCAGCGGACCGATGATCACATCGATTGCATGACGTTCCAGCAACGTGAAAAGCACGTCGTTCATGCCGATCTGGATTTCCAGTTTCATATTCGGCACCTGCGATTGCAGCATTTTGCAGATTTCAGGCAGTAAGAATTGTGTCGCAGAACCTGAGACACCCACGCGAACGATACCGCCCGCGCCGCTGCTCAGTTCATTCATGATTTCCCCAAGCTCAAGATAGGAACTTTGCAGCGCTAAACCACGCTGATAAAGCACCCGTCCCGCCTCGGTCAGTTCCAGCCCGCGACCTGCCCGTTTGAACAGTTTGATGTTCAGTTCTTTCTCTAAACGGGTGATGGATTTCGAAAGCGCAGGTTGAGTTATATTTAAATTTTGTGACGCAAGTCTCAAATTCATTATCTGCGCAGCCGTCACGAAATACTCTAAGTCTCTGTTATTTAACATTGATTCCTGAAATTCATCAATTTGATAATAAAATATAGTAGAAGGCATGAGAGGCAGGGTCAATAATCACGCCAACGTTGTGACCGGCACGCCGTTTTCGCAACACGAACGCCAGCGAATTTACCTGTTTTAAGTAAAATAAGAATCTAAGTGCATCTATGAAAATTGTTAATTTCACCATCAATAAAGACCACACCAAAAGCTTCGGTATCTACCAAAAAGAGGGGATTGTCGACGTCGGCAGTCACTCAGGATGCCGCGATATTAACGAATTCATGGCACGCCATTCACTTGCAGAACTGCAACGCTATGTTGAGTCCGCTGCGGATCTTCAACTGAATGACATCAGTTTCCTGCCGGTTATCGACAGGCCGGGCAAAATTTTCGGCGTGGGCATGAACTACGCGGAAAAACGCAAAGAATTTAATGAAACCAGCGACGCGCCGACATTGTTTGTCCGCTTCGCGGATTCGCAGGTCGGTCACAACGGCACCATCATTAAACCGGCTTCTTCTGAGCAGTTTGATTATGAAGGCGAACTGGCGATTATTATCGGCCGCACGGGCCGCAATATTTCAGCAGAAAACGCACTCGATTTTGTCGCCGGTTACAGCTGCTACATGGATGGCTCAGTACGCGACTGGCAGCATAAATGGTATACCGCAGGTAAAAACTGGCCATCGACAGGCGCATTTGGCCCGTGGATGGTGACGCCGGATGAAGTCGGCGACCCGCAAAATCTGAGTATCAAAACCTGGCTGAATGACCGGCTGGTGCAGGACGACACCACAGCCAATATGGTGCACACCATTCCGCAGATGATTGCCTACATCAGCACCTTCACCCAGCTTTCTCCGGGCGATGTGATCATGACCGGTTCACCGGGCGGTGTGGGTAAAACCCGCGTACCGCCGTTGTTCCTGCATGAGAATGACAAGATTGAAGTGGAAATCGAAAATATCGGGCGTCTGACCAATCTTATTCAGAATGCACCGCTGTCTGAGCTTACGCATTCAAAGACAGCGGCCTGATAAATCTCAGCGCGTTTGATTCACCAAAGGCACCGATTGTTCGGTGCCTTTGTTTTTGACGACCATCAGGTAGGTCAGCGTAAACGACAGCCCCAGTGACAGCACTACGCCCATCAGAATGTAAATGAAATAGGGACCGATGTAAGCGGGCAGGCTGAAAATGCTCGACAGAATATAGCCGTACAAACGCACTCCGAAGAACGCGATAAATGCTGACGCCACGGAACTGCTGATGGTGGTGGCGATAAAGGCTTTTTTGTAGCGCGTCAGCACGCCGAATAAAGCCGGTTCGGTGATCCCCAGCAAGCCGGAAATCGCCGCAGAGAGCACCACGGATTTTTGTTCGCGGGTTTTAACGTGGAAATAAATCGCAAAGGTCGATCCGGCAATCGCCATGTTGGCCATAAACATCATCGGCATCAGCATGTCCCAGCCCTGATCGGTGAAGTTCTGCAAGGCAATTGGCGTCATCGCGTGATGCATGCCGGTGAGGATCGCCACCGGGCGGATCGCGCCGACAATAAAGCCCGCAAACACCGCCGATACATCGAACAATCCCTGAATGCCAAACGCCAGCAACTTACCGAGATAAATCCCCGCCGGACCAATCAGCGTCAGTGACACCAGCGCCGCGATAAACAAGGTCAGCGTCGGCGTAAAGACGGTTTTCAGCACATCCGGCATGATTTTATCGACCCAGCGATGGATGTAACTCAGCGCCAGCACCGAGAAAATCACCGGAATGACGCTTGCCGAATAGTTGAAAACAGACACCGGCAGCACATCCATAAAGTACAGCGCGGTCGGTGCCCCGGCCGTGTGGCTGGCGAGTGCTTTCGCCGCGTCCATCAGCGTCGGGTACATCAGGCAGGCGGCTACGGCAGCGGCCAGATATTCATTGGTTTTGAAGATCTTCGCCGCAGAAACCGCGAGGAAAAACGGCAGGAAGTAAAATACGCCGCTGGCGATCAAATCGATGATCATCACGGTTTCGCTTTTAGCCGATATGACTTTCAGGGCAATCAGTCCGGCCAGCAAACCTTTAATCATCCCCGCGCCCGCAATGGCCGGAACGATCGGGCCGAACACGCCGGAGACAGTATCCATGAACATCGACACCAGGCTTTTTCTTCCTTTTGTGGAAACATTTCCTGTTGGTGTTTCGGCGTTGCCGCTCACCGGATCCAGTTGCGACACGATGGCCTCGTACCAGACATTCACCTTTGGTCCGATGATGATTTGCACCTGATCACTCTGGCTTTGCGCGCCGAGCACGCCGGGCAGATTTTTAATCTCATCCCAGGCCACTTTATTTTCGTCGCGTAAATCAAAACGCAGGCGGGTCATGCAGTGCCAGACTTTATTAATATTCCCCGCACCGCCCACCAGTTTAATTACCGAGAGCATTATTTCTGTATTCACCCTGAACCCCGCGACGAAAAAATGAATTATTCTTTATTTGAGTGAAGAGGAGTGTAATGAGGGATATTTTTAAAAACAAACCAATAAAACAGGATCCTCGTCACAGAACTTCACTGATCGGTGCGGGTTTAGTGGGTCATGGTTAAATTGGTCTGTTTTTTGGTGATATTAAGCCATGCTTTCAAACCAAAATAAAAGCCTGAATTTTAGGTTTACAAGCAGGATGAAAATACGTTGAAATAACCTCTATACGAATATTCCCGCCGCCTTTTTGTGAAAAGGAATTACGGTCTTTATTAAGGATTTATCATGCAGCCTGTGCTGATTACTCATATCGAATGTCAGATAACGCGCCCTGATCGTCATAATTTAGTGGTTGTCAGAATTGAAACTGACCGTGGTATTTTCGGTCTGGGCTGCGCGACATTCCAGCAGCGCCCGCTGGCGGTCAAACTGATGGTGGATGAATATCTCAAACCGCTTTTGATCGGCCGCGATGCCAATCACATCGAAGATTTGTGGCAGATGATGATGGTGAACGCTTACTGGCGTAACGGACCGGTGATCAATAACGCCATTGCGGGCATTGATATGGCGCTGTGGGATATCAAAGGCAAGCTGGCAGATATGCCGCTGTATCATCTGTTTGGCGGTAAATCGAAAGATGCCGTCACGGCCTACAGCCATGCGGCCGGTGAAACGCTGGAAGAATTGTACGGAGAAGTGGATCGCTTACTGGCTGAAGGTTACCGCCACATCCGCTGCCAGCTAGGTTTTTACGGCGGTAATGCGCGTGATTTCCACAGCACCCGCCAACCGACGGCGGGTGCGTATTACGATCAGGATCAGTACATCGACAACACGCTGGCGATGTTCAAAGCGCTGCGTGAAAAATACGGCAATCAGTTCCACATTCTGCACGACGTTCACGAACGGCTGTTCCCGCAGCAGGCGGTGCAGTTCGCCAAAGCCGTCGAGCAGTACCGGCCTTACTTTATCGAAGATATTCTGCCGCCGGACCAGAACGAATGGCTGGCGCAAATCCGCAGCCAGACCGCGGTGCCGCTGGCGACCGGTGAATTATTTAATAATCCGGCGGAATGGAAAGATCTGATCGTCAATCGCCGGATCGACTTCATCCGCTGCCATGTTTCGCAAATCGGCGGCATCACCCCGGCGCTGAAGCTGGCGCATTTCTGTCAGAGCTTTGGCGTGCGACTGGCGTGGCATTGTCCGCCTGATATGACGCCGATTGGTGCAGCCGTGAATACGCATCTGAATATTCATCTGCATAATGCGGCAATTCAGGAATTTGTCGCGTATCCGGCCAACACGCAGCAGGTCTTCCCCGGTGCGCAGGTACCAGAAAACGGGTATTTCTATCCGGGAGAAGAAGCGGGCATTGGCGTGGGCTTTAACAGCCAGGCTGCGGCTGAATTTCCGGTGGTGTACCGTCCGCATGAATGGACGCAAAGCCGCCTGCCGGACGGTGTGATCCACACGCCCTGACAACAGGGTATTACTTCTGGCGGAAAGCCAGATTGTCCTGATTAAACGGGATGACATAGGTGCAGGAATAATCGATGTCGATAATGTCGCTGAACGCATAAACTTTGCCGCCCTGCAAAATGCCTCTGTTGGTAATGTGCATGGCGGCAATGCCTTTTTTACATCCCAGGATGTGCGCCTGTTCTTTATTGACTGTCACCGCCTGATAGCGGGTGAGGGAATGTGAAATCGCATAGCCCTTGCTCAGAACATATTGCTGAATGGAATGTTCGATGGTCTTCTGATTCAGATCACCAAATTCACGGGCAGGCATACGGGAGTATTCAATCTGTACGTTGCGCTGGCTGATACGCCGCAAACGGGTGAATGCCCAGATAAAATCATCCACACTCAGATCGAAAACCTGCTGCTCTTCTTTATCCGGCCGCCGCTTGTGCAGCTCCAGCATTTTAAAGCTGATTTCGGCGAATTTCTTTTCGGTGATCGAGTTGTAGACCAGCGGATTACTGCTCACGCCGGGGTTAATGTAAATTCCCGAGCCCTGCACAATGCGCACCGCCCCGATGCTCACCAGCTTTTCCAGCGCCTTGCGCACGGTAAAGCGCGAAACCCCGTATTCCTCCGCTAACTGGCGCTCCGGCGGTAACTTCTCCGGCAGCGATCCGCTGTTCTGATAAATCTTGCTCAGTAAATCCTGAGCGATAAATTCGCTTTTTTTCATGAGGTTTCATCCGGGCGTGAAACCGGTATTTGAGCATGAGGGGGCAGTAGTGGGCAAATTACAGCTTATAAACTGTATTTATCTTTAACAGCTTGCAGGCTGTATTTTGTTTTTACAGCTTTTAGGGTGTATTGTTCTCAATACAGCTTATAATTTGTATAAGACGAGAGATATCAGAGCCGCCATAATGAAGACAGTCTATCCGTTAAAAACACTTAACCAGCTCCGTCCGTTACTGGTGGGGTTCCGTAAGGAAAAAGGTCTGACGCAAAAGGATGTGTCAGAAAAACTGGGCGTGACCCAGCAGACATATGCCCGACTGGAGGCAAACCCTGCTACTGCCAGCCTTGACCGGCTGTTTCGGGTATTTAATGTGTTGGGCATTGAGATGGTGTTTTCCTCACAATCCGATCCTGAAAGGCCTTCTATGGAGGAAATTAAGCCGGATTATTTAAGTACGCCCGCCAGAAAGGAACAATGGTGATGATATGCGTCGTGCGCAGCAGCGTTTAGCAATATGGATGAACGGTATTCCTGTGGGGTACTGGGAAAAGCAAAAAGGCGAGGATCGTTTACAGTACTCGCCCGAATGGACAGAAGACTCACAAGGGCGACCTTTGTCGCTTTCCCTGCCGTTTACGCCGGGTAATCAGGTGCATCGCGGCAATGTGGTTCGCGATTATTTTGACAATTTATTACCTGATCAGCAAGATCCTGCGCAGGCATTGGATTAAGCAGGGCGAGCAGAGCGGGTTAGGTAAACGGCAAATAGAAACCATGATCGATGAGATCATCGAGCTCGTACCGGTCGTTATTGAAAATGTCGCAAGGCAGCTCCCTGCTTCGTTTCCTCCTGAACTGGCAGACGCTATTTTTACCGGGATGGAACAGCAGCGGGTGAGGCTGGAGGCGCAGGTTTAAGATATCAGCACCGCGCGACAAAGCCCCACCGGTGCAGACCCGCGGGGCTTTATTTACACTGAGAATTCAACTTTTTCCTCCCTGAAGGTAACTTCATAATGACTTCGTTATTTCATGGATAGCAGTTTTTCGTAATTAGGATAAATATACGGAATTTTTTCGGTACTCCCATCAGGATAAATCGCTGAAAAATCACTATCCTCTTTTTGTTCAGGCGGAATGAGCGTAACAACTTTTGTTAAATGAATATTCGGTTCAATAAATATTTTCTGCGTATCATGGAGCTTATATCGCCTTCTCCATTTTTCATATCCTGTTTCACCGCCAAAAAACTCCAGGCTAATATCATTCTCATCCAGATGAGTCACCACCGGAAAAAA